>NZ_JBWKDP010000003.1:366946-684756 GCF_056435905.1 Streptomyces sp. NPDC043861 | reverse complement strand
CCGCCAACTCGGCGACATCACCACCCTCACCGACACCTCCGTCATGAACCTCATCCAATCCAAACTCCCCACCACACCCCCCAACGACTGACCCCAGGTCCACGTACGGCACGGGGCACCCGGCAGCAACGAGCCGGGTGCCCCTTTTGCGCTTAATGTGAAGATCATCGGATGCACCTTGGTCACCCGGCTACGTTCTTAGGTAAAGTAATGACCGCATCAACAGCGCAACAAGAGAACCGCCACACGAAGACCTAGGTGCGCCGGGAAGTCTGGTCGGCATGTGCTCAGCCATGCCCATCACACCGGAGGTCCCCGCTCGTGGCAGCGCCCAGCCGCACTCCCCACAAGTTCCTCGGACGTCTCTCCCTCCCCGAGCGGACGTTCGTCGGGGACGCACTGCGCACGGAGACGGTCGGCGGCGTCCTGCTGCTTCTCGCCGCAGTCGTCGCGATCATCTGGGCGAACAGTCCCGTGAGCGCGAGCTACAAGACCGTGAGCGACTTCCACCTGGGCCCGGCCGCACTCGGCCTGGACCTGTCCGTGGAACACTGGGCCGCCGACGGGCTGCTCGCCGTCTTCTTCTTCGTCGCCGGTATCGAACTCAAGCGTGAGCTGGTCGCCGGTGAACTGCGCGACCGCAAGGCCGCGGCCCTGCCGGTCGTCGCAGCGGTCTGCGGCATGGCCGTCCCCGCTGTCGTCTATACCCTCGTCAACGTCACGGGCGGCGGCTCCCTGGACGGCTGGGCGGTGCCCACCGCCACCGACATCGCCTTTGCACTCGCGGTGCTCGCGGTCATCGGCACCTCGCTGCCGTCCGCGATAAGAGCCTTTCTGCTCACCCTCGCCGTCGTGGACGATCTCTTCGCGATCCTGATCATCGCGATCTTCTTCACCAGCGATCTCAACTTCGCCGCGCTCGGCGGCGCGGTCGTCGGGCTCGGCGTGTTCTGGCTGCTGCTGCGCAAGGGCGTACGTGGCTGGTACATCTACGTTCCCCTCGCCCTCGTCGTCTGGGGCCTGATGTACAACAGCGGCGTCCACGCGACCATCGCCGGTGTCGCCATGGGCCTGATGCTGCGCTGCACCCGGCGCGAGGGCGAAACGCACTCCCCCGGTGAGCACATCGAGCACCTCGTACGGCCCCTCTCGGCCGGACTCGCCGTACCGCTGTTCGCCCTGTTCTCCGCCGGTGTGAGCGTGTCGGGCGACGCCCTTCACCAGGTCTTCAGCAGGCCCGAGCCCATCGGTGTCGTCCTCGGACTGGTGGTCGGCAAGACCGTCGGCGTATTCGGCGGCACCTGGCTCGCAGCCCGGTTCACCAGAGCCGAGCTCAACGAGGATCTGGCCTGGCCCGACGTCTTCGCCGTGGCATCGCTCGCCGGCATCGGCTTCACGGTCTCCCTCCTCATCGGCGAGCTGGCCTTCGCCGGGAACGCCGCACTGACGGACGAGGTCAAGGCCTCGGTGCTCATGGGCTCGCTCATCGCCGCCGTGGTCGCGGCTGTGCTTCTGAAGCTGCGGGTACG
Organism: Streptomyces sp. NPDC043861; assembly: GCF_056435905.1. NCBI lineage: Bacteria > Bacillati > Actinomycetota > Actinomycetes > Kitasatosporales > Streptomycetaceae > Streptomyces > Streptomyces sp. NPDC043861. Next base: position 683,227 of record NZ_JBWKDP010000003.1, on the reverse strand, counting down.
CAAGTACCAGGCACTGTGCGAGGAGGAGGAGCGCGACGAGGACCACGACGGCATTCCCGACGTGTACGAGCAGGACAATCCGGAGTACCACCTGCGGATGGCCGCGATCCACGAGGAGAAGGCCGCGGAGCACCGGCGCAGGGCCGAAGTGGCGGGGGCATCGCGCGACGACAGCCACCGTCCGGCATGATCTGACAACGGATCCGAAGCAGACATGATGAGGGAGTCAGCGATGAGCGACCCCGGCAAGCGGTCGGCGACTGCCGCCCGCGCCGTCGAAGCAGCAGGTGACACGGTCGGTCCGGTCCGGTTGATCGGCCCGGACCGCACCCTCGGCCAGCTGGTCGCCACGGCGACGGCCGAGATGTCCGCACTGGTGCACGACGAGATCGCCCTGGCCAAGGCGGAGATCCGGCAGGACGTCAAGCGCGGAGTGACGGGCGGGGCATCGCTGACCATCGCGGGCGTACTCGCGCTGTTCTCGCTGCCGGTGCTGAGCTTCGCGGCGGCGTACGGGATCCACAATCTCGGTCTCGGGCTGGCCTGGTCCTTCCTGATCGTGGGTGTGGCCTTTCTCCTGGTGGCAGGGCTGGCGGCGCTGCTCGCCATGACGAAGTTCAAGAAGGTCAAGCCGCCGGAGAGGTCGATGGCCTCGGCCAAGCAGACCGCAGCCGTGCTGGGGAACGTCAAACCGCACCCCCGTCAGGACCAGGACTCGGCCGTCGTTGTGGCACGCTCATCTGCATGACGGTCCCTGATACGAGCTCCGGCGGCACCGGAAACGGCAACGGCGCGGGCACTGGCGGCCCGGTACGGATCGATGGTCCCTGGACCCATCGCGACGTGGCGGCCAACGGTGCGCGCTTCCATATCGCGGAGCTGGGCGACGGGCCGCTGGTGCTGCTGCTGCACGGCTTTCCGCAGTTCTGGTGGACATGGCGGCATCAGCTGACGGCCCTCGCCGACGCCGGGTTCCGGGCGGTGGCGATGGATCTGCGGGGAGTGGGCGGCAGCGACCGTACGCCGCGGGGTTACGACCCCGCGAATCTCGCCCTCGACATCACCGGCGTCGTGCGGTCCCTCGGTGAGCCCGACGCAGCACTCGTCGGCCATGACCTGGGCGGCTATCTCGCCTGGACCGCCGCCGTGATGCGCCCCAAGCTGGTGCGCCGGCTCGCGGTCTCCTCGATGCCGCATCCACGCCGCTGGCGCTCGTCGATGCTCGGTGACTACGCACAGAGCCGTGCCGGCTCCTACGTCTGGGGCTTCCAGCGGCCGTGGCTGCCGGAGCGTCAGCTCGTCGCGGACGACGCCGCGCTCGTGGGCACGCTCATCCGGGACTGGTCGGGGCCGCGACCGCCGGAGGACGACGCGGTCGAGGTGTACCGGCGGGCGATGTGCATTCCGTCGACCGCGCACTGCTCGATCGAGCCTTACCGGTGGATGGTGCGTTCGATGGCCCGTCCGGACGGCATCCAGTTCAACCGTCGGATGAAGCGTCCGGTACGCGTGCCGACGCTCCATCTGCACGGCTCCCTCGACCCGGCGATGCGCACCCGCAGCGCGGCGGGCTCGGGCGAGTACGTCGAAGCGCCGTACCGCTGGCGCCTCTTCGACGGGCTCGGTCACTTCCCCCATGAGGAGGATCCGGTGGCCTTCTCCACGGAGCTCATCAACTGGCTCAAGGATCCCGAACCCGACCGGTGACCTCACCCGTTGCGCCCCGCGGTACCCCCCGCACGGCGTAACCGGACCGGCGTGTCGGGTCGATGACACGTGTGGCACCGAACGGGCGTACGACGAACGGGCATTGCCTGGCGCATAGGCCAATTGGCGGGCCCCGATGCGGTTACCGACCTTGGGGCACGGGCACACGTCGGGGTATGGGCTGGACGCACGACTACGGTGACACAGCAGGCAACTCCCGCTCGGCCTCCGCGCCGATCAGCTACGAGAGGGGCGGCCCGCAGACACAGGGCCATCCCCGGCTCGGGATTCCCCGTATCCTCCGCCGCCGGGCCCGCTGGGTCTCGGCGCGGCTGCGCCATCCCCGCGGCTGACGGCGCCGACGGCGCACCCGACGAGGTCCGCCGGACGCCGACCGTCGGCGTCCGGCGGCGTCCGGCGGACACTCCTTACGGCGTCACAGGGCCAACGGCGTCACAGGGCGCAGCCCTGGCTGTCGACCTGCTGATTGGCCGTGGCACCGAACTCGATGTCGTCGCGGATCTCGTCAGCGGTCAGCGCATAGCCGGTGCTGGCGTCGTCGAGCGACCGGGCGAAGATCACTCCGTACACCTCGCCGTCAGCGGTGAGCAGCGGACCGCCCGAGTTGCCCTGGCGCACCGTCGCGAACAGTGAGTAGACGTCGCGACGCACCTCTCCGCGGCGGTAGATGTCGGGACCGTTGGCGTCTATCCGGCCGCGGACGCGTGCGGAACGCACGTCGTACGAACCGTTCTCCGGGAAGCCTGCGACGATCGCGCTGTCGCCGGTGCGGGCGTCGGTGCCCGTGAACCGGAGCGCCGGGGCCTTGAGGTCCGGGACGTCCAGGACGGCGATGTCGCGCTGCCAGTCGTAGAGGACGACCTTGGCGTCGTACCGCTTGCCCTCTCCCCCTATCTGGACGGTCGGCTCGTCGACTCCTCCGACGACATGGGCATTGGTCATGACCCGGCGCTGGGAGAAGACGAAGCCGGTGCCTTCGAGAACCTTGTTGCAGCTCGGTGCGGTGCCGACGACCTTGACGATGGACCGCTGGGCGGCCGCCGCCACCGGGCTGTTGACGAGCGCCGGGTCGGGAGCGCGGACCTCGGTGATGGGCTCGTTGGCAAAGGGGCTGAAGACCTGGGGGAAGCCGTTCTGCGCGAGCACCGAGGAGAAGTCGGTCGTCCAGGTGGACGCCTGGGCGGGCATCACGCGGGAGACGCCGAGGAGGACCTTGGAGTTCCGGACCTCCTTGCCGAGCGTCGGCAGTGAGGTGCCGGCGAGGGCGGAGCCGATCAGCCAGGCGACGAGCAGCATCGCGACGACGTTGACCAGGGCGCCGCCCGTGGCGTCCAGTGCGCGAGCAGGCGACCACGTGATGTAGCGGCGGAGTTTGCTGCCGAGGTGGGTGGTGAAGGCCTGGCCGACGGAGGCGAAGACGATCACGATCACGATCGCGACCACTGCGGCTGTCGTGGAGACCTCGGCCTCGTCGGTCAGCTGGTCCCAGAGCACCGGGAGCAGATAGACGGCGATGAGTCCGCCGCCGAGAAAGCCGATCACCGACAGGATGCCGACGACGAAGCCCTGGCGGTACCCGACGATCGCGAACCACACAGCGGCTGCCAGCAGCAGGATGTCCAGCACGTTCACCGTCGTCAGCCTCGCAGATTCATCGTCCGGCGCTCCGTCCGGCCAGGGGTTCGTCCCGGGAAAGGTGGGGAGTCCCGGGGGTGCGGCCCCGGAGTGACCATGAGGGCAACGGTCTCATGACCGCCAGTCGAGCGGGACCTGCTTCCCCCGGTCCCAGGGGTGCTCCCAGCCGGCGAAGTGAAGGAGACGGTCGATCACTCCGGCGGTAAAACCCCAGACCAGAGCCGATGCGACCAGAAATGCGGGGCCTCGGTGACCGCTCGGATGAACGGTTGTCGCACGATTCGCCGGGTTCGTGAGATCCGCCACGGGAACCGTGAAGACCCGGGCGGTCTCGGCAGGGTCGACGGCCACGACCGGGCTGCGGTCCCGCCACCAGCCGAGTACGGGTGTCACGACGAAGCTGCTCACGGGGATGTAGAGGCGGGGCAGCACCCCGAAGATCTGGACGCCCGAGGGGTCGAGCCCGGTCTCCTCCCGGGCCTCCCGGAGGGCGGCCCGGAGCGGGCCGCTGGTGGCCGGGTCGCCGTCCTCGGGGTCGAGGGCGCCACCGGGGAAGGACGGCTGGCCGGCGTGTGAGCGGAGGCTGCCGGCACGCTCCATGAGCAGCAGCTCGGGGCCTTGGGGGCCTTCCCCGAAGAGGATCAGCACGGCGGACTGCCGGCCGCCACCGCCCTCCGGCGGCAGGAACCGGCTGAGCTGTTCCGGGGCGATGGTCCTCGCGGCCCGGTCCACCGGCACCAGCCAGTCGGGCAGGCCGTCGCTCGTCACGACCAGCTCGCCGTCGTTCATCTCATCCGTGCGTGTCATGGGCACCCCCGTCGTGTGCAACGCGTGTGGCGACCGGGATCGTTCCAGCCTTCCCCGGATGTCCGCGACCGCCGCGCGGTCATGAGGCCCCCAGGGGAGGAGCGGGCTTGCCGGGATAGTCCGCCGGGGGGTTCAGCCGTTGGCCCGGGTAGCCGCCCATCTCGTACTTCAGGAGTTTCTTCGCCTTCTCGGGGTCCGTCTCGCCCTCGCCGTACGCCGGGCACAGATGGGTGATGGGGCAGGCGCCGCAGGCGGGCTTGCGGGCGTGACAGATACGGCGGCCGTGGAAGATCACACGGTGGGAGAGCATCGTCCACTCGTTCTTGGGGAAGATCGCGGCGATCTCGGCCTCGATCTTGACCGGGTCGTCCTGCTCCGTCCACTTCCAGCGCCGGGCCAGCCGCATGAAGTGCGTGTCGACGGTGATCCCGGGCACGCCGAACGCATTGCCGAGCACGACGAAGGCCGTCTTGCGGCCCACCCCGGGGAGCGTGACCAGGTCCTCGAGCCGGCCGGGGACCTCGCCGCCGAAGTTGTCCCTGAGGGCCGTGGAGAGGCCGATCAGGGACTTCGCCTTGGCCCGGAAGAAGCCGGTGGGCCTGATGACCTCCTCCAGTTCCTCCGGGACGGCCGCGGCCATGTCCTCGGGCGCCGGGTACTTCGCGAAGAGGGCAGGGGTCGTCTGATTGACCCGCAGATCGGTGGTCTGGGCGGACAGAACCGTGGCCACGAGCAGCTGGAAGGGGTTCTGGAAGTCGAGCTCGGGATGGGCGTACGGGAAGACCTCGGCCAGCTCTCGGTTGATCCGGCGGGCGCGGCGCACCATCGCGAGCCGTGATTCCGGCTTCGCCGCGGCCTTGGCGGCGTTCGCGGGCTTCGTCCTGGCGGGCCTGGCGGCCTTCGACTCAGAAGCGTCGGCAGCCGTGGCTCCCGCAGCCTCGGCCGGCTTGCCGGACTCGGTGTCCTTGGCAGGGTCCGGCGCGGCGGACGAGCTCGACGAAGCTCGGGAGACCTTCCTTTTCACCCCTTTTGCAGATTTTGTCGGCATTGGTGGAACCTGTTCGCCCACAGCGGAATCCTGCTGCCCTGACACTCTTCCGGCCCCCTTGGCCTGCGCTCTCACCGGCGAATTGGACACCCGGCCAGCCTAAGGGCCGCCACCGACATCTGCCCCGGGCCCTGCCGATCGCCACCCGAATCCACCCCTGGCGCACAACCGGACACGCCGGTGCGTCAAACTTGTGTTGGACCCTTGTGATCGATCGCACTGTTTTTCTGTGCGGCATCATGGGGACCACCGTCCCCTGAGCAGGTCGACAAGGAGAGAACTCGTGGACGACGTTCTGCGGCGCGCCCCGCTCTTCGCGGCGCTCGATGACGAGCAGGCCGCGGAGCTCCGCGCCTCGATGAGTGAAGTGACGCTTGCCCGCGGCGACGCGCTCTTCCACGAGGGCGACCCCGGCGACCGCCTCTACGTGGTCACCGAGGGCAAGGTCAAGCTGCATCGCACCTCCCCCGACGGCCGCGAGAACATGCTGGCGGTGCTCGGCCCCGGCGAGCTGATCGGCGAGCTGTCCCTGTTCGACCCGGGCCCGCGCACGGCCACGGCGTCCGCCCTCACGGAGGTCAAGCTCCTCGGCCTCGGCCACGGCGATCTGCAGCCCTGGCTGAACGCACGCCCCGAGGTGGCCACCGCCTTGCTGCGTGCCGTCGCCCGTCGGCTCCGCAAGACCAACGACCAGATGTCCGACCTGGTCTTCTCCGACGTCCCGGGCCGCGTCGCCCGCGCGCTTCTCGACCTGTCGCGGCGCTTCGGCGTGCAGTCGGAGGAGGGCATCCATGTCGTCCACGACCTGACCCAGGAGGAGCTGGCCCAGCTCGTCGGCGCCTCCCGCGAGACCGTCAACAAGGCGCTCGCCGACTTCGCCCAGCGCGGCTGGCTGCGCCTCGAGGCGCGTGCCGTGATCCTGCTGGACGTGGAGCGCCTCGCCAAGCGCTCGCGCTGAGACGTATGCACTGAGACGTACGTGTGAGTCGTCGATGTGAAGGGCCGCCCCGGACGATCCCGGGGCGGCCCTTCATCTCCTCAGGCGCCGTACGGGCGCACGGCGTGCGACTCCCGCGTCAGTTCTTCGTGCCGTCCACGATCAGCGGGTTCCCGCTGCCGCCGCCGCACGGGACCGCGTACACCGGGTTCTTCGCCGAGGCGTCCTTGTAGGCGTCGATGCACTGGTTCATCAGGACCTTGTCCGTCAGCGAATCGTTGAGGATCCTGTTCGCCTTGGCGATGCCCTCCGCCTCGATCCGGCGCCGCTCGGCCTCGGCCGTCGCCGTACGCGCCGCCTCGGTCGCCCGTTCCGTGGCCTGCTGCTGCTGGATCTTGCGGTCGATCTGGTCCTGGAGACGGTCCGACGGCTTCACATTGCGCAGGTTGACCGCGGTGACATCGATACCGCGCGGAGCCAGGCGCTCCTTGACCAGCTCACCGATCTCGGTGTTGATCTTCTCGCGGGCCGAGGCATAGCCCTGCTCGCTCGTGTAGCGGGCGAAGACATTGCGGACGATCTCCCTGCTGTCCGGGTAGACCAGTCGCTGCTGGATGGCGTCCTCGCTGCCCGCGAGCTTGTAGAGCTCCACCGCCTTGGACGGGGTCACCGCCCACTTGACCGTGACCTCCGCGTACATCACACCGCCCTGGCTGGAACGCACCTCGACCACGTCCTTGTCGGAGAGGTTGAGGTCGACCGGGCGGGTCGAGAACGTCGTGACGTTCGTGAAGGGCGACTTGACGTGCATACCGGAGGTCATGGGCGAGCCGACCTTGCCGAAGGCGACCGGCACGCCCACCTCGTACGCGCTCACGACGTAGACCATGCTGGCTATGCCCATGAACAGACCTGCGATCAGGGCGCCCGCCGCTCCGATCTTGAGACCGCGGCGTTCACCGCCGCGGGCGACGAAGTACATCACCACAGCGGCGACGACGAGCAGGATGGACAGGACGAGCACGGGTTCCCCCCAGGACGAACGCATACGCAAGGCCGAAAGTAAGCGGAGCGTAAAGCACAGGGGGGCGCGGTCGGGAGCCGGGGTGGCGCCCGGGTCCCGGGCCCGGCGGGACGACCCTCAGATCAGTCCGTGTTCCCGCAGATACTCCAGCTGGGCCTGCACCGAGAGCTCGGCCGCGGGCCACAGGGACCTGTCCACATCGGCGTACACATGGGCCACCACTTCGGCCGCCGTGCCACGGCCGCTCTCGACCGCCGTCTCGACCTGGGCGAGGCGGTTGGCGCGGTGGGCGAGATAGAACTCGACGGCGCCCTGAGCGTCCTCCAGAACCGGACCATGGCCGGGGAGCACCAGCTGGACCCCGTCGTCGACGGTCAGCGAGCGCAGCCGGCGCAACGAGTCGAGATAGTCGCCGAGGCGGCCGTCGGGATGGGCGACGACCGTCGTGCCACGGCCGAGGATCGTGTCGCCGGTCAGCACGGCCCGGTCGGCGGGCAGATGGAAGCAGAGCGAGTCGGCGGTGTGGCCCGGTGTGGGGACGACCACCAGCTCGAGGCCACCCAACCGGATCGTGTCACCCGCCGCGAGCCCCTCGTCCCCGAGACGCAGTGCCGGGTCGAGGGCGCGCACCTTGGTGCCGGTCAGCTCGGCGAAACGGCCGGCCCCTTCCGCGTGGTCGGGGTGCCCGTGCGTGAGCAGCGTCAGGGCGATCCGTTTTCCCGCCTTCTCGGCGGTCGCGACGACGTTCTGCAGGTGTATGTCGTCCAGTGGACCGGGGTCGATGACGACCGCGAGCTCGGAATCCGGCTCGGAAAGGATCCAGGTGTTGGTCCCGTCCAGGGTCATCGCGGACGCATTGGGGGCCAGCACGTTGACCGCCCGCGCCGTCGCCGGACCGGAGACGACCGCGTCGCGCGGCTGGCCGGGAAGGGCCGCGGCATCGCTCATCGTGGGTCTCCCGTCGGTCCCGTCGGAATGTGCTTGGTGAACTCGTCGTGGCCGGGCCAGCTGAGGATCAGCTCGCCCTCCTCCAAGCGTGCCTGAGCGAGGATCGGAGCGAGATCCTGCTCGGCGGCCCCCGCAAGAGCCTCCGCGGCGGCGCCGTATCTCCCGAGCACCCGAAGCGTGGCGATCGTGGGCGGCATCATCAGCAGCTCGCCCTTGTCGTACCCGGCGGCGGCCTCCGCCGGTCTGATCCAGACCGTGCGGTCGGCCTCCGTCGAGGCGTTCCTGGTCCGCTGGCCCTCGGGGAGGGCCGCGACGAAGAACCAGGTGTCGAAGCGCCGCGGCTCGAACTCCGGGGTGATCCAGCGGGCCCATGCACCCAGCAGATCCGAGCGCAGCACCAGTCCGCGGCGGTCCAGGAACTCGGCGAAGCCGAGCCCCCGATCGACCAGGGCCGCCCGGTCCGCCTCCCAGTCGTCGCCGGTGGTGTCACCGACCACGGAGTCCGGGGTCTCGCCGGCGAGCAGAACGCCCGCCTCCTCGTACGTCTCGCGGACCGCCGCGCAGACGATGGCCTGCGCGGACGCCTCGTCCTCGACCCCGAGACGCCGCGTCCACTCGGTCAGTGACGGTCCCGCCCAGCGGACCGGACGGGAGTCCCGCTCGTCCACGCCACCGCCCGGATAGACGTACGCGCCCCCGGCGAACGCCATGGAGGCTCGGCGGCGCAGCATGTGCACATGCACGCCCTCTGGTGTGTCCTTGAGCAGCATGACGGTCGCCGCCCGCCTGGGGGTGACGGCGGTGAGTTCACCGGCGGCGAGCGCCCGGATCCGCTCGGGCCATTCGGGTGGGTACCACTGACCATTGGACATGGGCGGATGCTATGCGTTCACGCGTGGATGTTCGAGGGGTGGCCGAGGCCCCGTGGGTCTCGGCCACCCCTCGCATCCGCCCGGGCCGTCCGGTGTCCGCCGTGGAGACGGACGGCATGCCGACGAGCGGCCGGCGCCGATGGCCCGCCGGCCGGAAAAGGTTCACCGGCTCGCGGAGTCCGGCACGGTGCATCGCAACCTCGCCGGACCGGCGCTTCGTCAGCTCTGGACGAGCTCCACCTGGATCTCGATCTCGACCGGCGCGTCGAGGGGCAGCACCGCCACGCCCACCGCGCTGCGTGCGTGCACGCCCTTGTCGCCGAGCACCGCACCGAGCAGCTCGCTGGCGCCGTTGATGACGCCCGGCTGACCGGTGAAGTCGGACGCCGACGCGACGAAACCGACAACCTTGACCACACGGGCCACACGGTCCAGGTCACCGGCGATCGACTTCACGGCGGCCAGCGCGTTCAATGCGCACGTGGCGGCCAGCTTCTTGGCCTCCTCGGCGGTCACTTCGGCACCGACCTTGCCGGTGACCGGAAGCTTGCCCTCCACCATCGGGAGCTGGCCCGAGGTGTAGACGTACGGGCCGGACTGCACGGCCGGCTGGTAGGCGGCCAGCGGCGGCACGACCTCCGGCAGCGTCAGGCCGAGTTCGGCGAGCTTCGCCTCCACGGCGCTCACTGCGGTCATCAGGCCTTCTCCCGCTTCAGGTAGGCCACGAGCTGCTCGGGGTTGTTCGGCCCGGGGACGACCTGGACGAGCTCCCAGCCGTCCTCGCCCCAGGTGTCCAGGATCTGCTTGGTCGCGTGCACGAGAAGGGGCACGGTCGCGTATTCCCACTTGGTCATGGAGCCGACTGTAGCCGCACAGCAGGACGGCACCGCGACACGGTCGGCGCGGCACCGCGACACGGTCGGCACGGCACCGCGGCGCGATCCGGGAGGGGCTGGTGACGCAGCCCGCACGCCACCTCGTGCGTAGCCCGCGGGCCGACTGGTTAGGCTCGAAGGCGTGAGCAGGCTTCAGGTCGTCAGCGGCAAGGGCGGTACCGGTAAGACGACGGTGGCCGCAGCCCTCGCGCTCGCCCTCGCGACCGAGGGGAAGCGCACCCTCCTCGTCGAGGTCGAGGGCAGGCAAGGCATCGCGCAGCTCTTCGAGACGGAGGCGCTGCCGTACGAGGAACGGAAGATCGCCGTCGCCCCTGGCGGCGGCGAGGTCTTCGCGCTGGCCATCGACGCCGAGCGCGCTCTCCTCGACTACCTCCACATGTTCTACAAACTCGGCTCAGCGGGCCGCGCGCTCAAGAAGTTGGGCGCCATCGACTTCGCGACGACCGTCGCCCCGGGGGTCCGGGACGTGCTGTTGACCGGAAAGGCCTGCGAAGCCGTACGCCGCAGGGACAAGAAGGGGCGGTACGCCTACGACCACGTGGTCATGGACGCTCCGCCCACCGGCCGGATCACGCGCTTCCTGAACGTCAACGACGAGGTGGCGGGCCTGGCGAAGATCGGCCCCATACACAATCAGGCGCAGGCCGTCATGAGGGTCCTCAAGTCCCCCGAGACCGCAGTGCACTTGGTGACCCTGCTGGAGGAGATGCCGGTCCAGGAGACCGCGGACGGCGTCGCGGAGCTGCGCGACGCGGACCTCCCCACCGGCAAGGTGCTCGTCAACATGGTCCGGCCGCACATCCTCGACGAGGAGGCGGTCCGTGCCGCCGCCACGGCCGCCCGGCGCAAGGACATCGCCAAGTCGCTGACCTCGGCGGGTGTGACCGGCGGGGCCAGGCTGGTCGGTTCGCTGCTCGAGCAGGCCGCCGAGCATGCGCAGCGCGTCGAGCTGGAACGCGAGCAGCGGGCGGTGCTCCGTGCGCTGGAGCTGCCCACGTACGAACTCCCCCTGCTCAGCGAGGGGGTCGATCTGGCCGGGCTGTACCAGCTGGCGACCGAACTGCGGAAGCTCGGTGTGAACGGGGAGAACGGATGACGCCGCCCATGACGCATGGCATCGCTCTGCAGGACACGCCGCTGCTGGACATCGACCCGCTGCTCGACGATCCGGACACCCGGATCATCGTGTGCTGCGGCGCCGGCGGTGTGGGCAAGACGACGACCGCTGCAGCCCTGGGGGTACGGGCGGCCGAGCGCGGCCGCAGGGCGGTCGTTCTCACCATCGACCCGGCGCGTCGGCTGGCCCAGTCGATGGGCATCGATCTGCTCGACAACACCCCGCGCCAGGTGGACGGCGTCAAGGGCGACGGCGAGCTCCACGCCATGATGCTCGACATGAAGCGCACCTTCGACGAGATCGTCGAGGCGCACGCGGACCCGGCGCGGGCCCGCGCGATCCTGGAGAACCCGTTCTACCAGTCCCTGTCGGCCGGTTTCGCGGGCACGCAGGAGTACATGGCGATGGAGAAGCTGGGGCAGCTGAGGGCGCGCGACGAGTGGGACCTCATCGTGGTGGACACTCCCCCGTCCCGCTCGGCCCTGGACTTCCTGGATGCGCCGAAGCGCCTCGGGTCGTTTCTGGACGGCAAGTTCATCAAGCTTCTGATGACCCCGGCGAAGATGGGCGGCCGGGCCGGGATGAAGTTCCTGAATGTCGGTATGTCGATAATGACCGGCACGCTCGGGAAGCTGCTGGGCGGTCAACTGCTGCGTGATGTACAGACCTTCGTGGCCGCCATGGACACGATGTTCGGCGGCTTCCGCACCCGCGCGGATGCGACCTACCGACTGCTGCAGGCCCCCGGCACGGCTTTCCTCGTGGTGGCCGCCCCGGAACGGGACGCGCTGCGCGAGGCGGCCTACTTCGTGGAGCGGCTGGCGGCGGAGGAGATGCCGCTGGCCGGGCTGGTCCTCAACCGGGTCCATGGCAGTGGCGCCGCTCGGCTCTCGGCCGAGCGTGCGCTCGCGGCCGCAGAAAATCTTGACGAGGGTCGCATTGTGGATCAGGGGGCCGGGAAGGCTGGTGTTCGTGACTCCACGGGCTCCTCTCCCACCTCTCCCGCCGTGGGGTCCGGGCCGGAATCCGCACCCGAGGCGAAGTCCGAGCTCGACGGCACCGAAGATCGCGTACTCCCGCCCACGTCACAGCTGACCGCCGGTCTGCTCCGCCTGCATGCCGAACGCATGCAGGTGCTCGCGCGTGAACAGCGAACGCGCGATCGCTTCTCCGCACTCCACCCCGAGGTTCCGGTGGCCGAAGTGGCCGCCCTGCCGGGCGATGTGCACGACCTCTCGGGGCTTCGGACCATCGGTGAACGGCTCGCGGCCGGTGGTTCTCCGGCCGGAGTCGCGTAACGCCCGCGGCACGACGTGCTTCCCGGGCCGCACCGACGTCGCACGACGCGCCGTACCCGCGCGATGTGCGAAGGTCACGTGTGATGCCACCGGCCGCGCGCCGTGCCGACGTCACGGCCCCGGTTCGTCGACGACGTGCGCATCACGCGTGCCTGTTCATGGTCGACGCGGGTCGCGCGAGACCTCGCGGGCCCGTCGGCGATGCCCTCGCCGGCACCTCATCGGGCCTGCCGGGCCTCTCGGGCTTGTCGACATAGTGATTCGGCGCACGTCTTCGCCGTGGCGGGGTCGCCACAACGCGCCCCGCGTCACCGCCCTCGCCGTACGACACCGCCGCGACGACGCCGCCACGAGTGCCGATGCCCGACTTCGACCGCGACCCGGCTAGCCCACTGCCGCGTATGTCTCGTACGTCTCGTCGTCGTCCAGGCCCACGGGCAGGATGCCCGCGCTCCGCTCGTACTCGGTACGTGCGGTCTCGAGCAGCCGACGCCAGGAGGTGACCGTGGGGCGCCTGCGCAGCAAAGCGCGCCTCTCCCGCTCGGTCATTCCACCCCATACGCCGAACTCGACACGATTGTCGAGCGCATCGGCCAGGCACTCGGTCCGCACCGGGCATCCGGTGCACACCGCCTTGGCCCTGTTCTGCGCCGCTCCTTGTACGAACAGTTCATCCGGATCGGTAGTGCGGCAGGCTGCCTGCGCACTCCAGTCGGTTACCCAGCCCATGCCGGCGCCGTCCTCTCCCGAATCGAGGCTCCCCCACGGCGGTAGCGGCATATTCACCGCTGCCAGTTGAGGACGTTACGGAAGGCGGGCACAGCGCAACACCCCCTTCGGGCCCAATCTTGAATGGCCCGAACGGACTATGCGTACGCGGCAGATCACCCAGGGGAGTGACCTGAGGGCATACGTGACAAATCCGGCAATTCAGAGCAGTTGAGTTCAGGCAACGGGGAGATCGCCGCCTGGGAATGTCTCAAGGGAGTAGCCGGGTGCCGCGGGGTATTGATACGCAACCGCACTGCTGTGACAGTTGGGAGCAGCTTAGGCCAAGGCCTATACGCATGTCCGGCGAATGAGAACGTAGGCTGCCCCCATGGCAAACAAGCGCTCGGGCGGAGGTCTGACCGGGACCCAGCAGGCCGCCAAGTTCCTCGGTGTCAGCGTGCTCTCCGGAGCAGTGCTGGCGGGCCTCGCCCTGCCCGCCGCCGGCGCACTGGGGCTCGCGGCCAAGGGCACGGTCGAGGGATTCGACGAGATTCCCTCCAACCTCAAGACTCCCCCGCTCAGCCAGCGCACCACCATCCTCGACGCCAACGGTGGCCCGATCGCCACCGTCTACTCGCGTGACCGCACGGTCGTCCCGCTCAAGGACGTCTCGCCGAACATGCAGAAGGCGATCGTCGCGATCGAGGACGCCCGCTTCTACGAGCACGGGGCGGTCGACCTCAAGGGCGTACTGCGCGCGCTCAACCGCAACGCGCAGGAGGGCGGTGTCGCGCAGGGCGCGTCCACCCTCACCCAGCAGTACGTGAAGAACGTCTTCGTCGAGGAGGCGGGCGACGACCCCGACAAGGTCGCCGAGGCCACTCAGCAGACGATCGGCCGCAAGGTCCGCGAGCTCAAGTACGCGATCCAGGTCGAGGAGGAACTCGGGAAGAAGAAGATTCTCGAGAACTACCTCAACATCACCTTCTTCGGTCAGCAGGCGTACGGCGTCGAGGCAGCGGCGAAGCGCTACTTCTCGAAGTCCGCCAAGGACCTGAAGCTGGAGGAGGCGGCACTGCTGGCAGGCATCGTCCAGTCGCCGAGCCGCTACGACCCGGTCAACGACAAGGAGGAGGCCACCAAGCGGCGCAACATCGTGCTGCAGCGGATGGCCGACATCAAGAGCATCTCGCGGGAGGAAGCGGACCGGGCGAAGGCGACACCGATCACGCTGAAGGTCAGCCGTCCGAAGAACGGCTGCATCACCGCGGTCGACGGCGCCGGCTTCTTCTGCGACTACGTACGCAAGACCGTGCTCTCCAACCGCACCTTCGGCAAGACGAAGGAGGAGCGGCAGAAGCTGTGGAACCTGGGCGGTCTGACCATCAGGACCACGCTCGACCCGCGGGCCCAGGAGGCCGCCAACGAGGCCGCCACCTCGAAGGTCAACAAGGACGACAAGGTCGCGGCGTCGGTGGTGCAGGTCGAGCCCGGCACCGGCAAGATCCTGTCGATGGGTCAGTCCCGCCCCTACGGCCTGGACCAGAAGCGCCATGAGACGGTGCTCAACCTCGCCGTCGACAGCAGGATGGGCGGCACCACCTACGGCTTCCAGGTCGGCTCGACCTTCAAGCCGATCACCGCGGCGGCGGCACTGGAGAAGGGCCTGAGCCCGGCCCAGTCCTTCTCCAGCGGCTGGAAGGTCTCGCTCCCCATGAGCTCCTACACCGATTGCTCGGGAGCCCCGGCCGGCGGCGGCACCTGGCCCGTGCAGAACGAGCTGAAGACGGAGACCGGCTCCTGGGACATGACGAGCGCGCTCGGCAAGTCCATCAACACCTACTTCGCCATGCTGGAGCAGATGGCCGGGCTGTGCGAGACGGTCGAGATGGCGAAGAAGGTGGGCTACAAGACCGGCGACGGCAAGAAGATCGAAGAGGCCCCGTCGATCACCCTGGGCGCCGAGGAGAGCACTCCGCTCTCGATGGCGACCGTCTACGCCACCTTCGCCAACCGCGGCACGTACTGCACGCCGATCGCCATCGCGTCCATCACCACGGCACAGGGCGAAAGCCTCAGGGTGCCGAAGTCCAAGTGCTCGCAGGCGATGAGCGAACAGACCGCGGACACGATCAACCAGATGCTCAAGGGCGTCGTCGAGGACGGCACCGGTACCCGGGCCGGTCTCAGCGACCGGGACAACGCGGGCAAGACCGGCACCACGAACGACCGCAAGGACGCCTGGTTCGTCGGCTACACCCCGAACCTCTCCACGGCGGTGTGGGTCGGTGACGACGTCGGCGAGAAGACCCCGATGTACAACATCCGGATCGGCGGCGAGTACTACGACAAGGTCTGCGGTGGCTGCCTTCCCGGCCCCATCTGGAAGATCGCGATGACCGGAGCACTGGACGCCTCCGAGACCCCGTCCTTCAACTCCGTCTCCGTGCCCCGCGGCGCGAGTGACGAGGGCGACGAAGGGGACGAGGACAGGGATCGGCGCAGGCACCGCGACAGGGACGGCGACGACGGCGGCGACCCGGGCA
Source organism: Streptomyces sp. NPDC043861 (assembly GCF_056435905.1). Lineage (NCBI taxonomy): Bacteria > Bacillati > Actinomycetota > Actinomycetes > Kitasatosporales > Streptomycetaceae > Streptomyces > Streptomyces sp. NPDC043861. The sequence continues at coordinate 667,660 of NZ_JBWKDP010000003.1, read as the reverse complement.
CGCCCTTCCCCGGTATCTCCCTCCCGCCGGGCTTCATCGGCGGGACGGACGGGGGCCGCTCCAACGGCGGCGCGGCCAACGGCGGCCCCAGCGCGGGCCTGGGCGGACGGAACTGACGCGCTCTTTGGGGCAAGCGGATTCCGGCCCGCTCCCCGGCGAAGGACACCGGCCGAGAGGGCACGGCGGCCTCTGAAACGGACGACCGTGAACCGGATGACGGTGAACCGGATGACGGTGAACCGAGAACGCCGGCCCCGTGGTTCCACGGGGCCGGCGTTCGCCGTATGTCCGCCGTCCGCGCCGGAGTCCCGGCGCCGGACTCAGCCCGCCAGCAGCTTCTTGACCGCCGCGGCGACCCGGCCGCCCTCTGCCCGGCCGGCCACCTTCGGGTTCACGATCTTCATGACCGCGCCCATGGCCCGGGGGCCCTCGGCACCCGCAGCCCGTGCCTCTTCGACGGCCTGGGCGACGACAGCGTTCAGCTCGTCGTCCGACAGCTGCTTCGGCAGATAGGCGTCGAGGATCTCGCCTTCCTGCTTCTCCCGGTCCGCCTGCTCGGCGCGACCGCCCTGGGCGAAGGCCTCGGCCGCCTCGCGGCGCTTCTTCGCCTCCTTGGCGATCACCTTCTGCACCTCGTCGTCGGAGAGCTCACGCGCTTCCTTGCCCGCGACCTCCTCTTTGGTGATCGCGGCGAGGGTCAGCCGGAGCGTCGAGGAGCGCAGTTCGTCGCGCGCCCTGATCGCCTCGGTGAGGTCTTCCTGCAGCTTGGACTTGAGCGTGGTCATGCCTCGATTGTGGCAGGTACGCGGCGGCCGCCGCCCGCGCATTTCGTCCGGGGCGGCCCGGCGGGCGACCCGGCCCGGCGCGGTGCCCCGACCCGGCCCTTCAGGGCGAACCGGCCCTGACGGCCGCGTGGGCGGGTGACCGACGCACCCCGCAGTCCCCTGCTGAGAGCTGCGGCACACCTCGGGTCCACCTCCTGTAAGGCACCTGACACCGCGCGGCCGTTCCGGAGTGGCGCACACGTCGACTCCCGGCCATCGTCCGTTGACAGCCTGCCCACATGCCGGTCGTCCTCCGTGTTCCGCTCGGCCTCCGCCATGCCCGGGTACTGGGGCTGGCCGGTTCGGCGCTGCTGGCCGCCTGCGGGGTGGCCGTCGGAGCCGTACCCGTACGAGAAGCACTCGCACCCGGTTCCGGGGTGGCCGCGCTCGGGCTGGCCGGCGCGTACTTCGGTCTCGTCCTGCTGATCTCGGGCTGGGCGCTGCTCGGCCGGGACGTCCGCGGGCCGGAGCCACCGGGCCCTCGGGCGCTGCTGCTGACGCTCGCCCTGTGGGCCGCACCGCTGCTGACCGCGCCGCCTCTGTTCAGCCGGGATGTGTACAGCTATCTCGCGCAGGGAGCGATGGTCGAGGCACAGATGGATGTGTACACGCACGGCCCGTCCCGTCTCGGCGGGCCGTTGCCCTCCGAGGTCGCTCCGGTCTGGCAGCACACCCCGGCCCCGTACGGCCCGGTCTTCCTCGCCTGCGCGGGGGCGATCGCCGGGCTCGCGCGGACCGAGGTGTCCACCGGCGTCCTCGGCATGCGGCTGGTGGCGCTGCTCGGCGTCGCACTGATGGTGCTGTCGCTGCCGGAACTCGCACGGCGCTGCGGCGCCGACCCGCGCACCGCGCTCTGGCTCTGCGCGCTGAATCCCCTCCTGCTGCTGCACCTTGTGGCCGGTGCCCACAACGATGCCGTGATGCTGGGTCTGCTGGGTGCCGGGCTGATCGCCGCGCTGGGACGGTGGCCGCTCGTCGGAGCGGTTCTCGTCACTCTCGCCGCGCTGGTGAAAGCTCCCGCCGCACTGGGACTGCTCGCGGTCGCCCTGCTCCGGGGGCGGCGGCTGAGCGGCCGGCTGCCCCGGATGCGGGCGGCACTCGCCGTCGGCGTGACATCGGCCGCCACGACGGCGGTGACAACCGCCCTGACCGGGACCGGCTACGGCTGGACCGCCACGCTCGACACCCCTGTCTCGCCGGGGAACTGGTCACTGACCTCATCACTCGGCCGGGTGACCGGCGCCGTGCTGACGGGTGCGGGCAGCGGCCTCGCGGAATTCGCGATCCCGGCCTGGCACTCGGCCGGCATCACGGCTACGGTGCTGGCCATGATCGCCTTCTGGCGGCGGCACCCGGGCCGCCCGGTCTACGCGCTCGGCCTGAGCCTGGCCGCAGTCGCTGTTCTCGGACCGGCGATACGTCCTTGGTACGTCCTGTGGGGCCTGTTCCTGATCGCAGCCGCGGCGCCGAGCAGCGCGAAAGGACTGCGCCGGAGCGGGGCCGTCGCCAGCGGGGTGCTCGCCCTGGCCGTACTGCCAAGCGGATTCGCACCCGACCGCGCGCAGTTGCTGCTCGCGACCGGAGGCGGGGTGACCGCGGTGCTCGTGCTGTGGTGCACGTACCATGTCGCGGCCCGTATCTCCGCAGGACGGGGTCGTACGGAACTGATGGGGAGCGCTGCGTGAAGCCACCGACCACGGCCCTGGGCAGGGTCTCCACCGCCCTGGGGCTGGCGACTGCGATCACGGCCTTCCTGATCTTCGTACCGTTGCACCGCAACTGGTTCGACCTGCACGTCTACTACGGCGCAGTCGGCTACTGGGCGGACGGCGGCCGGATCTACGACTACCTCAAACCGGGCACCCACTACGGCTTCACTTACCCGCCCTTCGCGGCACTCGTCATGCTGCCGATGGCGCTGGTCGGCTGGTACGGCGCCATAGCCATCAGCCAGCTGCTGAACCTCGCGGCGACAGCAGCCATCCTCTACATCTGCGCCGATGCGACGATCCGCCGGGAGCGCTGGACCCGGTGGTTCGCCTATGCCGTGCTGGGCTGCCTCTTCGTCTGGCTCGAGCCGGTGCGCGACACCGCGAGCTACGGCCAGGTCAATCTGCTGCTCCTGGCACTCGTCCTGGGCGACGCCTGGCTGCTGACGTCGGACACCGCCCGGGCACGCCGGCTGGACCGGTTGGCGGGCCTCGGCATCGGCCTCGCCGCCGCCATCAAGCTCACTCCCGCGATCTTCATCGTCTATCTGCTGGTCACCCGCCGCCTGCGCGCGGCCGGGGTCGCCACGGCGGTCGCCGGCGGTGCCGCCGCGGTCGCCGCCTGGGCGGACCGGGAGGCGTCACGGACGTTCTGGACCGAGGCGATGTGGAACACGGACCGCGTCGGTTCGCTCGCGTTCGTCTCCAACCAGTCCTGGCAGGGCATGCTCGCCCGGCTCAGCGAACCCTTCGCCGAGCCCAGCCGCGCGGTCTGGGCCATCGGCGTGGTGGTCCTGCTGGGCCTGTGGGTCTGGCGGGCGCGGCGCGCGGTGGCGGCGGGCGACGAGCTGGCCGGCTTCGCGCTGACCGGCATCACCGCCTGTCTGGTGAGTCCCGTCACCTGGGTGCACCATCTGGTCTGGGTCATCCCCGCACTCACGGTGCTCGCGGACGCCGGACTGCGCTCGGCACGGGACGGGAAGCGGCGCAGGCAGCTGCTGTGGTGGGCGGGCGGGAGCTACGTCCTGCTGTGCAGCAGCATCGTCTGGCTGTGGCGGATCAACCCAGGCGGCGCACCCGGTTTCATCGGCAGCAATGCATACGTGTGGATCTCGTTCGGCCTGCTCCTGCTGCTGCCTTTCCGCGCCGGGCGGGACGGGGAGGCGTATGAACACACAGGCCCGTCTGCGACGATGGGCACATGCGCGCACGCTACGGTGTCCCCTTCAAAATCACGGCAGGAGTCGCGGCCGTCGGTGCCGTCGGCCTCGCCTACGCCGCCGGATTCGAAACCCGCTCCTTCCGCCTCCGGCGTGTGACGGTCCCCGTCCTGCCACGGGGGATGCGTCCACTGCGCGTACTGCAGGTCTCCGACATCCACATGGTCAGAGGCCAGCGCAAGAAGCGCGCCTGGCTGCAGTCGCTCGCCGGCCTGCGGCCCGACTTCGTCGTCAACACGGGCGACAACCTGTCGGATACGGACGGCGTGCCCGAGGTCCTCGACGCTCTCGGCCCGCTCCTCGAGTACCCCGGCGTCTATGTCTTCGGGTCCAACGACTACTACGGCCCCAGGCTGCGCAACCCCGCCCTCTATCTGCTCGAGAAGGCCCAGGGCCGCCACGGCCTCAATGGGAACGCGCCGGCGGTCGGCGTCGTCCACAATCCGTGGGAGGACCTGCGCGACGCCTTCGATGCGGCGGGCTGGGTGGGTCTGAGCAACGCGCGCGGCCGCCTCAAGCTGGACGGCCTCGAGCTGGCCTTCACCGGTCTGGACGACCCCCACATCAAGCGCGACCGCTACGACCGGGTCGCGGGCGGCACCGAACCCGACGCCGACTTCTCCCTGGCCGTCGTCCACGCCCCCTATCTGCGCGCCCTGGACGCCTTCACCGCGGACGGTTACCCGCTGATCCTGGCCGGGCACACACACGGCGGCCAGCTGTGCATCCCCTTCTACGGCGCCCTGGTCACCAACTGCGACCTCGACACGGACCGCGTCAAGGGCCTCTCCACGCACGAGGCAGCCGGTCTGGTCTCCCACCTCCACGTCTCGGCCGGCTGCGGCACCAACCGCTACACCCCGGTCCGCTTCGCCTGCCCCCCGGAGGCGACCCTGCTGACCTTGACGGAACGCGTCTGAGGCACACGACTACGCGGGCCCGTGCCCTGAGCCCGCGGGGCCACAGCCGCCCGCGGCGGCCCCGACCTGCGACGGCGAGGCTCCCGAGTGCCACGAAAACCGGATTTCGTCTCCGGGCGCCGGTGGGCTAAAGTAAACGACGTCGCCGCGAGAGCGGATGACATCGGGGTGTAGCGCAGCTTGGCAGCGCGCTTCGTTCGGGACGAAGAGGTCGTGGGTTCAAATCCCGCCACCCCGACAGAGAAACACCAGGTGAGGCATCTACTGAACTCAGTAGATGCCTCACCTGCTTCGTTTGCATGTCTATCTGTGTGACTACGGCTCCGGATCCCGCTTGAAGATGCCGTCCATCACCACGGCGCCAGTCTGGATCACGGGCCGGATCTGCTTCCGGTAGACCTCCTCAGTCACGGCCGTACCGGAGTGGCCGACGAGGCGGGAGATCTCCTCCAGCGGGACGCCACGGTCGGAGAGCAGGGACACGAAGCTGTGCCGGGGCTGCCGGGGCGTCCAGTCGTCAGCATTGATCCCCTCGGCATCCTTGAGCGCCTGGCGGAAGGCGCGGCGAACGTTGGTCGCGTCGAGAGGCTTGCCGACGGCCGAGGAGAAGACGAGCCCTTCCTCCCAGCAGTCGCCGGCGGCGAGCCGTTCCCAGCCCTGGTCTTCGAACTGCTGGCACAGGACCTCGACGCAGCGTGCCGGCAGAGCGGGCGTTCGCCGGGACTTCCGGGTCTTCGTGTCCCCGCCACGACGGACCGAGCGCCACACCGCGATGTGCGGAGGCTGCGGCGGATCGGCGTTCGGCTTGCCCTTCAGAAAGACGTGGTCCCAGGTAAGCGCGCGCAGCTCCTCGGTGCGAGCACCGGTCAGCAGGGCGACGACGATGTACGTGTGCATCGAGGTCCCCTCGGCCGCCTTGAGCACCGCCTCCGCCTGAGCGAGGGCGAGTGCCTTGGACGGACGCCCCGCCTGGCCCTGGGGTACCGAGCACAGCTCGACGACGTTGCGCTTCACCTTGTCCCGAGCCATGGCTCGCTTGACCGAGCGGTTCAGGCACGAGTGGACCGCCTGCAACGAGCGGGTGCTGAGGGTCTGCGCTTTGGTCGCCAGCCGGCGGTCGACATCTTCCGCACTCAGATCGCGCAGCTTCCGGGCGCCGAGAGCCGGGATGACGTGCTACGAGGGACCAGGTCAGGGATGCGCTCCCCAACCTGGTCCACGGCGTCCGCGTTGGCGCTTTAGAAAATGCCCTTGTAGCCCTGCCAGCCGGTGGCGATCTTCACCCGGGCGGCGAAAGCGCCGGTGCCCGTGCCGTTGTAGCGCCACAGCACGCCCGCAGTGTCGCGGGCCACCAGATCCGCCTTGCCGTCACCGGTGATGTCACCGACACCCACGACCGCGTTGTAGATCTGCCACCCGGTGCCGACCTTCACCCGCGCGGCCAGCGTGCCCTTGCCCGTGCCGTTGTACCGCCACAGCACACCAGCCGCGTCTCGCGCCAGCAGATCACCGGCCTTGTCGGCGTTCAGATCGCTGACACCCACGATCGTGTTGTAGATCTGCCACCCGGTGCCGACCTTCACCCGGGCCTTGAACGTGCCCGCGCCGCTGTCCGCGTACAGATAGAGTTCACCCGCCGGCGTGCGCGCCAGCAGATCCGCACGTCCGTCACCCGTCAGATCACCCGGCGAGGTCAGCACGTTGTAGATGTTCCAGCCGGTGCCCAGCGCGGTGTACGGGGTCGTCGGCTCGAGCGCCGCCCCACAGGCCGGCTTGTACAGCCGGAGGGTGCCGGTACCGCTGCTCACCCGGACGAGGACGTCGTTGCAGCGGTCCCCGCTCAGGTCCCCCATGGGTACCGGAAGGGTGCTCGTCGCCCAGCCGCTGCCGCTGACCTTCCCGGAGAACGTGCCCTTGCCCGTGCCCTGCTGGAACGTCAGCGCACCGGAGGAGTTGAGGGTGAGCAGGTCGCCGATGCCGTCCCGGCCCGCGTGGTCCCGGAGTACCGGTGCCGCAAGGGAGCCTGCGGTGAGGATGTGGATGCGCTCGCCGGCGTCCACGAACGCCACCCGGCTCCCGTACGGGTCGAGGGTCCAGCGGATCCGGCGGTCCGAGGTCGCGTCCTCCGGCCAGAGGTTGGACGGGGCGGGCAGATCGGCCACGTCGCCGGTTACCGCCTTCCCAGATCCGACGTCGGTGCGGACCAGCTTGCCGCGGGCGTTGTCGTGGCGGACCAAGAACCCGTCGGCCAGCAGCGCGTCACCCGTTGGAACGGCCACCGACCGCCCTCGGGAGCGGTCGAACACTCCGGCCTTCTTCTGCGTGGAGCAGGCCCAGTACACAAAACGGCCGTTGACCTGCAGCTCGCTGGGCACGCACGCCGAACCGACGTTGACATCGACCGCCGGGTCGGTCGATCCGAGGCGGCTCATCGACAGGTGCCCTGCGGTGGACGTCGTGGTCCACAGCTGCCCGTCCCATAGGGCCGCGGCGTTCGCCGTGCGTGTCGAGACGACCTTGTTCTGCGTCCAGTCGACGAGGAACTGCTTCCGGTTCGCACCGCCGGACAGAAGGGCGTACCGCCCCTCCGCTGCCTCCACCGTGCCGTAGAAACCCGGCACCGTCAGTGTCTGGACCTCACCCGTGGGCGTACGGCGGTGCACCCACTGGGCGCCGTCCAGGCCGGAGTAGACGACGGACCCGTCACCGGCCCCGACCAGCCGGATGCAGCCGTAAATGAACACACATGGCTTCAACCATCCGCCAGCCTGCTGGACCGGCCCCACCTGGGGGACCGCGTCAGCGGACACCGTACGCGTGTTGAACATGACGTCGTAGGCCGGGGAGGAGGTCTGATCGGTCCAGGCCAAGGTGCCGTTGGCCAGCGATAGCCCGTCCACGGGCGCGGGCACCGGCGGCAGGTCCATCAACTCACGGTCCACTATCTGGCCGTCCGATGCCTCGGAGAGCCGGTGCACGCCCCAGTCCGCCTTGTCAGGACCGCCGACCACGACGGCCGATCCGTCCGCCGACTGCCAGATCCAGCCGTCCATTTGCGGAAGCAGCGTGCGCCACTCTCCGGCGTCGGTGAGGGCCTGGTGAGCACAGCGCGGGTCTCGTCGCCGTACGTGGCAACCACGACGTCGTCACCGACGACCGTGAAGTCGCCTTTCCCCTGGGTGCCCTCCCCCGGAACCGCGGTCACCGGCCCGTCGAGGGCGTCACGGCGCAGCAGCTGCGCGCCGCTCCCCGGATACCACCAGCCGACGTAGTCCTCGCTCAGCACGGGTATCCGAGACGAGCGATAGTCGTAGGGGCTGAATACCTTGGCCCAGGTTCCATCGCGAACGTCGACGAGTACGAGCTGATCGAGGAACACTTTGGGGTCCTCGGTCGGCACGCGGTAGCGCATGAGCAGCGAGCGGTCGTCACGCTCGCTCACCGCGAGGAGCTTCGCGTCGGCGGGCCAGCCGCTCAGCACCGTATCGCTGGTGCCGCCCCCGGCGGTCGCCTTCAAAAGGTGCACTTCCCGCACGTTGGCGGAGTTGCCGAGGTAGGCGACGACGACCCCCTCACCCGCCGTACCTGCGGGGCTCAGCCCGGTGGGGACGGTCACCGTGCCCCTGTCCGCACCAGAGCCCATCGCCCGGAACCGGAAGAGGCGTCGCCCCTCGGCGTCGCTTGACATCGTGTACGTGGAGTCCGACTGCGCAAGGGAGTCGGGTTGCGGGGTGCCGACGAACTCAGTCACATCCCTGGTCAGGCCCGACGCATAGCCGGTCCACCGCAAGCCGACAGAGCCCTCCGGGCTCGACAGCACACCGGTATCGCCAAAGCCTCTGAACACCGGGTTGCGCGTGGCGGACCGGTCCGCGGCAGGCAGAACGATCTCGCCCCCGCTGGCGGCCAGCGCCGTCCCGGCAGGCACGACGACCAGAGCGCCCGCAGCAAGGGCGACAGCCACGGCCGCGGCCACACCCTTCCGGCCGAGCAAACGACGTCGTACGACCCTGTAACCCTGCACGGAACCCCCCGGTCCCTCGCCCCCGACGGCCGTGTCCCCCCAACCGCCGCGGATGACCTGTCCTTGTCATGCGCGACGGGAGCGTACCAGCGTCCGGTATTCCAAGATCTTCCGACTCACGGCTCGCCCCTAAGCGCTCGCTCCACAAGTCGCCCTGAGGCTGGTGCGCGAGGACACCCCCGCCCTCTCCGGCGGCGAGGCCCAGCGCCTCAAGCTAGCGGAGACCGGCTTCGATCTCGTACTGCCGGATCAGCTCCTGATAGTCGGCAGGGTCCACGTCATCGTGCAAGGTGACGTTCGCGCCCTTGGCGACGGTGGCGATCTCGCCCAGCAGCCGGTTGGCCTCTTCCTCGGTGGCGTAGAGCCCGACATTGATCTGCGTCCCGACTGCGGCGGTGGCCCAGGGGACAGGGCAGGGCGGCGCGTGGTCAGGGACCGGGCACAGGATCAACGAGATGACTTCCTGCAACTCCTGCGCGTCCTTGCCTGCGGGAACGTGGATCTCGTAGACGCGCCTGCTCTGGCCGATCATAGGAGCCTCCTTCCCCCCAGGATATGGGCGGGACAAGGGATGCGCCGCCGAAGATCCCGCCTTTGCGATCTCCGGGCGCGGCGCCCGTGCGGGTCAGCGACGGTAGCTTTCCAGGGTGCGGCAGTGTCGCTTGTAGCTGCCCTTCTCGACGGGGATGTTGCGCTTGGCGGTGTTGACGGCCGCTTGCTCGGTAGGGCCGTTGCCCCATGCGGTGCGCTTGGTGTAGGTGTGGCCGTTGCGGACGATGTCGCATTTGACCTTGGCGTGCCATTGCTTGCTGATGGCCGGGTCGAGCTGGGCGATGGAGTGGTGCTGAGCGGAGCTGTCCACGGTGGCAGCCGAGGCACCGGAGGTGAAGAGCCCGAAGGTCGCCGCAAGTACAGCCGCTCCTACGGCTGCGCCCCGGGCCAGGGTGATGAACTTGTTCATGAAGACATTCCCCCTCAAATTCGTTGGACGATCCGGACGAAACAGTCTCGGGCTGGTGTCGCCACTGGCGTCACCGAGAGTCACACCCTCCACGGAACCGGCTCGCGCTGCCGAATCGGCCGATTCCACGCCGCGGCATTTTGGGAACCCTCCAGCGAGTCGGTCACCGCCGTCGCCGCGAGGCTGCTGTCGGTCGCGACTGTGGCCATGCGCAGGCCACCCCGTTGTTCTGCGCATGGGGGACTGTCCGGCGAGAATCGAAGCGTTTCGATTGACACACGTGTTCATATTAGCCGTCAAGTCCGCTACACAAGAGCGTAGTTGGCAACCTGGCGCGTGTCGGCATGCTCCGGCGGCCGGGCGACGAGGTGATGGTGTGCGCATGGCCACCCAGCCGGGCACCGCAGTGCGGAGGTTCTGCGGGCGCGGGCATCGAGCGGGATGATGCGTCGACGCTCCATCAGGCAGCCGTTAGGGCCGACGGGTCGGCAGGTCGACTGATGGACAGCCTTGAGGGCCACCCGGACCATGCCCGGCTCCTTCAAGCAGCAGCGGACAAGGCCGCACGAGCTGCGAACAGCATGGGGAACGGTCCCGCCACCCCGATACAGGTCAGAGGCCCATTCGCTTGATCGCGAATGGGCCTCTGACGTGCTCGGGGAGCCAAACAGGGGGCCAACCGAATTTCATCAGGCCACCGCGTCGGCCTCTTCCTGATCACCGGCGAAGATCTCGTCCATCGCTTCGGCCCCCCGTGTGATCACCGGACGGAGCTGCTTGCGGTAGATCGCTCTGTGCTCGCCTGACGCGTGTTGGTGACCACGGTCTGCGGTGAAGCAGCGGATGTAGAGGGTGACCCCGGCGTGCCGGCCGACGGCGTCGATGAGCTGGTATCCCGTGGTGGCGGCCGGTGCAGTTCCGCCGCCTCGGGGGCGATGGCCAATGCCGTGCGCCATGCTTCGAAGTCGCCCAGCGTGTTGGGCCCAACGGTGTGATCCAGGCGGCCCGCGTCAGCGACTTTTCTGATATTGATCATTGCTGATCAAAAAAACGTCACACGGAGTCAACGTCCGTGTGCGAACAGGGGGTTACATGAAGACGCCATCGCGTTCCCGTCTGCTGCTCAGCACGCTTGCAGGACTTGGGCTGATCCTTGGGATGCAGGGACAGGCTCACGCGTCGACGGTGGTCCAGCTCAACGTCGACGGCGGATGGGGCATCTGGAACGACGACCCGTCCCGCGACGGGCCCGGCGACTCGATCCGCGCGTGCGACATCGCGGCGGACGGATGGGCGATCGAGGTGCGGCTCGACTACGACCGTGACGGTTACTCGGACCGGACGGTCAGTACCCGCGGCCACAGCTCCTACTACTGCACTCCCTGGAAGGGCGGTGACCTTCCGGAGGGCGGGACCTTCGCCGTGGCAGTCCTCCAGGTGAAGGGCAACACCATTGGCGAGATATTCAAGGGGTCCGTACGCACGTAGTCCGTCCCCCGGGCCGCCGTGGCCACCGGGCAGCCGAACCGCCCGGTGGCCACGGCGCGTACCGCGGCGCGGTGGTTCACACCACCATCCCCAGTCCGGCGGTCGAATCCCACGGCCGGAGTGGGCACTCATGCGGCACGGGAGAACCCGGGCGCGAGGGTGGCCACATTGCCGCTTCCTGTGCGCCGACGTTGCGCCGATTGGTTATCGCTCTCGGGCATGTCCTCAAGCGGATGCCACCGCAAACCGAGAATGCCGGAAGGGCCCGCACTGATTTACGGTGCCTCACTCGATCGGTTTGCAAGGAGCGCCCATGCGTCCTGAGCACAGGACCAAGTTTCGATTCTCGACCCCTGCCGCGCAAGGGAGGGCGGTACGCCGTTGACGCCATGGCATGGGCTGACAGCCTCGCGCTGCGAATCCCTTTTGCCTACGGCGCCATTGGCCAACCCGGTCTCGCACCGCCGGTAGTCGGCTGAAGTGGAGTTCACCTGCGACGTGAGTCCCACCTGACCTGCTTGGCGCTGGTGTCGGCATCTTCCCAGCGGATGATGATGTCCAGGTCGCTGAACCTCTGCTGGCCAGCGGCGTCCTGCCGTGCGAATCCCGCCGATGCGTAGAACTGGCCGTTCAGATCCTCGTGAAGGCACAACTTGGCACAAAACCCGCCGCACGTTGAAGCCTGCACGACATCAGGACGCGGAAGGGTGCCCTCCCCAACAGCGGAAGGGCACCCCCAAGAGGTCAGCGGTGGTCGTAGCGGTCGTGACCCCAGCGGTAGCCGTGGTGGTGGTGGTGACCGTGGTGCCGGTGGTCCCCACGGTGGTGACCGTGGTGCCGGTGGTCCCCACGGTGGTGACCGTGGTGCCGGTGGTCCCCACGGCGGTGGTCCCCGCGGTGCCGGTGGTCCCCGCGGCCGTCGCGGTCGCCGCGGTGGTGGCCCCAGCGGCCGTCGCGGCCGTCGCGGTCACCGCGGTGGTCGCCCCGGCGGCCGTCGCGGTCACCGCGCCTGTGGTCGTCACCGCGGTCGTAACCACGGTCGTGCGCGGCATGGGATGCCACCGAAGGCGCGGTGGCGGCGCTGGCGCCAGTGGCACCGCCCAGTAGGACGGCGGCCGCGACGCCCAGCGCGGCGGCAAAACGGGAAACGCGCATTCCGTGCTCCTTTCACGGCAGGTGCCTGATGCGCCTGCCTGGATCGGACTCGTCGATGTTGACATCCGAAATTCACCGTTAAGTCCGAGCCATTACGAAAAGGCACCTCATATAACGAAAAATCATTTGGCCGGGAACCGGTGCCCGGCGTGTTGGCGTCACGCGCGCACGCCTACTGGTGCCCCCGCTCCGTCCATCGGGGTGAACTTGCGCCACATGATCTTGCAAAGCTCGTTCCCCTGCCATCCACCTCTTCACGAGCGCCTTCACCAGCAGCGGCCCACGCCCCGACTCGTCCTGCAGCCCCGGTCCGGCACATGCCGAAAGGCATCAGCACCCGTGGACCATCGGTGGACAGGAAGCGGTCGAGCAGGCAGAGGCAGCCCTGTGATCAGCAGCGAAGTACCGCGACCACCGCGACCGCAGCCGACCCGCCACCGGCCGCAGGCACCGATGACCGGCCGGGCCTCCGCCGAGTCGGTCACGTGGTCGGGTCGTTCGACGTCGGTGGGCCGTTCGACATCGGTGGGTCGCTCTCGATCGGTGGGGAGCGTGGAGGCGACACCCTGGGCGTGGGGGCGTCGGCAGCGCGGTGACCGCATGCCGGTGGTGACGCCTATCCCACCCGAGCAGGACGGCATCGGCGGCATCGAAGCCTTCGGAGCGCGACGCCCTCGGAGATCTCGGCGTCCTCGGGAGCACCAGTCCCCGAAGTAACTCGACAAGCCTGCACACGTCTGGACAACCTGCCGCAATTCGCCCGCGCCGCGATACGGTGTTCCCGCGTTGTTCCCGCGTTTCGCAACGATCCGCGCCATCGGCCGCACCACCCTGGCAGAGCGCCAGTCCTGAAATCCGCGAGGTCGCCGCATGATGCCGATCCGATCCAGCAGCGATGGCTGACGCGGCCTCACGCGCCGAGCAGCGGGCCGCACTTGTGCGGGACGACGCGGCGGGACGCTACGCGCTGGCGCAGGAGTTCTACCGGCTCGCCGCAGGACCTCGCCACCGGTACGGCCATGCCGAGCTGAGCTTCATGCCCTGGTCACTTGCGCGCGGCGTGCTCGCGCCGGAAACCTCCGACCCGCCGGGCAGCCCCTGGTGGCGCGCCGTCAACGAACGGCTGCTGCGGGACAAGACCGAGGCACACCTGCTGTGTGCCGGGGGCACGGGCACAGCCGGCGCCCGCAGCGTCGAGTACTGGGTGGACTTCATCCGCACGCCCGAGCCCGGCCGTTGGTACCGCGCGCACAACGCCAGCATCGTCGCGGGCTACTTGCAGCACGAGGATCTGGCCGCCGCCGAGCTGCAAGTGGAGCGGTTCATGATGAATGTCGCGCTGCTCCGCGTCCTGTTCACTCACGCGATGCTCGCCCAGCCGCGACTCGCGCTCGGCCGGCTGTCCGCCCTCGGCCCCCTGATGGCCGACCCGCGCCACCGGACCGTGAAGATGTATCTCGACCTCGGCCGGTCCTTCCCTTCTGTGTATCCCGTGACGGCGCCCGTCGAGGGAACCATCCTCGACGAACACACCCTCGCCCGCATGCTCGACTACGGGGTGATCGCCCCACGGCTGCCTGCGCTCTACGAGCTCTCGGCCGCATTGCTGGACGAGGCGCGGCTCCCAGCTCTGCTGGACGACGGTGTCCCGGCCTACGCATGGCCGCACGCGGACCGGCCGATCTGGTACATCGGCAACACGGGCCCGCACCTGCGGGCCATTGCCCGCGCCACTGGCGTGCGCCTGCTCTGGGAACCGTCACCCCTCGCCCGCGCGCGCCGCAGGCCGCACCGGTGACGGCGCTGCTCCGCAGCGGGGCCCACAGTGCGTACACCGAACCGGTGGGACGTCGTGGTCACCCGGCTGCCGGGGGCACCGCCCCGCAGCCGAAACGCTGCGGGGCGCAGGGAGGCAGAAGGCGCCTGCCCACTCCGGAAGGCCGCCACTCCGGTCACCGTCTCAGCACCTCATGGCGCGGTGGTCAGCATCCGCCCCGGCGACCAGAGGTGCTCGTCACGAAGTGTGCGGTTACGGGACGACGTAGGTGCCGCACTTGATTGCCACCCAGGCACGGCTACCGCGGTGATTCACGGGAAGCCAGGTGTTGTACGACCGGCCCCCGGTCGTGCAGGTGTAGCTGCCGCCCTGAATCGCGCCGCTGCAGCTGGAGATCCAGCAGTTGATGGAGTCGTGGCCGCTCGAACCCGGGCAGCTGCCATTGCGGTTGTACAGAGTCCGCAGGAGGGATGACGAAGTGGTCGCTGCTGAACGGACATTGAGCTTGCAGTAGACCATGTCGGGGGCGGCGTAACCGGTGGCGGCAGCGGACGCCTTTGCGATTGCGGCCGAGGCGGGAGCGGCGGTGGCGGTGCCGGCCATGCCCACGACGGCGAGAAGGATTCCGGAGAAGAGAGCCAGGAGGCGCGTGATGCGCACGATTCGGTCCTTTCGATCAAATGTACTTCCGGGTCGACGGGGAGTCGGGATCGGACACGACTCAGCCGGCGGCATCCTCGCCTGGTTTCGAGAACAGTGATGGATGCGCCCGGCGCGCAAAGCCCCCCATGCCCCGTGACACGGTTGTCCTCCCTGACGGGAGGTCATGCCCCCATATCTTCGCATGTGTTCACATGGATTCGATCTTCAGCCCGGAGAGCCGAACAGACCACGCTCGATCGGGTGTCGCTGCACAGCGGCCGTCGGCGGACTCGGCCCCCGTGTGACAGTTGCATCGCGAGGCTGCCCCACGAGTGTTGCCGGGCTTCCACCGGGGACCAGAGGTTGCCATGATCCCCTCATGGCTGACAGAAACGAACCCGTGTACGAGGCCCATTACGGGTGGGACCTCAAGACCACCGGCGCCGTGGCGGTCTCCGCACTGTTCACCGTGGCACTGCTGCTGCCCGACATTCCGCTGCTCGCACGGATTCTCGGACTGCCGCTGTTCGGTGTGGGCGGGCTGCTCATGACGTACATCGCGATGAGCCGCAAGGTGGCTCTGCGTGTGGACGAGACAGGTGTGCTGCTGGGCGGAACCCCTGTCCGCTACCGCACGACCACGGCTCACGTCCCGTGGCAGGACATCACCGCCGTCGTGTGCTGGCGGCAACCCCCGCCTGCGAATCTGCCGTACGTGGGTGTGTCCAGGAGGCCGGGCGCCGCCTCCCTGCCCGGCCCCGGGCAGGGACGCAAGGCTCATACCGCCATGCAGTTGCTCGTGCCGCATGTGCCCGCCGACGTGGTACTGGCATCCCGCGCCGTGAACGGTTGGAGACTCGACCGGCACCGACTGGCAGCAGCAGTCGCGCACTTCGCCCCGGGAACTCCGGTCACCGACATCCGCTAAGGGCTGTCCCGGGAGGTGTCCGGGCCGACTCCGGTCCGATGCCGCGGACGGGAAGTCGGCCCTTGCGCGGCCTTGCGCGGCTCGTGCTCGGCCCGTACGGCTCAGCGGCCGCCTGCGACTCCGAGCACAGTGCCGGTGGTGAACGAGGCATCCGCCGAGAGCAACCAGGAGACGGCTCCCGCGATCTCGGCAGGCTCGCCGGGTCGTCCGAGGAGGATCACGACGGCGACCTTGGCCGGCCGGTCGGGGTCCCCCATCGCGGCGCGCATATGAAGCAGATCCCGACGGTCGAACGCTCAGACCAACTCCAGTTCGCCCACTTTCTCGTCCCCGCTCGTCTCTCCTGTCAGCCGGAACCCGAGCCCCAGGTAGAATCTCTCCGGGCCGTCCTCACCCGGGTGCCAGGTGGTGGTCAGTCGGGTGCCGCCACGGCGGCGGATCTCGGCGGCCACGCACTCGACCGCGAAGCGGCCGTGCCCACGACCTTGTTCCCCGGCCGCGATGTTGAGGCGCCAGAGGCCGGAGCGCAGGTCGGTGCCCTTGCCTTCGCCGGTGAAGTCGATGTCGAAGAACGCCATGAGGAATCCGACGGGCCGGTCTCCGTCGAGGATGAGACGGGGCCAGGCCGTGTCCGGATGCACATAGGCCTCGGCGAGGGACTTCACGACGGGAGCGACCAGGTGCTCCTGGTCCGGACGCACCTTCAGGCCGATCGCGACGTCGAAGTTGTCGGGGGTGATCTTCTCCAGGCGGAGGGCGGTCGTCATACGACAACCGTAGCCTTGTGGATCAAGCGGATTTCGGGCTCGGATTCCTGCGGCATGCGAAGGCCGACGGGCTCGGCAGGCGCCTCGCGGAGGGATGAAGTCGTAGCAGCCGTCATGACGAGGGACGGCCCGACCCCGCCGCGCGCGGCGGGGCCAGCCTGGTCCTGCTCAGCGGCCGCCGGCGACCCTCAGAACCGTTCCCGTGGTGTACGAGGCATCGGCCGACAGGAGCCAGGAAACGGCGCCGGCGATCTCCGCAGGTTCGCCCGGTCGTCCGAGCGGTGTCAGGGCGGCGATCCTGGCAGGCCGGTCGGGGTCGCCCATCGCGGCATGCATGTCGGTGGTGATGGTGCCGGGGGCGACCGCGTTGACCCTGATGCCGTCCGGCCCGAGTTCCTTGGCGAGGCCGACGGTCAGGGCATCGGTGGCGGCCTTGGTCGC
Source organism: Streptomyces sp. NPDC043861 (assembly GCF_056435905.1). Classification (NCBI taxonomy): domain Bacteria; kingdom Bacillati; phylum Actinomycetota; class Actinomycetes; order Kitasatosporales; family Streptomycetaceae; genus Streptomyces; species Streptomyces sp. NPDC043861. The sequence continues at coordinate 650,804 of NZ_JBWKDP010000003.1, read as the reverse complement.
CGCGTAGTGGACGTATTCCCCGGGGCTGCCGAGGGTGGCGGCCGCGGACGAGACGTTGACGATGGCCCCGTGGCCCTGCGCCGCCATGTCCCTGGCTGCTCTGCGACAGCACAGCAGGTAGCCGAGCAGGTTCACGTCCAGGACCCGTCGCAGGTCCTCGGTGCGGGCATCGGCGAGCGAGGTGAGCGGGCCGGTGACGCCGGCATTGTTGACCAGGCCCGTGACCGCCCCGAGTTCGGCTGCCGCGACGTCGAACAGCCTCTCCACGTCGGCCTCTTCGGAGGTGTCCACCCGCACCGTCACACAGCGTGCTCCCGCCGCGCGTACACCGTCCGCGGTCGCCTCGGCGGCTGCGTCGTTGCTGACGTGTCCCAGGGCCAGATCGTGCCCGTCTGCCGCCAGCCGGAGACACGTCGCCGCGCCGATGCCCCGGCTGCCGCCCGTGACGATGGTGACCGGACGTGGCACGCGTGGCCTCCTGCGTTCGCTCCTGTGTGCACCGAACCCGCTCGGGAGTGCCGACGAATCCGTTCCATCACGGTATCGGCCACGCCACGCGTGCACGGCCGCGCCCCCGTGCGGCCCGACGCACCGCCGTCCTCACGGGCGGCAGGGAAGTTATCCACAGGCTGCGGACGACGTGAACGCATTGTGGGCGGCTCGGCGCAGAATGGGGGGCATGACTGAGATCACCGAGTCCACGCCGCAAGCCGTGCCGGACGCCGCGTCGGACATTCCCGCCTGGGAGCGGCGTTTCCGGGCACCGCGCGTCTCCCTGCCCGACTGGGCAGAGGACGCCCCCGACCGCTCGCTCTTCGTGTCGAACGCGACGGGGACGTACGAGCTGTACGCATGGGACCGCGCGAGCGGCGAGCAGCGTCAGGTGACCGACCGGCCGAACGGGACGACGGACGGTGTGCTCACGCCCGACGGCGAGTGGATCTGGTGGTTCGCGGACCATGACGGTGACGAGTTCGGGATGTGGATGCGTCAGCCCTTCGGCGGTGGGGCCGATGAGCCCGCGGCGCCCGGGCTCGAGGCCTCGTACTCGGCGGGGATGGCGCTCGGGCGGGACGGCACGGCGGTGGTGGGCCGCTCGACGGACGAGGCCGGGACGACGATCCATGTCGTACGGCCCGGGTGGAGCCCGGTCGAGATCTACCGGCATCGCGAGTCGGCATGCGTCGGCGATCTCTCCCACGACGGGACGCTCATCGCGGTCGAACACACCGAGCACGGCGACGCCATGCACTCGGCACTGCGCGTCGTCCGGCTCGACGGCACGACGGTGGCCGAGCTGGACGACACCAAGGACGGCTCGGTGGAGCTGGGCCTGGAGGTGCTCGGTTTCGCACCGATCGACGGGGACACCCGGCTGCTGGTGGGGCACCAGCGGCGCGGGCGTTGGGAGCCGATGCTGTGGGACGCGGCATCCGGCGAGGAGACCGACCTGGCGGTCGAACTGCCCGGCGACGTGAGCGCCGAGTGGTATCCCGACGGCTCGGCGCTGCTGATCGGGCACAGCTTCGAGGCCCGGAGCGAGCTGTGGCGCTTCGACCCGGCGACGCGAGCGCTGACGCGGGTGGAGACACCGGCGGGGACGGTCTCGGGTGCCACGGCCCGGCCGGACGGGACGGTGGAGTACGTGTGGTCGTCCGCCGCACACCCGCCGAAGGTGCGTTCCACGACCGGACGGGACGTGCTGGACCCTCCGGGGATGAAGGCCCCGGGGTCCGTAGGTGTGGAGGACGTCTGGGTGGAGGGGCCGGGGGGACGGATCCATGCGCTGGTCCAACGGCCGGAGGCAGAGGGCCCCGTCCCGACGATCTTCGAGATCCATGGCGGTCCGACCTGGCACGACAGCGATGCGTTCGCGGCTGGACCTGCGGCATGGGTGGACCACGGTTATGCGGTGGTCCGGGTCAACTACCGGGGTTCGACCGGGTACGGCCGGGAGTGGACGGACGCGCTCAAGCACCGGGTCGGGCTGATCGAGCTGGAGGACATCGCAGCGGTCCGCGAGTGGGCGGTGGCCTCGGGACTGGCGGATCCCGCGAAGCTGATTCTCGCGGGTGGCTCGTGGGGCGGCTATCTGACGCTGCTCGGGCTGGGAACACAGCCGGACGTCTGGGCACTGGGCCTGGCCGCGGTGCCGGTCGCGGACTATGTCACGGCCTACCACGACGAGATGGAAGCCCTGAAGGCGATGGACCGCACCCTGATGGGCGGCACACCGGAGGAGGTCCCCCAGCGGTACGAGGCGTCGTCGCCGCTGACGTACGTGGACGCGGTGAAGGCGCCGGTCTACATCTCGGCAGGCGTCAACGACCCTCGCTGCCCGATCCGCCAGGTCGAGAACTATGTGGACCGGCTGGCAGCCCGTGGCGCCGTACACGAGGTGTACCGGTACGACGCGGGGCACGGCTCGCTGGTGGTCGAGGAGCGGATCAAGCAGGTGCGGCTGGAGCTGGACTTCGCCGCCAGACATCTGGGGTAGCCGCCGGACCACTGTCCGGTCCTCTGGGGTTGCCAGGCCGCGGCCGGGATCCGGCGGCCCTGAGGACCGGTTCGGCGAGCGCCCCGGGCAGACCGCAAGGGGGACCCCGTCAAGAACGGCGGTCCGGGGAGGAGGCCCCGAGGACCGGGGCAAGCAGGGCGTTCCGTACCGTGGAGGGGTGTACCGGTTCCTGCTGACGCCCCGCTGGTGGGGGATCAACGTCTTCGTCGCGCTGAGCATTCCGTTCTGCATCTTCATGGGGACGTGGCAGCTCGGCCGTTTCGAGGACCGCGTCGACACGCACAAGGCCGCAGAACGGCGGCCCGAGCCGGGCAAGCAGGCCGCCGCGCCGCTCGACCGGCTGCTGCCCGTCGACCAGGAGACCTCGGGCCGGCATGCGACGGCCACCGGCCGGTACGGCGAGCAGTTCCTCGTGCCGGACCGGCAGCTGGACGGAAAGCGCGGCTCGTATGTGCTGACGCTCCTGCGCACCGGCAGCGGCAAGGCGCTGCCCGTCGTCCGGGGCTGGCTGCCCGCCGGGGCCGAGGCGCCGGCCGCACCGGCCGGCGAGGTCACGGTGACCGGTGCCCTGCAGGCGTCGGAGACAGCGAGCAGCGACGGGGTGCGCACCGCGGGCGGACTGCCGCGCGGCCAGCTGGCCATGATCAGTGCAGCCTCGCTGGTCAACTTGGTGCCGGACGATGTGTACGACGCGTGGATCACGCTCACCACCGCTCCGGACGGGATGACGCCCGTGCCCGCTGCGGCGCCGCAGGGCAGCACACTCGATCTGAAGGCGTTCCAGAACCTCGGCTACACGCTGGAGTGGTTCGCCTTCGCGGGCTTTGTGCTGTTCATGTGGTTCCGGTTCGTACGGCGTGAGGCGGAGGCGGCGAAGGACGAGGCGCTCGGCCTCGACACCGCCTGAGCCGGCCCTCGCCCCCGCGCAAGTCCTCTGCACCGCCCGGCCGGATTTCCCACCGGCTGACCTTCAGCACCGCCTGCCACGGCCCGCGGCGAGCCACGGGCCACCACGGTCCGGTCTCACCCCTCCCCCGTCGAACGGGCGCAGCGGGGCACACATGACGGCATCGCCCACGGTGGGACACACGGGTACCGTCCACAGCGCGCCCGCCCCGCACTCCGGCGCTACAAGGGCAAGGGAGGGGCGGCGAGATCGCGGACGAGCCGCGACAGGGGTCCCGGGCCAGGCCGACAGCGAGGGCCGCGGGCAAGGGCCCGGTGGCCAAGCCACGGGCGGGCCCCGGCGGCAGGGGGCTGGGGCCTCTCGTTTGGATCTTGCCGGGCTAGTGCTGTGACACGCACGCTCGCCGCGTTGTCGCCGGTCGCCCACGCTCCGCGTGGGCTCCCTCCTCCGCCTTGCGATCCCACGCACCGGACCCCGCTCACCGGTCCAGCCCGATCCAAACGAAAGACCCTAGGACGCGTCCAGGACGCCTGTGCGGTAGATGGTGCCGGCGCAGGCGTTCGGGATCGTCGCCTCGGCCTTCGCGGCTCCGGCTGCCGGGGTGTGCGAGACGGAGATGCTGCCGTCCGCCGTTCCACCGTCCTCGGAGCCGAGCTGCGGACTTGCGTCCGTCGCCGTCGCCGTACCGTCGGTCGTGCCCGACGAACCGCCGTCCGATGGCGTCGGTTCCGGCGAGGCTCCGGTCGTGGGGCAGGTCTCGGACGGGACGAAGGCGAACTTCACCTCGTACGACGTCGACGGCTCCAGCAGCACCGCGCCGGCCTGGGCACCCGGGTCGGGCAGTCCGGTCGCGGCGTCGCCGCTGGTGTGGTCGACCACGCTGATCTTCGCGGCGTCGGCGGCGCCCACCGCCTGGAAGTCGACCGAACCGGCGCCGGTGACCGCACAGCCGACGGCTGAGACGTTGGCGATCCGGAACGTGCCGTACACCTTGCCATCGGCGTCCGGCGCACTGAGCTCCGTCCCGTCGACACCCAGCTGAGCGGCTTCGCAGGTGGGCGTCTCGGCGGGGATGGCGTCCGCGGCATCGACCGGGGCACCCGGTGATTCGGATGCCTTGTCGCTGCCCGGCTCGTCCGACTTCTCCGGTCGCTCGGGCTCGCCCGGGATGCCGGGCAGCCGGTCGGTGGGGCTGTCGGTCCCGCCCTCGCCGGTGTTGCCGTCGGTCTCGGTGCCGGTGCCTCCCTGGGCCTGCTCCCCGTGCCCCGCGTTGACGGGCTTGGCCGTGGAGAGGCCTCCGGTGTTCGCGACATGGACGAACGCTGGAACCGCCGTGCCGAGCAGGATCACCGATGCGGCCACGCCGACGAGGGCCTGGCGCTTGCGGGCCCGTCGGGCGGGCACGGCCCTGCGGAGGTGGTCCAGGGCGCCTTCGGAGGGTGTGAGGTCCTCGACGGCACCGTGCAGCATCCGTCGCAGGGCCAGCTCGTCGCCGTCGAAGGCGTCACCTTCGAAAGCGTCTCCGCCGAAGCCGTCACTGCCGAAGCCGTCACTGCCGAGCGCGGCCGCGAGGGCGTCAGCACCTGCACCGGCGGTTCCACCGGCCGCGGCTCGACCCGTAGCGCCTGCGCTGTCCCGTGTGCCCCCTGGGCCATCCATGGCGCCCCGGGCCGCGTCGCCCTCCACGTCCGTGCCGGCGCCTGCTTCCGTTCCCACGGTGCGGTGGTGCGGCGTGTTGCCGTCGTCGCGGCCGCCGTCCCGTCCGCTGTCAGGCCTTTCGTGCATACCGTCCAGTGGCCCGTTGTTCACAATTCCGTTCCCAGTCCGGTCGTTCAACGGCCCGTCCGGCCCGTACAGCTCAGTTTCCTGCTCACGATCCTGCCGGGCCTCGATGTCCGGCTCAAGTTCGTGCTCGTGCTCACGCCCGTTCATGCCGAGGCCCCCATGGCGACGCGCAGTGCCGCGATGCCACGCGATCCGTACGCCTTCACCGAGCCGAGGGATATACCCAGTGTGTCGGCGACCTGAGCCTCCGTCATGTCCGCGAAGTATCGCAGGACCAGGACCTCGCGCTGGCGTCGCTGGAGCCCGCGCATCGCCTTGATCAGCGCGTCCCGCTCCAACTGGTCGTACGCGCCCTCCTCGGCGCTCGCCATGTCCGGCATCGGCTTGGAGAGCAGCTTCAGCCCGAGTATCCGGCGGCGCAGTGCGGAGCGCGACAGATTGACGACGGTCTGCCGGAGGTAGGCCAGGGTCTTCTCCGGGTCCCGGACACGATTGCGCGCCGAGTGGACCCGGATGAAGGCCTCCTGGACGACGTCCTCGCAGGATGCGGTGTCGTCGAGCAGCAGGGCCGCGAGGCCGAGCAGCGACCGGTAGTGGGCCCGATAGGTCGCGGTGAGATGGTCGACGGTGGTACCAGCGGCCATCGTCTCTTCAGCGCTCTCGCGCTGCGACGGTATGCGGGTGGGGCGTGCAGCAGGCATAGGAGCGATCACCGGCATGCCGCCGGCCGCACGGGGCCGCCGGAGTGGTCGCACTGCAGCGCCGCGTACCGGTGCGGCACCGACGGCGCGGGTCGGGAGCACGGCTGTGCCGCCGCCGACCGGGACCACCGCTGTGATTTCGAGTACCTCTGCCACGCCTGTTGGACACGCTGCCCCCCGTCAGGGTTGTACGCGCACACCACCGCAATTGACGATGCACCGTATGCCCTCATGCGTACCCGCTCTTCCCGAATGCCCCATATTTCGCGGCACCACGAAGGGGCGACCGCAAAGACGCTCCCCGCCGGACCACCGGTTGCGGAATGGCGGGAAAACATCGTCGAACATGCCATCACCCCAGTACAAGTGGTACATGCAAGCGACTTGCTCACAGGGTGTTCACAGATCCTACAAAGGGTCGTGAGGAGCGGCGCTCAGTATTCTCCCGCAGACGTCCCGCCCGGGGCGCGATCCCGCCCTCCGGCGGCGTCGCCGGGGGTCCCGGTGAGGGTTTTCGCGAGGGCCTCGGCGATCTGCGCGGTGTTCAGCGCGGCACCCTTGCGCAGGTTGTCGCCGCACACGAAGAGGTCGAGGGCACGACTGTCGTCCATGGCCCGCCGCACCCTTCCCACCCAGGTCGGATCGGTTCCCACCACGTCGGCCGGCGTGGGGAACTCGCCGGTCGCGGGATCGTCGCACAGCACCACACCCGGCGAGGTGGCGAGGATCTCGTGGGCCCTTTCGACGCTCACCTCGCGCTCGAAGCGGGCGTGCAACGACACGGAGTGCGCTGTGACGACCGGCACACGGACACAGGTCGCGGAAACGCGGAGTTCGGGCAGATCGAGGATCTTGCGGGTCTCCGAGCGGATGGCGAGCTCCTCCGACGACCAGCCGTCCTCCGCGAGCAGCCCGGACCACGGCACCACATTGAGCGCCATGGGGGCGGGGAAGGGCCCGACGCCGTCGCCGACGGCACGCCGTATGTCACCGGGGCCCGTACCCAGTTCCGTGTCCGCGACCAGCGCCAGCTGCGAGCGCAGCGCTTCGACACCGATCTGTCCCGCACCGCTCACGGCCTGGTACGCGGACACGACGAGCTCGTCGACCCCGAACTCGGCGTGCAGCGCACCGATCGTGACGATCATGGCCAGCGTCGTGCAGCCGGGGCTCGCAACGATGCCGCGCGGGCGGACCCGTGCGGCATGCGGATTGATCTCGGGCACGACCAGGGGAACATCCGGATCGAGCCGGAATGCGGACGAATTGTCCACGACCACCGCGCCCTTGGCGACGGCGACCGGCGCCCAGTGCGCGGCCACATCGGCCGGCACCAGGAACAGCGCCACGTCGATCCCGGTCAGCGACTCCTCGGAGAGCGCGACGACCTCGGTCCGCTCGCCGCGCACGGTCAGCTTGCGGCCGGCCGAGCGCGGCGAGGCGATCAGGCGTATCTCGCCCCAGATGTCCGCGTGCTGCGACAGGATCTGGAGCATCACCGCGCCGACGGCCCCGGTTGCACCGACGACCGCCAGCGACGGCTTGCGGTTCACCGTCCGGTGCCCCCGTAGACGACCGCCTCGTCGGAGTCACTGTCCAGACCGAAGGCGGTGTGGACGGCGCGGACCGCCTCGTTGACGTCGTCCGCACGCGTGACCACCGAGATACGGATCTCGGAGGTCGAGATCAGCTCGATGTTCACACCGGCGTCCGAAAGCGCCTCGAAGAACGACGCGGTGACACCGGGGTTGGTCTTCATTCCGGCGCCGACCAGCGAGATCTTGGCGATCTGGTCGTCGTAGCGCAGCGACTCGAAACCGATGGCGGTCTTCGTCTTCTCCAGCGCGTCGATCGCCTTGCGTCCCTCGGTCTTCGGGAGGGTGAAGGAGATGTCGGTCAGACCCGTGGACGCGGCGGAGACGTTCTGCACCACCATGTCGATGTTGATCTCGTTGTCCGCGATGGCGCGGAAGATCGCGGCCGCCTCGCCCGGCTTGTCCGGGACGCCGACGACGGTGATCTTCGCCTCGGAGGTGTCGTGGGCGACACCGGAGATGATGGCCTGCTCCACCTTGCGGGCTCCTTGCTCGGAGTGCGGTTCATTGCTGACCCAGGTGCCCTGCAGCCCCGAGAAGGACGAGCGGACGTGGATCGGGATGTTGTAACGGCGTGCGTACTCGACGCAACGGTGCAGCAGCACCTTGGAACCGGAGCTGGCGAGCTCCAGCATGTCCTCGAACGAGATCCAGTCGATCTTGCGGGCCTTCTTCACGACCCGCGGGTCGGCGGTGAAGACGCCGTCGACGTCGGTGTAGATCTCGCAGACCTCGGCGTCCAGTGCCGCGGCCAGCGCGACGGCGGTGGTGTCCGAGCCGCCACGGCCGAGAGTGGTGATGTCCTTCTTGTCCTGGGACACACCCTGGAAGCCGGCGACGATGGCGATGTTGCCCTCGTCCAGCGCCGTACGGATCCGGCCCGGCGTGACATCGATGATGCGCGCTTTGTTGTGGACCGAGTCGGTGATGACGCCTGCCTGGCTGCCCGTGAACGACTGGGCCTCGTGGCCCAGGTTTTTGATCGCCATGGCCAGCAGGGCCATGGAGATCCGCTCTCCGGCGGTCAGCAGCATGTCGAACTCACGCCCGGCAGGGATCGGGGATACCTGCTCGGCGAGATCGATCAATTCGTCCGTCGTGTCGCCCATCGCCGACACCACGACGACCACCTGGTGGCCGTTCTTCTTGGCATCGACGATCCGCTTGGCGACGCGCTTGATGCCTTCGGCATCAGCAACGGAGGAACCTCCGTACTTCTGCACGACAAGGCCCACGTGCGCTCCTCGCTCGGTCTCTGCCGCAGTCGTTACTGCGGTCGGCTCAGTTTAACGAGCGGGCCGGGAACGCCCCCTGTGTATCGCATCGTGAGATGTCCCGCTCACGAACCGAATACCCGCGAGTCCCACGCTTTCCGCGGGCGGGGCGCTCCTGGCCGCTCCAAGTTCGTGTCTGCCCGTTGCCCGCGCGGACACGCCGAATGTGGCGTCCCTCACGTCGGCCGGGGTGAAGGCGACGTCACCGCGGACGGACGCGTCCCGGGTGTCCACCGCGCCGAGCCACGCCCGGCGCCGCCGGGCCGCGCCCCGCCCCCGGCATCAGCGCGGTCCGGGGGCGGGAATGTATGCCAGCCCGTGCGCTCCCGGCTCCCCGGCCCGCCCGATGTGCAGTGTTGTGATCACGTCGAACCGCTCGAGGTCCACCACCGTGACCGTGCTGCTCGCGACATTGGCGACATAGCCGGTGGACCCGTCCGGCGAGGACGTGATCGTCAGCGGGAACGCGCCGGTCTCCACCCGGCCCAGCTCCTCGACCCCTCCGGGCGCATGGATGCGAAGCAGTCCGCCGAGCTGGGTGCCGAGGAGCGATCCGCCGGGCGCACCGATGCGCTGTTCGCCGGCGAGGACCAGACCGCGGACCGTGACATGCACCGGGAAGACCTGGCCGTCGGCCGGGAGGGTACGGACGATCCGCCGCGTCCGCGTGTCGATGACCCGTACCCCCGCGTCGGGCACCGGTCCGGGGGCGAACTCCCCCTTCGGTGCGGCCACATACACCTGCCGGCCGTCGGGCGACACGGCGATGCCCTCGCTGCCCGGCACCGCGATCCGGTCGAGGAGTTCGCCCGATTCCAGGTCCACGACCCCGACGAACGGCGCTTCCTTGTTGGCGACGTAGGCGTGGCGGCCGTCCGGCGTGAGGGCGAACCAGTGCGGACCGGGCGCCATCACCGGGATCCGGCGCACCGGCTTGCGGGTGGCGAGGTCGACGGCAACGAGACCGCCGGGAACATCGGGGCCGTTGCCCTCGACGCTGACATGGAGGAGGCCGCGCGCCGCGTCGAGGGCGATGCCGTGCGGCCCGTGTTCCGGGGAGAGGTCGACGACATCGACGAGACGGCAGGCGTCCGGGTCGACGACCGCGAGCTCATGGGCACGGCCGCTGTTGGCGTGGTAGTAGCCGGAGCGGTAGGTGATGGTGCAGTAGAGCAGCCTGCGGGCAGCGTCGAAGCACAACTCATGGGGTTCGCTGGGAAGTTCGAGGGTGCCGCGCTGCTCGTAGGTCCCGGCGTCGAAGAAGGTGACGGTCGGCCCGCTCTGGCTGACAACTGCGAGTGTGTCGTTCATGGCAACAGCCTTCTGCGGCACCCCGATTCACTCCAGTGCAATGTCGGCAAGGAGTATGTGCGCCGGACGCAATCCAGCTGGCCGACGCGGAAACGGACGGCCCGACGGTGACGGGGGTCACACCATCGAATCGCTCGATCTGAATCTGCTCGTCACACTCGACGCACTGCTGGAGGAGGAGAGCGTCACCGGCGCCGCCGCCCGGCTGCATCTGTCCGCCCCTGCCGTGAGCCGCGCGCTGGGCCGTGTCCGCGCGCAGCTCGGCGATCCCCTGCTCGTACGGGCGGGACGCGGGCTCGTGCCCACGCCCCGTGCCGTGGAACTGCGTCCGCGCGTGCGCGCCGTGGTCGAGCAGGCGCGCGGGCTGCTGGTTCCGGGGCCGGTCGTCGATCCCGCCACGATGGAACGGCAGTTCACGGTTCAGGCGAACGACATGGTGCTCGCCGGCGTCGGGGCGCGACTGCTCTCCGCCGTCGCCTCCCGGGCGCCGGGCGTCACACTGAGCTTTCTGCCGGAGAGCCTGGAGGGCACGGCGGCGATGCGCGAAGGGCGTCTCGACCTGGAGATCGGGGTGATCGAGCACGGGGACCCGGAAACCCAGGTGGAGTCGCTGGACCGGTCGCGGCTGCTCGGAGCCGTACGGGCGGGGCATCGCCTCGACCAACCCCGGGTCACGGCGAGGATGTTCGCCGCCGCGGGCCATATAGGCATCTCCCGCCGGGGAAAGGTACGCGGTCCGATCGACGAGCGGCTCGGCGCCCTCGGGCTGAAGCGGCGGATCGCCGCGGTGGTGCCCGGTTATGCGACCGCCCTCCTGCTGTGCAGGGACACCGACCTGGTCTGTCTCACTCCCGCCGGTGCCGCCGAGGACCATCTGGCAGCGCTCGGGCTGCGTTCCTTCGAGATTCCACTGGAACTGCCGCCCCTGGTACTCGGGATGGCCTGGCATCCGCGCAACGATGCGGACCCGGCCCATCAGTGGCTGCGGGCGCAGGTCCGCACCGTGCTGTCCGCGTTCGGAACGGCTTCAGCCGCGCACGCCGACCATCAGTGACGTACGCACGGGAACGGCCTGGTCGTACGGGGCGTCCTGGGGTGCGGCGGTGTCCACGAGGGTGACCATCAGCGGCGTCGCGCCGGCCGGGGCATCCGCGGCGGCGCGCAGACGGAAGCGTTCGACGCGGCCCGCCTCGCGGGCGAGCGGGGTGCCTGCGGGTGTGAGCCAGTGGGGCGGGGCGTCATTGGCGACACGGAGGTCGAAGGGGGCCCAACGGCCGCTGACGGGGCTGCGGTGCTCAAGGACGAGGCCGTTCCGCTCGGGGGCGGGTCCCTCGCCCGGCCCTTCCATGATCTCCATCTGGAGGGCGACGGCGATCTCGTCGTAGGCACGCGTGTTGCCGTTGTGGATGTGCACCGTGAACTCCTTGGCCGCGCCGCCCCGTACGAGATCGATGCGGCCGCCCGCGGTGGAGGCGTACATGCTGACGACGGTCGGCCTGGCGGGCGGTGAGGGCTTTGTCGCCGCGGGGACGGGCGGGCCAGGCTCGGTGGGGGTCGCAGTGCCGGTGGCTCCGGCCCCCGGCCCCCGGGCCGGTGATGCCGAGGACACGGGTGGGGACATGGGTGGGGACGTGAACGCCGGGGTGAGGGACGGCGGGTCCGGGACCGCGGCCGCCTTCGTCGGGGACGGGTCGGGGCCGCAGCCGGTCAGCAGCGCCGCGGCGATCGCGGCGACGGCGGTTGCCCTGGGCACGCTGCGCGTACGTCTCACGTGTTCCGCTCCCCGCAGGACGCACCGTGGCGCGTTGAATGTTGAATATCGAAGGACCTTCAACGTACTGCGTGGCCGGGGTCATGGGACCGGGTGGAAGGTATCGCTTCCGCTACGACGGCACCCCTGGTGCGGATGAGTGCGGCACGGCACGCAGGCACAGCCTTGCCGGGCGCGGCCGCACAGAAACAGGGCACCGCGCGGTGGGCGGCACCGCGGGTACTGGTGCACCGTGCGGTGCAGTGCCGGTCGCCGCGCGGTACGGCTCACCGCACCTGCCTCGGTCGCCGCGCGGTACGGCTCACCGCACCTGCCTCGGTCGCCGCGCGGTACGGCTCACCACGGCGGTACGGCTCACCGCACCTGCCGGATTCACGGCCGGTGCGGACTCACGCGCTCGGGTTCACGCGCCCTGAATTCACGGCGCGGTGCGGACCTTGCGCAGCCCCAGCGGCCTGGCGATCTCCTCCGTCATCACCCGGCCCGCCTCCTCCGCGAGGTCGTCCTCGGTGATGTCCTCGTCGGTGTCCAGACCGTCCAGCTCCTGGAGAGGCTGGTCGAGGCGCACATGGGCCACGAGGGACTGGAGGGCGCGCAGAGTCGCCGACGCGGTGGGGCCCCAGTTGGAGAAGTAGGAGAACTGCCACCACCACAGCGCCTCGGAGGTACGGCCGGCACGGTAGTGGGCCAGGCCGTGGCCGAGATCGGTGACGATGTCCGCGAGGTTGTCCGAGATCCGGCACGGCACCGGCGCCTTGCGGGGCTCGTACGGGTCGAAGACCTCCGAGAAGACATCGATCGGGTCCAGCAGGAGCGCATACCGCTCGCGGAGCTCGTCCACGTCCGGGTCCGGGCCCGTGTCCGGCTCGTAGCGCTCGTCCGGGACGATGTCCTCGTGCGCGCCGAGCCGGCCGCCCGCGAGAAGCAGCTGGGAGATCTCCAGGAGCAGGAAGGGCACCGCGCTGTCGGGCTCGTCGCCCCTCGCCACTTCCTTCGTCGCCACGATGAAGCTCTCGATCGAGTCGGCGATCTGGACCGCGAAGTCGTCCGGGTCCTGGGTGGCGGAGTGGAGCGTTGCGTCAGACATCGAGAAGTCGTCTCCCCTCGAAGGCACGCCCGAGCGTGACCTCGTCGGCGTATTCCAGATCGCCGCCAACGGGAAGTCCGCTGGCGAGGCGTGTCACCTTCAGCCCCATGGGCTTGATCATGCGCGCCAGGTACGTGGCGGTGGCCTCGCCCTCGAGGTTGGGGTCGGTCGCCAGGATCAGCTCGGTGACCGCGCCGTCCGCGAGCCGCGCGAGCAGTTCACGGATGCGCAGGTCGTCCGGGCCGACACCCTCGATCGGGCTGATCGCGCCGCCCAGCACGTGGTAACGCCCACGGAACTCACGCGTCCGCTCGATCGCCACCACGTCCTTGGGCTCCTCGACCACGCAGATGACCGCCGGGTCACGGCGTGCGTCCCGGCAGATGTTGCACTGCTCCTGCTGCGCGACGTTGCCGCACACGGCGCAGAAGCGGACTTTGTCCTTCACCTCGAGGAGGGCGTGGGCGAGGCGGCGGACGTCGGTCGGCTCGGCCTGGAGGATGTGGAAGGCGATCCGCTGCGCGCTCTTGGGACCGACGCCGGGCAGCCTGCCCAATTCGTCGATGAGGTCCTGAACAACGCCTTCGTACAACGGAACGCCTCTCCGGGATTGCTTCGATGGTTAAGGTAGTTGGTCCGCCTGCACCTTAGAAGGGCAGACCGGGGATCCCGCCGCCGCCGAGCCCCTGGGCGAGCGGGCCGAGCTTCTGCTGCTGCAGCAGCTGTGCGTTCTCGTTCGCGGCCTGGACCGCGGCAACGACCAGATCGGCAAGGGTCTCGGTGTCCTCCGGGTCGACCGCCTTCGGATCGATGACCAGCGCACGCAGCTCCCCGGAACCGGTCACGGTCGCCTTGACGAGACCACCGCCCGCCTGGCCGTCCACCTCGGTCGCAGCCAGCTCCTCCTGAGCCCGGGCGAGATCCTGCTGCATCTTCTGGGCCTGCTGAAGCAACTGCTGCATATTGGGCTGACCACCACCGGGAATCACGGTCACTCCTGGCATTTCGACGACGGATGTATCGGTAAACCGAGCCTACGTGGTCACGGGGCGGCTCGCCCTGCCCGGTCGGCACCAACTCTTTCGAGTGAGAACGACCGTCCCCCCTCTATCGGATCAAGACGCTCATGCGGGCGGAAATACCGGGATTTCGCCCCCACGGCCCACCATTCGGCGGTAGGAAGACCATGCGCATCAGTTCCCACGCACGCACCCCTTGTCACGCAGGGTTAGCACGGTTACGTACGCAGTCACGCAGAGCTGCCGCGCAGCGCAGTCAGGCAGAGCAGTCACGCAGAGCGCAGAGGAGTGCCCCGGTGAGCCAGCCGGAGATGCAGCCTGGGGGGCCGGCCCGGGAGGAAAGCGGGGTCTCCCGCAGGGGAAGCGCCCGCGAGCGGAACGGGAGCGCCCCGGAGCAGGACGGGCACGGCGATCTCACGGGACGGCCGTTCCCACTGGGGGACTGGGGCGAACCGGCCGAGCGTCTCGACGAGCTGTACCGCTGGGTCGAGACGAATGCGCTGCGCACCGCAGACTGGTATCTCTCCGACCGCGCCCGCAAGCGCCGCTGGGCGCGGGCACTGCGCTCCGGTACGGCCCTGGGGGCGGTCGCGGGCGCCGCGCTGCCGCTCCTGGACCTGACGGATGTGCTGGCCGGCGCCGCGACCTGGGGCTACCTCTCGCTCCTGCTGGCCGCGGCATGTCTGGCCTGCGATCGGTACTTCGGGCTGACCTCCGGCTGGATAAGGGGAGTCGCCACGGCGCACGCGGTGCAGCGCCGCCTCCAGGCGCTCCAGTTCGACTGGGCTTCGGAGAGCGTCCGTGAGGTGCTCGGCCCGACCGAGGGCACCGCGAGCGAGGCGGCCGAGCGGTGTCTCGGCGTGCTGCGCCGCTTCTCGGAGGACATCACCGAGCTCGTACGGGCCGAGACGGCGGACTGGATGGTCGAATTCCGCTCCGGCCCGGCCCCGCTGGTGATGCAGTCGCTCGCCTCACCGCCCCACCGCCAGGAGGGCGGCCACCCCTCGGGCCGTTTCCCCCTCACCCCTCCACCGCGCCCGAACATGCCGCGCCAGCGCCCGCCGGAGCCGCGGTAGCGGGTCCGGCGGGGCGTCGCTGCGACGCGGAGGCGCGGGTCGGGGACCGTGCGTACGGATGCGTCAGCGGGCGACGGCGCCGGTCGGCCTGCTGACCGCCGACCCGCTGAAGTGACCGGTCCGTGCGGCGGTCACCTTGACCGTGATCTTCTTTCCACGCTGGGCCGACTTGAGGACCAGCGTGGACCTGGTCGCGCCCGGTACGGCTGTCCCGTTCGCGTACCACTGATACGTGTACGAGGACGGTGCGGGCGTCCATGTCCCGCGCGACGCGGTGAGCGTGCGGCCCACCCTGGCCGTGCCCGTGATCACCGGCAGTTTGCTCGCTTTGGGGGCGATCCCCTTGGCGATGGTGACCGTGGCGGAGGTCGCCGTGCCGTCGGCGTGCCCGGCGCGTCGGGCCGAGACAGTGACGGTGAGCCTCTTGCTCAGGAGCGAGGCGGGCACGGTGTAGGTGGCGGCCGTGGCTCCCGCGATCGCCGTGCCGTTCGCCTTCCACTGGTAGGCGTACGACGTCGGGGCGGGCGCCCAAGTACCGGAAGCGGCGGTGAGCTTGGCGCCGACCTGCGCGGTACCTGTGATCTTCGGAGCGACGGTGTTCTTCACCGGGATCGGGGCCGGGGAAGCCGTGACGGTGAAGATGCCACGCAAGTACTGCCTCGAACCGGCGTGGACACCGAGGCTCCACGAGCCAGGGGCGACCCCGGCCAGGTCCAGGACGGCGGTCAGCGTCCTGCGGTCGGGCGATACGGAGGTGGTGGTGGCCTCCACTTCGGCGCCGAGCTGGTGGATGTCGACCTTGTCGTCCTGGTGCAGCGCAGTGCCCGTCACCTTGACGGTCACCTTGGTGCCGCTCACCCCGGTGGCCGGGGTCACCGTGCCGACGGTGACCTTCTCCACGCCGCACAGCGCGGACGTGCAGACGAGCTCCGCGCGGTACGAGGTGGCCGCGGCCTTCTCGGGGAGGCCGAGGACCAGGATGCTCGGACTCACCTCCTCACTGAACGGCTCGCTCACGTAGCACTGGTATCGAGCGCCGGATTCCGTGTGGGTCTCGTAGCAGTTGTTCTCGAGGCCGGCGTCGTACAGTGCGGGCACCGCCGTTTCGGTACCCCCGGCCGTATCGGTGACCGGAACATCGAACCGGTCATGGGACGAGGTGGGCAGCGCCGCGCAGATGGCGGTCCGCTGCTCGGTCAGATTGCCGGTGATCGGCCCGTGCCCATAGCTGACATTGGGCACCTTCGTGCACTCGGCCGCCGGGCCCGCAGCCGTGGCGATGCGGAGCGCGTCGAACCGGTAGGAGGCGGCGGCCTTCAGACTCGACGGAACGGCGATGAGCACCTGGTAGCGGGTGGAACCGGTGACCGCACAGGCCCTGTTGCGGAACTGGCAAACGCTCTCGCCCTTCTCGTCGAGGGCCATGACGTTCGCGGTGCCGAGCGCGTCCCGGACGTCGAGGTGCAGCACGTCCTCGGCGTCGGCGGTGGTCACCTGGCGACAGACCAGCACCCCCGGTGCGCCGAGCGCGCCCTCCGTCGACGCGCCGCCGACGGGGCTCGCCGGATTGGCCGCACACCCCTTGACCGCCGTGGTGGCGTCGCGTCGGGTCAGGGTGTACGTGCCAGGGGTGTCCTTGCCGATGACCTGCACGGTGTACGCGACGCCCTGGGTCAGGTAGCAGTTGACCCAACTGACCAGGGCGGACCGGATCGAACAGGCCTCGTTCCCGGATGCGTCGAGGACCGAGACCCGGACCGGAGAGGCGCCGGATTCGGCCCGGAGCTGAAGGGATTCCCCGGTGCCGTGGTCGTCGGCGGCGATGGTGAGGCAGTGCGAGGAGACCCCGCCGCCCGTGCTGATACGCACCGCGGGCGTCGATTCCGTGAAGTCCCCCGCGGGAAAGGCCTGGCAGTCGGCCGTCGCGGAGGCCGGCGAGCTTTCTGCGGACGCCCACGCGGGACCGGAGGGCAGCAGCGTCGACAGCAGGGCGGTGAGTGTGAGCAGGACTGCGCTGAAGGCCACCGGTCTTGTGGCCGTACGCGATCGTCTGGACAATGCGTTCCCCCCGGAGCGGTCGTTTGTCGTGCGATTCGCCGAAATGATCGCACGAGCATGCGACACACGGCCGCGATTATCCACAGGGGGACGCCACCCGCCACCGGTCCACCGGCCGGTGTCGTCGGGCCCCGACCGTCGTCCGGCGTGCGGCGGCCCGCATCAAGCGCGGCGGACCGCCGGTTCACGCGCGTTCGGTCAGCTGAAGATGATCATCGAGCCCTGCCCGAGGCTACGCGTGGCAGCAGCGTGGAGGCCCAGCCAGACGTGGCGTTCGCGGGCGAAGGGGCTTTCGTCGTAGGGGATCGGGCCGGCCGGTTCCTCCAGGGAGGTGGGGCGGGCCGGAGGGGCCGGAGCCTCCGGAGGGTTGGCGGGGTCGATGCCGATCACGGGGGCCACGAACTCGAGTTCGCGCAGGAGGCCCTGCGCGGAGCCCAGAGGGCCGCCGCCTGCGAGGAGTTCCTCGTTGGAGAGAGGTGTCTGGAAGTCGACCGGGACATAGGCACCCGCATGGTCGTAGTGCCAGACCAGATGGGACTGCTGGGCCGTCGACTCGAACATCTCCAGGAGCTGTTCGTAGTCGCCGCCCAGTTCGTCGACCGGCGTCACCGCCAGGCCGCAGAGCTGGAGCAGATACGCCCGGCGCAGGAAGTGCAGGGCGTCGTAGTCGAAGCCGGCGATGGGCGCGACATCGCCCGAGAGGCCCGGCATGTAGGCGAAGACGGGAATGGTGGGCAGACCGGCGTCGGTGAGGGCCTTGTCGTACGTCGCGATCTCTTCGGCGAAGGGGTTGTCCGGGCTGTGGCACAGCACATCGACGAGGGGGACCAGCCAGAGGTCACAGGCCAAGACGAGCTCGCTCTCCATCGGGTTGTACGGATTTGTGCGATGGTCGGGACAGCGTAGTGCTACGGGGCCGACCCGGACAGTCAGCGGTCCGGAGGGGAACCTGGGTGCACGTCCCATACCCAGACACCACCCGTCCACTTCCCCGGTCGGCCGAGCAGTTCCGAGACCGTCGAGTACAGCGCCTTCTGATTGTGCTGAGGGGCCAGCACCACGACGCCCGCCCGCCAGTGGTCCAGGTCCGCCCGGGCCTGGGCCTGCCAGTTGGGGCCTATCTCGGGGATACGGCCGCCGTAACGGATGTCGCGCAGCAGGTTCGAGGTGTGACGCGGCGATGCGCCGTAGATGCCGATACGGTCCGGGCCCCAGGGCCCGTTGAAGTACCCGCCGGGAACACGGAATCCGAGGCCGGTCGCCGACTGCCAGTGCAGGGCCTCCGCGTCGCCCGGGTCGGGCAGCGGCACGGGCACCAGGGACTCCCCCGGCCCGATGTGGTCGAGGTAGGTGCCGTCCGTGATGAACGCAGGTATCTCCGGGCGCTCCCGGACCGGATACGGGGTGGGGACGATCGGTACGAGGGCGATGCCGAGCGCGGCGAGCGCGGCGGCTCGCTCCGAGCGGACCGGTGCCTTCAGCAGGCGGTCCGCCGCGAGCGCCACCAGCATTCCCAGCACCGGTGCGCAGATCATCGCGACCCGCGACTCGATCACCGACTCGAAGAGCGGTTTGTCGGCGAGCCACTTCCACGGGCCGGTCAGCACGGTGTCCGTGTACGGGATGCGGAATCGCGGGCCCAGGGACAACAGACCGGCGGCGATCGCCGTGAACGTCAGCGCCTTGACGACGGCGAGCCGCCACAGCCGCACCGCCACCGCCACCGCGAATGCGATCAGCGGCCAGCCGTAGAAGGCGTTCTGCTCGGTGCGGTTCATGGCGAGCGGGTCGGCGCGGTCGTCCTCCCCCAGCAGCGACCTCCCCGAGAACTCCAGGAAGGCGAGGGGGCTGTTGCCCGCTTTGTCGCCGTGCAGCACGCTGTGGTAGCTCTGCGGACCGAAGAACTGCCACCAGAGGGGGAACGCCACCAGCGGCAGTGCCACCGCTGCGGCGACGGCGATTCCGCGCAGCAGTGGCCGCCAGGCCGTCCGCGCCGCATCGCGGTGCACGAGCCCGTACGACAGCGCGAAGAGCAGCATGCCCATCGCCGCCAGCAGCAGCGGCTCCTCACCGAGGAAGATCTGGTAGGCGGCGAAGAGGCCGAGCAGCACCCCGTCCCTGACCACCCTGCCGCCGTCGCACAGCCGCAGCGCCCGGTCGACGATCAACGGGATCATGAACAGGACGAGGAAGTTGGGGTGCGCGTTGCCATGGGAGATCATCGGCGGCGCGAACGCACACAGGGCCGCCCCGAGCGCCGCCGCCGAGCGGCTGCGCGCCCCCGGCCCGCGCACGAGCCGTCGTGCGATCAGCCAGTACCAGGCGCAGGCGGTCGCCGTCAGGCCCAGGGTCAGGACGAGGGCCCAGGTGACGGTCGGGCCGGCCAGCAGTGTGACGGGGGTGAGCGGGACGGACAGTCCCAGCATCACCGTGTTCGCCATCAGGTTCACGCCGTCGGGGTGGCCCTGCAGCGTGGTGAAGAGCGGATTCCGCAGGCCGGCGACGTTGTCGGCCGTCACCGCGAAGAACCACTCCCACTGGTTCTGGTCCTGCATCGAGTCGGCGAGATAGCCGCGGTCGAGGTCGTACCAGAGGTTCTTGTAGAGCAGCACCGAGGCGACCAGGAACAGCGCGACGACAGCGAGGTCCACCCGCCTGACGGTCCGCCACTTCAGCCGGCCGAGCTCCAGCAGCACCCGCGCGTAGTCCAGGGGCCGCACCTTGGACCCGGCCCGGTGCGACCAGCGCACCGGGACCTCCGTGACCTGCCAGCCGGCCCGCTGGAAGAAGCTCAGCACCTCGACGTCGATGCCCCACCCGTCCAGCCGTGAGTCCGCGAACGCCGTCCGTGCCTTCTCGCCGTCGAAGAGCTTGAAGCCGCACTGGGTGTCGCTGATGCCGGGGACGGCCACGGCCCTTATCAGCCGGTTGCCCATCCGTCCGAGCCACTCCCGCACCGCCCGCTGGTGCACGTCGATACGGGACTCGGGGTGGGCGCGCGAGGCGATGGCCGCGGCGCCGCCCTCCGCGGTGAGCTGTTTGTCGAGCCGGTCCAGCTCGTCGACAGGGGTCGCGAGGTCGGCGTCGGTGACCAGGACACGACGGCCGTACGAGGCGAGGACGCCGAGCCGCAGCGCATGCCCCTTGCCCCGGTTCGGGCCGCCGTTCATGACCTGGATCCGGGGCTCCACGGCGGCGGCTTCCCCGGCCACCCGTGCCGTGCCGTCCGTCGAGCCGTCGTCGACGACGACGATCTCCCACTCGCCCCAGCGTCCGGGATCGGCCTTCAGATGTGCCACGATCGCGTCCAGCGTGGGTCGCAGCCGTGTCTCCTCGTTGTACGCCGGGACGACGACGCTCAGATCCGTCGTGGTCACTGCGTCCGCCGCTCCAACCGGTCCGCCCAGGCCAGGGCGTGGTCGTTGTGCGCCACGATCACCGAGCGCGCGGTCGGGCCGTCGCCGAGGGCGACCGCGTCCGCCAGTTCCCGGTGGCCGTTCCACAGCCAGGTCTTCAGATCGGTCTCGGCGCGCAGATGGGGAACGGCGAACACCCAGGCCTGCATCCGGAGCCGGTGCAGGAAGTCCGCGATGTAGCCGTTGGTCACCAGCGCGCCCAGCTCCCGCCAGAAACGCAGGTCGTAGCCGATGAGGATGTCCAGGTCCCCGCCGCATGCGGCCCGCGATGCCTCTTCGGCCCGGCGGCGTACGGACACGAGGGCCGGGCCGGGGGCCGCGTGGGCGCGCGGCGCGTCGTCGATGCGGAAGATCCCGTCGACGATCAGCGAACGGGCCTCGACCATGCGCCGGAAGTCCGCCACCGTGAACCGGTGCACCTGGAAGCCGCGGTGCTGGACGGAGTCGAGCAGTCCCTGTGCGGTGAGATCGACCAGCGCTTCCCTGACGGGTGTCGCGGACACCCCGTAGGTCGCGGCGATCTCCTTGACCGTGAATTCCTGGCCGGTCTGAAGACGCCCCGCCAGCACTTCGTCACGGAGCGCATCCGCGAGCTGCTGCCGCAGGGTATTGCGCGTCACAGCTGTGCTCGCGGGCATGGTGTCGGCCCCCTCCGTCCGGTTCACGACACCTTAAGCCAGCCGGAGGGGACACCATCTGGTGCGATGCGCCACGTTTTACGCGATGTGCTCGTCCGCGACCGCGAGCGCGGCGTCGAGGGCGGCAAGGCCTTCCTTCGCCTCGGCCTCGCTGACGTTGCACGCGGGGACGGCGTGGGTGCGGTTCATGTTGATGAAGGGCCACAGGCCGTTCTTCTTGCAGGCCGCGCCGAAGGCCGCCATCGGGGCGTTCGCCTCGCCCGCCGCGTTGTACGGGACGAGCGGCTCGTGCGTCTCCCGGTTCCGTACGAGGTCGAGGGCCCAGAAGGCGCCCAGACCGCGCACCTCGCCGACCGACGGGTGGCGCTCGGCGAGCTCGCGCAGGCCCGGACCGAGGACGGTCTCACCGATGTGGGCGGCGTGCTCGACGACCTTCTCCTCCTCCATGGCCTGGATGGTGGCGACGGCGGCCGCGCAGGCCAGCGGGTGGCCGGAGTAGGTGAGGCCGCCCGGGTAGGGCCGCTTGTCGAAGGTCGCCGCGATCTCCGCGGATATCGCGACGCCGCCGAGCGGCACATAGCCCGAGTTCACGCCCTTCGCGAAGGTCATCAGGTCGGGCACGACGTCGAAGTGCTCGGCGGCGAACCACTTGCCGGTGCGTCCGAAGCCCGCCATGACCTCGTCGAGGACGAAGACGATGCCGTACCGGTCGCAGATCTCGCGAACGCCCGCGAGATAGCCGGGCGGCGGGGTCATGATGCCGGCGGTGCCGGGGATGGTCTCCAGGATGATCGCGGCGATGGTCCCCGGACCCTCGAACGCGATGGTGTCCTCCAGATGCGTCAGGGCACGCGCGCACTCCTCCGCCTCGGTCGTGGCGTAGAAGGGAGAACGGTAGAGGAACGGCGCCCAGAAGTGGACGACACCGGCGGAGGCCGAGTCGGAGGCCCAACGGCGCGGGTCACCGGTCAGGTTGATCGCGGTCGAGGTGGCGCCGTGGTAGGAGCGGTAGGCGGACAGCACCTTGGTGCGGCCGGTGTGCAGCCGGGCCATGCGTACGGCGTTCTCGACGGCCTCGGCGCCGCCGTTGGTGAAGAAGATCTTGTCCAGGTCACCGGGGGTGCGCTCGGCGATGAGGCGTGCGGCCTCGGAGCGGACGTCGATGGCGAAGGCGGGCGCGAAGGTCGTGAGCCGCCCGGCCTGCTCCTGGATCGCGGCGACCACCTTCGGGTGCTGGTACCCGATGTTGGTGTAGACGAGGCCGCTGGTGAAGTCGAGGTAGCGGTTCCCGTCGTAGTCCCAGAAGTACGAACCCTCGGCACCGGCGACGGCGAGCGGGTCGATCAGGCCCTGTGCGGACCAGGAGTGGAACACGTGGGCACGGTCGGCGGCCTTGACGGCCGCACCTGCCTGCGGATCGGCATGAGGGGTCATGCCGGACAGGGTAGGGATCCGCGGGCAGGAGCCGACATGGCCACCCTGTCTGTCCTCGGCCGGTTTCATCGGCAGGGTGTCGGGGCCGTGGGCAGGCAGCGGCATGCCTCCCCCTCCTATTGACAGCAAGCTGTCATCATGACAGTCTTCTGTCACAAGCCGGAGACATGAAACCAGGGAGGCCACCATGTCCGCCGAGAGCACCACGACCGCCACCGCCGGCACAGCCGGGACCGTGCATCTCGCCGTCTACGACGCCTTCGCCGACTGGGAGACGGGCCACTCCACCGCCTGGCTCGCCCGCACCGGCTTCACCGTCCGCACGGTCGGACCGGTGGCCGGCGAACCGGTCACCACCATCGGCGGCCTGCGCATCCAGCCCGATCTCGCGATCGCCGACCTGAGGCCCGAGGACAGCGCGCTGCTCATCCTCGCGGGTGGCGACCTGTGGGACAGCGGGGACGAACTCGCCCCGTTCGCACGCAAGGCCCGGGAGTTCCTGGACGCCGGCGTGCCCGTGGCGGCGATCTGCGGGGCGACGGCCGGACTGGCCCGCGAGGGCCTGCTCGACGAGCGCAGGCACACGAGCGCAGTGTCGTTCTATCTCGCGGCCACCGGCTACAAGGGCGGCGAGCACTATGTCGAGACCGACGCCGTCACCGACGGGGACCTGATCACCGCAGGCCCCACCGAACCGGTCGCCTTCGCGCGCGAGATCCTCGGCAGGACGGGTGCGCTCGAGGCCGGGAAGCTGGACGCCTGGTACCGGCTGTTCCACGACTCCGACCCGGCAGCGTTCGAGGAGCTCAACGCATGAGCCGCGAGCAGCAGGACATGCTCAGCTCCACCGCGCTCGGCGTCTTCCGGCTGAACGGCCAGTTCCTCGCCGCCGCGGAGGAACTGGCCCGCCCGGCCGGACTGACCGCCGCCTGGTGGCAGGTGCTCGGTGCAGTACTGACCGAGCCCCTGCCGGTCGCCGGGATCGCCCGCGCCATGGGCATCACCCGGCAGAGCGTGCAACGGATCGCGGACCTCCTCGTGACACAGGGACTGGCCGAGTACGTCCCGAACCCGGCCCACCGCCGCGCCAAGCTCCTGCGCCCCACCGAAGAGGGCAGGGCAGCCATCGACAGGATCGACCCGGGCCATGCGGAGCTGGCGGCCCGTCTCACCGCCCGACTCGGCGAGGAGGGCTTCGCGGAGACGGTGCGGGTACTGGAGCGGCTCAGTGCGGCAATGGACGCACTTCAGACGCAGGACGCACATGAGGTACGGGACACGCCCGGAGCAGGACCGAAAGCCTGACGGGCAATCAACCGGGCCGGGCGGTGGCCGTGAGGGGCCGTCACGCGGGCCGCGGCCTCGGCGGCACGGCCACGAGCAGCGACTTTGCGCAGCAACCCATCGCCCCGCTGAATCCGGGCAGGTCCCGGGCGGACGAGACCTGCCCGGCAGGGACACCGACCGACACTCCCATGACAGACATATTGTCCTATTTATGGCTTTTCTTGTGATTCCATGTGACGCACTGTCGCCCCTTCTGGACAAGGGGCGTGACGGCCTGTCACACAGAAGGAGAGCAACGTCGGATGTCTGGATCACAGGGCACGGGCACCCCGCACCGTCCGAAGACCGCGGCGCTGAGCCGTCACTGGAAGGTCGCCATTCTTGCCGCGGCCGGTTTCGTCACCATGGCCGGCACCACGACCCTCGTCGGTGTCGCGGACGCAGGGGCGACAGAGGCGCAGCAGCCCGCCTCCGTCACGAACATCGGCACGACACACGCGAACCCGGCCGCGGCCCCCGACCGCGACGGCTTCGACCCCGACAGCGGCGACTACTCCGGCTCCAAGGACAAGGGGGACGACCACTCCGGGTCCAAGGGCGACGAGGGCAAGGAAAAGGACCACGGTTCCAAGGACAAGGACAAGGACCACGACAAGGACCACGACAAGAAGAAGTGGGACAAGTCGAAGGACCACGACAAGAAGAAGTGGGAAGGCCACGAGAAGAAGCACGACCGCAAGCACGGCGGGGACGACGACAAGACCGCGTTCGTCGAGTGCGACGTCAACGACCTGCTCCTGGCGATCACCGAGGCGAACGCGGGGGAGGGAGGCAACCACCTCCTCCTGGCCGAGGACTGCACCTACACGCTGACGGCCAACGAGGCCGGCAACGGCCTGCCCAGGATCATTCAGCCGATCACGATCGAAGGCAACGGTTCGACCATCGCCCGCGCGGCCGGCCCCGCCCTGTTCCGCTTCTTCGAGGTCGGAGCCGGTGGCGACCTGAGGCTGCGTGACCTCACCCTCACCCGCGGCAAGGCGGACATCGGGGAGGACGGTGGCGCCATCAGCGTGAACCCTGCGGGCCGGCTCGACCTCGACTCCGTCACCTTCGAGAACAACTCCGTCGAGGACACCGGCAGCAACAACGGCGGTGCCATCTTCAACGCCGGCGACACCGTCATCCGCAACAGCACCTTCAAGGGGAACTCCGCCCTGGACGGATCCGCGGTCTTCAACGCCTCCGGCAGGCTCGAGGTGACCGACTCCGAGCTCTCGAGGAACACCGCGATCGGCGACGGAGCCGTCAACAGCCAGCTCGGTACCAGCACCATCAGCAAGAGCGTGGTCAGCCAGAACTTCGGCAGTGGTCTGGAGGTCAACGAAGGCCTTCTAGTGGTCGAGAAGACCGAGATCACCCACAACACCGACGACGAGACCGGCGCAGGCATCGACCAGGAGCAGGGCGGTCTGCAGGTGCGCAGCAGCACCATCAGCGGCAACACCGCGGTCGGCTCCGGCGGAGGCCTTCAGCTCGACGACAACGCCCTGATCGAGGACAGCAAGATCAGCGACAACACCTCGACCACCGACGACGGCGGCGGCATCCACCTCTTCAACGAGGACCCCGGCGAGGAGGTCTCGATCCGCGACTCCAAGGTCAGCGGCAACCAGGCACCCGGCGACGGGCAGACGGCCGGCGGAATCTTCGTCGACGCGACGAGGGTCCTGACCCTCACCGACACCGAGGTGAGCCGCAACACCTCCGACGTGGCCCCCGGTGGCACCAACAACAACGGCACGGTCATCACCAACGGCCGGGTCCGCCACATCGACAACGCCCCCACCAACTGTGCCGGCGCCACCGTCCCCGGTTGCTTCGGCTGACATCACCCGCCCAGGGCGCCGCACGGCCGCCCACCGCACACCGCCCCGCCCCCGGCCCCCGGCCGGGGGCGGGCGTACGCCCGGACTCCCCTCCGCCCTTACGGTCATCCCGAATGGCGCGGCCGGTCCCCGGCCGGCGCCAGGGAACCGGCGTTGCCGCGGACCGACCCGCACCGGCGGGGCAGCGCCCCGACCACGGCGGTTCGGGCACCCGCGCCGTCAACCCCTCCGGTCGCGGCGGGAACGGAGACCCGTCGCCGTCAACGCCTCGACCAGCGCAGGATCAGGAACCCGTCGTCGTTCAGGTCCGGCTCCACCTGCGTCCCGAACGCGCGGCCTGCCCTGCTGAGAACCTCGCACAGCCATGCCGAGTCCGCGGCCGACGCATGCTCCAGCCGCATCTGCCTGGCCTGCATCGGTGCGAGCCGCAGTGCCGCCAACTCGCCGCTGGCCGCGTCCAGCGAAGGGAAGTACATCAGGCGCAGATCGTCGCGGTAGCGCTCGTAGCCCGAGATTCCCTCGTAGTCGTCGATGAGGTCGCCGCACCCGTAGAGGATCAGCTTGCCCCGGTAGACCTCGATGGGGCGTGGATGGTGGGAGGAGTGGCCGTGGACGATGTCCACGCCCCCGTCGATGAGCCTGCGCGCGAAGGCGGCCTGGCTCTGCGAGACGCCATAACCCCAGTTCGAGCCCCAGTGGATGGACACGACCGCCAGGTCGCCGTCCTGCCGCACCGCCGCCAGGCGCCGGACGAGTGCGTCGGCGCTGCGCGCAGAAAGATCCGGTACGTAGTCGACTCCGGGCCGCCGCTCCCCTGCCGCCCACCGTGACGGGACTCCGGCCGAGGCCATCCCGCACGACAGCACGAGCACCCGGCCGCCGCCCTTCGTGGCCACCGCAACCGGCCGCCGGGCCTCCGCCGCGTCCCGGCCCGCGCCTGCGGGCCCCAGCCCGACCTCCCGCAGCGCCTCGACGGTCTCCTCCAGGCCACGGCGACCGAAGTCGAGCACATGGTTGTTCGCCAGCGCGCAGACATCGGGCCGGGCAGCGGCAAGGAACGGCAGGTTGGCGGGGTGCATCCGATAGGTCACGGCCTTGCCGGGCGCGAAGTCGTCGCTCGTCGTGACGCTGCTCTCCAGATCGATGACGCGGACGTCGGGCCCGATCGCGTCGAGCACGTCCAGAGCGGCTCCCCAGGGCCAGGTGAAATCCACAGGCTGGGGAATCTCCCCGTTGACCGCCTCCGCGAGCGCCACGTAGTCGCGTGCGTCCCGGATGTAGCCCTCCCGCAGCGCGGGGTCACCGGGGTGCGGCAGGATCTGGTCGACGCCCCGGCCCGGCATCACGTCGCCACTGAGGAACAGCGTCACGAGGGCCTGGCCCATGCCGGTCATTTTCCCACCAGAGCGCCGGTCCGACCGCTGCACGCCCGCGTGACCGGTCCGATCCCTGCGGACCGACGGACCCTCCTACGTCCGTCAGCGGTGCCGCGGGGCACCCGATGGCCGTCGCGCGGTGAGGGCGATGTCACTCCCCGCCATTACAGTCCGCAAAAAGCAATCTCACGGATTCACACCAGAGACCAAGGGGCGGGACATGGGGCCGAGGCGACGCATACGTACGGTTGTCACACTGGGGGCCGCGGCCGTCGTGCTGACCACCGCAGCAGGCTGTGGAGCGCAGACCGTGCGGGACACCGCAAAGGCGGTGAGCGATCCGGAGACCATCGCGGCGGCGCTGGCGCGCGTCACGGACCGGACGGACCGCATCGGATCGGCCGAGGTCGCCTTCAGCACCACCCTGGGGCCGGGTACCGCCCCGGTCACCATGACGGGCACCTACACGTGGGGCAAGGGCGTCGCGTACGACGTGATGATGGACACGGCCGCGGCACAGATGCAGAGCGTGCAGGACGATCCGGAGCTGCGCGCGCTGATGGTCGACGGCGCCTACTACTACAACATGGACCCCCAGCCCAGCGGCCCGCTCAAGGGCAAGCACTGGATGCGCGTCGACGTCTCCGCGATCCTCGGCGAGGAGGGGGCCCGATCGGCCCAGAGCAACGGCGACCCGACCGCCGGGCTGCGCTACATCGGCCTGTCGAAGAACACCGATGACCTCGGCGAGCAGACAATCCGCGGCAAGAAGACCCATCACTACCGGGCCACCCTCGAGAAGAACCAGCTGTCCGGCACCAAGCTGGAGTCGCTGACCGGCTCCGCCGGCTCCGTCACCGTCAACGTCTGGGTGGACGACAACGACCTGCCGGTCAGGGTCGTCCAGGACATCGGGGCCATGAAGGTGTCCGTGGACTTCCTCGAGTTCGGCACGGCCAAGGCCGTCACGGCACCCCCGGTGTCCGACACCGCCGACCTCAGCGACGAGGTCGAGAAGAACGGGCGCAAGGCCTGAGCGCAACCGCACTGCGCCCCCGTTCCCCTCGCGCGAACGGGGGCGCCCCCGCATCGGCGCCATGACCACCCCACAGCCCGGCCGCCACCGACCGCGGCAGCGGCAGCGGCAGCGGCAGCGGTGCACGGATCGACGGCCCTCGGCCCGGGAGAGCACCGGGATCCCCCCGGAACACGTCCCCCTGTCCGTCCCGGAGATCCGGGCCGACAGGCCGGCGATCAAGGACTCGGGAAAGGCACGTACATACGCGCAGGCATATGCGAGGATCCGGGCACAGGCCCTGGCCCCTCGTGAATCGCCGGGCCTCGTCGAGCAGTTGGCAGGAGAGCAGGGATGAGTGACAGCCCGCGCCGGTTCGTGTCCGGCGACGGCGACGGTGACGGCGACGGCAGGGACCGCATCAACGTGGCCTTCGACTGGCGCACGTCCTTCCTCTCCTGGGCGCAGTGACCTCTGGGCCCACACCCAGCACCTCTCACGTCACAGCTGACGGCCGTGGTCCGTCATTGTGTTGACGGACCACGGCAGGAGAATGTGACCGAATGGACGAGATCGATTTTCTGGCCGAGCGCTTCGAGGCCAACCGGGGCCATCTGCGAGCGGTGGCCTACCGGATGCTCGGCTCGTTGACCGAGGCCGACGACGCCGTCCAGGAGACATGGCTGCGCCTCAGCCGCTCGGACACGAGCGAGGTCGCGAACCTGGCGGGCTGGCTGACCACCGTCGTGGGCCGGGTCTGCCTGGACATGCTGCGTTCGCGCACGTCACGGCGGGAGGATCCGCTGGACGTGTACGTACCCGACCCCATCGTCAGCAGCATCGGCGGGACCGACCCCGAGCAGGAGGCGCTCGTCACCGACTCGGTCGGGCTGGCGATGCTCGTCGTGTTGGACACACTGCCGCCGGCCGAGCGGCTGGCCTTCGTCCTGCACGACATGTTCGCCGTGCCCTTCGACGAGATCGCACCCGTCGTGGGGCGTACTCCGACAGCGACGCGGCAGCTCGCGAGCCGCGCTCGGCGGCGGGTGCAGGGGGTGGCGCCGTCGCAGGACACCGATCTCGTCCGGCAGCGGGAGATCGTCGACGCCTTCATCGCGGCTTCGCGCGGAGGCGACTTCGAGGCTCTGGTCTCCCTCCTCGATCCGGACGTGGTGCTCCGGGTGGACGGGGGCGTCCTGGCCGCCGGTGCGTCGAAGGTGGTCCGAGGGGCGGAGACGGTTGCCGGTCAGGCACTCATGTTCCGGCGCTTCTCGCCGTACGCCCGGGCCGTCCTCATCAATGGCACGGTGGGCAGCATCACGGTTCCGGAGGGCAAGGCGTCCGCGATCATGGCTTTCACCATCTCGAACGGCAAGGTCGTCCAGCTCGACATCCTTGCCGATCCGGAGCGGCTGCGCCGGATCGACGTGGCGGCTCTGGACGGCTGAGCGACGACGGCGGACGACGGCCGGACGGAACCGGAAGAGGCGGGGGCGGCGCTGAAGTGGCGCCCCCCGCGGTGGCGTTGAAGTGGCGCCCCGGACCGTGACGGACCGTTGCGCGGGCGGCGCGTTCTCCTCGTCGTGCCCGCACATGGGCCCGCCCCCGGCGGTGTGCCGGGGGCGGGTGGAGTGGGCCATGCGCGGCCTGTGGTGCTGTCGGTCAGGGAATGTCAGCCGAAGCAGCCGGTGACGGTACCTCCGCAGTTGGTGGGGGCGTTGTCGATGATGTGGACCTTGCCGGTGGTGGTGACCGTGCCGGTGTTGTGAACGCCACCGTGCGGATCGTCGGAGAGGTTGTTCTTCACCTCGACGTCGGTGAGGGAGACGCTGTCGCCGGCGCCGACGAAGATGCCGCCTCCGGCGCTGCCGTCGCCGGGCGCCTGGTTGCCGCTGATCTCGGTGTTGCGGATCGCGACCTCCTCACCGGCCTCCAGATCGGTGAAGACCCCGCCGCCGCTGCCGTCCGTGGAGGTGTTGTCGGTGATCTTGCTGTCCTCGATCACCGCGGA
Organism: Streptomyces sp. NPDC043861; assembly: GCF_056435905.1. Taxonomy (NCBI): domain Bacteria; kingdom Bacillati; phylum Actinomycetota; class Actinomycetes; order Kitasatosporales; family Streptomycetaceae; genus Streptomyces; species Streptomyces sp. NPDC043861. The sequence goes on along the minus strand of NZ_JBWKDP010000003.1, from coordinate 620,636 downwards.
GTCCTCGAGTCGAAGGCCGCCGCCACCGGAGTCGGCGACGTTGTCGCTGATCGTGCTCTCGCGCACAGAGAGCGAGCCGCCGTCGTGGAGGATGCCGCCGCCTCGTTCCGCGAAGTTGTGGAGGATGGCGCTCTTCTCGATGTCAACCGTGCCGCTGCCGTTGCTGTAGAGGCCACCGCCGTCAAATGCGTGGTTGCGGCTGATCACGCTCTTCGTGATCCTCAGGGACCCTGCCTGGTTGTAGATGGCGGCGTAGCCATCGGTGGGGTCGGAGGCATTGCCGGTGATCTTGGAGGTGGTGATCTCGAGCCTGCCGGACAGGTTGAAGATGGCGGAGCCGTCATCGGCGGAGTTCGCCCTGAGGGTGCTGCTGCGGATGGTGGTGACGCCTTCGTTGAAGATGGCGCCGCCGTCGTTGTCATTGGCCAGGGCGTCGTCGACCGTGTTGTTCTCGAGGGTCACGGAGTCGAGGTCGAGTCGTCCCGCGGCGTTCACCTTGATGGCACCGCCGTCGTCGCTGCCGACCGTCTTTCCGCGGGTCAGGGTGAGGTCGCGGAGTCTCAGGTCGCCGCCGGCTCCGACCTCGAAGATCCTGAACTGGGCGGCGCTCGCGGCGCGGGCGATGGTGGCGCCGTTGCCCTCGATCGTGACCGGCTGAATGATCCTGGGCAGACCGTTGCCGGCCTCATTGGCGGTGAGGGTGTAGGTGCAGTCCTCCGCCAGACGGAGGCTGCCGCCACCGTTCTCGTTCGCATCGAGGATCGCCAGGATCAGAGCGTTCGTCTCACACTCAACGGACGTCTTCTCGTTGTCCCCATGGCGCGACTTGTGGTCGCGCTTCTTGTCGTGGCCGCCGTACTTCTTCTTGTCGTGGTCCCCGTAGTCCTTCTTCTTGGACTCCTTGCCCTCGTCCCCCTTGGAGCCGTAGTCCTTCTCCTTGCCCTCGTCCCCCTTCGAGCCGTCGTCCTTCCCCTTGCCCTCGTCCTTCTCCTTGCCCTCGTCCCCCTTCGAGCCAGGGTTGCCGGCGTGTTCGGCCCAGTAGTCACCGTCCTGGCTGTCGGGGTCGACGCCATCGCGGGCAGGGGCCGCCGCGGGCGGGTTCGCCCTGACCTTGGCGCCGGTCGGGACGGTGAGGGCCGGTTTCTGCGTCTCGGCCGCTCCGGCGTCCGCAACCGACACGATGGTCGTGGTACTGACCACCGTGGCGAAGCCGGCCGTGGCCAGAACGGCCATCTTCCAGTGACGGCTCAGCGCCGCGGCCTTCGGACTGTGCCGGGTGCGCCCGCCCAGGTCCTGTGATCCAGACATCCGAGGTTGCTCTCTTTCTGTGTGACAAGCCGTCACGCCCCTTACCTGGAAGGGGCGAAAGTGAGCGATATAAAATCACAGGAAAAGCGATATATAGGACAATAAATGTGATGTGGGAGTGTCGGCCTCGACCTTCACGCCGGACCGCAGGGCCCTTCCGGCGCCGTACCCGTACATGGGCCCGCCCCCGGCGGTGTGCCGGGGGCGGGTGGAGTGGGCCATGCGCGGCCTGTGGTGCTGTCGATCAGGGAATGTCAGCCGAAGCAGCCGGTGACGGTACCTCCGCAGTTGGTGGGGGCGTTGTCGATGATGTGGACCTTGCCGTTGGTGCTGACCGCGCCGGTGTTGTGAACGCCACCGTGCGGACTGTCGGAAAGGTTGTTCTTCACCTCGACGTCGGTGAGGGAGACGCTGTCGGCGGCGCCGACGAAGATCCCGCCTCCGGCACTGCCGTCGCCGGGCGCCTGGTTGCCGCTGATCTCCGTGTCACGGATCGCGACCTCCTCACCGGCCTCCAGATCGGTGAAGACCCCGCCGCCGTGGCCGGTTGAGGTGTTGTCGGTGATCTTGCTGCCTTCGATCACCGTGGAGTCCGCGAGGTGAAGGCCGCCGCCGGTTCCCGCGGTGTTGTCCTTGATGGTGCTGTCGCGCACGAAGAGCGAGCCACCGGCGTGGCGGATACCACCGCCGAGCGTCGCGTTGTTGTGGATGATGCCGCTCTGCTCGACCTCCAGCACACCCTCGCTGTGGATGCCGCCACCACTGGCGGCGTGGTTGTCACCGACCAGGCTCCTGCTGATCCTGGCGGTACCGGTGGCCCCGTTGAAGATGGCGCCACTGTCGCTGGCGACGTTGGCAGTGACCTTGGTGCCAATGATCTCCAGCTTGCCCAAGTTGTGGACGGCGGCACCGTCCGCGCTCGAGTTCCTGGTGAGAGTGCTGCTGCGGATGTCGGTGACGCCTTCGTTGAAGATCGCGCCTCCGTTGTTGGTCGCGACGTTTCCTACCGAGTTGTTCTCGAGGGTCACGGAGTCGAGGTCGAGTCGTCCCGCGGCGTTCACCTTGATGGCGCCGCCGTCCTGTGCAGCGGCTGCCTTGCCGCGGGTGAGGCTGAGGTCGTGGAGCTCGAGGTCGCCGCCGGCTCCGACCTCGAAGATCCTGAACTGGGCGGCGCTCGCGGCGCGGGCGATGGTGGCGCCGTTGCCCTCGATCGTGACCGGCTGAATGATCCTGGGCAGACCGTTGCCGGCCTCATTGGTCGTGAGGGTGTAGGTGCAGTCCTCCGCCAGACGGAGGCTGCCGCCACCGTTCTCGTTCGCATCGAGGATCGCCAGGATCAGAGCGTTCGCGTCGCACTCCACGGACGTCTTCTCGTTGTCCCAGTGGCGCTTCTTGTGGTCGTGCTTCTTCTCGTGGCCGCCGTACTTCTTCTTGTCGTGGTCCCCGTAGTCCTTCTTGTCGTGGTCGCCGTAGTCCTTCTTCTTGGACTCCTTGCCCTCGTCCCCCTTGGAGCCGTAGTCCTTCTCCTTGCCCTCGTCCCCCTTGGAGCCGTAGTCCTTCTCCTTGCCCTCGTCCCCCTTGGAGCCGTAGTCCTTCTCCTCGTCCCCCTTCGAGCCGTAGTCCTTCTCCTTGTCCTCCTTGGAGCCGTGGTCTTCCTTCTTGGCTTCCTTGCCCTCGTCACCCTTGGGGGCCGAGGCCTTCTCCTTGGCCTCCATGGGCTTGGAGCCGGGGTGGTTCTCCTTGGCACCGTCCACCTGGGGGACGCCGCCGCCCTGTTCCTCGACACTGTTGCTCGAACCGGGGTTGCCCGCGCGTTCCGCCCAGTAGTCGCCGTCCTGAACGCCGGCGTCCACGCCCTCACCGGCGGGAGCCGCGGCAGGCGCCGGGTTCGTCCGGGTCTTGCCGTCGTCCTTGACTGCGAAGGCGGGTTGCGCCTCAGCCTTCCCGGCGTCCGTGACAGCCACGATCGTCGTGGTGCCGACCATGGTGGCGAAGCCGGCCGCGGCGAAAACGGCGACCTTCCAGTGACGGCTCAGCGCCGCGGTCTTCGGACGGTGCGGGGTGCCTGTGCCCTGTGATCCAGACATCCGAGGTTGCTCTCTTTCTGTGTGACAAGCCGTCACGCCCCTTGCCTGAAGGGGCGAAAGTGAGCACATGGAATCACAGGAAAAGCCGCAAATAAGACAATATGTGAGTTATGGGTGTGTCGGCCGCCCGTCCCATGCCCACGTCCGCCAGGGACCGGACGGAGCGTCGGCCGGACACGGCGTGGGCGGGTGCAGCACGTGGCGGGCCCGAGGCGGGTTCGGGGCGGGCCCGAGGCAGGCGGGGGCAGGCGCGGAGCGCGGTTCAGCGCGGGGCGGGCGAAACGGCATGGGGCAGGATGCAGTGCGGGGCGGGCGGCCCGGGCCGCCCGCCCCGCACGTTCCCGACGGCGTTCAGCAGTACAGATTGCCGCCCGGCGCCACACCCAGGATCTGGGTGAAGCGCTGGTAGTTGTTGACGCGGCTCTGGACCTGCGCCGGGTTCTTTCCATCACATTCGAGGGAGCCGTTGATGGAGCGGATGGTCTGCCCGAAGCCGGCCTGGTTGACCATGGCGTGGTGGCCCGTCATCGTGCCGGGGCCGTTCTGGGTGTTCCAGTACCAGAGGCCGGTCTTCCATGCGACCGCCGATTCCCTCTCGACGCGCCACGGATTGTTCAGCAGGTCGATGCCGAGCGCGTCGCCGGCCGCCTTGTAGTTGAAGTTCCAGCTGAGCTGGATCGGACCACGGCCGTAGTACGCGGCCTGGCCGGCCGGACAACCGTAGGGCTGGCTCCGGTCGCAGTAGTGGGGGTAGTTGGCGGTGTTCTGCTCGACGATGTGGACCAGGCCGCCGGTCTCGTGCGAGACGTTCGCCAGGAAGGCGGCGGCCTCCTGCTTCTTGACCGTGTCACTCCCGGTGTTGGCGAACGCGGGGTACGCACCGAGCGCTGCGGTCAGTCCGCTGTAGGTGTAGAAGGAGTTCCGGCTCGGGAACATCTGGTTGAACTGCGCCTCACTGACGACGAATCCGGAGGGGGCGGGACCCGGGCCGGGGTCGCCGCCCCCGCCGCACGCGCCCTGGTCGGCCCAGACTCCCCACTGACCGGTGGTGCCGGGGGTCTCACCCTGAGTCCACCATTTGGCCTGCCAGTTGTGGCCGCTGTGCGAGGCGACCATGCCGCCGGTGTACACGGACGAGGAATTCCAGGGGGCCGCACAGGCGGCCGCGAAAGCGGTCGAGGCCGGGAGGAGGACCGCGAGCCCAAGCACCGCCACAAAGGCGGCGAGCAAGGTCATGATGCGTTTGGACAACGTTATCGGCCTTTCGCTGTGGGGGAGTTGTGCGGATCGAGGCCAGTGCAATGGCAATGGTCTGTACCTGTCAAGGTCTAGACCAGAACTGTCTCAGAAGCGCCGCCGTCCGGCGGCCGGCCGTGCGCGAGGCCCGGGCGTGCTCCGCCGACGTCGGAGGACCCCGCCCCGACCGGTCCGGTCCGGCTCGTCGGCCGGCGCGGCGGCGGTACGGGCCGCGTGTCTCACGACCGGTCCGGTCCGGCTCGTCGGCCGGCGCGGCGGCGGCACGGGCCGCGTGTCTCACGACCGGTCCGGTCCGGCTCGTCGGCCGGCGCGGCGGCGGTACGGGCCGCGTGTCTCACGCCCGGTCCGAAGGCGGACGCACCGTCGCCGTGAAGGTCATGCACGCGGAGTCGGCCGCACAGCGGGAGTTCCTGCTGCGGTTCGCGCGGGAGGCGGCCGCGCCGGAGCGGGGCGGCAGCACCGGGATCCGCGCGACGGCAGGATGCTGCGCGGGTGGCGGCAGCAGGGAAAACCCGGTCGGCGTTGCCGTCGGGACCGACGGTGAGCGGGGCCGGACCGTCTATCCCGCTCGTTCCCCGGACAGGTCCGGCAGGGCCCCGCGCAGCCGGCAGAGGAGCGCGTCGGCCGCGGGGCTCCGCCCTTCGGACCGCCAGGCGAGGACGACCCGGCCGCGCAGCCGGGGCCTGACGATGCGCCGTGTGCGCAGCCGCGCGTCGGACGGTCCCTCACCGGCCGGCAGCACCGCGACACCGAGGCCCTGCGCGGCGAGCTGCGCGAGCACATGCGGGGCCGCCGCCTCGAAGGCGACACGGGGCCGGAACCCCGCCTGTGTGCAGGCGCGTTCGAGGACGGCACGCACACCGGTGCCGCGTGGCAGGCAGATCAACGGCCGCTCGCGCAGCTCGGCCAGTGGGACGCCTGCGCGGTCGGCCCGGGCCAGGAGCGGATCGTCGGCGGCGACGGCGGCAACCAGGGGCTCGTCGATCACCAGCTGGAACGAGAGGCCGGGCGGAGGCTCCTCGTCGGCCGATCCGAGGAGGGCCGCGTCGAGCTCACCGGTCATGAGCGCGGCGACCATTCGCTCGGAGGTGTCCTCGGTGAGCGCGATCTCCACCTGGGGGTGTGCGTCATGGAAGTCGGCGAGGAGCGAGGCCACGTCGAAGGCGTGGCCCGTGGCGCCGGAGACATGGCCGATCGTCACGCGGCCTCGCAGCAGTCCGGTGAACTCGTCCGCCGTCTGGCGCAGCCTTTCCACGGCGGCCAGCGCGGCCCGGGCGTGCGGCAACAGGGCCCGGCCCACCTCGGTCAAGGTCACCGGCCGACCGGAGCGGTCGAGCAGGGGCTGCCCCAACTCCCTCTCCAGCTGACGGATCTGAGCACTGAGCCCCGGCTGGGCCAGGTGCAGTCGGGCGGCGGCACGGGTGAACCCGCCCTCCTCGACGACGGCGACGAAGTACCGGAGCTGCCGTATTTCCATAACCAATGATTCTAGGCAGCAGCAGAATCAAGTCTTGGACTTATGAACTGCCCTGGCCGCACCCTTGTTCACATGGGTAACAGGATCGAGCACATGGGGAACACCGCTGACCGCACAGGCAAGTTGACCGTCCACGGCGGGAACGCGAGCACGGGGAACGGAACCGACATCAGGGCCGCCATCGCGGCGGAGCGCGGGGAGCTGGCGGATCTGCTCGACGGCCTGGAGGCCGGCCAGTGGGACGCGCCCGCCCTCTGCGCCGGATGGCGGGTGCGTGAGGTGGCGGCCCACATGTCGATGGGATTCCGCCTCTCCCTGCCCGCAACCGTCGCCGAACTCGTGAAGGCACGGGGCAGCCTGCACCGGCTGACCGACCGCGTTGCCCGCAGGGACGCCGCCGCCCACTCCCCCACCGAACTCGCCGCATTCCTGCGGGACAATGCGCACCACCCCTGGACACCGCCGATCGGCGGGTTCGCGGCGGCACTCGGCCACGACGTGGTGCACGGACTGGACATCACCGTGGCCCTCGGTCTTGACCGGCGGGTTCCCGAGGACCGACTGCGCGTCCTGCTGGACGGCATCCGCCCCCGCACCCTCCGGTTCTTCAACGCGGACATCACCGGGGTCCGGCTGTGTGCCGACGACCTGGACTGGTCCTACGGCACCGGTCGGCCCCTGTACGGCTCCGCCCAGGACCTGCTCCTGGTCGCCTTCGGACGCAAACTCCCGGCAGGCCGGCTGCGGGGCGGGGCGAGCGGACGCTTCACCAGGACCTCATCAGGGATCACCCCAGCGCCCTGATGCTGATCCTCACCGCGCACCGATCAGGAACCGGCCGTACGGCCGCCGGCTCACGCTCTTCCTGGCCGGTTTCACCGCCCGGGGTCGGTGCCGCCCCGGGCAGTGATCGGGACGTCGGCCGCCGGTGGTCGTCCTCGAGCTCGGGCACGCGAAGAAACGGAGTTGATGGACGACCTGGCCGACCTCATAGTGAAGCGATGCTGATCGCGGAAGCGGTGCTGGAGACCTTCGACGCCGCCGAATTCACCCTGTGGCCGGTTGCCGACCTGCCCGCCTACCGCTTTCTGGCTCTTTCCGGCCGGCTGTCGCCGGAGGAGATCGGTACGGCGCTGGCAAGCCTGGCCGCATACAGCTCCGAGGACTCGGACAGTGCGACAGACAGCGCCGGACTCGTCCGCCGGTTGATTGAGGCAGAGCAGGTCATGGTCCTCGGCGGAGTGCGCCTGCGAGACACGGAAACCGGCGTTGTGGCCACCCCCGCATGCTGTTGTGGTCTTGAGGACTGGCGCGACTGGCTGGACATCATGGACGGTGATGAACCCTGGCTCGGCGACTGGCCTGCCCCGCGGATCGAACACAGCGGTCCCATGGTCCGGGTCTGGCCGGCTGACAGTGCGCCGGATCAGCCCACGGCGCAGGCCATCGAGATACCTGTGGTCACATTGCCGGAGGTCCTGGAGACCGTACGGGACGACCTGAGCGGCTTCCTCGTGGTGGTCCGGCAGTGGGCCGACCTGCATGTCCCCGCTCTCGCCCGTGATCTGATCGCCAGGCTCGACGAAGGCCTGGCCATCAGCGCGCCGCTGAGGAGCACACAGAGCTGATCACGCTGGAGGCGGCGGCCGTGCCACCCGAGGCAACCCGGACACGCCGCGCTCCAAGGCCCCCGGCTCCGCCATCTCTCCGTGGGGAGCGGGGGCCATCACGGACGGCCTCATCGTTCCTGGCGCCACCTGACCGTGTAAGCAGGACCCTGTTACTTGAGGCCGCGAGTTCTGTGAGCGCGTGCCGCAGCAGCCGTACCGCCCGGACCGGCGGCGGAACTCTGCTGACAGGTGGGCGGGTGACAGGTGGCGGGGCGAAACGCAGCCGGCGGTGCTCGGAGACTCCTCAGGCGGAGGGGCAGGTGTACGTGTACGTCCGGCCGTACGGGCGGAAGCCCAGTCCTCGGTAGAGCAGTTGGGGAATCGGGTACGCCGCGTCGCCGCGCGGGTACACCACCGCCTGCTGCGCGCCGGCGTCCCGCAATGCGTGCAGCGCCGCCAGACACACCGCACGGGAGAGACCTCTGCGGCGGAAGTCCGGTGCGGTACCGACCGGTTCGATGAGGCCCGTGGCGTGCCCGTCGTCGTACCAGATCAGACAGGAAGCTGCGAAGTCGCCACCCGGCGCCTCGACCACCCAGTCGAGGCCGGGGAGGTACGGCCGCGCCGCCGTCACCGCCCGGTACGAATCCACCGTCACGCCGGTCGAGTTCCACGCGGCCCGGTGCACCGCCACGCGGCGCTCCAGATCCTCCTCACCGCGTACGGGGCGCACGGTGAAGCCGTCCGGGAGTGCGGGGGCGGGAAGGCCGGCCAGGGAACGGACATGATGGGCGAAGTACGGTTCGTCATCGGCCTGCTGTCCATAACCACGGGCGGTCAACGCCGCACGCAGCCGGGTCTGCGCGTCCAGCACGACGATGTCGCGCGGGCCGCTGCCGGGGCCACCGGGATCGACCGTGTCGAACCAGTCGAGGACCTCGTCGATGAGTTCCGGGTGCTCCGGATCCACCTCCAGACGCAGGTCATCGGGGAAGTGTGCCCATCCCCAGGCGACCGCACGGCCGCCGGACTCCCACAACGCGCAGGGCCAGTCCGCCCGTTCCTGCGGGAACATGAAGCGCCCCCAGGCGAGATCGCCCACGTGGTACGTGCTGGCAAGCGACCAGTTCAGCCGTGTGAGCTCCTGCATGGCACGCAGATCGTCCGGGCCCTCGTACGCTCGCCGCACCGTCATACGACATGATCCTGCCACGGCGGCTTACGCTGCGATTGCGTGGCACCGGGTGCACCGGCAGTGCCGGAAGCCCGGTCCGGGTGTCCTCGGGTGTGCGGCCCGGGCAGAGGTCTCAGGAGGACCTGGGGGCCGCCTGAGAGGACAGCGCCGGCTGGGCCAGCGGGACGTCCGCCTGGCGGAGCTCTGCGAGCAGTTCGCTCTGCCCCGCGAGCAGTTCGGTCAGGATCCGCCGGGCCGCACGGAGGAGTTCGGCGACATCGCCGCCGGCAAGGGCGTAGCTGACCGTGGCACCGTCCCGGATGGACACCACGATTCCGGAGCGGCGCAGCACGGCCAACTGCTGGGAGAGGCTGGAAGGCTCGATCTCGATCTCGCTCAGCAGGTCACGCACGGGCACGGGGCCCTGCTGGAGGAGTTCCAGAACCCGTATGCGCACCGGGTGCCCGAGCATGCGGAAGAACTCGGCCTTGGCCTGGTAGAGCGGGACCTGCATCGCGAAATCACTCCTGCCGCGTTCGACGGCCTGTGTCCGGTGCGGCGGCCGCGGCCCGGCCGACGCAGGCGGTGTCGTGCGAACCATCCTCCAGTCTCCCGGCCCCGCACACTCATGGGATTGGCCCGATCTGGATGTGGCAACTTGAAGAAATTTTCAAGTCATGGGTGTGCGGAGGCACGGAAGGAACGGTGCTGCCTAGACCTCCAGATCCGCTTCGATGCGCTTGAGCTGATGACGGGCCATGGCCAGGTTGGAGTTCGTCTTGTCGAGCACGAGGTAGAGGAACAGCCCGTTTCCGCCACGGCCCTTGAGCAGCCGGATGAGGTGGTACTGGCTGCTGAGCGTGATCAGCACGTCCTCGATCTCGTCGTTGAGTCCGAGGTGCTCCATGGTGCGGACCTTGGCGCGGATCACATCCGTGTTGCCCGCCGCGGCCACCGCAAGATCGAGGTCCTTGCCGCCGCCGAGGGTGCCCAGCGCCATGCCACTGGTGTAGTCGACGAGAGCAACTCCCAGACTGCCCTCGATCCTCGTCATCGTCTCCTTGAGGGAGACCTCCACATTCGCCATACGATCCCTGCTCCTCGTCGCAACGCTTGCCCGGGCATCTCCAGCCCGTTCCGTCACGCAGACGCTACGCATTGTGTGCAGCTCTTGGGCGGGAACTGCGTTTACTGGCCGAAGACTTACGGGTCCGCAGTAACATTCGCCGACCTGCCGCCGCTCGGCGGCGCACCACAACGGCTGAGCGTTGAAGCACTCTTCGTGCCGCCCGGCAGTGCGGCGGCGGTTGCTCGCCGCCGCACTGCCGGTGCTCCTTTCCCTGGGCTGCTCGGCCACGGCAGAGAAGCCCCCTCCGTCGCCCACGGCGCCCGCGCCCAGGGCAACCGCATCGCCCCACACCGGCCCCACGGACCGCTCCTCCAGCCCGACATCCGCACGCAGGGGAATCCGCCGGGTGCTGCCGAAGGGGCTGCGGGTGTGCGGGGAGGGCCGAGACGCCGGAGCGGCTCGTGGGACCGGTGTCCCACGAGCCGCTCCTTGCGCTGCCTGCCGTCCTACAGGAAGGAGTTGATCTCGATCGTCTCGGTACGGCCCGGGCCGACGCCGATCGCCGAGATCGGGGCGCCGGACATCTCCTCCAGCGCCTTGACGTAACCCTGCGCGTTCTTCGGCAGGTCCGAGAAGGTCTTCGCCTTGGTGATGTCCTCGGACCAGCCCGGCAGGTACTCGTACACCGGCTTCGCGTGGTGGAAGTCGGTCTGCGAGTACGGCAGCTCCTCGACCCGCTTGCCGTCGATCTCGTACGCGACACAGACCGGGATCTGCTCCCAGCCGGTCAGCACGTCCAGCTTGGTCAGGAAGAAGTCGGTCAGGCCGTTGACGCGGGTCGCGTAGCGGGCGATGACCGCGTCGAACCAGCCGCAGCGGCGGTCACGGCCGGTGGTGACGCCACGCTCGCCGCCGATGCGGCGCAGTGCCTCGCCGTCGTCGTCGAAGAGCTCGGTCGGGAACGGACCGGCCCCGACGCGGGTGGTGTACGCCTTGAGGATGCCGATGACACGGCTGATCTTCGTCGGGCCGACGCCGGCACCGGTGCAGGCACCGCCGGCGGTCGGGTTCGAGGAGGTGACGAAGGGGTACGTGCCGTGGTCGACGTCGAGCAGGGTGCCCTGGCCGCCCTCGAAGAGGACGACCTTGCCCTCGTCGATGGCGTTGTTCAGGATCAGCGTGGTGTCGGCGACGTACGGCTTGATCTGCTCCGCGTACTGGAGCATCTCCTCGACGATCCCCTCCGCCTCGATCGCGCGGCGGTTGAAGACCTTGGCGAGGAGCTGGTTCTTCTGCTCCAGCGCCGCCTCGACCTTCTGCGTCAGGATCGACTCGTCGTACAGGTCCTGGACCCGGATGCCGACGCGGTTGATCTTGTCCGCGTACGTCGGCCCGATGCCGCGGCCCGTGGTGCCGATCTTGCGCTTACCGAGGAACCGTTCCGTCACCTTGTCGAGGGTGACGTTGTACGGGGTGATGAGATGGGCGTTTCCGCTGATCAGGAGCTTGGACGTGTCCACGCCGCGCTCGTTCAGCCCGCTCAGCTCGGAGAGCAGGACCGCCGGGTCGACGACGACTCCGTTGCCGATGACCGGGGTGCACCCCGGCGAGAGGATTCCGGAAGGGAGGAGGTGGAGCGCATACTTCTGGTCGCCGACCACGACCGTGTGGCCGGCGTTGTTGCCGCCCTGGTAACGCACCACATAATCCACGGATCCACCGAGGAGGTCGGTGGCCTTTCCCTTGCCCTCGTCACCCCACTGAGCACCGAGCAGCACAAGTGCGGGCACAGGCGTACACCCCTTCCGGGCGGGGCATGTCCAAGGTCAGGGGGCTGAGCCGCCAACCCGGTGTGCCCCGGAATAGACGAAGCCCCTGGCGCAATAGCGCAAGGGGCTCTTGCACAAAGATGCTACCCGAGGAAGGACCGAGGTGTCGGCTCACGACCAGCTCCTGGTGGTCATCGACCCGGTCGCCCGCCGTATTGACGGCGAGTCCGTTCGAATCGTGAAGGATGTGCTGTGCGCCGGGGCTGCGGCGAAGATCTGCCTGCCCGACGGGCACGAGGAATTTTCCCGGGCCCTGGCCAGGAGGGGTTCACGGAGCCCTGTCGTGGTCGGTGACGACCGTGCGCTGCTGCGCGCCGTCGACGCCCTGCACCGGGGACGGGAGCTCGCCGACGGTGCACTGTCGCTGGTGCCCGTCGGGAGCGGTGCGTCGGTGGACCTGGCCAGGTCGCTGGGCGTGCCGACGGACGCGGTGACCGCGGCGAGGGCGGTGCTGGACGGAGTGGCCCACTCGCTGGATCTGCTGGTGGACGACAGCGACGGGGTGGTGCTGGGTCATGTGCGTATCCCCGCATCGGCGTCGCCGTCCTCCATCCCGCAGACGGCATCGGTCTGGCACACCTGCCGCTCCCTGGTCCGCACCCTCGTCCGCCCCGCGCCCGCAGGGCCGGCGACGCGCACCCACCGTCTCCGTGTCGAGGCGGACGGCGTCCGCCTCAGCGATCTGGACGACCCGGTCGAGGATGTCCGCGTCCGCGCGGCCGACGGCGCCGCCGAGGTGACGATCCTCCGCCACGCCGGCGAGGAGGTCCTCCACACCCTGGCCGAGACGGTGACGGTGTCCGGTCCGGATTTCCGCTACCGCGCGGACGCGCGGATCACCGGTCCGGTCCGGCACCGGACCTGGACCCTCCGCCGCAGCGCATGGTCGCTGACCCTGCCGGCCGCCTCGTAGGGACTGTCCCGTGGATCACCGTCCACGTCCGGCCCCGCCGGGGCATCCACCCCCCGGCCCGGACATCCGCCGTCGCGCGGACGCGCGGACCACCGTCCGCTTCCCCGGTCAGGCCCGGTCGGCGGGCACGTCCGGCGGACGCCGGACGCCGGACGGAGTGGCGCCGGACCGAGTGGCGCCGGCACCCGTCGGCCACGCGCACCCGGACCGCTCATCCGTCCAGGCGGACCGCTCATCCGTCCAGGCGGACCGGCATCAGCAGCGAGAACGCGTCCTCGGTGGCGGGCCGACGGATCGCCAGGGGCGCGGTGGGACCGCCCACTTCCAGCAGCAGCCGGTCGTCGGCACCTGCCGCGAGGGCCTGCAGCAGGAAGTCACGGTTGACCGCGACATGGTCCTGCCCGTCGGAGCCGTCATCGGACACCACGACCGTGCCGTCGGCCGTCAGCGTGAGCACCGTGAGGTCGAACGGGACGCCGTCCTGCTCACGCACCTCGCCCTCGCGGACGGGCCCGGTCTGCACCGCCGCACGGAGTCCGGGGACATCGACGGTGACTCGTCGTCCCGCCGGAAGGCGTACCAGGCGCCGATAGTCCGGGAACCCATGGCCGAGGCTCCGGCCGGCCGCCTGACGGCCGTCCGTCTCCAGGGTCACCCGCTCGCCCTCCACCGTGAACAGCGCGGTCCCCGCCTCGTCGCCCAGCAGCGCCCGCATCGCGTCGACGAGCGCCGTGGGGACCGTGACCTGCACACGGGAGGCGTCATGGCCGTCGGCCACGGTTCGGGCGACAGCCATCCGGTAACGGTCGGTCGCCACGACATGGAGCGTCCCGCCCTCGATGTCGAAGAGCACACCGGCGAGCATCGGCAGCTCGGCGCCCCCGCCGGCGGCGAATCGGACGGCGTCCAGCGCCGCGGCCAGTTCCGCGGCCGGGACGGTCACACGGGCACTGATGGGGTGGGACGGAGTCATGGGGTTCTCCCTGTGTTCGAGTAGCGCTCGGACCGTGGAGAACTCGCTGCGGGCATCGGACAGCCCGAGCTCCAGGCGGCTCAGATGCGCCTCCAGGAGCTTCCGCACGAGTACGGTGTCCCCGCCGGACCAGCCGGCCAGCACCAGACGGATGTCGGTCAGCGGCATGCCCACCCGGCGCAGCCGGGCCAGCAGCCGGGCCTCCTCGAGCTGCCCGGAGCCGTACCACCGGTAGCCGCTCACCGGATCCACCCGGGCGGGAACCAGCACACCCGCGCCGTCGTAGAACCTCAGGGTGCTCGCACCCAGGCCGCTGTCCCGGGCCATTTCGCCGATGCTTCGCATCTCTTCCTCCACGACCAGGACTCTGGGCCTTCCACCAGGTCGAGGGTCAAGCCCGGGCATGCGAGCGGTCAGCCGGCGCCGAAGACGCGCTCGCGGTGTTCGCGCCAGCGGTGCATCATCCCGGCCAGCTCCTTCTCCATGAACTCGAAGAACTCGAGCGTCTCGGCGAGTCTGCGCCCCGCCGGGGTCTGCGGACCGAGCTTGGTGACGCCTTGGCGGAAGGTGCTCTCCCAGCGCTTGAGGACGTTGTCGCGGTTGGTCATGGCCTCGTACCACTGGTTGCTGTGGACGCGGTAGCGGTCGCGGCGTGAGCCCGGTTCGCGTTCGCGGGAGACCATGTCGACCTGGGAGAGATAGCGGATCGCTCCGGAGACCGCGGCCGGGCTGACCTTGAGCTGCTCGCCCAGCTCCGCGGAGGTCATGACGCCGTCGTCGCTGGCGAGGATCGCGGCGAAGACACGGGCAGGCATGCGGGTCATGCCCGCCTCGACGAGCTGCGCGGCGAACCGTTCGACGAAGTCGGACACCGCCTGTTCGTCACGGCCCCCGCCTGCGTCGTACGCGGTCTGCTCGGTCACCACCGGATCATCTCCCTGTCTCACCGCACCCGTGCCGAGTTTATACGCTTCCTTAACTTCACAAGTTTGTGAAAGTAGCGTACGTTCCGAATCATGACGAAGGCAATCACGGTCGCCGGACTGCACAAGTCGTTCGGGCGTACCTGCGCGCTGGACGGACTCGACCTCACGGTCGGGGCAGGTGAGGTCCATGGCTTCCTCGGCCCCAACGGCGCCGGGAAGTCCACCACCATCCGGGTCCTGCTGGGACTCCTGCGTGCCGACTCCGGCGCCGCACAGCTGCTCGGCCGCGACCCCTGGACGGACGCTGTCGAACTGCACCGCAGGGTCGCCTACGTCCCCGGCGATGTGACGCTCTGGCGCAATCTCTCCGGCGGCGAGGTCATCGACCTGTACGGCCGGCTGCGCGGAGGGCTCGACAAGGCCCGGCGGGCCCGGCTGGTCGAACGCTTCGAGCTCGACCCCACGAAGAAGGGCCGTACGTACTCCAAGGGAAACCGGCAGAAGGTCGCCCTGGTCGCCGCTTTCGCGTCCGACGTCGAGCTGCTCGTCCTCGACGAGCCGACGAGCGGCCTCGACCCTCTGATGGAGGAGGTCTTCCAGAGCTGTGTGGCCGAGGAACGCGAGCGCGGCAGGACCATCCTGCTCTCCAGCCATGTGCTGAGCGAGGTCGAGGCCCTGTGCGACCGGGTCAGCATCATCCGCAAGGGCCGGACCGTGGAGAGCGGCTCGCTCGCGGAGCTGCGCCATCTGACCCGTACCAGCGTGCGCGCCGAGCTCGCGGGCGCTCCCAACGGACTCGCGCAGCTGCCCGGCGTGCACGACCTCGACATCCGGGGCCGGCACATCAGGCTCCAGGTCGACACCGACAAGCTGGACGCGGTGCTGCGCTCGCTCACCGATTCGGGTGTGCGGTCGCTGACCAGTACCCCGCCCACTCTGGAGGAGCTGTTCCTCCGTCACTACCAGGACGACGTGCGTGCGGAGGGGGCGATGGCGCGATGACCGCAGCAGCGCGGGCCGGTGCGGTGCATGTCCCACGGACCGGCGGGAGCCGGCCGTTCGCCGGCACCGGCACACTGCTCAGGCTGGCCCTGCGCCGGGACCGGATCATGCTGCCGCTCTGGGTCGTCGTGGTCGGCGGGATCGTCGTCAGCGGCGTCGGCTCGCTGGAATCCCTGTACGACACCGCCGCCGAACGGGCGCAGCTCGCGGAGTCGATGTCCGCCAACACCTCGCTCAGGAGCATCTACGGGCCGGTGTTCGCCGACAGCATCGGGGCACTGGTCGCCTGGCGGTTCGGTGTCTTCGCGGCGGTGCTCGCGGCGGTGATGAGTCTGGTCGTCGTCGTGCGGCACACGCGCGAGGAGGAGGAAACGGGCCGTCAGGAGCTGCTGTCGTCGGCGATGGTGGGCCGACGGGCACCGCTGACCGCCGCGCTGCTCACCGCGGTCATCGCCAACACGGCGGTCGCGCTGCTGGTCACGGCCGGACTGACCGGGAAGGGCTCCGCGGGCGCGATCGCCCTCGGGCTCGCGATCGGCGGGACGGGCATGCTGTTCGCCACGACGGCGGCGATCATCGCGCAGCTGACGGAAAGTGCCAGGCTCGCCAAGGGCATGACGGCGGGTGTACTCGGGGGGGCGTTCGTGCTGCGGGCGGCCGGTGACGCGGGGGCGGCCGGGGGACCCACCCGGGCCGGCGGCCTGGGGGGCGGCGGCTCCCTGCTGACCTGGCTGTCGCCGGTCGGCTGGGCCGAAAACGTACGGGCCTTCGCCGGCGAACGCTGGTGGGTGCTGCTGCTGATCACCGCTGCCGTCGGTGCCCAGGGCCTCGTCGCGTACGCCCTGGCAGGCAGGCGCGACATCGGCATGAGCTTCCTGCCGACCCGGCCGGGCCCTGCCGAGGGAAGGATCGCGACGGCCGGCGGGCTCGCGTGGCGGCTGCAGCGCGGCACCCTCTTCGGCTGGAGCGCCGGCTTCCTGCTCGCCGGGATCGTGTTCGGCGGGATGGCCGGCGGCGCGGCCGACATCGTCGGCGACAACGAGCAGGCCAGGGAGATCTTCCAGCGGATGGGCGGGCAGTCGGCGCTCACCGACGCCTTCCTGGCCGCGATGGCCGGGCTGTTCGGGATGGTGGCCGCGCTGTACGCGGTCGGATCCGTTCTGCGCCTGCTCGGCGAGGAGACCTCGGGGCGTGCCGAACCGGTCCTCGCGAACGCCGTCGGCCGGGTCCGCTGGGCCTGGGGGCATCTGGCCGTCGCCTTCGGCGGCGCCGTGCTGATCATGCTCCTCAGCGGCGTCGGCATGGCTGTCGGTCATGGCGAGGACCTGACGGCGATCCTCGGCGCGGTGCTGGTGCAGGTGCCGGCGGTCTGGACGCCTGCGGCCCTGGCCCTGCTGCTCTACGGCGTCTTCCCCAGGGCGGCGACGGCGGCGTGGGGCGTGGCGGGTCTGAGCCTGGCGCTCGGCTGGATCGGCCCGGCCCTCGACCTGCCCCGGGCGGTCCTGAACCTCTCTCCCTTCGGTCACCTCCCGAAGCTCCCGGGACCCGTCATGGACTGGCCCCCGGTCCTGTTCCTGACGGCCCTGGCGGCCGGGCTGGCCGTGGCGGGCCTGAGCGGACTGCGCCGCAGGGACCTGACGACCTGAGGTCCGGCGCCGGAGCCGAGGTCCGAGGGGCCGAGGGCCGGGGGCCGGGGGCCCGTCCCCTCGGACCCGGCCCCCGGCCCCCGCCCGCCCCGCCCCGCCCGGCACACGGCCGGGGCGGCCGGGGCGGGCGGGGCGGGCGGGCACAAATCCGCCGTCAGATGCCCGGTACCCCCTCCGTGGCGGAGCGGGGCGCCGCGTCGCGCTCCGGTCGCGGTGCGGGCGGTCCGGAGGATCCGCTGCGCAGTGGGGTCTCGCGGACCCACCAGGAGCACACGAAGACCACGGCCGAGAGCACGGCCGCGCCGGCCACCACGGCGTGCAGTCCGTCCGTGACGCCGTCCGCGGTGATCACTGCGGACGGCGCCGACCCGGCGGTTCCCGCCCGGCTCGCGAACACCGCGCCGAGCAGCGCCACTCCGAGCGAGCCGCCGATGGTGCGCAGGAGGGTGACCGTACCGCCGGCCGCTCCCATGTCGCGTGGCTCGGCGCTGCCCATGGTGATGATCATGGTGCTCTGCATCACGAACCCCAGACCCGCTCCGACGACGACGGTCAGCGCGGACGCGAGGGCCCTGTCCGTGTCCGTGCCGAGCAGCAGGAGGAGCAGCGCGCCTGCGGTCGTCACTGCGCCGCCCACGATCGGGTAGACGCGGTAGCGGCCGGTGCGGCCGATCAGCCGGCCGGTGACGAGCTGCACGGCGAGCATGCCGAACATCAGCGGCAGCACCAGCAGCCCGCTCTCCGTCGACGAGGCGCCGCGCGCCGACTGCAGGTAGAGCGGCAGATAGGTGGTGAGCGCGACCATCACCGCACCGGTCAGAAAGCTGAGCACCTGCGCGAGGGTGAAGTTGCGGTCGTGGAAGAGACGGGGCGGGATGACGGGCTCCACCGCCCGCCGCTCCACCCGTACGAACCACGCCAGGCTCCCCACGGCCACCGCGCCGAGCCCCAGGATCTGCGGCGACAGCCAGCCGTACGAGGTGCCCGCCCAGGTGCCGAGCAGTGTCAGCGCCAGGATCCCCGTACTGAGCAGCAGCGCACCCGCGACGTCGATCCGCGCCCTGATGCGCTCGCCGCACAGCGGTACGGCCACGGCCACGATGACCAGCGCAAGGGCACCGAGCGGCACATTGACGTAGAACGTCCAGCGCCAGCTCAGACGATCGGTGAGCAGCCCGCCGATCAGGGGGCCGCCGACAAAGGCAACCGGCATGATCACGCCGATCATCGACTGGACCCGGCCGCTCTCGCGCGGTGGGACGAGTACGCCGATGATCGCCAGGGCGCCGACCATCAGCCCGCCCGCCCCGAGGCCCTGCACCCCACGGAACACGATCAACTGCGGCATGGACCCGGCCAGCCCGGAGAGCACGGACCCGACCAGGAAAAGCACGATCGCGCACATGAACGCGCCCTTGCGGCCGTACAGATCACCGAGCTTGCCCCAGATCGGAGTGGCGACGGCGGCCGTGAGGAGATACGCGGTCACCACCCAGGACAGCCCGTCGAGCCCGCCGAGATCACGCACGATCACCGGCAGCGCCGTGCCCACGATCAGGCCGTCCAGCATGGCCAGGAACATGCCGAGGAGCAGACCCAGGATGCCGAGTGGCTTGAGCGCGGCCACGTTCGTCAGGCCCCGTACGGGCGGACCGCCCTCGCCTCGCGGAGAGCGTGCGCCCACCAGGCGAGCTGGTCGAGCATCCCCTTGGCCGCGGCGTCGCTCGCCGGGTTCACCGCCTTCCCCGCCTCGTCGAAGCACTGCCAGGCGCCGTGGAAGCTGACGGAGTCACGGATGGTCACCGCGTGCAGCTCGGCCATGACGCCTCGAAGGTGCTCGACGGCGCGCAGACCGCCGGAGACGCCTCCGTACGAGACGAAGGCGACCGGCTTCGCGTGCCACTCCTGGTTGTGCCGGTCGATGGCGGCCTTCAGCGGGGCCGGGTAGCTGTGGTTGTACTCCGGCGTGACCATCACAAACGCGTCGGCCTCGGCCAGCCTGGGCGAGAGGGCGGCGAGTTCCTCCTCGACACCGGGCGCGGGGGCCCCGCCGAGAGCGGGCAGCGTGGCCAGATCTATGTGGTCGACGACCATGTCCTCGCGCTCCGCAAGGTGGCCGAGCAGCCAGTCGGCGACGACCGGGGCGAAGCGCCCCTCGCGGGTGCTGGCAACGATGACCGCGATCCGAAGGCGGTTCTCGGGCATGGGTGGTCCTCCTCGTAACAGGGTTCGGCACAAGATCGACGTATACACCGTATCGACTTGCGTACAACGTACACAAGGAGTGTACGTCGTCCACTCCTGATACGTTGTACACATGGCTCGGGCCGACCGAAATCAAGACAGGGACGATCAGGACAAGCACGATCGGGACGCGGACGACGGCAGGGACAGGGACCGGAAGAAGTCCTTGTGGGAGCGGCTCGAGCACCCGGCGCCCGCTCCGCGCGCATCGCTCACGCCCGCCCGGATCGCTGTCACAGCTGTCCGGATCGCCGACGCCGAGGGCCTCGGCGCCGTGACGATGCGCAGGCTGGCCACGGAACTGGGCGTCGCGCCGATGGCGGCGTACCGCTATGTGTCCGGGAAGGACGACGTCCTCGAGCTGATGGTCGACCAGGTCCATGCCGGCCTGACGACGCCGCAGAGTACGGGTGACTGGCGCGGGGCGATGCGCAGCCTCGCCATCGGCACCCGCGAGCTGGTGCTCGCCCACCCCTGGCTCGCCGACCTCACCTCCCAGCAGGCGATCGTGAGTCTGACCCCGAACCGGTTCGCCGTGCTGGAGCAGGCACTGGCGTCGCTCGACGGGCTCGGCCTGGACGAGGACGCGATGATGGCCGTCTTCAGCACGGTCAACTCCTACGCGCAGGGCGAGGCATACGCCGAGGTCGCGGTGCGGAGGATGATGGCGGGACAGGGCTGGTCCAGCACGGAGGACGTGCGCCACGCGCTGGCCCCGCAGATGACGTATCTCATGGGCACGGGGCGCTATCCGACGTACGCGCGCTATTTGCGGCAGGCAGCCCACAAGGACGACCCGAAGTGGCGGTTCGAGACGGGCCTCGCATGCGTACTGGACGGGATCGCGGCCCGCATGGGGATCTAGTGCTGTGACCCGGGGGTGCCCTGTCGATCGCGCAGGGCCCGGCGGCCCTGCGCATCAGCGGGGTCGGCGCGATCCCGCCCCGACCCACGGAGCACCGTGGCCCCCACCCGCCACGGACTACAGCTCGACGAGCAGCTCCCGTACCCCCCGGATCACGAAGCCCGGCTTCCACTCGGGCTCCGCGGCGAGCCGCATCGCCGGCGCCTCCCGCAGCAGTTCCCCGAAGGACGCGGCCAGTTCGACACGGGCGAGTGGTGCACCCAGGCAGTAGTGGATGCCGGCGCCGAAGCTGATGTGGGGGTTGTCCGGGCGGGAGAGGTCCAGGGTGTCGGGGCGGTCGAAGCGGGCCGGGTCCCGGTTGGCGGAGCCGAAGAGCAGCGCGAGCTCGGAGCCGCGGGGGACGACCGTGCCGTCGATGTCGATGTCGTCGAGCACCCAGCGCTCGAAGAGCTGGAGCGGGGTGTCGTAGCGCATCAGTTCCTCCACAGCTGTGGACAGCAGGGAGTGGTCGGCGCGCAGGGCCGCCAGCTGTTCCGGGTGGCGAAGGAGCGTCCACCAGCCGTTCGCTGTGGTGTTGACGGTCGCCTCGTGGCCGGCGTTCAGCAGCAGAACACAGGTGGACACCATCTCCTGCTCGCTGAGCCGGTCGCCCTCGTCGTGCGCCGCGATCAGCGCCGAGATCAGATCCTCGGCGGGGGCCTTGCGCCGCTCGGCGATCAAGTCCCGCAGATACGCCGAGAACTCGAGCGAGGCACGAACGGCACGCGCAGCCGTCTCCTCGGACGGATTCAGCTCGTACATCCCGCAGATGTCCGCCGACCAGGGCCGCAGCGGGCCCCGGTCCGCCTCGGGAATTCCCAGCATCTCCGCGATGACGGCGACCGGCAGCGGCTCGGCGACCTCCGCGAGCAGATCACCGCCGCCCTGCTTCACCAGCTTCCTCACCAGCTCCGCCGCCAGCCGTCGCACCGTCGGCTCCAGCGCCTGCACGGTCCGCGGCGTGAACGCCTTGGTCACCAGCCGCCTGATCCGGGTGTGGTCGGGGGCCTCGAGGTCCAGCAGCCCGTGGTCGTTGAGTGTGTGGAACGGCTCGTGCGCGGCCGGCGGGGGCGTGCGCCCGAACTCCTCATGGGTGAAGCGGTGCAGATACGTCCGGCCCAGACGCCGGTCACGCAGCAGAGCCGACACATCCGCGTAGTGCGGCACGAGCCACTGCCGGGTCGGCTCGAACCAGTGCACCCTTCCCCGTGCGCGGAGCTCCGCGTAGGCGGGGTAGGGGTCGGCGGCGAACGCGGGTGACCAGGGCTCGAAAGGGAGGGCGGGGGCCGAGGGGGCGGATGCTGCGTCCATGCAGGGACGCTACCGGCCGGTGGGGCCGCGCGGCAGTGGGGCGGCGGGCCTGGTTCGATGGGAGGACGCGTCCCGCTGCGACACGGGCGCGGCCGAGCCGCACCCGGAGGAACGGATCCTGAACACTGCTGCCGCGGAGGCCGACCTGCTCGTCGTCGCCCGTGACGGCGACCGCGGCCGTCCGGGGCCCCACAGCCTGGGCCCGGCAGCCCGGTTCGTCGTCGATCACGCACCCTGCGAGGTCCTGCTGGTGTGGCCGCAGCACCCGCCCGGCCCGCCGACCATGCCGCCGCCGGCGCCGCTGCCGCCTCACTGACCGGGTGACCGCCGCTGCCGGGCACCGCTGTCAGGACGGCGTGACCAGCCTCGCCTCGTAGGCGAACACCGCCGCCTGCGTCCGGTCCCGCAGGCCCAGCTTCACCAGGATCCGGCTGACATGGGTCTTGATCGTGGACTCGGCGACGACGAGATGCGAGGCGATCTCCGCGTTCGACAGGCCCTGCGCGATCAGCACCAGAACCTCCGTCTCCCGCTCCGTGAGGTCGCCGATCTGGGCCAGCGCAGGGGTCCGGGGTGCCGTGGAGATATGGGAGAACTCGGTGATCAGCCGGCGTGTGACCGTGGGCGCGAGCAGCGCCTCGCCCGCCGCCACGACCCGCACACCGTCCGCGAGCTGCCGCGCCGAGGCGTCCTTCAGCAGAAAGCCGGAGGCTCCCGCACGCAACGCCTGGTACACGTACTCATCGAGATCGAAGGTCGTCAGGACCAGCACCTTCGCGTCCGCGTCCGCCGCGACGATCTCCCGGGTCGCCTCGATGCCGTTGAGCTCCGGCATCCGGATGTCCATCAGCACGACGTCCGGGCGCAGGGCGTTGACCTGCGCGACCGCCTCCCGGCCGTTGACCGCCTCACCGATCACCTCGATGTCGGGCATCGCGTTCAGCAGCACGGAGAAGCCCTCACGGACCATCGCCTGGTCGTCGACGATCAGCACGCGGATGGTCATACGGTCTCGTCCTTCACGACAGGGAGGAACACGGCAACCTCGTAGCCGCCGTCCTGAGTCTGATCCGCGGTCATCTCACCGCTCAGCATCGCCACCCTCTCCCGCATACCGGTGATGCCGTGGCCCGCGCCCGGCGAAGGCTTGACCAGCCCCTGTGCCGGGCCGTTGACGATCCGCAGACCGAGGCCGCCGAGCACGTACGACACCTCGACCTTCGCGGGCGCACCGGGTGCGTGCCGCAGCGCGTTGCTCAGCGCTTCCTGGATGATCCGGTACGCCGACAACTCCACGCCCTGCGGCAGTTCGCGCACCGCGCCCGTGATCGCCAGGTCCACGTCGAGGCCCGCGTCGCGCACATTGCCCAGCAGCCTGTCCAGGTCCGCGAGCGTCGGCTGCGGCGCGTCCGGGGCCTCGTAGTCCTCGGCCCGTACGACGCCGAGGACCCGGCGCAGCTCGGTGAGCGCCGCCACCGCGTTCTCGCGGATGGTGGCGAAGGCCTGCTCCAGCTCCGGCGGCGGGTTCTCCACCCGGTAGGGCGCCGCCTCCGCCTGGATGGCGACGACCGACATGTGGTGCGCCACCACGTCGTGCAGCTCACGGGCGATGGTGGTGCGCTCCTCCAGCAGGGTGCGCCGATCGCGCTCGACGGCGGTGACGCTCTGCTGCACGGCGACCTCCTGCTGCGCCTGCCGGCGGACGTGCAGCACGGTCACGACGAGCAGGGACATGGCGGAGAGGGTCAGCATCGCCGGGGTGTCCGTGCTGTAGTAGTCGCTCCTGCGCAGCACGGTGTCGGCGAACGTCCCGTACACGCCGGTCAGCACCCACATCCAGGCGGCGGCGCGGGGCCGGGTCCGGGCGGCGACGACGGTGAGCACCACCAGGTGGGCGATGAAGGAAGGCACCGCCCAGGGCCAGTCCTCCCACCCCGAGACGAGCGCGGAGACGAACGGGGTGGAGGCGAGCGACAGCCAGAACGCGGCGACAGGCCTGACCAGCGTCATCACGACCGCGGCCGCGGGTACGAGGGTCGCGAGCGCGAAGACATCGCTGCGGCCGGTGCCCACACCCGTGGCCACGGTGTAGCCGGCGCTGAGGGTGATGAACGCGGCGAAGCCCACCAGCGCGTGCCTGCTCCACACGGCACGGGCCCGTATTCGCCGCCCCGGAAGCCGACGTATCACCGGGCCGTCCGGTGCCGCCGGCGGCAGGGGCCGGTAGGCGAGGGCGTCCTGGAAGAGATCCCTGCGCAGCCCCTTGAGCGCGCCCTGGACCAGGCGGAACTCGGGGCTGCGGCTCTTGGCGTCGGCGAGCGTCGTGCGCTGCGTGGTCTCCGTGTCGGTCACACCAGTCAAGGTAAGGGGGCGGACGGACGCGGTCGTCACCTTGGATGCGGATCCTTCCGCGTCCGTCTCAGGTACTACGCGTGTCCTTCCTGGTCAGGCCCGGAATGCGGCCGCATGCTCGGCCGCCCACCCGGCGAAGTCACGGGCAGGGCGGCCGGTGATCCTTTCGACGGTGTCGACGACCGTACGGCCGACCTCCGGGGTGTTTCCGTACGCCTCGAGCAGGAAGCCGATCACCTCGTCCGGATGGCCCGCCGCCCGCCACTGCTCGACGGCCTGCTCCTCGGTCAGTTCGACGAGCTCGACCGGGCCGCCGCGGGCCGCGGCGACCGCGGCCACCTTGTCGGCGACCGTGAGCAGCTCGGGTCCGGTGATCACGTACTGCCGGCCGCCGTGCCCCTCCTCGGTGAGCGCGACCGCAGCGACCGCGCCGATGTCGCCCTCGTGGACCATGGCACTGAGCCGGCCGATGAACGGCTCACGGACCTCGCCCCCGGTCACGATGCCGGGCGCCCACTCCAGGGCGTTGCTCATGAACTCGACCGGCATGAGCACGGTCCAGTCCAGTCCGTCATCGGCGCGTACGGCGTCCTCCAGCAGGGAAGGGCCGCCGCCGTGCAGCACGGTGACGCGGCGGACACCCGCCGCGCGGGCGAGCGCAAGGATCTCCGGGCCGGTCTCCAGGGGAGTGAAGTACGGCCCTCCGAAGGTGATCAGATGCAGACCGGTGACACCGTCGAGCGCCGGGGCCAGGGTCGCGGGGTCCATGAGGTCCCCCCGGACGACCTCGACGCCCTCCGGGAAGGAGGCCTTCGCGGGGTCACGGGTGAGGGCCAGGACGGTGTGGCCGCGACCGAGCAGTTCGGCGACGACCTGGCGGCCGACGGTTCCGGTGGCGCCGGTGACAAGGACCTTCTGCGTGTTCGTCATGGGAACAAACGTAGAAAGCCTTGCGGTCAGCTTCGGTCCGCATTCAGTCCGTGCCTCGCCTCCGGTTCACCAGGCGAGCTGGGCGATCTCCTCGGCCACCACCGCGCAGGCGTCCGCGGCCGGATCGATCAGCGGGAAGTGCCCGACGCCCTCGAGCAGCGTGAAACCGACCGTCTCGCCCGCCTTTGCCGCCGCGTCGACGTACGAGTCGGCGACTGCCTGGGGCACCACGATGTCACTGCGGCCCTGGACGACGGTCGTCGCGATTCCCGTGGGCAGCAGCATCGCGGGATCGGCGCATCCCAGCCGCTCCCCGAACTGCGCCGCGCCCAGGAGCTGTTCCACCGCGCCGCCGCACACGAACAGCTCGGCCGCACGGCCGAGATCCGCCACGGGGGCGAGCGCGACGACGCCACGGAGCGTCGGAGGGGCAGGCAGCCGCCATCCGGACGGGGCGTCCGCGGGAAGCACATGCCGGGCGGCGGCCCACAGCGCGAGGTGGCCGCCCGCCGAGTGGCCGGTGACGACCGTACGGCCCGGGTCCGCCTGCGGCAGCACCGCGGCGGCAAGTCCGGGCAGCGCGTCCAGCGCCGTCGCGACATCGTCGAACGTCTCCGGCCAGCGTCCGGCCACCGGGCCGCCCGCCCCCTCGTCCTCACGCTGCTGGGGCAGCGACGGGCCCCTGCGGTACTCCACACTGGCAACGGCGAAACCGCGCCGCGCCAGGAAGTCCGCGAAGGGACTCACGTGCTGCCGGTCGTACGGCGCCCGCCACGCCCCGCCGTGCAGCACCACCACCAGCGGCGCCCGGTCCCTGTCATCGCGCGGAGCGTAGAAGTCGATGATCTGGTCGGGGTGCTCGCCGTAGGCGGCAGTGGCGTCCGGAGCGACTGCCGGATGCGACATCGCCGAGGCTTCCTCGGCGGCGTCGCGAGCTTCGTCGTCGTGCGCGGCGGGGTCCGGCATGCTGCGCCAACCTTTCGGTGAGGGGGCCGAATTAGCCTGGCCAGCGGGGACGGTACCAGGCCCCCGGCCCCCTGCGATCAGCCGAGCGTCGAGGCGGGCACCTCGGCAAGCACGTCCGCGAGAACCCTCGCCGCGCGCTCGGTGTCCGCGAAGCCGACGTACAGCGGAGTGAACCCGAATCGCAGCACGTCAGGGCGGCGAAGATCGCCGACGACACCGCGTGCGATCAGTGCCTCCATGACCGCGGGCGCCTCGGCGCACGACAGCGCGACCTGGCTGCCGCGTTCATCGTGCGCACGCGGTGTCAGCGAGCCGACCCTCCCCTGGGGCCCTCCCCATCCGGGGACGTACGCCGCGACGCACTCCAGGAAGAAGTCGGTGAGGGCGAGCGACTTCGCCCGGACCGCCTCCACGGAAACCCCGTCCCAGACGTCGAGCGCCGCCTCCAGCGCAAGCATCGAGAGGATGTCGGGTGTACCGACCCGGCCCCGTGCCGCGCCGTCCGCCGCCATGAAGCCGGGGGCCATGGCGAACGGGTCGGCGTGCGAGTTCCAGCCGGGCAGCGGGGAGTCGAAGCGGCCCTGGTGGCGCTCGGCGACATACAGATACGCGGGCGAACCGGGGCCGCCGTTGAGGTACTTGTAAGTGCAGCCGACCGCGAGGTCCACACCGTGCACGTCGAGCCCGACCGGCAGCGCGCCGGCACTGTGGCACAGGTCCCAGACCGCGATCGCACCCGCCTCGTGCACGGCCGCCGTGAGCGCCGGAAGATCGTGCAGCCGGCCCGTACGGAAATCGACGTGGTTGATGAGCACCGCGACGGTACGGGGCCCGAGGGCCCCGGGCAGCTCCGCCGGGGTGACGGGCACCAGCCGGCATCCGGTCATCCGGGCGGCGGACTCGGCGATGTACCCGTCCGTGGGGAACGTCGTCGCGTCGACGACGATCTCGTCCCGGCCCTCGCCCCTGTCGCCGGCCAGGCGGACGGCCGCCACCAGCGCCTTGAAGACGTTCACGCTGGTGGAGTCGCCGACGACGATCTGCCCGGGGGCCGCGCCGACGAGCGGGGCGATCCGGTTGCCGATCCGCTCCGGCGCGGTCCACCAGCCGCTCTCGTCCCAGGAGCGGATACGGAGCTCGCCCCATTCGCGGGTGATGACATCGGCCATGCGGCCGGGGACATGGCGGGGCAGGGCGCCCAGCGAATTCCCGTCGAGATAGACCGTGCCGTCCTCGATCGCGAACAGCTCGCGCCGCTTGGCCAGTTCGTCCGCGGCGTCCAGCGCCGCCGCCTTCTCTATGAGGCCCGTGGAGAGGTCAGACATGGCTGCGCGCCGTCCACAGCTCGGGGAACACGTTCTTCGTCGCCCGCTTCTCCAGCCAGGCGACACCCGCGGAGCCGCCGGTGCCGGCTTTGGCACCCATGGCCCGGCGAGTGGCGACGAGATGGTCGTTGCGCCAGCGCCAGACCAGCTCACCGACGTCGGTCAGTGCCTCTCCGAGACGTACGAGCTCGGCGTCCTGGTCGTCGTCCGCGTACACGGACGCCCACACCTGCTCGATCTCGGGCGACGGCTCGTAGCGCTGCGACAGATCGCGGTCGAGTACCGCCTGCGGGACCGGCAGACCGCGGCGCGCGAGCAGCCGCAGGACCTCGTCGTACAGGCTCGGCTGCTGGAGCGCCTTCTCCAGTTCGGCATGGACACGCGGGGCGCCACGGTGCGGGACGAGCATCGACGCCGACTTCTCGCCGAGCAGGAACTCCATCCGCCGGTACATCGCCGACTGGAAGCCGGAGCCCTCGCCGAGGGCGCTGCGGTAGGAATTGAACTGGACGGGGGTGAGCTGCGCGAGCGGGCGCCAGGAGGCGTTCAGCGCCTCCAGCTCCCGCAGGGACCGCTTGAGGGCGTCCATCGCCACGGGCAGGTCGTCACGGCGCAGCGCGTCGGACGCGGTCTCCCACTCGTGGACGATGACGGTGAACCAGAGCTCCATCACCTGGGTCGTGACCAGGAAGACCATCTCTCCGGGATCGTCGGAGCGAGGGTGCTGGAGGTGGGTGAGGACGTCCGCCTGGACGTAGTCCTCGTACGGGGTCGTGCCCGCGAAGTCGAGGTTCGGGGTGACCGAACCGGCTCCGGAGGCATCGGGATACTGCGACATCGCTGTCTCCTGACACAAGTGTCCGGGTAGCGGTCCGCCCCTTTCCGTTGGTGGTATCGGAGCTCCGGTCCCCTGCGGGCATCATAAAGGCCACTCGCACGGAAGGGCGGGGCCGGTCGGACCCTGCCCTTCCGCATCGGTCCGGAGGCTGTCAGCCGAGGGTTTCGGCGGCAGTCCCGGAGGAATCGCGCAGGAACGTGGTGCAGCGCTCGTACTCTTCCTGCTCGCCGATGGCCTGCGCGGCGCGGGCGAGGGCGTGCAGGGCACGCAGGAAGCCGCGGTTCGGCTCGTGCTCCCAGGGCACCGGGCCGTGGCCCTTCCAGCCGCTGCGGCGCAGCGCGTCGAGACCGCGGTGGTAGCCGGTGCGGGCGTACGCGTACGACTCGACGACGCTGCCCGCCTCGAACGCCTCGTCGGCCAGCTGGGCCCAGGCCAGCGAGGAGGTCGGGTACTTCGCGGCGACATCGGCCGGGGCGGTGCCGTTCGCGAGCAGCTCCCGGGGCTCCGGGTCGTCGGGCAGATGGGTGGGGGGCGGGCCCCCCAGCAGGTTTTCGTGGATGGACATGGCTTCAGTGTCACAGAAGCCCGATGGCGCGGCCGCACCCGGCGGTCCGCCCGCCGCGCAGGCCCCGGCCGGCGAACGACCGGTGCGGCGGTCCCTGCCGGGACCGGTGCGGCGGTCCCTGCCGGGACCGGTGCGGCGGTCCCTGCCGACACGGCCGCTGCGACGGCCTCAGCCGACGGTCCCGTCCGGCTTGTCGGCGCTGCCCCGCCGCGGCTCGACGATGCGTTCCAGGGTGGGTGCCCCGACCCCGCACTGCACCTTGCACTCGGGGTGGCATGCCGTCGCCGCCGGCCGCCGCACCATCGCCCAGGCGATCACCGCTCCCAGCACCAGCACGCCCGCACACATCGGCATCGCGCGCCGGAACGTCGCGTCGAACTCCTCCGGCATGCGGTACGCCTCCTGTCCCATCCCGGCCAGCAACGGCAGCGCGGCCACCGCGAGCAGGCCGGCCGCACGGGCGGCCGCGTTGTTCACGCCGCTGGCCAGGCCCGCGCGCGCGGTGTCGACGGAGGCCAGCACGGTCGCCGTCAGTGGGGCGACGAGGGTCACCATGCCCAGGCCCAGCACCAGCAGGGCGGGCAGGACG
This sequence comes from Streptomyces sp. NPDC043861, assembly GCF_056435905.1. Classification (NCBI taxonomy): domain Bacteria; kingdom Bacillati; phylum Actinomycetota; class Actinomycetes; order Kitasatosporales; family Streptomycetaceae; genus Streptomyces; species Streptomyces sp. NPDC043861. Next base: position 591,341 of record NZ_JBWKDP010000003.1, on the reverse strand, counting down.
TCGGCGACGTAGGAGGCATCCTCGCCGACCCGCAGCATCAGCAGCATTCCTGCCGCGCACAGCAGCGGGCCGACGGTGAGAGGGATCCGGGGCCCGATCCGCTCCCCGAGCTCGCCGGAGCGGGCGGAGAGCAGAAGCATCAGCAGCGTGGTGGGGAGGAGGGCGGTACCGGCCGCGAGGGCCGAATAGCCGGAGACGACCTGGAGCTGCAGAGCGGCGAGGAAGAAGAACCCGCTGAACGCGGCATACACACAGACAGTGACCAGATTGACCGCGGTGAACTGCCGTGAGGCGAAGATCGACGGCGGCAGCATGGGCGCCGGGCGCCGCCGTTCGACGATCACGAACACCACCCCCACCACCACACCTGCCAGCCCGGCCCACCAGGAGACGTCGATGAGTCCGTACGTCACCAGCGCGAGGCTCAGGGCGCCCAGCACCGCGCCCAGGACATCGAACCGGCCGTGGGCGGCCTGGTCCCGGGATTCGGGAACGTGTCGCAGCGCGACCGGTACACACACAGCGGCCAGCGGCACATTGAGCAGGAAGACCCAACGCCATCCGGGCCCGTCCACCAGCCAGCCCCCGACGAACGGTCCCACCGCGGCGCCGACCCCGCCGAACCCCGACCACAGCCCCACGGCCCTGGCCCGGTCGTCCGGATGGAAACTGGCCTGGATCAGCGCGAGCGACCCGGGGGTCAGCAGCGCCCCTCCGACGCCCTGCAGCGCCCGGGCGATGATCAGCACGGTGGCGTCCGGCGCGAGCCCGCAGGCGAGTGACGCCAGGGCGAACCACACGACACCGATGACGAACACGCGCCGCCGCCCGTAGCGGTCCCCGAGGGCCCCACCGAGCAGGATCAGCCCGGCGAGCGTGAGCATGTACGCGTTGACGGTCCACTGCAGGGCAGCCAGATCGGCATCGAGATCGTCGCCGATGTGCGGCAGCGCCACGTTCACCACGGTGGAGTCGAGCATCGCCATGCTGGATCCCAGGACGGTCGTCAGCACCACCCACCGACCAGTCGCCGACGCCAGCCTGATGTCCATACGCCGATCATCCTCGGTCCCCCCGCCCAGGGCCATTGTTCGGCGGCCGCCCTCCGCGGGGGCGGTGCGGACCGTGGCATTCGGCGTGCCCGCGGCTCCGGTGGGCCCAGTACCGGTGGGCCGCCCCGCCCCGGCGGCCGGTCAGCCCGTCCCGACCAGGCGGTTCAGTGCCCGGATCAGGGCTTCCGTGCCCGCTTCCGCCTTCGCCCGCGGGCATCCCACGTTCAGCCGGATGAATCCCGGGGCGCCGTACACGCCGCCCGGCATGACCGCCACCTTCTCCCGCTCGATCAGTTCACGCTGGAGCTCGTCGTCCGGCACATCCAGCTTGCGGAGGTCGATCCAGGCGAGATAGCCGGCCGCGGGAGGGGTCCAGCCCAGTACGGGAAACGCACAGTTCAGACGATCCGCGATCATGCACAGATTCCCTGCGACATAGCTCCGCAGCGCGTCGAGCCAGGGTCCGGACTCCCGGTAGGCGGCGATATGGGCCGTGAGGGACAGCGCCGAGGGGGAAGCGAGGCCCTCGCCCGTCTCCATCCGCGCGATGAACGCCGCTCGATCCTGCGGATCCCCGAGAATCCCGTACGAGCCCGTCAGCGCGGGAAAGTTGAAGGCCTTCGACCCGGACGTGACCAGCGCCCAGCGGCCGCCCTCCGCCGCAAAACGGGTCCACGGCAGATGCCGGTGGCCTTCGTGCACCAGGTCCGCATGGATCTCGTCGCTGATCACAGCGACGTCATGGGCCGCCGCGAGCCGTGCCATCCCACCCAGCTCGCCTTCGGTCCAGACCCGACCCGTGGGATTGTGCGGGGAGCACAGCAGCAGTATCCGGCTGTCGGGCCTTGCCAGCTCTCGTTCAAGGCCCTCCGCATCCCCCACCGGCACCTCCCGCAGCTCACGCCCGAGCCCGGTGACCGCCTTGCGGAACCCGTCGTACGTCGGCGTGTGGACGACGACCCCGTCGCCCGGCTCCGTCCACATCTGCAACAGCTGCGACAGCTGGCTGAGCACGGACGGTGCGTAGACGATCCGCTCCGGATCGAGCTCCGTCCCGTACCGCGCCGCGTGCCATGCGCATATCGCCGCGCGGAAGTCACCGAGTCGCCAGTCGGTGTATCCGAACACTCCGTGTGCGACCCGCTCCCGCAAGGCGTCCAGCACCTGCGGCGGAGAGGGGAAATCCATGTCGGAGATGGTGAACGGCAGCAGTCCGTCCACCCCGAAGCGGGCCCGGACGCCGTCCCACTGCACACACGCGGTGCCGCGGCGGTCCATGGGCTTGTCGAAGTCGTACGTCATCCCGGGTCCCTTCCGGACAGGACGGAGGCCCGGCACCGAAATGGTGCCGGGCCTCCTGTCTGGCTTGGTCTCGCTTGCCCTCGGCTCGCTCGCCTGAACTCGCCTACTTGAGCTTGGTACCCGCGGACCGCAGCGCACCACACGCCTCGGCCACACGCTCGGCCATGCCGGCCTCGGCCGCCTTGCCCCAGCTGCGCGGGTCGTAGGTCTTCTTGGAGCCGACCTCGCCGTCGACCTTCAGCACACCGTCGTAGTTCTTGAACATGTGGTCCGCCACGGGGCGGGTGAAGGCGTACTGCGTGTCGGTGTCGAGGTTCATCTTCACCACGCCGTTCTCCAGCGCGGTGGCGATCTCCTCCTGCGAGGAGCCGGAGCCGCCGTGGAAGACGAAGTCGAACGGGTCGGCCTTGCCGAACTTCGCAGCGACACCCGCCTGCAGGTCCTTCAGCAGTTCGGGGCGCAGCACGACGTTGCCCGGCTTGTACACGCCGTGGACGTTGCCGAAGGACGCGGCCAGCAGGTAGCGGCCCTTCTCGCCCAGACCGAGGGCCTCGGCGGTGCGGATGGCGTCCTCGACGGTGGTGTACAGCTCGTCGTTGATCTCGTGGGTGACACCGTCCTCCTCGCCGCCGGTCGGGGTGATCTCGACCTCGAGGATGATCTTCGCGGCGGCGGCCTGGGCCAGCAGCTCCTGGCCGATGGCCAGGTTGTCGGCGAGGGTCTCGGCGGAGCCGTCCCACATGTGGGACTGGAACAGCGGGTTCTGGCCGTTCGCGACGCGCTCGGCGGAGATGGCGAGCAGCGGACGCACATAGCCGTCCAGCTTGTCCTTCGGGCAGTGGTCCGTGTGCAGCGCGACCGTGATGTCGTACTTCGCGGCAACGATGTGCGCGAACTCGGCGAGGGCGACCGCACCGGTCACCATGTCCTTGCTGTGCTGGCCGCCCAGGAACTCCGCACCACCCGTGGAGATCTGGATGATGCCGTCGCTCTCGGCCTCCGCGAAGCCGCGCAGCGCAGCGTGCAGGGTCTGGGACGAGGTGACATTGATGGCCGGGTAGGCGAACTTGCCTGCCTTCGCCCGGTCGAGCATCTCGGTGTAGACCTCGGGGGTTGCGATGGGCATCTGTCCGCTCCTTGTGATGTGCGGGTTTGCGTTGCTAGGCCCTGACCTGGGTGCGACGACATCGTCGCACCTATCCTTCCAGACGCCCACGGGGGCTCCCGGTCCAAGGGGCCGAGGTTTCACGTGAAACCCTCGCCCCTTGGCGAATCCGCAGGTCAGACCCGAGCAGCCCGGTCAGGAGAGGCCGAGGTCCGAAAGCTGGAATCCGGTCAGATACGTCAGCCCCGCATCGGCGATCGCCCCAGCGGCACCACGGTCCACAATCGTGGCAACCGCAACGACCTCGCCGCCCGCCTCACGGACCGCCTCGACGGCGGTGAGCGGCGAGCCTCCCGTCGTCGAGGTGTCCTCGACGACAAGGCAGCGGCGGCCCTTGACGTCGGTGCCCTCGATACGGCGCTGCATGCCATGCGCCTTCTGGGCCTTGCGTACGACGAAGGCGTCCAGGCGCCCACCCCGTGCGGCGGAGGCGTGCAGCATCGAGGTGGCGACCGGGTCGGCGCCCAGCGTCAGACCGCCGACACAGTCGAAGTCCAGCTCCTCGGTCAGATCGAGCATGACCTGACCGACCAGGGGCGCGGCCTCGCCGTCCAGCGTGATCCGGCGCAGGTCGATGTAGTAGTCGGCCTCACGCCCCGAGGAGAGCGTCACCCTGCCGTGCACCACGGCCTTGTCCTTGATCTGCTGGAGGAGCTCAGCACGTACGTCAGTCATGGCCATGAGCTTAGGCCAGGCGGCGCCAGGTCCAGGTCGCCGCGATCTCGAGGGGATCGATGGGCGTGACCAGTCGCGGGTGGGTGTTGAGGCCGTTCGGAGGGCCGGACTGGGGCTCGACGCAGACCGCCTCGGGCTGCTCGTCGTAGATGACGACCCACTCGGCACGGCTCTTCACGGTGAGCTCCAGATGCTCCGGCCAGGTGAGGGTGACATCGACGCCGTCCGGCATGCCGAAGCAGTCGTCCCAGGGGCCGGGGGTGGGGCCGATACGGCGGCCGGTGGGGAGGTGGTCCGGTCCGCGCTCCTCCTGCCAGTCCGGGGTGAACGACAGCTGCGCGTCCTTGCCTCCCGGGAAGGCGCTGCGCAGGAACCAGGGGTGCCATCCTGCCTGGGCGGGAAACGAGACGTCGTAGGTCTCGACGCCGAGCTGAAGGGTGAGGGAGTCCTCGGTCAGCTCGAAGGTCTGGGTCACCAGTCCGGTGTACGGCCAGGGATCGCCGAGTTCATAGGTGAACGCGGCAGTGCCGGGGTCAATGGTGGGGGCGGTGCGCCAGGCGGTGTCCCGGCCGGTGCCATGAATGGCGTGCGGCGGGGAGTTCACGGGCAGCTGGTGCGGAACACCGCCGTTGATGAACCGGCCGTTCTCGGTTCTTCCGCACCACGGGACCATGGGAAAGCACCCGTACCGCTCGCCCTGGCGGAGGAGTTCGGTCCCGTCGATCCGCAGGCTGCTGATCCGGCAGCCGTTCGCCGGGTCCACGGTCAGCTCGACGTCGCCGGCAGTGAGCCGGACGCTCTCTTGGCTACTCACACCCCGACAGTACTGGCGGACTACCTGCGGCGCCGCAGGGCACGTCCGACAACCACCGCGGATGCGATGGCGAGTGCGGCGGCGGGCGCGATCCAGCGCAGGTTTCCCCCGGCCACGGTGGCCTGCGGCGCAGGCACGGGCGCGTACCGCCCACGCGGTGGCGCGTGATCGACCTCCTCCGCACTCCGCCCGATCATCGTCCGCCGGGCATGCGCCGCCTCGGCCGGAAGCTCTTCGTCCTCACCGAACTCCTCTTCCGCCATCGGGTCCAGCGCGGAGGGGGGCACGTCGACGTCGAACACGGATGCGCCGTCCTCGTCGCCGTTGTCGCCCGTGGCGTCGTCCCCCTCGTCGTCCTGGGCGAATGCGCCGTCCGCATTCCCGGCCGCGGTGTCCGGCGCCGTACCGGAACGCCCTTCGGCCGAGGGCCCGGCCGCCCCGTCGTCCTCGGACGGCGCCGCCTCGCCCGCCGGCCCTGCCTCCTGGGACTGGGCATCGGCATCGTGCTGCACCGGCAGATCCAGCGCCCCGCTGCGTGCGGTCTCGCCCACGGCAGCGGCCTCGTCGTCCGCCCCGGAGCCGGCCGGCGCATCCACTGCCGTACCGGACGCCGGCTCCGCGGTCGCCGCGGCGGCGGACTCCACGGGCCCGGCGGCATCGTCTCCGGGCGCGGCCGGGCCGGCCGCACGTTCCGTTGCGAGGGATGCCAGCGACGAAGCGAAACGGTCCAGCAGTCGGGTGGCCGCCTGGGCTGCGGTGTCCGCGGGGAGTTCGGCCAGCCGGCCCTCGATGTGGGACGTGCCGGTGAAGGTGATGTCCGTGCCGCCCTCCGCAGGGGTGAGGCGCACCGCGAGCGTGAGTTTCGCGGCACCCGCGCCGCGCGCCTCCGTGCCCTCGCCCTCGACGGCGAAGCCGCCGTCCTGCTCGGTGATCCGCAGGGCACCGCGATAGGTGATCGTGTGGCCGCCCACACGGAACTTCAGACGACCCGCCAGGGGACCGGCCGAGGCGTCGGCGTCCCTCTGGAGTCCGGGGACACAGCGCGCGATACGCGCGGGGTCGGCCAACGTCTGCCGGACGATCTCTGCCGGAACCGGAACGAACACCTCATGCTCCATGGGCCGAGCCTACTCAGCCTCGGCCCACACGGAGCAGTTCTGTGCAGAACCGGCACAGTTCGCGGCCCCGCCGCGGCCCTCCACGGCCCCACCCGGCGGACGGCGACACCGGAACGCGCACGACTTCCCAGGGACACGGCCGGGCCTCACGGCTCCGACCGGCCACCCGGGCTTCCGGGCACCCGCCTCACTCCGCGTACCGCGGATGCAGCAGCGTCGAGGGGCGCATACCCTCGGGGCGGTCGCTCTGCACGCCCAGGGCCCCCGGTCCGAGTGCCGGCCGCACCGTGCCCGCCGTCGCCAGGACGAATCCCCGCCCCGGCAGGCCCGGCGCCCGGTACGGCACGGTCGCGAGCCCCGCCGAGCGCATCGTCGCCTCGACGGTCCAGTACACCCCCGGGTGCGCTGCGACGGGCCCCGTGTGCACGGCCACCCGCCCGCCCTTGGCAAGCACGCCCGCGGTGAGGCCGTAGAACTCCTGGGAGTACAGCTTCGCCCCGGGCGTCGTCCACGGCTCGGGGAGGTCCGACACGACCACGTCGTACTCCCCCCGCGCCGCGCGGAGCCAGACGAACGCGTCCGCGTACGCCACCCGCAGCCGCGGGTCCCGGTACACCTGCCCGTTCAGCGCCGTCAGCGCCGGGTCCGTACGCGCCAGGCGGACGATCCCGGGATCGCGCTCGACGAGGGTCACCGAGCGCACGCCCGGGTGGTCGAGCACCTCGCGCGCCGCGAGTCCGTCGCCGCCTCCGAGGATCAGCACACGTGCGTGCGGCCCGCGCATCCCGGCGCGCACCAGCGCCTCCTGGTACCGCGCCTCGCCCCTGCCGCTCACCCGCAGACGCCCGTCCAGAAAGAGATCCAGGGGTCCGTGCCGCGCCCCGGTCAGCACGACCTCCTGCACTCCGGTGCGCACGGCGACCCGGACCGGCTCCCCGTACACCGCTCTGCGTGCCGCCGACTCGAAGTCGCCGACCAGCGCCGTCGCCGTGGCGAGCACCACCAGCACCGTCACATTCGCCGCGAGCAGCCACCACCGCGCCCGCCGGGAGAGATCCCGGCGGAACAGCCACAGCACCAGCGCCCCGCCCGCGACCGCGTTCACCGCCCCGGTCAGCAGCGCACCCGTGAGCTGCCCCAGCCACGGCAGCAGCAGGAACGGGAAGGCCAGCCCGCCCACCAGCGCGCCCACGTAGTCGGCGGCGAACAGATCCGCCACCGTGCCCGCCGCATCCTGCTCACCGCCGGCGCGCCTGGACGCCCGCTGGATGAGCGCCATCAGCAACGGGATCTCCGCACCGATCAGCACCCCGATCGCGAGCGAGAACCCCACCAGCGCGTACCGCGCCTCACCGAGCCAGGCGAACGCCGCGTACAGCACCAGCGCCGAGCAGCCCCCGATCAGCGCGAGCGCCGCCTCCACCAGGCCGAAACCGACAGCGGCATGGCAGCGCAGCCGTTTCGCCAGCAGCGAGCCGATGCCCATGGCGAAGACCATGACGGAGAGGACCACGGAGGCCTGGGTGACCGAGTCACCGATCAAGTACGTGGCGAGCGCCACGAGTTCGAGTTCGTACACCAGGCCGCAGGCCGCGCAGACGAAGACCACGAGGAGGACGAGGCACCGGCCCGAACCCGGACGGACGGGCAGCTGCTCCCCGCCCTGGAGCTGACGCGCCCCGCCCTTGAGGGACGTGGACGCAGGCGGGTCGATCATGCCGTAACGCTACGTCACGCACCCATCGCATCACGTCACCCACACGGGTGCAATTGCTGTGAAATGCCACGGCGATGTGTGGATTCAGCGTGACGCGGGCATGCGCTCGCCGACCCGCGTACGGGTCACCACGAGCTGCCCCTCCTGCGGATATGCGTGCCAAGTGCGCCATCGCACCTGCCCTTCGAGGCGCTGCGCCACCATGGCCGTGAACGCATGGGGCGAGCCGGGGAACGTACCCGCGAGCCCGTTCGGATGGTCCGCGACCAGTGCGAGCAACTCCTGCGCCCGCCCCGCGAACGAGCCCTTCGACAACGTCTCGACACGCGCCGCGAACTGGTACTCCCATGCACCGATCCGCTTGGCGACGCCCAGTGGAAGCGGGGTACTGCTGCCGGGGATGCAGGCCACGGTCTCGGAGCAGACGCCCTGATCCTCCTCGAGAAGCACCTGATGGGACGCGCCCAGCAGTCTCAACTGGAGCTTTGCTCCGGACAGTTCGAGGTCGAGCTCGGCAAGGGAGGGCAGCGGGTCCCGACCCAGCGCCCAGGCCAGATCGGCCGCACGGGTATCGGTGTAGGACGTATGGAGGGTCGTGAGCATGGGTCGGCTCCGCAAAACACGCGTAACTGGATGAAGAGGCGGTCCGGGGCGCCCCGGAGGAACCACAGAGGAGAGGGGACCGCCGGCTCGGGATCCACATCAGGGCCCGAGGGCTGGATGTCCTCAACAGCGAGGGAATCATGAAGTGCGCGCCGCTCACAGGGCTTTTACCCAACTTGACGTGCTTTCCATCCCCCCGGGGGCCTTACGGTTCAACTGTTCAACACAAATCCATCCTTGACGCGCCCGAGACCGCCCGATACGCGCACAGTGCGTCAACAGAACGACGCCCGGGGGGAGTTCATCTCCCACCCGGGCGCCTTTCTCTTTCACGGCGGATCAGCTGCCCCGTGTCAGCTGCCTCCTCCGCCGCAGCCGCCGCCTCCGCCCCCGCAGGAGGACGAGCCGCCGCAGGAAGAACCCCCTCCGCACGATGAGCCGCCGCTGTCACCGGACCACCAGCTGCCACTGCCGCCGCTGTGCGACCGCCTCCGGCCCCTGCGCCGGGAACTCGAAGCGGCGATCCCGACGACCACCCCTATGAACATCAGAATGAAAACGGCTCCGAGGACATCGGCCATCGTTCCCACCCTCCCCGTTTCTCAGCTGCATCTCTTAGGTGCATCGGTCCTGACTGGTTGCCGCACCGCTCTGTGCGTGTGAGGGGGATGCCCCCCGCCCGGGAGGCCCAAAGCAGACTTGAGCAAGTCCAGAGGTTGCGCGCAGGATGGCCGCCATGACCTCCAGCGAGCGCCCCTTCCTGAACCGCCGTCTCGCCGCATTCGGGACGACGATCTTCGCCGAGATGTCCGCCCTCGCCGTGCGCACGGGTGCGATCAACCTCGGCCAGGGATTTCCCGACACGGACGGCCCCGAGGAGGTCCGGGAAGCGGCCGTACGCGCGCTGCGGGACGGCCGGGGCAACCAGTACCCGCCCGGCCCCGGTGTCCCCGAGCTGCGCACCGCCGTCTCGGCACACCAGCAGCAGCGCTACGGGCTCGCGTACGACCCCGACACGGAGGTGCTGGTCACGGCAGGTGCGACGGAGGCGATCGCCGCCGCGCTGCTCGCGCTCGTCGAGCCCGGGGACGAGGTGATCGCGCTGGAGCCGTACTACGACTCCTACGCCGCGTGCATCGCCATGGCGGGAGGGCGACGCGTACCGGTCACGCTCCGGCCGCACGAGGGGACGTACGTACTCGACCTGGACGAGCTGCGGGCCGCGGTCACCGACCGCACCCGGCTGATCCTGCTCAACACCCCGCACAACCCGACCGGGACCGTCCTGAGCCGCGAGGAACTGGCGGCGCTCGCCGCACTCGCCGTCGAGCGGGATCTGCTGGTCGTGACCGACGAGGTGTACGAGCACCTGGTCTTCGACGGCGAGCACATCCCGATCGCGTCGTTCCCCGGGATGCGCGAGCGGACGGTCACCGTCGGCTCCGCCGGCAAGACGTTCTCGTTCACCGGCTGGAAGGTCGGCTGGGTGACGGCAGCGCCGGAGCTGGTCACGGCCGTCCGCTCGGCCAAGCAGTTCCTGACCTACGTCTCCGCGGGCCCGTTCCAGTACGCGGTGGCCGAGGCTCTGGCCCTGCCGCGGGCGTACTTCGACGGGCTCCGCGACGAGCTGCGCGCCAAGCGGGATCTGCTGAGCTCCGGGCTCACGGCGGCGGGCTTCGAGGTGTACCGGCCGGCCGGGACGTACTTCGTGACCACCGACATCCGCCCGCTCGGCGAGGACGACGGCTTCGCGTTCTGCCGGGCGCTGCCGGAGCGCGCCGGGGTCGTCGCGATCCCGAACGCCGTCTTCTACGACCATCGTGAACAGGGCGCGCCGTTCGTGCGGTTCGCCTTCTGCAAGCGCGAGGACGTCCTCATGGAGGCCGTCTCGCGGCTGAAGGGGCTCGCGGCCGGCTGACGCCGGCCCGTCCGCCGTCGGGGAGCGGGGAGGGCCACGGGGACGTGGGCACAGCCTCGACCGGCACCGGCCGAGGCGTACCGCCGCGGCTGCACGATCCTCCCGGACGCCTCCCGTCCTGCCGACGGCCGCCCGTGCCCGGTCACCCGTGCCGCGGTGCCTCGCCCTCCCCCGGCGACCAGTGGGTCGGGTTCCCACGGATGGGGGGATGCAGCGGGAGCGCCCCCGGCCTTCCGGCGGGGACACGCCCCCCGGCCGCCGCACGGAGCCCTGGCCCACCCGGATGGCCGCCCAGCGCTCGCGCCGCATCCGTGCGCCGCTGAAGGTCGGGTTGACTGACCGATCACGCGCGCACGGAGGTGTCCCCTGTTCGCCGAGACGTTTAACAAAGCGTCAGTCGATGCCGGGCCCGTACCCCGATGGCGCGCCTCCCTGCTGCTGGCGGCCCCCGCGCTGGGGCTGTTCGCGGCAGCCCGGCTCACCGGGATGGGGTTGCTGGCGCTGTGGGCCTGGCACACCGGCAGGTCCCCGCGGTCCCTGCTGGCCACCTCGTGGGACTCCGACTGGTACACCCGTATCGCCGCGCACGGCTACGGTCGCACGCTGTACTGGCCGGACGGTGTCGTCCAGTCCGATCTTGCCTTCTTCCCGCTCTACCCCGGTCTCGTCAGGTCCATGACGGCCGTGCTGCCGGTGACCGGCGGAACCGCGGGGCTGTTGCTCTCCTGGACCGCCGCGGGGGCCGCAGCGTGGGGCATCCATGCCGTCGTCGGGCGGCTGTACGACCGGCGGGTCGCCACCGTGCTCGTTCTCCTGTGGGGGCTGTTGCCGCACTCGATCGTGCTGTCCATGGCGTACACGGAACCGCTGCTCACGGCGCTCGCGGCATGGTCGCTGTATGCGCTGCTGACCCGCCGCTGGCTGTGGGCGGGCGCGCTGGCGGCGCTGGCCGGGCTGACCCGTCCCAACGGGATCGCGGTCGCGGCTGCGGTGTGCGCGGTTGCGGCGCACGAACTGTGGCGGCGCAGAGGGAGGCGTGCCGGCCGTGTGTGGGCGGCGGCCGGGCTGGCACCGGCCGGCTGGTGCGGCTATCTGCTCTGGGTGGGACTGCGCACGGGCGATCCGCTGGGCGGCTATTTCGCCGTGCAGAGCGGCTGGACGTCGCGATTCGACCTGGGCGCGGGCTCCCTGCGGGTCGTGCGGTCGATGGTGACGACCCCGGTGTTCTTCGGCTTTCCCATGGCGCTGGTGATCGTCTGCGCGGGCGTGCTGCTCTTCGTGCTCTTCGTGCTGGACCGGCCCCCACTGCCGCTGCTCGTCTACACCGGGGTGCTGGTGCTGATCACGGTGGGCGGATCGGGCTTCTTCGAGTCCAAGCCTCGTTTTCTGCTGCCCGCGTTCCCGCTGCTGCTGCCGCTCGCGGGGGCTCTGACGAAGGCACGGCCGAGGGCCGCGATCACGGTGATCGCGGCCCTCGCCGTGCTGTCGTTCGGTTTCGGGGCCTATGCGCTGACGCTGGCCCCGATGGCACTCTGAGCGGTGCCGGCCGTGTCAGGCCTCGTCGTCGGCGGGCTTCTCGTCGCCGGCGGCGGACTCCAGCCCGAACTGCTCCACGAGCCACTTGTCGAACTCGATGGACGCACGCACCCAGCTGACCGTGGACGACACGAAGTGCTCGAGGCTGACACCGGTGCCGATCAGCATCTGCGCCTCACCGATGAGACGGAGCGACGACGGCTCGCCCTCCTCCTCGTGGGTGTGCGTGTAGACCTTGGGCCACAGGGTGCGGCGGTTCCAGTCGTCGATCGCATCGAGGATCTTCGGGCGGTCCTCGACGGCGTGCGCGCGGTCGTAGAACGTGCGCACCGAGAAGACCTGCTGCTCGTCCTCGCCGCGGAACATGAAGTAGGTGCGGAACTCCTCCCACGGCGCCGCGAGGTCACCCTCGTCGTCGACGACGTACTTCAGTTCCATCTGGTCGAGCAGCTGCTTGACCAGATCCTGGTCGGGCACCACGGGGCCCGCCGGTGGTGCGGACTGAGGCTGGGGCTGGCCCCCGAAATTCGGAATCGAGGACGGGTCGATGCTCACGGGGTGTTTCCCTTCGTACGGATGCGGCCATCCTCTCCCATCCCGGGCGGGGGCTGGCAACCCCCACCGGGCCTTGAGCCGGACGTGTCCTAAACGGGCCTACCCGGCCCGGGCCCGATGATGACGCGAGCCCGGGAGCACTCCCGGGCTCGTCATCAGTCCGCCGGACGGGAGACCAGCGGGACGGGCGGTCCTCGGAACCGCGTCGTCCGCTGCGCGGGCGGGAGTGCAGGCCCACTCGGAGCCCGCTGCCGCGTCTACCGGGCGGGCCCGACGATCAGGCCGTCCTCGAAGCGGTCGACGCGCACCGTGTCGCCGTCCCTGACCTCGCCCGAGAGGATCTCCTTGGCCAGGCGGTCGCCGATCGCGGTCTGGACGAGGCGGCGCAGCGGCCGGGCGCCGTAGGCGGGGTCGTTGCCCTCCTCGGCAAGCCATTCCAGGGCGGCCGGTGTGATGTCCAGGGCCAGCCGCCGCTCGGCGAGGCGCTTGGCGAGGCGGTCGATCTGGAGCGCCGCGATACGGGCCAGATCATCCTTCGACAGGGCCGAGAACACGACGAGATCGTCCAGTCTGTTGAGGAATTCCGGCTTGAACGAGGACCTCACGACCTCCAGGACCTGCTGCTTCTTCTCCTCCTCGCTGGTCAGCGGCTCGACCAGGAACTGGCTTCCGAGATTGGAGGTCAGGATCAGGATGGCGTTGCGGAAGTCGACCGTCCGGCCCTGTCCGTCGGTGAGCCGGCCGTCGTCGAGGACCTGGAGCAGGATGTCGAAGACCTCGGGGTGGGCCTTCTCGACCTCGTCCAGCAGCACGACGCTGTACGGACGGCGGCGCACCGCCTCCGTGAGCTGGCCGCCCTCCTCGTAGCCCACGTATCCGGGCGGGGCCCCGACCAGCCGGGCGACGCTGTGCTTCTCGCTGTACTCGGACATGTCGATGCGGACCATGGCCCGCTCGTCGTCGAAGAGGAAGTCCGCCAGCGCCTTCGCCAGCTCGGTCTTGCCGACACCCGTGGGACCGAGGAAGAGGAAGGATCCGGTGGGACGGTCGGGATCGGCGATGCCCGCCCGGGAGCGGCGTACCGCGTCCGACACCGCCCGTACCGCCTCGGACTGGCCGATCAGACGCCTGCCCAGCTCCTGCTCCATGCGCAGCAGCTTCTGGGTCTCGCCCTCGAGCAGCCGGCCTGCCGGGATGCCGGTCCAGGAGGCGACCACGTCCGCGATGTCGTCAGGGCCGACCTCCTCCTTGACCATGGTGTCCTTCGCGGCCTCCACCTGGGCCTCCGCCTCGGTGGCCTCCGCCAGCTCGCGCTCCAGCCCCGGGATCTCCCCGTACAGCAGCTTCGACGCGGTGTCGAAGTCGCCGTCGCGCTGTGCGCGCTCCGCCTGCCCGCGCAGCTCGTCCAGCTTCTCCTTCAGCGCGCCCACACGGTTGAGGGACTCCTTCTCCTTCTCCCAGCGGGCGGTGAGGCCGCGCAGCTCCTCCTCACGGTCCGCAAGGTCGCGCCGGAGCTTCTCCAGACGCTCCTTGCTCGCCTCGTCGGACTCGCTCTTGAGCGCGAGCTCCTCCATCCGCAGCCGGTCGACGGAACGCTGCAGCTCGTCGATCTCGACCGGCGACGAGTCGATCTCCATCCGCAGCCGGGACGCCGACTCGTCGACGAGGTCGATGGCCTTGTCGGGCAGGAAACGCGAGGTGATGTACCGGTCGGAGAGGGTCGCGGCCGCAACCAGTGCGCTGTCCGCGATCTGGACCTTGTGGTGCGCCTCGTAGCGGCCCTTGAGCCCGCGCAGGATCGCGATGGTGTCCTCGACCGTCGGCTCGGCGACCAGCACCTGCTGGAAGCGCCGCTCCAGCGCCGGGTCCTTCTCGATCCGCTCGCGGTACTCGTCGAGCGTCGTGGCGCCGACCATGCGCAGCTCGCCGCGCGCGAGCATCGGCTTCAGCATGTTGCCCGCGTCCATGGCGGAGTCGCCGCCGGCGCCCGCGCCCACGACGGTGTGCAGTTCGTCGATGAACGTGATGATCCGGCCCTCGCTCTCCTTGATCTCGGAGAGGACGGTCTTCAGCCGCTCCTCGAACTCGCCCCGGTACTTGGCCCCCGCCACCATCGCACCGAGATCGAGGGCGACCAGGCGCTTGTCGCGCAGCGACTCGGGCACGTCGCCCTTCACGATCCGCTGGGCGAGCCCCTCGACGACGGCGGTCTTGCCGACGCCGGGCTCGCCGATCAGCACCGGGTTGTTCTTGGTGCGGCGCGACAGCACCTGTACGACGCGACGGATCTCCTGGTCGCGGCCGATGACGGGGTCGAGCTTGCCGTCCCTCGCCGCGGCCGTGAAGTCCGTGCCGAACTTCTCCAGGGCCTTGTACTGGCCCTCGGGATCGGGTGTGTTCACCCGGCGCCCTCCTCTTGCTGCGGCGAACGCCTCGAGCAGTTTCTTCGCCGTGGCCCCCTGCCCGGCCAGCACCTCGGCGCTTCGTCCGCCCTTGTCCGCGATGCCGATGAGCAGATGCTCCGTGGAGATGTAGTCGTCGCCGAGCTCGTTCGCACGGGCGGTGGCGTCGGCGATCACGGCGAGGAGCTCACGGTTGGCCTGGGGCGGAGCGACGGTGGAGCCGGTCACGCTGGGCAGGTCGGCGAGGACCCGCTCCGCGCCGGACCGCACTGCGGCCTGGTCGGCGTCGACGGCGGCCAGCAGGTCGGTGATGTTCTCATTGTCCTGACCCGCGAGAAGAGCGAGCAGGAGGTGCGCGGGGGTCAGATCGGGATGGCCCCCGGACACGGCTCGGCTGGAAGCGGCGTTGAGCGCGTCCCGGCTCCTGTTGGTCAGCTCGGCGTCCACGTGCGGTTTCTCCTCCTCGGCTCCGGTCTCTGCGGCGTCCGTACGCCCATGACAGATCCAACGTACACAAAGTTGAGTCGATTCCGCTCAAGGCTCGGGAAGTTCCTGCTCCGGAGATAGGTTCCGGGCATGGCCATCGACCTACGGAACCCCGGCGCGTCGTATCTCAGCTTCTGGCGCGAACATCTCATGTGCACTCTGACGACACCGCGGCCGGACGGCACTCCGCACGTCGCCCCGGTGGGCGTCACCTATGACCCCGAGGGCGGCGAGAGGGGCATCGCACGGGTGATCTCCAACAAGCACAGCCGCAAGGTCGCCAACATCCTGGCCGCGGCCCCGGAGCCGGTGCCGGTCGCGGTCTGCCAGGTGGACAGGAGGCGCTGGGCGACCCTGGAGGGACGCGCCACCGTCCGCACGGAGCCCGAGGCGGTCGAGGACGCGGTGGCGCGCTACGCGGAGCGCTACGGACGCACACCGGCCCCGAACCCGGACCGGGTGGTCATCGAGATCGTGCTGACCCGCGCGATGGGCCGGGCGTAGGGCCCGGCACCCTCACCGGTGCCCGGCCCCCGGGGGCCCGTACCTTCAGTCGCCCGCAGTCCGGACCGGACCGGGGCGCCGCCACATGGCCAGGGCGTACGCGCACAGCACAGCGGCGCCATCGTGTTTCAGGTCCACGATGGCGCCGCTGTGTGGGGGAAGCACCTGAGCGATCTTGAACGACGGGGGAACCGCTCAGGCACTGCGGGGGGTGGCGGTGACGGTCTGCGGTTCGACCAGCTGGTGGTCCCGCTGGTCGAGATTGACGAAGATCATGCCGTACCGGATGGCACAGCGAACGGGTTGCGGGGCACCACGGGGCCTTCTGAGGCACCGGTACGCGCGGATCTCCTCGTCGTCGCCACGGTTGATCACGACCGGCTCGCCGAAGAGGGTGACCATCAACGAATCGCCACGATGCGGCACCGCCGTGACGAGGTCGATGAAATGCCACCCGGAGCGGTACGCGGTCGCCATCTCCCGCCGGAAGCGGGGATCCTCGGGAACCGTCATGCCGTCACGGACCCCCAACCGGTGTTCGTGGCCGGAGCGACGTCCCAGCCCGGGTCCGGCACCGCCTTCGGCGCGACTTCCCAGCCGGGGTCCGCCGGTGCGATGTCCCAGCCCGGGTCAGGCGCCGCTGAGGTCACCTGCGAACCCAGACCCCACCCGGGACCCTCGGCCGATGCCGAGACCCCCGCTGCCGCAGCAGCGAAGAGCGCGACACCGACTACGGTGCGTATGAGCTTCTTGGCCATGACCGAGCAACCTCACTTGAAGGTGATTCCTACGGCTCCCCCGCAGCCATGACGATGGCTCACTCTCCACGTTTCCACCACTGACCCAATGCATCATGTTCCTGTATTGCAAAAGCCTGGGGGTGTACACATGGGGACGGAACTGGACAATCGGGGGCACCCTCACACACATGCCGAACTGTGCGAGGCCGGCTCCCGGCTCTACGCGAGCGCCCTGCGCAGCGGACGGATATCCAGGACGGAGGTGGTTCCCGCGCCGTGCCTGATCGACCTGGACCTGCTCCGACCCGATCCGGACGACGTCCAGTGGCTCCGTCCGGTTCCCCCTTCCGCGGCCCTGGCCCAGCTCCTGCTCCCGATCGAGAGCGAAATCCAGGAGCGTAGACGCCTCACCGTCGAACTGTCCGATGCGTTCGAGCCATTCATGACCATCAGCGCCCAGGATCCGTCGACCACCCACGCGATCACGGTCCTCGAAGGGCTCTCGCGGATCAACGCCAGCCTGGACCGTGTTGTCGCGGAATGCTCCACCGAGCTGCTGACCGTCCAGCCCGGCAGCGGCCGCAGCGCGGCGACTTTCGGTGAAGCACTGCGCAGGGTGAGGCCGCTCGTCGCACGGGGCGTCCGGATGCGCACGCTCTACCAGCACACCGCGCGGCACCAGCCGATCACTCTGGCCTACCTCGAGCGCATAGGCCCCGCGGTCGAAGTGCGCACGCTGGAGGAGATCATCGACCGGCTGATCATCGTGGACCGCAAGGTCGCCTTCGTCCCTGCCAGCCGGGACCGCCAGGTCGCGCTGGAGCTGCACCACCCGGGCCTCGTCGAGTATCTGGTCGGCGTCTTCGACCAGTTCTGGATGCAGGCGATCCCGCTCGACGACCCGGTGACGTACGAGCCCAGCCTGAACGGTGTCAGCGGGGTCCAACGGGCCATAGCCAGACTCCTCGTGGAGGGCCTCGTCGACGAGGCCATCGCCCGCCGCCTCGGCATGAACGTCCGCACCTGCCGGGCGCACATCGCCAAGCTGGCCTCCTCGCTGGGCAGTGGCTCACGGGCTCAACTGGGCTATCTGATCGCCCGCTCCGGCATCCTGGACAGGGACCAGTGCGCCGCCCCCTCGTCGTCCGAGCACACCCGCAGCGGTTCCTGACGCCCGGCGCACGGCCCAGGTGCTGACGGCCTTCGTGACACCGCCGCCGGACCGGGGCCGAACGCACACCCCGGACGCGACGGCCGGCGCCGTGGCGTCACGCCAAGGGGCCGGGAGAGCTGCCCGCTCTCCCGGCCCCTTCATGCTTCCTGACGTGACGTCAGCCGTCCCGCTTCGGCCGCCACACCACCAGCGCGCTCGCCTGCTGCACATCCTGGTACGGCACCAGATCGCGCCGGTAGGACGCATGCACCTGCGCCTCGCGCTGCTGCATCGCCGCCGCCGCGCCCTCGACCGCGGCCGAGAGCTCGGCCACGCGCGCCTGGAGCGCAGCGACCTGGTTCTCCAGCTCGATGATGCGCTTGATGCCGGCGAGATTGATGCCCTCGTCCTGTGACAACGCCTGCACCTGGCGGAGCAGTTCGATGTCCCGAGCCGAGTATCGCCGGCCACGGCCGGCCGTGCGGTCCGGGGAGACCAGGCCGAGACGGTCGTACTGCCGCAGGGTCTGCGGATGCAGGCCGGAGAGCTGGGCCGCCACCGAGATGACGTACACCGGTGTCTCGTCCGTCAGCTGGTATGGATTCCGGCGTCGGCCGTCCCTCTCCATGAGGTCACGCTCCCTTCGCAGCCTGGAACAGTTCTGCCCGCGGGTCCTCGTCCGCAGTCGCCTTCCGGTACGCCTCCAGTGCCTCCCGCGCCCCGTCGCCGAGTTCGGTCGGCACCGCGACCTCGACGGTGACCAGGAGATCGCCGCGGGTGCCGTCCTTGCGCACGGCGCCCTTGCCGCGGGCCCGCATCGTACGGCCGTTGGGGGTCCCTGCGGGCAGTTTCAGCGTGACCGGGGGTCCGCCGAGCGTGGGCACCTTCACCTCTCCGCCGAGCGCGGCCTCCGTGAAGGAAACCGGCACCGTGACGGTGAGGTTGTCGCCCTTGCGGCCGAAGACCGGATGGGCGTCGACATGGACGACGACATAGAGATCACCGGCCGGGCCGCCGCGCTCGCCCGGTGCGCCCTTGCCGCGCAGCCGGATCCGCTGCCCGTCGGAGACTCCCGCCGGGATGCGGACCTGCATGGTGCGCGAGGACTTGGCGCGGCCACTGCCGTGGCAGACCTCGCAGGGGGTCTCGGCGATGAGCCCGCGGCCCTTGCAGTCCACGCACGGATCGGTCAGCGAGAACGAACCGCTGCCGCCGCGCGACACCTGGCCGGTGCCCACGCAGGTCGGGCACACCCGCGGTGTGCCGTTCTTGTCGCCGGTGCCCGAACAGGCCTTGCAGGGCTGCTGGCTGGACATCCGCAGCGGGACCGTGGCCCCGTCCACCGCCTCGGTGAAGCTGAGCGTCACCTCGGACTCGATGTCCTGGCCGCGGCGGGGCTGCGTACGCGTCCCCGCCCCGGCTCCGCGGTTGAACAGTCCGCCGAAGACGTCCCCGAGACCGCCGCCGAAGCCGCCGGCGCCGCCGCCCTGGGGCTGGGCGCCCCCGAAGAGGTCGCCCAGATCGAAGTTGAACGTGCCGCCGGCGCCAGGAGCGCCCGCCCTGAAGCCGCCGTTGCCGAAGAGCGCGCGCGCCTCGTCGTACTCCTTGCGCCTTTTGGCGTCACCGAGCACGTCGTTGGCCTCGGAGATCTCCTTGAAGCGCTCCTCGGCCGTGGCGTCACCCTTGTTGGCGTCCGGGTGGAACTCGCGGGCGAGCTTCCGGTACGCCTTCTTGATCTCCGCATCGGTGGCGTCCTTGGGGACGCCGAGAACCTTGTAGTAGTCCTTCTCCACGAAGTCCTTCGTGCTCATCGACGTCCCTCCTCTCGGACGAATGCGCAATCGGTCACGTCAGCCCTCGTCCGGGCCACCGCTCTCCTCATCTGCCGCGTGCTCTTCCTTCGGCGCCGCGGGCGCCGCACCCGGCTGGGGCTCGGCCACCGCGACCCGGGCGGGGCGGATGGTCCGTTCGCCGATCCGGTAGCCCGGCTGCAGGATCGCGACGCAGGTCGTCTCGGTGACGTCCGGTGCGTACGAGTGCATCAGGGCCTCGTGGATCGTCGGGTCGAAGGGCTCGCCCTCCTTGCCGAACTGCTGCAGTCCCATCTTGGCTGCGACGGTCTCCAGCGATTCGGCCACCGACTTGAAGCCGCCGACCAGTTCGCCGTGCTCACGGGCGCGGCCGATGTCGTCGAGAACGGGCAGCAGCTCGGTCAGTAGCTGCGCGACGGCGATCTCCTTGACCGTGATCCGGTCCCGCTCCACCCGGCGACGGTAGTTCTGGTACTCGGCCTGGATCCGCTGGAGGTCCATGGTGCGCTCGTTGAGCGCGGTACGGACCTGGTCCAGCTGGGCCGTGAGGCCCGCGGTCTGGGCCGACTGGGCTGCCGTCTGTGCTGCGTCCCCGGCCGGGGCCGCCCCCTCCTCCGCGGAGGGGGAGGCGGCCTGCGGCGCTTCGTCGGGAGAGGCGCCGGAGGGGACGTCGGGATTCTCCTCGAAGCCCGGGGTCTCCTCCGTCATCAGGCAGCGCCGCCCTTCTGGTCCTTCTCGTCGTCGACGATCTCGGCGTCCACCACGTCGTCGGCGCCGTCGGCGGCCTGGGAGGCACCCGCGGCGTCGCCGCCCGCGGCCTGCTGACCGGCCTGCGCGTCGGCGTACATGGCCTGGCCGAGCTTCTGGGAGACGGCCGCAACCTTCTCGGTGGCGGTGCGGATCTCCGCGGAGTCCTCGCCCTTCAGCTTCTCCTTGAGGTCGGTCACCGCCGTCTCGACCTCGGTCTTGACGTCACCGGGGACCTTGTCCTCGTTGTCCTTGAGGAACTTCTCCGTCTGGTACACGAGCTGCTCGGCCTGGTTGCGGGTCTCGGCGGCCTCGCGGCGGCGGTGGTCCTCCTCCGCGTACTGCTCGGCCTCCTGGCGCATCCGGTCGACCTCGTCCTTCGGCAGCGAGGAGCCGCCGGTGACGGTCATCTTCTGCTCCTTGCCCGTGCCCAGGTCCTTCGCGGTCACGTGCATGATGCCGTTGGCGTCGATGTCGAAGGCGACCTCGATCTGCGGGACGCTGCGCGGGGCCGGCGGAAGACCGGTCAGCTCGAACATGCCGAGCTTCTTGTTGTACGCCGCGATCTCGCGCTCGCCCTGGTAGACCTGGATCTGCACGGACGGCTGGTTGTCCTCGGCCGTCGTGAAGATTTCCGAGCGCTTCGTCGGGATCGTGGTGTTGCGCTCGATGAGCTTGGTCATGATGCCGCCCTTGGTCTCGATACCGAGGGACAGCGGGGTCACGTCGAGGAGCAGGACGTCCTTGACCTCACCCTTGAGGACACCGGCCTGGAGGGTGGCGCCGATGGCGACGACCTCGTCCGGGTTCACACCCTTGTTGGCCTCCTTGCCGCCGGTCAGCTCCTTGACGAGCTGGGCGACGGCCGGCATGCGCGTCGAGCCGCCCACGAGGACGACGTGGTCGATCTCGGAGAGCTGGATGCCCGCGTCCTTGATGACGTTGTGGAACGGGGTCTTGCAGCGCTCGAGCAGGTCGGCGGTCAGCTGCTGGAACTGGGCGCGCGTGAGCTTCTCGTCCAGGTGCAGCGGGCCCTCGGCGGACGCCGTGATGTAGGGCAGGTTGATCGTCGTCTCGGTCGAGGACGACAGCTCGATCTTGGCCTTCTCCGCGGCCTCGCGAAGACGCTGGAGAGCCATCTTGTCCTTGGACAGGTCCACGCCGTGGCCGCCCGCGAACTGCTTCACCAGGTAGTCGACGACGCGCTGGTCCCAGTCGTCACCACCGAGGTGGTTGTCACCGTTGGTGGCCTTCACCTCGACGACGCCGTCGCCGATCTCCAGCAGCGAGACGTCGAAGGTGCCGCCACCGAGGTCGAAGACGAGGATCGTCTGGTCGTCCTTGTCGAGACCGTAGGCCAGCGCGGCGGCCGTCGGCTCGTTGACGATGCGCAGGACGTTGAGGCCCGCGATCTCGCCGGCCTCCTTGGTGGCCTGGCGCTCGGAGTCGTTGAAGTACGCCGGGACGGTGATGACCGCGTCCGTGACCTTCTCACCGAGGTACGACTCGGCGTCCCGCTTCAGCTTCTGCAGGATGAAGGCGGACATCTGCTGCGGGTTGAAGGTCTTCCCGTCCAGCTCGATCTTCCAGTCGGTGCCCATGTGACGCTTCACGGACCGGATGGTCCGGTCCACGTTGGTGACCGCCTGACGCTTCGCGACCTCTCCGACGAGCACCTCACCGTTCTTGGCGAAGGCGACGACGGACGGCGTGGTCCTGGCGCCCTCGGCGTTGGTGATGACGGTGGGCTCGCCGCCCTCCAGAACGCTGACGACGGAGTTAGTCGTGCCCAGGTCGATGCCGACCGCACGTGCCATTTCGATTCCTCCAGAGGACTTGAGTGGAACTCGCTCAAGGATGCATCACGGGCACCATCGAGTCAACAGAGCTGAGTCGACCCGGCTCAACTATGGTGCGCGCCCCCTGCGGGACACCGGCGCGGCCTGCGCTCTCCCCCGCCTCCACCGTGCCATCGTTCTACAAAGCACGCGAAAGGTTCACAGACGCGCCAGACAATGACAGAGAACAACAGAACGGTCGGGTGAGAGTCGTGCACATCGTGCAGCCGAAGCGCTTTCTCGATCTGACACTCGGCACGGCACTGCTGGTTCTCGTGGCGCCGCTGCTCGCTCTCGCCGTCTGCTCGGCGGTCCTGCGCCGACGGCCCGGCGGCGCGTTCGCGCGCGAGAGGAAGGCCGGACTGCACGGCCGCCCGTTCACCGTCCGGTCGCTGCGGACCCGTCGCTTCCGACTGGACCTGCTGTCCAGACTGCCCCATGTCGTACGGGGCCAGATGTCCCTGGTCGGACCCGCCGCGCTGGCACCGGGGCACCCGCGCGCCGCCGCCCCCTGGCGCCAGGGCGTCAAGCCGGGCCTGACCGGGCTCGCCCAGCTCGCCCGGCACTCGGCCATGCCCTGGGACGAACCCGCGCTACTCGATCAGCACTACGTGGAGCACCATTGGATCGGACTGGACCTGTCCGTGCTGCTGCGCACGATTCCGGCCCTGCGCCGGACCCGAACCCAGGACGATCTGCCCCCGGGACAGCCGGTACTCAGGGTGACCTGAGCGACGCAGATCACCGCCGGCACAACTACAGTGCGGCGGAATATCTGGGTAGTCTCAGCACGGACTGAATAAGTTACCGCTTAGTAAGTGCTGAATCTTTCCACCTCGCAGGCCCGAGGAGCCCCCAATGCAGCTCGCCGCGATCATCGTGTCGCTGGTCCTGACCGTGGTCGGCGTTGCGCTCATCGCCCGAGCCGTCGCGCAGATCTACCGGTTCGTGAAGCTCGGTCAGTCCGTGCCTGCGGGCAGCCGCACCGACGACCCCAAGGCGCGCACGGTCACACTGGTCAAGGAGTTCCTCGGCCACACCCGGATGAACCGCTGGGGGATCGTGGGCTTCGCCCACTGGTTCGTCGCGATCGGCTTCCTGACGCTGCCCCCGACGCTCGCCCAGGCGTACGGCCAGCTCTTCCAGGCCGACTGGACCCTGCCGGTCCTCGGCGGCTTCCTGCCGTTCGAGATGTACATCGAGTTCATCGGCCTCATGACGGTCGTCGGCATCCTCGTGCTGATGGCGATCCGGCTCCTCAACCTGCCGTCCCGTGCGGGCCGCAAGTCGCGTTTCGCGGGCTCGAAGGCCTGGCAGGCGTACTTCGTCGAGTACGTGATCCTCACCATCGGCCTCGCGATCCTGGCCCTGCGGGGCCTGGAGGGCGCGATCCACCACGTGGACCACTACGAGGCCGCGTACTTCGTCTCGTACCCCCTGGTCCTCGCCTTCGACGGGCTGAGCGTCCCCACCCTCCAGACGCTGATCTACTTCACCGCGATGATCAAGATCGGCACCTCGCTGATCTGGATGATCACGGTTTCGCTCAACACCAACATGGGTGTGGCCTGGCACCGCTTCCTGGGCTTCCCGAACATCTGGTTCAAGCGCAACGCGGACGGTTCCACCGCCCTGGGTGCGCTCCAGCCGATGACCTCGGGCGGCAAGCCGATCGACTTCGAGGACCCGGGCGACGACGACGTCTTCGGCGTCAGCCAGGTGGAGCAGTTCTCCTGGAAGGGCATCCTCGACTTCTCCACGTGTACGGAGTGCGGCCGCTGCCAGTCGCAGTGCCCCGCCTGGAACACCGGAAAGCCGCTCTCCCCGAAGCTGCTGATCATGTCGCTGCGCGACCACGCGCACGCCAAGGCGCCCTACCTGCTCGCGGGCGGCGGCAAGACCATGGAGGGCGAGGAGAAGGCCTCCGAGGAGCAGCTGAAGGACGTCCCGGCAGCCGCTCTCGCCGAGGCCGAGCGCCCGCTGATCGGCACCGCCGAGGAGAACGGCGTCATCGACCCGGACGTGCTGTGGTCCTGCACCACCTGCGGTGCGTGCGTGGAGCAGTGCCCGGTCGACATCGAGCACATCGACCACATCGTCGACATGCGCCGCTACCAGGTGATGATCGAGAGCTCCTTCCCGTCCGAGGCGGGCACGATGCTCAAGAACCTGGAGAAGAAGGGCAACCCCTGGGGCCTGGCCAAGAAGCAGCGCCTCGAGTGGACCAAGGAGGTCGACTTCGAGGTCCCGGTCGTCGGCAAGGACGTCGAGGACCTGTCCGAGGTCGACTACCTCTACTGGGTCGGCTGCGCCGGCGCCCTCGAGGACCGGGCGAAGAAGACCACCAAGGCCTTCGCCGAGCTGCTGCACATCGCGGGGGTCAAGTTCGCGATCATGGGCGGCGAGGAGAAGTGCACCGGTGACTCGCCGCGCCGCCTCGGCAACGAGTTCCTCTTCCAGCAGCTCGGCGCGGAGAACGTCGCGATGCTGAACATGGCGTTCGGCGAGGACGACGAGGACGAGTCGACGAGGAAGCCGAAGTCGGCGAAGAAGATCGTCGCGACCTGCCCGCACTGCTTCAACACCATCGCCAACGAGTACCCGCAGCTCGGCGGCGAGTACGAGGTCATCCACCACACCCAGCTGCTCCAGCACCTCATCGACGAGGGCCGGCTCATTCCGGTGACGCCGGTCGACGGTCTGATCACGTATCACGACCCCTGCTACCTGGGCCGTCACAACAAGGTCTACACGCCGCCGCGCGAGATCATGTCCGCCGTGCCCGGCCTGCGTCAGCAGGAGATGCACCGTCACAAGGAGCGCGGCTTCTGCTGTGGCGCCGGTGGTGCACGCATGTGGATGGAGGAGCGGATCGGCAAGCGCATCAACACCGAGCGGGTGGACGAGGCGCTGTCGCTGAACCCGGACATCGTGTCCACCGCCTGCCCGTTCTGCCTGGTGATGCTCACCGACTCGGTCAACGGCAAGAAGAACGACGGCGAGGCGAAGGAGAGCCTGCAGGTCGTGGATGTGGCGCAGCTGCTGCTCGATTCGGTGAAAACGCCGGCCGACCCGAACGCGGGCGCGTCGGAGTCGGCGGACGAACCGGAACCGGAGCCGGTGAAGTAGGCGTCTTCGTACGCGTACCGAACCAGTGAGCGGCCGGACCTGCCTCGGGGGCAGGACCGGCCGCTTCTGTGTGAGCGCCGATGCGAGCAACGCGTCGCCATGGCGCCCCGGCTCGGGTCACCCCTGCCAGCGCTGACCCTTGTACGTATGGATCAGCCTGCCGTCGAAGCCGTAGACCCAGGTGTTTCCGCCACGCTCGCCGTCGATGACGGCGAACCTCGGCTGCTTGCCGTCGGGGACGAGCTTGTACGTCCAGCCGGCATGGCGGGCGGACGGCTGCGCGGGGGTGAGCGTGCCGATGGGCCTGCCGCTCTTCGTCGAGACCTCGGCGCGGGGCTCCCCGCCTTCCCCGACCTTGACGAGCCTGGCCGTGCGCCCGTCGGGGGTGGTGATCCTGATGGATGCCAGGGCTGCGGAATGGGCGGCCGACTGCTTCTTGCCCTCGAGCCAGGAGACGACATTGCCGTCGGGCCTCAGAACGACGTGCAGACCGTTGCTCTGCACGGACACGGGGGCCCCGGTGGTCACGAGGGTGCGCAGTCCGGCGTCGTGGGACGGGATCTCGGCCTTGTAGTGGTGCGGGCCGAGCTTGTGGATACGGGCCATGGACCCGTCGGCGAGCTTGGCGGCCCTGCCCGTACCGGGCGCGATCCCGGCCACCCCTGCCTGTGCACCGGCGGTGCGGGAGCCGGAGGCGGGACTGTCGGCGGACGCCGCCTGGACCGGCAGCAGTACGGCCGCAGCGGCTCCCGTGGCGACGACGGCGACAGTGGCGACAGTGGCGACAGCGGTGCGGATGGGACGTCGGGTGGCACGCATATGAGGGCTTTCCTGTCTCGGGTGCGTCGGGTGCCCCGGAGTCGGCGCGCATCGGCGGTTCACGTCCTCGGCGATCCGGACGCCCTGGTGAACCGAGGGCTCCGGCGATCCGGAGAGGCTCGGTGAGCGATGCCCCGGCGATCCGGGCTGATGACGCCGAACCTACGAGCGCCCTGTGTGCGCCACCCATAGAGAACGTAACGAATAGCCGCAAAACCCAATACAACTATGTAAATAACCCCAAATCCAACCAAAGCGATACAGGGAGCAAGTGAGCCATTACCCACCGCCGAACCATTGGCCCAGGCGCGTGGCAGGAGCATGATGATGCGGCCGGTTATGGAGACACAGACGGGAAGGCCGATCCTTGAGGCGTCGAATACGCAACGCCGCCCTTGTCGGTACGGTCGCACTCCAGTGCGCACTGCTACTGGCCGGCTGCGGGCTCACCCCGCACCCCGCGACCGAACCGGACCACCCCGCCCCGGTTCCGGCCCGGGCTCCCGGCGCCTCCGCCCTCGCCGGAACGGCGGCCACCCCCGCCCTCCCCGTACCGCGCGGCGACGGCAGCCGCGTCCCGGAGGACTTCAACGGCGACGGCCACCGCGATCTGGTCCTCGACGACCTCGTCAAGGCCGCCGGTGCAGGCCACGACGACGACGCGGGCATCGGCATCGTCTACGGCACCTCCAAGGGCACACCCGGCCCCGCCGTACGCCAGCTGCTCACACCCCGCGCGAACGGCGCCCGGGTCGGGGGCGTGCTTCCCGCCGCGTTCGACTCCGAGGCCGCCTGCGACCTCGACAAGGACGGCTTCAGCGATCTGGTCGTGGCCACGGACCCCCCGTACGACGGCATCGGCCGCCCGCCCGTCCCCCTCCAGCTGCTCTTCGGCGGCCCCTCGGGCCTGGCCGGCAGGGCCGTCGTGCTCCGCATCCCGGAACAGGCGCGGTACGGCAACGAATGGCCCGACCACCCCGTGTGCGGCGACTTCGACGGCGACGGCGCGCAGGATCTCGCGGTCACCGCGAGCGGCGGCCGGGTCAGCTTCCTACGGGGCCCGTTCACCCGTACGGGCGCGCCACGCACCGCCGGTGCACCCGTCCCCGGCGCAGGGCCCGTCCTGGCCGCTCCCGAGCCCGTCGCGGACACTAACGGCGACGGCTACGACGACCTGGCCTGCTCGACGCGGGCCCGCACGCCCGGCGAGACGGCCAAGGCCGCCCTGCTGCTGGGAGGGCCGAACGGACCCGGCCGTCCCGGAGGCACGTACACCTTCAAGGCCGTACGCATCCCGCCACCGCCCCCGCTCCCGGCCGGCGAGGCCACCGTCGTCACGGATCTCCTGCGTTACGCGGACTACGACGGCGACAAAAGGGCCGACGTGGTGACGCGTACGCACCGCGGCGAGAACGCCGACCTCGTCGCGATCCACCCGGGCGGGAGGGCTGCCGGTCCGTCCGTCACCTTCAGCACATCGATCTTCCTCGAGCCGGACTCGGCCTGACCTCGGGCACCCGGCCCGGGGACGTCATGGCCCCCCTCCTGCCCCCTACGGCGGCCCTCGGGCGGACCCCCCGGGGTCCCCCTAAGGGATGTCACAGGTCAGCAGCAAAGGCCCTGTTGTTCCCTGGCCATGACACCGGACTCAGCGGGAACAGGTACGTTCGAATGCGTGGCTGGATTCAGGATCGGACGCGGCCGGGACAACAACCGCCCCCCGCAACAGCAACCGCAGCAGGCGCCCCCGCCGCCGTACGGACAGTCGTACGGCCGGCAAGGGGGAGGTCAGGCGGCGCCCTCGTACCCCCCGCAGCAGCAGTGGCCCCCGACGGGGGGCGGGCATGCGCAGCACCCGCCGCACGCCCCGCACGGTGAGCCGGAGTACTTCGGCGACCCGTACCACCAGCAGCAGGGGCACGGCGGGTACGCCGCGGGTGACCCCTACGCCGACAACCCCGGGCACACCCGGGCGTTCAGCGTGGGTGAGGACCCGTACGGCGACGGCTCCACCTACCGCGCAGGTGCCGCCCCTTCGGGTCCGCGTCTGCACTGGAAGGCCCTGCTGAGCGGCATCGTGCTGCGCCCGGGGTCGACGTTCCTGCAGATGCGGGACTACCCCGTGTGGGGTCCGGCCCTTGTCGTCACGTTCATCTACGGCCTGCTCGCGATCTTCGGCTTCGACCAGACGCGCGAGGAGGCGATCAAGGCGCCCTTCGTCACAGCGCTCGGCTCCGTACTGATCACGGGCGTGGCCTTCGTCATCGGTGGGCTGATCCTGGGTGCGGTCACCCATACGCTGGCCCGCCAGCTCGGCGGTGACGGCTCCTGGCAGCCCACGGTCGGCCTCTCCATGCTGATCATGTCGCTCACCGACGCACCACGGCTGGTGTTCGCGATCTTCCTGGGCGGTGAGAACTCGCTGGTGCAGGTGGTGGGTTGGGTGACCTGGCTGGCGGCCGGCGCGCTGTTCACCTCGATGGTGAGCAAGTCGCACGACCTGCCGTGGCCGAAGGCGCTGGGGGCATCGGCCATCCAGCTGATCGCGCTGCTGTCGATCATCAAGCTGGGCACGATCTGATTTCCGTGAAGTGAGCGGCCCCCACCGGACGGTGGGGGCCGTTGCCTATGAGACGGAGTGCGCGACGCTGCCCGTGTAGCGCCCGCCGAGGGTGTCCTGCGGGATCTTGATCACAAGGGTGGGCTGCCAGCGGGCCCTGTTGCCTCCTTTCCCTTCGGTGAGGCGGAAGGCCGTGCGGGTCGTGGCCAGGTTCACCCGCTGTGCCCTGGTGACCTGTCCCGGGACGAAGGTGCCGGTGCCGGTGGTGGACGTGGCGGGGCCGGACCAGTAGGAGATCTGGGTCCTGTTGATCCGCTTGGACACACCGCTCGGATCCGTGAGGTGGTTGGCGCTGACGACCGCCGTCCAGGAGGCGGAGGCCAGACCGCGCGAGTCGACGACTTCGACCGCCGAGGAGAAGCGCGCGTCGAGTGCGCCACCGGCGACGGCTTCACCGAGATCGGTCGCGGACGGGGCGGTGATGGACAGGGCCCCCTGGGCCAAAGGCACCGTGGCAGGGGCTCGGGCGGCGACGGAGGGCGCTGCGGGCACCTGGGCGGTGAGCGCCAGGGCGGTCAGGCCGACCAAGGTCGGGGTCGCGAGGCTCAAAAACATCGGCGGGCGTCTCAGCGAATCGGGGGAACTGACGTGCCAGCACTCTAGGTCAGATGGCGATGACCGCAAGTGACGGAACACCCGATCGGAGCACAGCGCCACAGGTGGACCCTTCGGCACGCGGCCGACGCCGCCCGCCACCCGCGGCCACCGCGGCGGACGGTCCGGGCGGAGTGACACGACCACGGTCGGCCGCCGGGCCCAGGTCCCGACTCGCTGCCAGCCGCGGAACAGGTCGTAGGCCCGGTCCCACGGCCGTAGCGTTCGGGCACGTCCCGCCAGGGGGCGCCGGTCCGGGTCCGCCACCGTATGCCGTCTATCAGCTGCCGGCGCGTCCACACCTGCGGACGGCCCGGCTTGATGCCCGTCGGTAGCAACGGCTCAAGCCGGGGCCAGTGCCCATTCGTCAAATCCCCACGCCCCACAGGATGTGATCATCAACGAACAAGATCCACTTCGCAACAGATCCTAGCCGCGCGGCAGACTCAGGAACTTTGCCGGAGCCAGCTCAAGGAACTTCGACCTCGCGGTGGCGAGCCGCGCCGCCTCGGGCCCACCGGGCTCGCCTGCCAAGCTACGGAACGTCAGTTCCAGGGCCCGGTCACCGTCGCGCACCAGAAGGGTGGTGATCTGGGCCTGCTGCCCGACCGGACCGGCGAGCATCGTACGCATCAAGGCGTCGTCACCGAACCTCTGCTCCACCTTGAGCGGCTCGCTCGGATCATCGGCCGGATCCACCACCTGGACGGTGATCTCCTGATCGCCGATGTTCATCGTCCAGGCGACGCACTGGGCGTACACCCGCCGCATGTCGGCCATCCAGGCCACGGCAGCCCGTGCTGCCCGCTCCGAGACTCCCTCGTCGACGACCATCGAGGAGTCGGCGTTCATGAACGAGGTCCTGACCTCTCTCGCGGCCTTGTCGCTGAACGCCCTGTTCAGCAGGGCCGTGAGTTCCGGGGTCGGACCGGTCATCGGCGGCGGGTCCTCGTCAGACGACGGCGACGCCAGCTCAGTGAAGTCGTCGAGGCCCGCGTTGGCCAGATCCGCTGCCGTGACCAGTAGCCGCTCAAGGTCCCCAGGCCGCACGGTCGGCGCCGATTGCGAACCGTCAAATGTGCTCACGAAGTTGCCTTTCTTCAAGCGGTAGATGGCAAGTGGAACGCGCCACCGTAA
The DNA here is from genome assembly GCF_056435905.1 of Streptomyces sp. NPDC043861. NCBI lineage: Bacteria > Bacillati > Actinomycetota > Actinomycetes > Kitasatosporales > Streptomycetaceae > Streptomyces > Streptomyces sp. NPDC043861. The sequence goes on along the minus strand of NZ_JBWKDP010000003.1, from coordinate 560,906 downwards.
CCCGCTTTGGCACCAAGATGATCAAGGCGGCCCGCCTACGGCGGCCCGCGCGCGCTGGCGGCCAAAGGCCCCCGCCGCTCCATGTCTTCGCCACCGCTCCCGGCAGCCCCCGCCCGCTCAGCGCGCAACAGCGCCACGGCGAACAGCCCGAGCGACGGGATGACCAGCACGGCGGTGAGGCACTGCGGCCGGCCGTGGTCGGGCAGCTCCGCTACGTCGTCGAGCTACTGAAGGAGAACCGGCCCGCTCCCATTCAGCACGGCCTGTACGGCGTGGCCGCCGAGCTCGCGCGCCTCGCGGGCTGGACGCACTTCGACGCACACCAGTACAACCAGGCCCGGTCGTATTTCACCGAGGCGTTGCAGTTCGCCCGGGAGATCGACGACCGGGAGTTCATGGCCAATGTGCTGGCCTGCATGAGCTTGCAGGCGACGTACCAGGACAGGCCGGGGGACGCGTTGGCGTTCGTCAACGCAGCCCAGGACGCGGCCCGCACAGCGGCCAGCACCATCCCGCGCGTGCTGTCGATGCTGTTGATGCGGGAGGCGTTCGCCCATGCGACGCTGGGCAGTCACACCGCCACCCACGTGCCGGTTGCCCTACGCGGCATGCACGACAGCCTCACCCTTTAAGCCCGCTCTTCCGCGGCATACCCGCCGTCCCGTCCCGCCAGGGACCACGGCGGCGCCGACCGGTCAAACTCCGCGCGGACAAGGCGTACTTCTCCGCCGAACACCTGGCCTGGCTGCGCGAGCGCGGGCTCGTCGCTCGCATCGCGCGGCCCGGCATCGAGTCTGGCGAACGCCTCGGTCGGCACTGCTGGAAGATCGAACGGTCGATCGTTTGGCTCTCCGGCTACCGCCGCCTCACCGTCCGATACGAACGAAAGGGCTCGCACTTCCTCGCCTTCCGCGGCCTGGCCGCCCTCGCGAAACTTGCCACGTGAAACACCCTCTAGTTCAACCGGAAGCTGGTGACGACCGTCTCGCAGGCTGTCGTACCAACCAAGCGGAGCCGCTCGTGTGCACTAGCATTCAGGATCGTCCGGGCCCCTACCCCGTGATCACCGACGGCTCTCCGGTAGAAGATCCGCCCGAATTGGCGCCACTCCTCTACCCGGAGAATCCCATGCTTCGCACCCCTGGCAACTCCGTACTTGCGAGAACCACGGCTGCCTTGGCGCCAACGACTTGTCCTGCTGCCTACGGGGCGCCGGCAGTGCTGGGAAACTCCTCGATAGCCCACCTGCGGAAGTGGAGAATCCCGCGCCCTCCGTGTTTACGCAGGACGTCCACCACTTTGCGGACCCTCTTACTGTTGCGCGCTGGAACGTACAGCACACACCCCCCGCGCTGCAATGCAGCATGGTGGACGCTCAGCGCTTTTCCCTCGTAGGCACCACGCTGCAAAAAACGTGTAAGTCGCGCAACCAGCCCATGGCGAGAACCTTGGGAATCCAACAAGCGTGCTCCCTCCGGCCCGCACAGAAGGTGCACCCAGGACAGATCGACGCCCGCGGCCTCCAGGTCCCGGCAGGAACGCTCTGCCTGTTCGTCGCTCTGGAAGACTGCCACTACCCGCTGAACCGGATAGAGATAAAAGCGCTCTTCATTCTTGTGCGGCTGACCCATGCCGGATCTCTCCGTTTCCGTGCAGGCGCCCTTGTGGTTACTGATGAGAGGCGTTCGGACCTCACGGCATGATCTATTAACAACCCTAGCGCGAGCATGCGCTGCGCTCCACAGGGGAAGCAGCACGGCGCATCTTCAGGCAGCGGTGTCGCCCTCTTGAGGACGGCCAGCACCCCCGCCCGAGCCGTCATGAGGCACGTTACCCAGGCTTAAAGGTCGCATTTCAGGCCGCCTTTTTTACAAAGCATCCTTCGACGGAGTGATCGGTGTGCCGGACTTACGACATGGAGGCAACACAGACCAGGGGAAGTTGATCCACTCGTCCGTGCGCTTCCACACATATTCGCACTTCACGAGGCTGTGCGACTTCTCGTAGATGACCGCGGACCGCACCTCGGCGACGTGGTCGAGGCAGAAGTCGTGCACGAGCTTCAGCGTCTTGCCTGTGTCGGCCACGTCGTCCGCGATCAGAACCTTCTTGTTCGAGAAGTCGATCGCGTTCGGGACCGGCGCCAGCATGACCGGCATGTCGAGGGTCTGACCAACACCTGTATAAAATTCAACATTCACAAGGTGAAGATTCTTGCAGCCAGGCGCATAGGCCAGTCCGCCCGCGACGAACACTCCGCCGCGCGCGATCGACAGGACGACATCGGGCTCGTACCCGTCGTCGGCGATGGTCTGCGCAAGCTCACGGATCGCTCCGCCGAACTTCTCGTACGTCAGGTTCTCGCGTGCCGCACTCATCGCGTACCGGCCCTCACACCTGCGTCCGATGGAAGTTCATGAACGACCGCGAGGCGGTCGGACCCCGCTGCCCCTGGTACCGGGAGCCGTACTTCTCGGAGCCGTACGGATGCTCCGCAGGCGAGCTCAGCCGGAACATGCACAGCTGCCCGATCTTCATCCCGGGCCACAGCTTGATCGGCAGGGTGGCGAGATTCGACAGCTCCAGCGTGACGTGACCGGAGAACCCGGGGTCGATGAAACCGGCCGTCGAGTGGGTCACCAGCCCGAGCCGCCCGAGGGAGCTCTTGCCCTCGAGGCGTGAGGCGATGTCGTCCGGCAGCGAGATGACCTCGTACGTCGACGCGAGCACGAACTCACCGGGGTGCAGGATGAACGCCTCGTCGCCCTCCGGCTCGACCAGGCGCGTCAGGTCAGCCTGCTCGACCGCGGGATCGATGTGGGGGTAGCGGTGGTTCTCGAACACCCGGAAATAGCGGTCGAGCCGCACGTCGATGCTCGACGGCTGAATCATGGCGTCGTCGAACGGATCGATGCGCACCCGCCCGGCGTCGATCTCGGTTCGGATGTCCAAGTCTGAGAGAAGCACGCCCCGAGGATACGCAGAGCGCGCGGGCCCGCCCACATCGGTCGGGCCCCACGCCCGCTCGGCGCTACCGCGCCAGCGGCTGTACCGGCACCGGAACGGGTACCGGCACGGCATGCCGCAACCGGGCGCACCGCGGACACCGGATGAGCCGCCCGGGCCCGATCCGGCCGGCACCGAGCTGCTGCATCGGGAACGACGAGATAGCGAAGACATGCCCTTCGGCACAGCGGACGACGGTGCGCTCCATCGGGTCCATCGACTCCATCGGATCCATCAAGTCCCTTCCCCAACACGTGGACGAGGCAGCCACATTAGGGGATCAACAGGACAGCACTCCACGCGGCACTCCGCCCCGGCAAAGGTACGCCCCCACGCCACCGCCTCGCCCTCGCATCCACCGTTCCGGCACATGCCCGCGGCCATTTCGGCACCGGCCGGGCGGACGGTCGACAGGCCGCCGCTCGACCGCCGGCCTGTCGACCGACGGACAGCCCGGACACATGCCCCGGACCGCACGAAAGCCCCGCGGCTGAATACACCGGGGGCCTCAATGGGGTACAGTGTGCGACGATGCGGTGCCGATCAAGGCCCGCTACGCGGGTGTAGTTTAATGGTAGAACATGAGCTTCCCAAGCTCAGAGCGCGGGTTCGATTCCCGTCACCCGCTCCAGACAGAAGCCCCAGGCCATCAGCCCGGGGCTTTGTTGTTGTCTGGACCGCGCCAGGCGTCGCGTGCCCGTTCCGTGCCCGATGCTTGACAGTTCGGCTCGCTCCCGCCGACCTCATCGGGCCCGTGTGCGATCGTCACGCCTCCCAGGTACGTTGAGCCGTCAGCCGAGGGGGAACGCTCGCGAGGGAGCGCCCCGCAACGCGTGGCTGCGGGGCGCCGATCCACTTTCACAACGGGCCCTAGTGGGGTTTAGTCGACCGTCTGCCCGTCGTACGTACCGCCCCTGCAGGTCGGGAGCACGGGCGTCGACCGATCGATCGTTCCGCCGCCGTCCGTGCACTCACCCGGGGTGACGCTGGCCGGGGTGACGCTGCCGGCGGTGGCGGTGGCGGTGGCGGCGCCTGTGAGGCCGAGTCCGGCGAGGGCTGCCGTGGCGAAGACTGCGGCGAGGATTCGTCGAATGCGCATTTGGTTCGCCTTTCACAGATTGCCTCGGTTGGGGCACTAGCCAGCTTGATCTTCACCCATATGGGTGGCACGTCATGTTGGGCCATTCGGGTGACAGTGTTGTCGGGTGCGGGGTCGGTGACGCGACCCGTCAGAGCGGGTGGAACCCGTGCCACATCCGTGCCAGAAAGAGCGGATCCCAGCGGTCAAGAGCAGTCAAGCGCGACGCCTCGCGATTAATCACCAGAGGCCGTTTGCGCTGGTCAGCGTCAACCCCCTCCGTGACGGCCCGGTGATTCCCAAGCTCAGAGCGCGGGTTCGATTCCCGTCACCCGCTCCAGACAGAAGCCCCAGGCCATCAGCCCGGGGCTTTGTTGTTGTCTGGACCGGCCTAGGCGTCTCGTGCCCGTTGCGTGCCCGATGGCTGCTCGTCGGGCACGTCAGCGGCCTTCTCCCGCTCGGCGCGAACGCGGGCGTCGACACCGCCGGCACTTCGCTCTGCCGCTCCAGGTTGGAGTGCGGGTAGATCAGTGCCGCCCGCTCGGAGGACTGTCCGGCACGGACCATCGTGTCCTTCAGCGTGGCCCCGGACTGGGTCGAGAGCGTATGCCCGGTGTGACGAAGATCGTAGAAGCCGAAGCCGTCGGGGAGACCGACCTTCGTACGGGCGGTACGCCACTTCCGACCGAAGGTCGACCGACGGAACGGCTTGCCCTTCTCCCCCACGAACAGAAGCCCGTCCGGACCCTTCTCCGCGTACCAGTCCGCTTGAGGTCCTTCTCCAGAAAGGCCGGCAGGACGAGGAACCGCTTGCCTGCATCGGACTTGGTGTCGCCTGGTGCCCCCCCGACCGGTGGTGAGTTCGGGCTCAGCGGTCCGCACCCAGATGCCGACGTTCTCCAGGTCGACATCTCCACATATGGATAGGGCCGGAGGCCATGAGTCGATCACCGCATAGAACGGCGTGCGGTCAAAGACGATGCCTCCGGAGGGGGATCGGCCGGCACGGGGATGGAGAGGCGCCGTCGCCGACTGCGGGACCGTTGGGGCGTGCGGGGGGTGCTCCCATCCCGTCCACCGTCGACCCAGGCAAGAGCCGAGCAGACGCGGCCCATGGCATCCAGGTCGTACAGTGGCGCGCTCCACCTGGACGCCATGAACCACGCCCGCTCCACGGTGTGTGGGTCGACGGCGGGATGGGAGCTGGGGTGAGTGGTGGTTGAGGTGTGGGCCGACGTGCGCTACTTGCGGGCGGCCAATGAGGCGAGCAGTCCCGCTCCGACTCCGAGGACAACTAGCTGCACGATGCCTGGAATACGCCATCGCAGAGCAAGAAGGCCACCACCTGTGACGACTGCTCCGCCGATCAGGAGCCACATTCCCCGCAACGCTTCCTTGGGTGCACTGGGCGGATTGTTGCTGTCGTAGCTGTCGGCCCAGCCCGTCATCCCGTAGCGGAGGAACACCAACCAAGCGATGACCACCAGATCAATGACGAGTAGCGCCACGCTGACACCGATCTGCGGGCCAGTCGACGGTTCACTCCCATGTCTCATACCGACCACCGATCCAATCTCGGGTGACAGTCTGTTAATGGCATGCCACTCAGCATGCTGTTGTGGCAGGCGTTGCACATGAGCACGGATACTCAGATGCGCCGCTCTCGTCGGGAGCCACAAGGATGCGATCGAGTTCTCACCGGCCGGGCCGATGCGGAGTGGTCCGAGTAGTAAGCCTCAGGGGTGCCGATTGGAAATCGTCAAGGGAGCCATGGCTCCCTGACACCAGCGGCTGACACCAACAAGCGCGAACAGCGACGGTCGGCGTCGGACCTCAGTGGACGATCGACCCAAGCGCAGCACTGGTTGGCCGACGTTGTCGCATCCCCATGATCGACCTGATAAGGATGAGGCCACTCCACCATCCACACCCCGCTCTACCTGGTTCTCGGCAAGCGAAGCCTCCTCGTGCACCCACGGCGGCAAGTGGAGCGCATCCCGCGCCTCATGCCCGGCGCCCGCGCCGAAATCGTCTCGAACACCGGCCACGGACCACAGATTGACCATGCGGAGGAGATCAATCGCCGCATGCTGAGCTTCATGGACACCGTCAGCTGACCACTGCCAAAGCCGACGGGCCGAGCTGCCACTCACCCTCCACACGGCCAAGTGGTTTCTGATCTTTGTGATCATCGAAGACAGTGCAATCACGCGATTCATTCTGGCGTCAGCGCTAGCACTTGCGGCAGACCGTTATGGGCGTGAGTCGACCAAGCGAGCCAGGCTTAAGTTCGTATCGGAAGGCTGACAGTCGGCACGTGGCTAGAGCGCCTTGGGCGCCCATCGAGGGGGATGTGTGAAGTACGTAGTCGTCGAGCAACAGGGCCAGGGAATCTTCTGGCACGACCCGAGTCCGTACGTTTCCAAGCTCCCGGAGCTACTGCCGGCACTTCCGCCCGGAGCCCGTGCCTTCGCGTCACATCCGGAGCACTACGACTTCTCGGCCCCTCGCTGCATCAAGGACCTGAGGCCCCAAGCGTTGCACGCCGCTGCCGATTCACTGGGACAGTACGAGATTCGTTTCGCCTGGTCAGGTTGCGAGGAGGACGTGCTCACGATTCGGTACAGCGGAGTCAAGAGCCTTCAGCTCGTGGCTGACGACGGCGGGACGATCGAGCTGTCGGACTTCAACTCCGTTCGCCTGGACGAAGTCCTGCCAGATGAGGCCGGGTGTAGTCACGAGCTGAGGCTGACAACCGCCATGGTACGCATCGTGTGCGCGGACTTCAGGGCTGAGTGGGTGGCCCGCCCCGGCGTCTGAGGCGCGCCCCTCGCGTGCCCGATCGAGCGGGGAACCCCGAGGAGTAGTGGGCAACCACGGGATGAGCACAGAAACAGCCCCCGACCCAATCTTGCTGGTCAGGCGCTGTTCATCTGCGGTGGGTGTGGGATTTGAACCCACGGCGACATCGCTGCGACGACGGATTTCAAGATCGCTGCCGAATTGACTCGGCAGCGGGGACTCCACCGTCCTGAGTTACTGTCTGGAGGCTCGAAAGTCGGGCGCAGTGAAGAGGAGGCCGCCGCCGTGTCCATACGAGAGAACTTCGCCAAGCTCTTCAAGAGCACGGCCAAGGCCTCTGACGGCGACCTGTTCGCGGTAGAGCGCCCATGCCAATGCTCGCCGGAGTGGCCCGGCTTGGAAACGACGGCGAACGCGCACATGCTCCCAGCTCAGCCCTCCAGCCACTACAGCGTTCTCACGAACCCGGACATCGGTCCGTTCGTCGCGCGCTGCACCGGTTGTCAGGCCCGCTATCCCCACCCTTGGGTGATCCCGCAGGGTGCGCCGATGCCATTCGACTGGGCTCGCGATTGAGACCGACCGCCCCAGCAATTGAGGCGCGGCTTCTGACGGCACTCTGACGGTAACCTCAGCGGGCGCCACGGTACGCAGCTGTACGTCACGGTCGATACCGCCGGCTACTTCGCTCTGCCGCTCCAGGTTGGTGTGCTGGTGGCTCAGTGCCGCCTGTTCCGGCTTGCGCTTTCCGCTGCGTCAACTTCTACGGTCTTCTGTGGGGCCGGAGAGACCGGCCCGGCGATGGAAGGCAGGGCAATGGCCTGGTCGATCGCGGACGTGGCCCGGATGTCCGGGGTGACGTCCCGGACACTGCGGCACTACGACGAGATCGGCTTGCTGCCGCCGGCGTGGATCGGAAGCAACGGGCACCGCTACTACGAGGAGGCCGATCTGCTGCGATTGCAGCAGATCCTGCTGATGCGTGAGCTGGACGTGGGGCTGCGCGAGATCCGGGCGGTCCTGGAGAGCCAGGTCGATCAGGTGGACGTGCTCCGCGAGCACCACCAACGGCTGCTCGCGGAACGGGACCGGCTGGAAACGCTCGCCCGCACGGTCGGCCGCACCATCGCCGAACTGGAGGAAGGCAAGGACAACAACGACATGGTGAAGATCAACAGGCCGGAGAACCTGTTCGAGGGCTTCGAGCCCTCCAGCCCCGAGAACGATGCCGAGGTCCGGGAGCGGTGGCCGCAGGCGTGGGAGCAGTCCCGGCAGGCCGTCGAGACGATGACCGCCGAGGACACGGAGCAGTGGCAGCGCGAGGTGACGGCGCAGATGATCCGCATGGCGGAGTTCATGGCGGCCGGCACACCGGTTGCCGATCCTGCGGTGCAGGCCGCGGTGGACGCGCAGTACCAGTTCGTTTGCCGGTTCTGGACCCCGAACGCTGCCGCTTACAAGGGAATGGGCCAGCACTTCGTCGATGACCCGCAGTTCCGCGCGAACTTCGACAAGATCGCCGACGGGCTGGTCGACTACCAGCGAGATGCGATGGTCTTCTACGCTGATACCCGGCTGAGCTGACCGGCGGATCCGCCCGCCGGGGGCTGCAGACCCCGGCGGCAAGCTCCCCCAATCCTCATCCACGCTCAGCGCATTCGACCCATCGGACAGGACCCTGGCATGCGTCCCGCGCTCGGGCATCCCGGACCGTCCTGGGCTCCCCGAAGCCGACGCCGAGAGCAAGCAGGAATCGCGCACCACGCTGCACCACCTCTGCACCATCTGCGGCGAATACTTGCGGTCAACGGCGGTGAACGAAGCGCCTCTCATGAGTCCCGTGCGGCCTGCCAAGGCACGGGTCACAGGCAGCTCTGACAGATCCCGCCCAGGAATTCCCAAGCTCAGAGCGCGGGTTCGATTCCCGTCACAGGCTCCGGACAGAAGCCCCAGGCCATCGGCCCGGGGCTTTGTTGTTGTCTGGACCGCGCTAACCGTCGGGTGCCCGTTGCGTGCCCGATCGCGGCTCGTCGGGCACGTCAGCAGCCCTCTCCCACTCGGCCCGGACGCGGGCGTCGTTACCGCCGGCTACTTCGCTCTGCCGCTCCAGGGTGGAGTGCTGGTAGATCAGTGCTGCCCGCTCGGAGGACTGCCCTGCGCGGACCATCGTGTCCTTCAGCGGGGCACCGGACTGGCCGGACTGGGTCGAGAGCGTATGCCCGGAGAGGATGCGCCAGCTCCCGCACCCACGCCCGGCTTTGTTCCCCCGCGGCATACGGTATGTGCATGAACGAACGTTCAAGGGAAGTGCTGTGCGACCTCTATCCAGAGCTGGCGGCGTCAGGCGGCCTGCGGGAAGCACTGGCTGGCGAGGCGGCTCGCCGCGGGCACGATGCCGGTGCCATGGATCCCGTCGAGGGGTACGATCCCGCGGTTGCCGCATGCAGCACACGTGGTGAGGCGCGGTTCGCCGTATACGCCACCAATGCCGACGAACGCGAGTTCCGTATCGAGATCTCAACGGAGTCCGGATGGCGTTGGGGTGCTTTCGGCAGTACAGATGATCTGGCGGTGGTGAACGCCGTCCTGCACGCCTGGTGTGACGGGGCATCGCTCGATCAACTACGTCGTGAATGGACGTTGCTGGCGGCGGATCCTCTGGATGCGGCACCGCCTGGGAGGGTTGTGTCGACCGCTTGGCGGCTGACTCTGGAGCGCTCGCCGGTGATCAGGCTGGGCGACGCCGAATTGGCCGAGGCCCTGTATGCGCAGCCGACCCTGCGCGTCTTCTTCCCCTTTCCGTCGCACGGTGCCTTCAGCCTGCTCACCAGTACCAAGGATCCGTTCTACGAGGAAGTTCCGCGAGTAGTGCCATGTGGAGAGGGTCTGTGGAACGTGGTTCTCCACTGGTCGCGGTGGTCGCCTCAGATACCGTCGCGCGTGCTTGGTTCCCACCTCAGCGCTCGCGAGGCCGCAGCGTTGGTGGCCGCGAACGTTCCCGCGGGCAGTGGCCCGGCCATCGAGGGAGGCTGGCCGCACCCGCCCCCAGCTATCGGTGACATCAACACCTGAGACCAACGGCACCGACCAGGACGACACGAGCCCCGACCGGCCCCGGGCCGGACCACGGACCGACCTGCACCAGCACTGGTGGACCGACGACCCTTCCATGCGTCCCGGACGCCACGGTGGAGCTACCTCCTGGTGCAGCAGCAGGGGCCGTGCCAGAACGGGCGGGGGCTCACCGGGAATCGGAGGCTGCAGGGTACGTGCAGGCCGACTCCATGCAAGGCAGGGAACCGCAGGTCACGCCCCAGATCGCCCCACCTCGCTCCTAAAGCGGTGATGGCTCGACCCATCGCTGTAGGCGGGCGCAGGCCACCAGTGCGCTGCCGTCCTCGGTGAAGTAGATCAGGAAGGTCCATTTCTGATCGGCAGAATCGATCAGGCCTCCGCGCACCGGCCGGCCATGCTCGCGGAGGAGCTGCACCATTCGTTCCAGCCCAAGAGGTTCGACTCCGTGCAGCCGCATGCGCCGAAGTCGGATTGCAAAGACCCCGGCGTGCTGCTCTGCGGGATGCGTCGTATCCCACACGCGGTAGGTGGCGCCGCTGCGGAGAGCGGCCAGAGCAGCCACGGACGCCTCGTCGTCACCGGCCAACAGCTTCTCCAGCAAATGCCGTTCCATGGTCACCCCCGCCGGGATCCTGCGGTACAGCAGCCAGGTAACGCAACCCCAGCAATCGCCCGCGTCCAGCCGAGTAGCGGTCGGAATGGCCGTCGCTGACCGATCCGGCCAGAGCTACGGATCAGGTGATGCCCACGAGAGGGGATGGTGCGCGGTCGGCTCTGGCAGGTCATCTGCTGGCCATCGACGAAGCCCGGCCGTCGGTTGGGTCCAGGACGATTCCCCGGGCCGCCCCCAGACAGGCCGGGGATGCAACCATTCCCTTCAGAGCTGGAACCCCCGGAAGCCGACCGCGCGCTTGAGACCCTAAAGGCCGTCACTGACAACGGCCTTGTACGTGATGGGCCGTTGAGCGGTGAGTCTCCAACTGCGTGACAGCGCCGACGAACAGCGGCGGACGAGCTCGAATGCCGCACCAGGCATGCAGCAGAACGTGCGGCGCACCGCCGTTGACGCGGGTCGCCAACACCTGGCCGGCGGCGCGGCGGCGCCCACCTGCCCCGCACACCGGGTACGGCGTGCCCCATCCGTGCCAGATCATGCGGGTAGCCACGGGGAATGAGGGGCACGATGGGTCCCCGGGCCGCACATCAGCGCTCTGGCCATCTGCACAGGTCAGGAGCGACGCCGCCCTCCCACTCTCCTCAAGGGGTGATCAGGGATCCTGACGCGGTGCACCATGGAGCTGTGCGAGTCTCAGGCAGTCCAGCGACGGCACCCAGGATGCTGCTGCTCAACGAGGTGAGGTTCGATCCGGATTGGATCTTCCGGCTCGACCGCCCTCTGTTTCTCATGCCAGGAGATCGGGTCGCCATGGAAGGAAATCGCCTTCTCGTGCAGCGGGTTGGCGGCCGGGAAGAGTACCCGCCTGCCGACCTCGCTCCGTGGTGCCGACGTTGGCGGCTCGTCTGATGGGCATGCCCGCTGTGTGCCCGATCGGGCGGATGACCGCGGTCGGTCAGAGCCGGCTGCGCGCCTCGACATGGCTACGCGCGTCCTCTGCTTCCCGGATCAGAGCACCCACCGACCTCCGTTGTACCGTGACCGCGTGAACCACGTAGAGGCGATGCAGGAGCACTGCTGCGAGACGATGCGGCACCACGTCGCGTGGGACTGCGATGTCCATAGCGATCCATATGCATGCCCTGACGTGCTGGTCCATTTCGTACCCCGGTACCAGGAGTACGGGCTGCTCATCCATGACGGAGGCTCCTCGTACGTGGAGCTCCTGTTCTGTCCGTGGTGTGGCGTGCGGCTTCCGGAGTCGCAACGTGACCGCTGGTTCGATGCGATGGAGGAGCGTGGCATCGATCCCTGGGGCGACGAGATCCCAGATGCCTTTCGTGATGATCGTTGGCTTCGCGACCGTGCCACGACCTCGCAGGATCCGACGGGGAATCGGCACCGTTTGCACAACACCATGGGTGGCGGGGAGGAAGCAGGCACCAGTCTGTCAAGGCCTTCGTCCGGCGTTGACATCAGCGGCTGACGCCAACAGGCGCGAATCTCACCGCTCGACGCCGATCAATGCGAACGTCAGCTGCAGGCCTGCCGGGGCGCCGGGCTGGTTGTGCCGGGTCCGCACCCGCGATTGACTTGGTGATCCACTCGGCACCGCGCGCCGTGTGAGTTGCGTTCTCGTGCCAGATCCTGAAGCCGGCAGCCTGCAGGGATCTGCTTGCCAACTGCTCGCGTGAGGCGATCAGGCCGTGTCCCTTCGATCATCGGCTGACTTCCCGAGCCTCCGAACCCTCACCAGTCCGGCCGGCCGGAAACCGGGTGCGCACGGTCGTGCCGTCGTATGTGATCGGGGGTATGGCAATTACCTTGGGCAAGCCGGGAGTCGAGGGGCTGAGCGAGGCTGTGCGCGTGCTGCGGGAGTGGCAGTACGACAGGGCGCCGATGCAACTGCATCCGGGGGACCTCGGCTGGTTCTGGCGGTCAGGTGCGGAGGCGACTGCTGCGGCGGTCAGGACGTGGAGCCGGGACGGACAGATTCTCGCCATCGGGCTGTTGGACGGTCCCGGCTTGTTGCGGCTGACGATCGCGCCGGACGCTCAGCGGGACGAGGAACTGGCGCAGCGGTTGGTCGAGGACGTGACCGAGCCGGAGCGCGGCGTGCTGCCCGAGGGGAAGGCGAGCATCGAGGCGCCGATGGGGGCGCTGGTCCAGAATCTGCTGTCCGAGGACGGCTGGAACGCCGACGAACCGTGGACGCCGCTGCGACGCGACCTCACGGCGCCGGTGAAGGACCCAGGCGTGCGGATCGAGGTGGTCGGGCCGGAGCAGGCGCACGTGTATGCCGCCGTGCATCGGGCAGCGTTCGACGGGTCGGGGTTCACGGACGAGCACTGGCACGCGATGGCGGCCGGATTGCCGTACACCGATGCCCGGAGTCTGGTCGCGTACGACGACAGGGGCGAGGCGGTGGCGGCGGCGACGGTGTGGTCGGCCGGTCCGGGCAGGCCCGGCGTGCTCGAACCGATGGGCGTGCACCGGGAACATCGCCGCCGCGGCTACGGCGAGGCGATCACCGTCGCCGCGGCGGCGGCACTCCAGGAGCTGGGCTCGTCGAGCGCGATCGTCTGCGCCCCGAGCTCCAATGTCGGCGCCGTCGCAACGTACAAGTCAGCGGGCTTCCGGCAACGCCCCGAGGTCCGGGATCGATACCGGGACGCCCAGGGCCTTGTCTCCTCGATCACGAGCGGAGCCGGATGAGGAGTGCGTCAGCGGTGACGGTGCCGGGGTTCCGGGGCCCAGGCCGTACGGCGGAATGCTCCGCCTGCTGGAGGTCGCTGAGCGTATGTGGCGAAGCCTGACGAGGCACCCAGCCGGGCCGGTGATCACACGGGCGTCGGCGGTGTGAAGACGTCCCGCACATCGAGGAGATCGCTGAAGAATGCCTCGGGCCGCAGCTCCAGTGCCCGAACCCGTTCCGATTCGCTGATCGGGACAACGTTCAGCACCCGAACGGCTTCGACGCAAGTCTCCACGGAGCCGGTTTGCCCGTCGGCCCAAACGCCCGCAAGGAAGACGCGGCGGCACCCAGGGAAGGTCGGCACATCGTCGGGGAAGGTGACCATCTCGCCCCAGCCGAGAGCCCGGCCGAACGTCCACGGATAGGCTGCCAGGTTTGCCAGGCACATGGCGATGTGCCCTTCATCGTGCGGCTCCACGTGCCCACGACGGAACAGACGGAGCTCCGCCCGGCCGCCCGTCCGGCCGTCATCCGACGGCATGGCTGCGACCGACATCCCGACCGTGGAGAAGACGGTGACGCCCGACGGGTCCGCCGCCCGGTGGACCATGACGTCGATACGGTCGAGCGGGCCAGGACCGTTGTCGAAGGTGATGCCGGCGTCCTCCTCCCCGAGCTCTTCCCGTAGCCGGTGGAAGACATCACGAACGATGGGTGCGGGCATGCGCGGGACTCTACACAGCGCCACTGTGCGCCATTCCAGGGCCCCAGCGGGATCCTGCGGCCCGGACGGTGCACGCGGGCAGAGCCTTGCTCGGCGGGCAGTTCCGGCGCCCGGTCGTGTCCGAAGGCAGCGCCCGAGCCGCCGGACCATGCCGCCGGCCGGTCGGCTCACAAAAGAAGAGACCCAGGTCACGAGCTTCGTGACCTGGGCCGCGTCGAGGGCGGACGATGCCCTTGGGGTCGTTGCTGCTGCCGCTCAGCCCTGCGGCTCGCTGATGTTGACCATCCAGGGGACACCGAACCGGTCCGTGCACATGCCGAACACGTCGCCCCACATCTGCTTCTCCAGAGGCACGGCCACGGAGCCGGCGGCGGACAGCTTCTCCCAGTAGCCACGGAGCTCAGCGGCATCCTCGCCGCTGAGGCTCACCGAGAAGTTGTTGCCCTGCGTGTGCTCCATCCCCGGCGGGGCGTCGGCACCCATCAGGGTGAAGCCGCTCGGAGTCTCCAGCATGCCGTGCATGATCCTGTCGGCCTCCGGCGTGCCGCTCTGGCCGGACTCTCCGTAGGTGTGCAGTGCCAGCGTGCCGCCGAAGACCTCCTTGTAGAACTCCATCGCCTGCCGGGCGTCGCCGCCGAAGCTGAGGTACGGGTTGAGACGCGAGGCCATGAAACCTCCTGAATCGATACAAACAGTTGGATTCCCGCAGGCTAGCCGGGGCACCGGCAACGGCACCCGGTGAGCGCCGTCTCCACCCGGGGAAGCAACCCGGATGGCGTGCCCGAGGGAAGGCGAAGGCCCCGACAGGACTCCGCTGACCGGGCAATCACCGGCCTGGCCGATCACCTCGAAGGAACGCGCCACGCCTCTCCCAGTCAATGCACCGGCGCGTGGATGACGCCGGGGCGCCGGTCGGCTGATGTCCTCCAGGGGAGCGCCGACGGGGTCGACGCACCAGGCTCTGCACCGACCGCGCCCGGGCGCCGGAACACGGGTCGAACCGCGCGCACCCCGCCCGCACCGGATCAGTCGGCCGGTCGGGCGCCGGTCCGGCCCTGCCGTCGGGTCAGCGTGCAGAGCGCACCTGCGTCGGGGTCATCGAGGTACGTCCAGAGCTTCAGGATTTCGCCGTCCCGCAAGGCCTCGTAGTGAAGCCGTCATCGTCCTCGAACCAGACCGTGACCCTGGTCCCGACGGCAAGGGACGGCGGTCGGGGGACGGCCGGGTCCCACCACGGGCCGCGGGCGAACCGGTTGGGCCCGCTTCATGGTCCGTTGCGGTCCTACGATCCCGGGGCCCTGCCATGCTGTCGGGCATGGAGTGGTTATCGCCGATCAGCACAACACTCGGTGCCGTCATAGGAGTCGGGTCGGCACTGCTCGCCGACCGACTCAGCTGGCGCCGGCAACGCGCCGGGCAGAGACTCGAGACACGGCAGCAGCTCTACGCCGACTACACCGCAGCCCTCTCCCGGATGCGGACCGGGCTGAACGAGTGCGCCCACGCAAGCATGTCGGCGCAGGAGCGGTCCCGGACAGCGCGGGAACTGTTCCTGGCCCCTGGCGCCTACGAGCTCCGCCACCAGCTGGCCGTACTCGCTCCACCGGACGTCATTGAGGCCGCTCGTACCGCCTTCCTGGTCCTGAGGGACACGAGGGACCTCCTGGTGGACCGCGCAGGACTCCCAGGTCCTGCCTACCAGGAGCTGGAGGACAGGTTCGACGCTGCTGTCGCCGACCTCCGCCGCACCATGCGTCGGGACCTCGGGGTACCGCACTGACACCGTCTCGAAGGCCGGGACGCAGGCTCGGGTCCCTGTCATGGCGACGCGCATGGGCCGTATGCGCAAACGGTTCTGCCGCACCGGCCGATTGGCCCCTGACTCCCCGGGAACTCACGCTCGTTATGACTGTCGTGGCCTGATGCCACACGCGTCGCTCCCGGCCATGTGCCGGCAACTGGGCGCGAGGTGAAGGGCGAGGCGCAGGAGTGGTTGTGGGGGACCTGGTGACCAGTACGCGGTCGATATCCGGTGGCGACGAAACCGGCAGCGGCGAAAAGGCCAAGGGCGGGAAGAAGCAGCGCCCCTTCTGGAAGGAGCTGCCGATCCTGATCGGCCTCGCGCTGGTCCTGGCGCTGCTGATCAAGACGTTCCTCGTGCAGGCGTTCTCGATCCCGTCGGACTCGATGCAGAACACGCTCCAAAGAGGCGACCGCGTGCTCGTCGACAAGCTGACGCCATGGTTCGGGTCGAGGCCCGAACGCGGCGAGGTCGTCGTCTTCCATGATCCGGGCGGCTGGCTGCCCGGGGTGGTCGACGAACCCAACCCGGCTCAGGAGGCGCTCAGTTTCATCGGCCTGATGCCGTCGTCGGAGGAGCAGAATCTCATCAAGCGTGTGATCGCTGTCGGCGGTGACACCGTCGAGTGTTCCGGGACGGGTCCGGTGAAGGTCAACGGCAAAGCACTCGACGAGCCGTACATCTACCCCGGCAACACACCCTGTGGCGACCAGCCGTTCGGGCCGGTCGAAGTGCCGGAAGGCCGGCTCTGGTTGATGGGCGACCACCGCCAGAGCTCTTCGGACTCGCGGTACCACCAGGATCTGCCCGGCGGCGGCACCGTTGACGAAGACAAGGTCATCGGCCGGGCCTTCGTGGTTGCCTGGCCGATCCCACGGTGGTCGACGCTTCCGGTTCCTACGACCTTCGACCAGCCGGGTCTCTCAACCGCCGCCGGAGTGCCGCAGTAGCGAAAGGCTCCGCCGCCGAAGGGGAGTTCAGGATCCTTCGCATTCAGCCGGCATCGTCCGGTGGGAGTGTCCTCGGGCGTGGCGTCGGGTGACGGGTCCGACGGTCGGCGTCCGCGTCCCGGCGCCACGGTCCGTACCTCGTGGACCGCGGAACGAACCAACTGATACGAACGGCCCTTGGGTACGGCGCGAACGGATGGCCGACCACGAGGTCGCCCGCGGCACGCAGTTCACGCCCGGAGCGCGGTATGCAGGACGGCTCCGCCGCGCACTGCACACGACTGGATGAGGGTCCCGCGCTGAACGTGCGTGCCGGATCCGGGCCCGATCGCTGATCGCCGGGCTGATTCGCGGTCTTCTCCGCTCGGCGTCCCCGCCCGGCTCTTACGCGGAAGCCGTCGGGCGGAGATCCGAGGTCCACGATCCGGCCGTCCCCCGTACACCCATGGGCGGGTGGACCTACGGGCTGTCCCGTGATCCCCGGTGGGCGCACGACGACACGCTGTTCAGGCGCCCGTACGGCAGGTGAATCCCAGGCGCTTCATCGCGCGGGTGACCTCGGCAGCGGTGAAGTCACGGCGGTCCTGACCCGTGATCGCGGCTCCCACCTGCTTGACCGGGTAGCTGCGCCGTCCGATGACGACGCACTCTCCCACGACGGGTTCAGGCGCGATACCGCTCATCCTCTGCTCCACCTCGCCTGCGGTGAGATCGAAGGGATAACCGGCGATGATGCAGCGCATATGCCCTCAACAGGGAGAGAAGGAGACGTGCGAGTGCTGCCAGGGTCGCACACCGCAGACCCGAGCGGGTAGCCGCACACGTCTTCAAAAAATTCTCAGTGAATCCGACGCGGCGGAAAGATCCGTGCTACCTTGTTTGTAGTTGCAGTTGTGGTACCCATGAACTTAGGCGCACCTGACGTGTTGTGACCGTCAGGTGCGTGTTTTCGTTTTTCCGGTCCATCCGGGTGGGGTCATTGCGGCGACCGGAAATTCGCACACGGCGAATTTCCAGCACTGCCCCTATTTTTAAGGAAATCAGTATGGCTACTGGCACCGTGAAGTGGTTCAACGCGGAAAAGGGCTTCGGCTTCATTGCACAGGACGGCGGCGGCGCCGACGTCTTCGCCCACTACTCGAACATCGCCACCCAGGGCTTCCGTGAGCTGCAGGAAGGCCAGAAGGTGACCTTCGACGTCACCCAGGGTCCGAAGGGCCCGCAGGCGGAGAACATCCTCCCCGCCTGACGTCGGAACGCTGTGCGCAGGGCCCGTACCCCTGGGGGTACGGGCCCTCGCCCTTGCCCCCGCGACCGGTCATGGACCGCACGGGGGCGTCGGCAGGAGCAAGCACGGAGCTCGCGGAGGAACTTCCCGGGGGATCGTGATGCGTGCCGCCGACCGACCCGTCGACAGAAAATCCCGCCGGCTGCAAGGGCCGGCTTCGGTGCAATACCCGGACACGGCAGCCTCGGCGCACACTTCGTACGAGATCTCTCGGAGCCGAATTGGCCTGCCTATTGGGCGGGCGGCACGCCTGCCCCATCAGTCGGGCTGTATGCCTGTCGCACCGGCGTTCTCACTACGCCACGCCTCGATTTCGGATCGTCTGCATCCAGGCCGCGGGGCACCATGAGACGACGAGAATATTCCGCGCATTCGCAGCTTCGGCGGTGTCGTTCTCGGCGAGCAACCACTCGGCAGAGGAATCACGCCCAGGAACGGGACCGTGTCATGACAACAATTCCCAGGCATACGCCTCCGCATGCGGCGCCGGAATCGTCATGCCGCCCGGCGTGCGATGCTCAAGGAGGTGGCGCCACGGACCATGAGCAGGTGCCTGTCGACGGGCATGCCGAGGTCCGAATCGTCGCGGCGACGCCCGAGGTTGCCCGGACGGTCGCGGAGGTGCTCCGCCGCTGCTTTGCTGCGACCGAGCAGCGCAGTTACCCCGCAGACCCCGAGGGGGGAACGCGCCTCCACCTCACCGTGGACACCACGCGCACCGCGGAATCGGCACGGTTCCGGCCGGCGGCGAACGGCCCGTCGTCCGACAACCACCCCTCGGTCGGACGTTGTGTGACCGGGTGAACACGGCTCAGCCCTCTGCTCCACCGCGGTGATGACGAAGCGTTGGCGGGACGGGGATGCAAGGCTTCTCGCACCACGGCTTCTCGCACAGCTGCGCCTGGGACCGATCTCCCTTTTGTTCCCTCCCCGCACTCGCCGCACGACGTGCTGGTGATGCGTTCCGCACCAGTACGCACCGTCACTCCGACGACGGCGGTCAAGAGCCGTCGGCAGGGACAACGCCGACCGCGGACCGGACTGTGCCGAGTGCTTCCGCACACGGGCGGCTGTGCCCGCCTTCTCCAGAGATACCGGCCCGGGTCGTCGTGGGCGTCCACGATGCCGGCGAACTCCGTTGCACGGATATGGTGCCGGGCGGTCGGACATACGGCGGTCGGACATACGGGCCGTCGTGGACGGCGTCACAACTTGATTGCGGGAGAACGCCGTTGCCCATACGTATCGATCGACTCGGATGACCACCGAGGCCGGCTCTTCCGTCCGACCCACGGAGGCGCCCGTGACACAGGGGGATTCATGCGTGCCATGCTCAACTGCCCTACCGACACTGCCGGATCAGCGGCGTTCTGACGGTCCGGGTGTGAACCGTGTACGCGGCATCCGGCAGCCGTTTGTGCAACTGCGGCGTGCGGAGCGCGGCACAGTGCCCCCGAGCCGGGCAGCCGGGGGAACCCGCCGCGCGCGAAGCCTGTCGGGCCACATGAGCGGAGGCGAGCCGGCCATGCCCTTCCGACGCACCGGCACACTCATGGCCCTGACCTCGGTCGTGCTCGCGCTCGCGGCTTCGCCTTCGGCGGCTGTCGATGGATCAGGCCTTGCAGTCAACGGAGACCGGCCCGCCCCGCGCGGGGCCGAGATCGCCGTCTCCGCGACGGAGGACACGTTCGTCTTCGCGGACGAGGACAACGAGGGCGCATTCATCACACTCGAATCACCGGCGTTCGCCGCACCGGTGGAGATCAGGCAGGGAAGGTTCTACTCGCACGGGAAGGCGCGGGTGCGCTGCGGAATCCCACCTGGCGACTACACCGTGAAGATGACCGGAGGCCGGGCCAGAGAGGCTCAGGAGAAGTACGGGGTCGGGTGGACGACGCTGACGGTTACGGCGGGTGTGGATCCCGGCCGCCGCTCGTACTGCGCCAGTGCCCGCGGCAGAAGAGAGGCCACGGGTGCTCCCGCAGCCGAGCCGGTGGCACAGGAACCTCCACACTGATCCTGGCGGGCGTGGCCGTGGCTCTCACCGCGACCGCAGCCGGTGGATTCCTCCATGTGCGTCGGAGCAGGCGGCGACCGTAGCCACTCCGGTCGGCGAACACCGGCCGTTCTGACGGTACGGCTCCGTCTCCGAAGCAGGCCCCCCTTTCCCGCCCGATGGAACGAACGCTCCTCGGCTCCGTGTCGGCCCCATGCCGCGTGGGCCGGGTGGGCAGGGCCGTTCGGTCGCTCCCCACGGATTGCGCTGCGGGCCGTCGGGGCCGCAAGCCCTGCGCCTCCGCATCGAGAGGGATATGCGATACGCCGGCCGCTGGGGCCCCGATACCCAATGTCGTCGGCGTCGTCAAGTCCCGATTCTTCGGAGCATGACCACACCCTGCCGACCGGGCCTAATTGAAGTGCGGGCCTCACCGAAAGGGAAATGAGGCGCACGGTGGCGGAGTTCCTCGGCGAGGATCATCGCCTTTGACCGAACCGCAAGTTTTTCCCATAGGCGGCTCCGGCGCAGCCGATCCGCCGACCAGAATACCCGACTTTCCGGGACATGCTGAGCATTCCCTTTTACATCGAAGGAGAAGGACCCATGACTCGCAATATCTTCACCCACGACGACGATCACAGCCACGAGGAGAAGCACACCCATCGACGGCGCTACCGCCTCGCGATGATCTTCGCCTCGGCGGCTGTGATCACCGGTGGCACCGTCCTCCCGGCATCGACGGCGATGGCGACCCCGATGCCTGCCTCGTCCGCTGCGAGCGTCGTGTCTGACGTCGCGAACCACAACAAGGACAACCACAAGAAGGACAACCACAAGAAGAACAAGAAGGCCAAGAACAACCGCGGCGGTGGAGGCGGCGGCGGTGGCGGCGGCGGTGGGGGCGGCGGCGGCGGCGGCGGTGGCGGCGGCGGCGGGGGCGGCGGCGGCGGTGGGGGCGGCGGCGGCGGCGGTGGGGGCGGCGGCGGCGGCGGTGGGGGCGGCGGCGGCGCCGGTGGGGGCGGCGGCGGCAACGACGACGGTGGCGGCGGCGGCGGCGGCGGCGGCGGCGGCGGCGGTGGGGGCGGCGGCGGCGGCGGCGGTGGCGGGGGCGGCGGCGGGGGCGGCGGTGGGGGCGGCGGCGGCGGCGGTGGCGGCGGCGGCGGCGGCGGCGGTGGCGGCGGCGGCGGCGGCGGCGGCGGCGGCGGCGGCGGCGGCGGCGGCGGCGAAGACTAGGCCCTGACGCCCGCAGACAGCCCGATCGAGTTCGCGGTCCGGCCGGTGGTGAATCCACCCGGCCGGACCGCGGACTTTTTTGTATGAACAGCGGACCTAGCAGGACCACTACCACCCGTCAAGCCCCGAGTTCCCCTGTCACGCAATTCAGGGGCATGACGCGATTCTACTCTTCGGGCTCAATGGAGGTACGGGTTCCCATAAAGCAGACAACCCGCGGCAGCAAATCACCCAGCCGTCACGAACTTCTTCATTTCTGAAACTGATGGACGAAATGCAGGTGGAAATCATGAGCACGTACACCAATGTTCAGGAAGTCGCACAGGGCGTCGCAGTCGCCCGTCAAGACGCGCCGACACCCCCGCCGGGCGGCCTGGCGCCCCCGCCCGACCCGGCGGTGACCGCTCCTCCGGCCGGCACGCCGTATCACCGACTGGCGCGGATCGAGCCGTGCCGCTGGTGGCGTCCTCTGCTGGCGATGCTGGTCTCCGTGGTCGGCTGGTGGCTGGTCACGGTCGCCGTGGTGATCGGACTGTTCCTGGTGGCCGTGACGGCAGGGGTCGAGGAGGGGAAGGGCGACCTGCTTTTCGCCGATCCCCTGTGGGAAAACGCCACCGGGCTGATCATCATCGGGGTGATGCTCCCGGTGCTGCTGCTCACCGCTCGGCTGGTGCAACGCCGGCGGGCCGGCACCCTGTCCTCGGTGACCGGGCGGCTGCGCTGGCGTTGGCTCCTGGTCTGCACGGCCGTGGCCGTGCCCGCAGTCATCCTGCTGCTCGGGCTGACATCCGTCCTCGACGCCGCATCCGGGGCCGGCACGGTGGCGGCCGACTCGACGTCCGGTGCCTGGGCCGGCTGGCCCTCGTTCCTGATCAGCGCCGCGGTACTCGTCCTGCTGGTCCCGGTCCAGGCCGCCGCCGAGGAGTACTTCTTCCGCGGCTGGATCCCCCAGATCTTCGGTTGCTACCTGCGCACCCCGTGGGTCGGCACCGTGGTGGGGAGTCTGCTGTTCGCCCTGGCCCACGGGCTGGGCACGCCGTGGGGCTTCGTCGATCTGGTCCTGTTCGGTTTCGTCCTCGGCGTGCTGGTGTTCCGTACCGGCGGTCTGGAGGCGGCCATCGCCTTCCACGTGGTCAACAATCTCGTCGTCTTCCTTCTCTCCGCCACCTACGTGGACGGGCTGAGCTCCACCGTCGACAGCAGTGCAGCCGATTCCCTCTGGCCGCTGCTGGTGGCCGACGCCATCGTGTTGCCGCTGTACGCATGGGTGGTCGTGAGTCTGAGCCGACGGTTCCGTGTGGCACGCACCGTCCCGGAACCCGCTCCCCCGGCGACCGAGCCCCTGCCCGTGACGGTCTGAAACGTCGACGGGTGCGACGACAGGCCGGGCCCGGCCTGTCGTCGGCTCATGTCCGCCGACTGCTCGGCCCCCGTCCGCTCCGCCCCTCGGCGGGGAACCGGTTGGATCACCCGACGACTCGACCGTACGGACGCGGTTGCTGGTGTCCATGGCCGGTGCTGTACTCGAGTGGAAGGGGTCCGGTGCCGGGCAGCACCCCGGCAGGAGCCCCAAGTGACTATGCACGGCGCGCGGTGCGACCCCTCTCTCTGGACGAGGCGCTGCCGGCCGGTGTGATCCGCCCAGCCCGTACGCAGGGACGCTGTGCTTGCGCGATCACTGGGAGAGGACGTGCGCGATGAACTCCGAAGCACCGGGCAACGGCTCGCTTCATCGCTTCCGGGACGATGTCGTGGAAGTGGCAACTGCCGTGGGCCAGGCGGCAACGACC
The DNA here is from genome assembly GCF_056435905.1 of Streptomyces sp. NPDC043861. Taxonomy (NCBI): domain Bacteria; kingdom Bacillati; phylum Actinomycetota; class Actinomycetes; order Kitasatosporales; family Streptomycetaceae; genus Streptomyces; species Streptomyces sp. NPDC043861. The sequence continues at coordinate 537,849 of NZ_JBWKDP010000003.1, read as the reverse complement.
ACGGGCAGGGCTGCGGTGAGTGCCGTCCGGCATCCGGGAGCAGTGGTCGAACGCGCGCGCAAGGTGCCTCTGACCGTTCCGATGCTCTGGCAGGCGATGAGACCCGTCCTGACGGGGCGGGTGGGGGACTGGCGCGGAGAGTACGCGTACACGCTGGGTGAGCAGGCGTTCGTCTACGGCTTCCCGTACATCTACAACGCCCGGCTCCGCCACCAGTGGGTGACCGAGGAGCGCGACCCCGAGACCGTCCCGTACGCAGCCGTGAACCGGTTCTGGCATGCGCAGCGGCTGATGGATGCCGACTACCGCGACGGGGGGTGCCCCAACAACGACACCCTGTACTCGACCGCGTGGGTCGATCTGCGCGACGGCCCGGTCATCCTCTCCCACCCCGACATGGGCGAGCGGTACTTCACCTTCGAGCTGATCGGCATCACCTCCGACAACTTCGACTATGTCGGACAGCGCACCACGGGGCCCGATGCCGGCCGGTTCGCCATCGTGGGCCCGCACTGGCAAGGGGAGTTGCCCAGCGGGGTGCGCCGCACGGCGACCGCCACCAGCCCCTGGATCCTGATCCTCGGCAGGACCCTCGTCGACGGCGACGACGACGTGCCGAACGTCCGCGCCCTGCAACAGCAGTACACACTGACCCCGCTCCATCGGTTGGGAGCCGACGAGGCCGAGCTCCCGGAACGCCGTGACGTGCTCGTACCGATCGACCCCGCGGAGGATCCTCTCGGCCCCTGGAAGACGCTGAACGCCATGCTGGCCGAGAATCCGCCACCACGGCACCACGACGTCCTGCTGCAGCAGTTCGCGGGCATCGGTATCGGCCCCGGCCTCGACGTCGAGGCCCAGCCCGAGGCCGTCAAGCAGAGCCTGATCCGGGCCGCGACCACCGGAGTGCCCTTGCTCAGGGAGCAGATGCTCAGCGGCGAATGGGCCCGTCTGGTGAACGGCTGGCGGTATCCCCCGGCAGAGATGGGGCGCTTCGGTGACGACTTCATCAAACGTGCAGCGGACCAGTCGCTGGCCGGCATCGCCGCCAACGATCCGGCCGAGGCGGTCTACTTGATGAACTACGACGACGCGAACGGCGACACGCTCTCCTCGGGACGCTACGAGCTCCGCTTCGAACCCGGCGACCTGCCACCGGTCGAGGGGTTCTGGTCGCTGACCGTCTACGGCGAGGACATGAACCTGGTCCCCAACGCGGCACGCCGCTATTCCGTCGGGGACCGCACCTCCGGTCTGATCAGGGACCCCGACGACGGCCTGACCCTCCACCTCCAGCCCCGGTCACCGGGTGACGACCGGGAGCCGAACTGGTTGCCGACGCCGGAGCAGGGCGTCTGGTTCGTGATCCTGCGCATGTACCGCCCACGTCCCGAGGTGCTCGACGCGACCTGGGAGTGCCCACCGCTCAACCGCCTCGCCTGACGGCCGGGGGCCCGAGCGGCATCGGCTACTTCGGGAAGTGGTCCCCGCAGCGGTAGTTCGCGTCGCCGTCGACGGTGTGGGCCTCCAGATGGACCGTGGACAGTCCTTTGGGCTGCTGGAGGTGGGTGTCCCAGGCGCTCAGGACATTCGTGCCCTGTTCACCCGTGCGCCAGGAGTAATGGGTGAACGACCCGTCCTTGTTGCGCGACTGCAGACGGACCCGGGGGGCGTACCCGTCGTTCATCCTGTCCAGGGTCCAGATCCGGATCTCGTACCGGTCGGTGGGTCCCCCGCTCCCGCTGAAGGTCGCCCCGGCCCGGAAGGTCCCCGCCTTGTCCTCGCACTCGATGGAGAAGCTCCTGTCGGGCGCCCCCTGGGCCGGCGTCGTGAGGGTCGCTATGGCCGCAGCTGCTGCAACGGTCGCGGCAGTCAGTGTGGTTGAGCGTCGCATGGGTGCCCTGTTCTCCCTGTCGCAGTGATCTACGACACAGTGCCATCCGCCGATCCGTGCGCACAACTTCTCATCGGCCACCGAGGCTTAGCCCACCAGTTCGCCCCCACCCACCCCCGGGACCCGCGCACGGAGGGGCCCGGTGCTTGAATCGAAACCGCCGATGAGCCGTACAGATGACTGGCGGCCCGAGCCCCGGGCCCGGGGCTGCCGTACACCACAGGGCCTCGCACGGAAGGACCATTGGGTGTCGCTCTGGACGCGCTCTCGCCAGCTGCCCGATACGGACAACGCAACCACGGAGGAGGTACGGACCACGGACGGCTCCCCTGAGCAGGGGCCGGCCGGTACCGGTACCGATCCGGACGGAGCCGTGAGGGGCAGCCTGCGCAGCAGACACCCGGAAGCCGCCCGGGCCGTGGCGCAGGGAGCCACCGGCCTTGCCGCACTGCTCGTCCTCTTCGCGCTGCTGATGCCGAACGAACTCTCCCGCCTCACACCCGGTGCTTTCGTCCGCATTCCGGTGGAGGCCATCTTCGGCACCGCCTTGCTGCTCGTGCTGCGGCCCAGGGCAGCGAGGCGGGCGGTCGCGGCGGCCGCCGGGGCGGGTCTGGGGCTGCTGACCATCCTGAAGTGCCTCGACATGGGCTTCCACTCGGTGCTGGACCGACCGTTCGACCTGCTCTTCGACTGGGTCCTGCTCGACGACGCCCTGTCCTTCCTCGGGGACTCCGTCGGCCGTGCGGGGGCGATCGGAGCGGTGATCGCGGTCGTGCTCCTCGTCGTCGCGCTGCTCGTTCTCATGGCCCTGGCGGTCGTACGGCTGAGCCGGCTCATGGACCGGCACCGCGCCGTTGCGACCCGCGGCGTCCTCGTCCTCGGGACCGTCTGGATCACCTGCGCGGCGCTGGGCGCACAGCTCGCCGGGGTGCCGGTCGCTTCCCGGACCACGGCCCGCTATGCGCAGAGCAGCGTGCAGCTGGTGAGGGCGAGTCTGGAGGACAGCCAGGCGTTCGCCGAGGAATCCGCCGTCGACGCCTTCCGCGGCACCCCGTCGGACCAGCTGCTGACCAAACTGCGCGGCAAGGACGTCATCTTCACGTTCATCGAGAGCTACGGACGCAGTGCGGTCCAGGATCCGGAGATGGCGTCGCAGGTCGGTGCGGTGCTCGCGGACGGCACCGAGCGGCTGCGGGCGGCCGGCTTCTCCTCGCGCAGCGCCTTCCTCACGTCCCCGACGTACGGCGGCGGCAGCTGGCTGGCCCACTCCACCTTCAACTCGGGGCTCTGGATCAAGAACCAGCGGCGTTACGAGACCCTCACGTCGGGCGACCGCATGACCCTCACCGAGGCCTTCCGGCGCACGGGAGCCTGGCGGACGGTCGGTGTCATGCCGGGCGTCACCCGTTCCTGGCCGGAGGGGAAGTTCTACGGTCTCGACAACGTCTACGACTCCCGGCAGCTCGGCTACAAGGGGCCGAAGTTCAGCTGGACGCCGGTGCCCGACCAGTTCAGCCTTTCGGCGTTCCAGCGTCTGGAGCACGGCAAGCGGGGCCACAAGCCCATGATGGCGGAGATCATTCTCGCCTCCAGCCACAATCCCTGGGCGCCCATACCCAGAATGATCGGCTGGGACGAGATCGGTGACGGCTCGGTCTACGACGCCATCAAGGAGGAGGGCAAGGACCCCGGGGAGGTGTGGGAGGACCCGGCCCAGGTGCGCACCGAGTACCGGCGCGCCATCGAGTACTCGTTGAACAGCCTCATCTCGTACGTGGAGAGGTACGGCGACGACAACACCGTGCTCGTCTTCCTCGGCGACCATCAGCCCGTGTCGACCGTCACGGACGGCAGGCTCGGCAGGGACGTACCGATCGCGATCGTCGCCCACGACAAGACCGTGCTGGACCAGATCTCCGGGTGGGGCTGGCACGAGGGGCTGAAGCCCGGCCCGAAGGCCCCGGTCTGGCGCATGGACACCTTCCGCGACCGCTTTCTGACCGCCTACGGTCCGCAACGGGCACCGGCACCCGCTGCCGCTCCGCGCTCCCGTTGACGCGCCGGGCCGCGGGCTGCCGGTGCCGGTGCCGGCGGAGTGGTTGCCGCCTCCTGGCCGTGGCGCGGCGCCGGTCGGGCAACGGATGAATCACCGACCCGCTCCACCGGTCACGGCGGGCGTTGATCGTGACGTCGCCTCGGGCAGAGCCGGGGTTGCTGCAACGCATGGGCGCCCGCTCGCCGAGGCGGGCCGGCGTGGGCGCCCGCTCGCCGAAGCGGGCCCGTCGGTCCCGGGTTCAGCCGGGTGCAGCCGCGCTCTCCCCCGTCAACCGGCCGGTCCGTCGGCTGCGCTCGCCATGGTCGATGTCCCTGGCCCGGAATTCCTGTCCCGCGCGACCGGCACGGCTGTTGGCCCTGCCGGTGCCGGCATACGGACGAGGCACGTGAACGGGCTGTGCCGGCTGCGGACTCCGTGGCCGCGGCGCCCCGACACGGCACGGCACGGCGGCCGCTGCGGACTCCACCGACTCCACGGGCTCCATGCGACCGACGGGGTGGAAGGCATGTTCCGGCCTCCTCCCGGAACCGGCGGCCCGGAGGTCACCGCCGAGGGGGCTGCGGACGGGGCGTCACCCGCGCGCCGGGGATCCCGTACCTGCCACCCGCGAGCGGCCCGGCTCCCCACCCGTGTTCGGGCCGCTCAGACCCTCTCGTGCCTCAGCTCGCGGACCACCGCCGTGCCTTCATCGATCCTGACGCGCCACAGCCACCTGATGTCGCGGGCGAAGGACCAGACGAGCAGCGCCAGGGCGACGAGGACGACGGCGTGGGCCGCCGGGCGCGGGACGATCGCGGCGGCGACCACGAGAAGGACGATTCCCTGCAGCGCGGCCACCGTCTTGCGGGCGGTGCTCGGAGGAAGCGGTCCGTGCAGCCACGGCAGCACCCGGGCCGCCGCGACGAAGCCGTAGCGCATGGCGCCGATCAGCAGCACCCATGGGCCCAGCGACATGGCGACGTAGACGCTGAGCACGAGGATGAGGAAGGCGTCGACCTCCATGTCGAAGCGCGCACCCAGGGCTGACTCCGTCCCGGTGCGCCGGGCGACTTGGCCGTCGACCGCGTCGAGGACCAGTGCCACCGTGGTGAGGGCCACCAGAACCGCGACCGGTGGCGGGTTCACGAAGGAGTCCGCGACCAGCGCCGTCACTCCCCCGACGAGCGTCGCGCGGGCCAGGGTGACTCCGTTGGCAGGGCCGAACGGCTGCCGTGGCCATGACCGGTACAGGGCGCGGGTGAGCACGGCCCACGTGGCAATCGTGAACACCAGGCCCGTCAGCCATCCGGCGGGCCCCAGTCCGGTCAGCGCGCCGAGAAGGACCAGCAGGAGTGTCTGCGCGCCTGCCCCCGCGGCCGTCTCCGGGCGCACCAGCCTCATGTCGTATGTCCCGCTCAGGGCCACCACGCACCACCTCCAGCCGTGTGACAGATTCGCCGGGCGCCGCGTACCGTGTGCGGCCCCGTGACTATCAGAACGTGAACCATCACCCGAGCGTTCAGCAGGAGATCGCCAATGGAACGCTTTGCACACGCCTTCTGGCTGAGCTCACCCGGACGCGGCGAGATCCGCGAGGTCTCCCTGCCGGAGCCGTCGGGCGACGATGTCGTGGTGCGCACCCTGTACTCCGGGGTGAGCCGGGGCACGGAGAGCCTCGTCTTCCGCGGCGGCGTACCCGAGAACCAGCGCACCACGATGCGGGCGCCGTTCCAGGACGGCGAGTTCCCCGGGCCGGTGAAGTACGGCTACCTCAACGTCGGCCTGGTCGAGGAGGGACCGCGGCACCTCGTCGGCCGCACGGTGTTCTGCCTGTACCCGCACCAGAGCCGGTACGTCGTACCCGCCGGCGCCGTGACCCCGGTCCCGGACAGTGTTCCCGCCGGACGGGCCGTTCTGGCCGGGACGGTGGAGACCGCGGTGAATGCCCTGTGGGACGCCGCGCCGCTGATGGGCGACCGAATCGCCGTCGTCGGAGCCGGCATGATCGGCTGCTCCGTCGCGGCCCTGCTCGTCCGGTACCCCGGCGTCCGCGTGCAGCTGGTCGATGCCGAACCGGCCCGTGCCACCGTCGCCAAGGCGCTCGGCGTCGACTTCGCACTCCCCGAGGACGCCCTGGGCGACTGTGACCTCACCGTCCACGCCAGCGCCACCGAGGACGGACTCGCCCGCTCGCTGGAACTCCTCGCGCCCGAGGGCACGGTGCTGGAGCTGAGCTGGTACGGCGACCGACGGATCCGTCTGCCGCTGGGCGAGGCCTTCCACTCCGGCCGACTGGTCCTGCGCGGCAGCCAGGTGGGGCGGGTCTCCGAGGCACGGCGCTCCCGCCGGACGTTCGCCGACCGGCTCGCACTCTCGCTCGAACTGCTCGCCGACCCCGTCTTCGACGCCCTGATCACCGGTGAGTGCGCCTTCGAGGACCTTCCGTCGGTGATGCCCCGGATCGCCTCCGGCGACCTACCGGGAATGTGCCATCGCGTCCTGTACGACACGGCCGGCGGCGGCTCCACGGCGCGGCGTACGCCGGCCGGACACTGACGACCTGGGCCTTTGAACGCGCCGTACGCTCGGGCCGTACTGAAGGACATGGGCCGCCAGCGGCCTGACACGTCCGACCTGGAGGTCACAGCCGTTGTTCAGCGTCACCGTCCGCGAGCACCTCATGATCGCTCACAGCTTCCGCGGAGAGGTCTTCGGACCCGCACAGCGTCTGCACGGAGCGACGTTCCTTGTGGACGCCACCTTCCGTCGTACCGAGCTGGACTCCGACAACATCGTCGTCGACATCGGTCTCGCCACGACTGAACTGGGCAGTGTCGTCGGCGAGTTCAACTACCGCAATCTGGACGACGAGTCCGAATTCGCCGGTGTCAACACCTCGACGGAGTTCCTCGCCAAGGTCATCGCCGATCGTCTCGCCGACCGGGTGTACGCCGGGGCGCTGGGCGAGGGTGCCCGCGGCCTGACCGGCATCACGGTCACCCTGCACGAGTCGCACATCGCGTGGGCGAGCTACGAGCGGGATCTGTGAGAGCGGGCTCCGTGGAGGCCGGCTCCGTGAACCCCGAAGCCACCACCGGCACGCCCGAGCGTGTGGTGCGTGTGGTGATGCCCGGCGGCGTCGGGGATCCGGCGGCGCCGAGCGGCGGCAACACCTACGACCGCAGGGTGTGCCGGGACCTGCCCCGGGTCGGCTGGCAGGTCGACGAGCACGCCGTCGCGGGCGACTGGCCGCAGCCCGGAGCCGCCGCACGCACGGAACTGGCCCGAATACTCGAGGAGTCGCAGGACGGCTCCATCGTCGTCCTCGACGGACTCGTGGCCTGCCCGGTCCCCGAGATCATCACCCCCGAGGCGGAACGGCTGCGGCTGGTGGTGCTGCTGCATCTGCCGCTGGGGGACGAGACAGGACTTGCCCCGGAGACGGCCGCGGCCCTTGATGCCGCGGAGCGCAGGACCCTGCGGGCCGTGGCGGCTGTCGTGGCGACGAGCGACTGGGCGGCCCGCAGGCTGGTGGACCACCACGGGCTCGACCCGGCCAGGGTCCATGTGGCCGCACCCGGATCCGACATCGCTCCCCTGGCGCCGGGCTCGTCGTCCGGCACCACCGGCGCCCCGCGCCTGCTCTGTGTCGCGTCGGTGACGCCGCGCAAGGGCCAGGACCGCCTGGTGGAGGCGCTGGCATCCCTCGCCGACGTGCCGTGGAGCTGTGAGTTCGTCGGCGGTCTGGGCCAGGATCCCGGCTTTGTCTCCCGGCTCCGGGAGCTGATCGACGGGTACGGCCTCGGCGACCGGATACGGCTCGCGGGCCCCCGGACCGGAGCCGAGCTGAACGCGAGCTACGCCGCCGCCGACCTCCTGGTGCTCGCCTCGCACGCGGAGACGTACGGCATGGCCGCGACCGAGGCACTCGCTCGAGGCGTTCCCGTCCTGGCAACGGCCGTCGGCGGACTGCCGCAGGCGGTCGGACAGGCACCGGACGGGAGCGTGCCGGGGGTGCTCGTACCGCCGGAGGACCCGGCGGCACTCACCGCGGCGTTGCGCCACTGGCTGAACGAGCCCGGCGAACGCCACCGTTCGAAGCTGGCCGCGCGAGGACGGCGCACCGCGCTGGCCGGCTGGGAGACGACCTCGCGGAATCTGGCCAAAGTGCTGGAGCAACTCCGGCAGCAACCCCGGAGGACCATATGACGACGACCGACGCACCTCGTTTCGCCCCCGAGTGGCTCGCACTGCGGGAGAGCGCCGACGCCGGTGCCCGCGCACCCGAACTCCTCGACCCGCTGCAGCGGCACCTCACGGACCCGACACGGCACGATGCCGGGCTGGTGATCCGCGACCTCGGCTGCGGCACCGGTTCCATGGGGCGCTGGCTCGCCCCCCGGCTGAACGGCCCCCAGCACTGGATCCTGCACGACCACGATCCGGACCTGCTCGAACTCGCCGCCGCGCAGATGCCCCGGACGGCCGCCGACGGCAGCCCGGTCACGGTGTCGACGGAACGCGGTGACATCGCGCACCTGACCGCCGACGTGCTCTCCGGCACCTCGCTGGTGACGGCGTCCGCCCTGCTGGACCTGCTCACCCGCGAGGAGTTGGCCGGGCTCGCCGCGGCCTGCGCCGGAGCTGGCTGCCCGGCACTGCTGGCACTCTCCGTGGTGGGCCGGGTCGACCTCACTCCGGCCGACCCACTGGATTCCGAGATCACCGAAGCGTTCAACGCCCACCAGCGCAGGGTCGACAGCGGCCGGCGACTCCTGGGCCCCGACGCCGTCGCGGCGGCGTCCGTGGCCTTCGCACGGCAGGGCCTGCACGTGAGGGTGCAGCCGAGCCCCTGGCGGCTCGGGCCCGCGGCCGGCCCTTCGACGGGTCGGGCCGACGGTGCGGCGATCGGTTCCGCGATCGACTCCGCCATCGACTCCGCGCTGGTGGCGGAGTGGCTGCGCGGCTGGGTCGGCGCCGCCTGCGAACAGCGGCCGGACCTCGCACCCCAGGCCGATGCGTACGTGCAGCGGCGCCTGGCGGCCTGCGAGGCGGGCGAACTGCGGGTGGTGGTGCACCACAGCGATGTGCTGGCCCTTCCCGGCCAGGCGGGCGGCGCGTCATGAACCCGCAGCCGGCCCTCGCGGGCCGGGGGGTGCGGGCAGCACGCGCGGGCCGGGCTGCCCGGGCGGTCCGCGCCCGGCTCGGCATGCTCGCCGGAGCGGCCATCCTCGTGGCGATGCTGTGGTGGCAGGGCACCGGCGCCTTCCTGGACGGCCTGCGCGGGATCGACGGCCCCACCTTCCTGGCCGCCCTCGGGCTCGGCCTGCTCACCACGGTGCTGAGCGCGTGGCGCTGGTGCCTGGTGGCCCGGGGCCTGAACATCCGGCTGCCGATGGGCCGCGCCGTCTGCGACTACTACCGCGCTCTGTTCCTGAACGCGGCGCTGCCCGGCGGCGTCCTCGGCGATGTCCACCGAGCGGTGCGGCACGGGCAGAGCGCCGGTGACCTCGGCCGGGGAGTCCGCGCGGTCGTCCTCGAACGGGTCGCGGGCCAGGTGGTGCTGGTCGCGGCCGGTGTGGCCCTGCTGTTCACGCAGTCCTCACCGGCGCTGGCGGAGGCCGGTCACGCCGTGCACCGTCTCGCCACGGCACCGGGCGCCGTGGCGGTCCTCGTCGTACTGTGCGGCCTCGTGATCGCCGGTGCGTTCCGGCTCCGCGGAAGGCCGGACGCATCGCGCCGGAGCCGCGCAGTCCGGGCCGCGCTGGCCGAGGCACGCGCCGGACTGCTGTCCCGCCGCAGTTGGCCCGGTGTGCTGCTCTCGTCCGTCGTGGTGCTGGCGGGACATCTCGGCATGTTCCTGCTCGCCGCCCGGGCCGCCGGATCCACAGCGCCGGCGGCCGAGTTGCTGCCTCTGATGGTGCTGGCGCTGCTCGCGATGGCACTGCCGTTGAACATCGGCGGCTGGGGGCCCAGGGAAGGAGTCACGGCCTGGGCCTTCGGAGCCGCGGGCCTCGGCGCGTCACAGGGGCTGACCGTCGCCGTGGTCTACGGACTCCTCGCCTTCGCCGCCAGCCTGCCCGGCATCGCTGTGCTCGTCGCCCAGTGGCTCACCGGGCTGCGGCGTGCCGAGGTCGAGCTCGAAGAGGGTGTCGTCGCCGAGTACGGCGCGGCGCACCGGCGGACGGAGTGCGTCGCGCATCAACTCCGGGCCGTGGAAGGCGAGACCCGGGACGCCGTCGCCGATCAGAACCGGCGCCACGGTGACGTACAGCCGGTGCAGCGCGCCGGTGTGGAGGAAGCGCGAGACGGTGACGCCGCCGCCCTCGACCAGCACGCGGCCCAGGCCGCGCCGCGCCAGCTCGTTCACCAGGTTTCGGGGGGCGAATGCCTCACGGTCGGACAGGACCAGCACATCGACGCCGTCCCTTCCCGAAACGGCCTTCTCCCGACCGCTGCCGGCGCCCACCACCCACAGGGTCGGCGCCGCTCCGTCGCTGAACACACGGTGCCCGAGCGGTACGCGGCCGTGCGGATCGAGCACGACGCGGACCGGGTTGTCGCCGGCGCAGGCACGGACCGTCAGCTGGGGATCGTCGGCGACGGCGGTGCCGGCACCGACGACCACCGCGTCGGCGAGCGCACGCATCCGGTGCAGATGTTCGCGGTCCTCCTCGCCGGTGACGTAGTCGGCGTCGCCGGTGCGGGTCGCGATGAAACCGTCCAGGCTCTGCCCGAGTTGCGCGAACGTGAAGCGCGGACCGGCCAGGCACAGCGGCAGATAGCGGTCGGCGAGGACGTCGGCCCCGGGCGAGGCGTCCGGCCAGCGGAGCCGGCCGTCCGTGTCCCGGCGCAGCCCGGCGGCCCCGGCGTCCGCCGCGGACCGGATGCGGAGCAGCCGCTCCCAGGCTCCCGCTGCGTCGAGCACGTCTGCGTGCTGCCCGGCGCTGCCGCTCCCAGCGGCGCGGCCGGTCACCGCGTTCCCCGCGGGGCGTCGGCGGACCCGGGCGAGCCCGCCGCGTCCTCGACGTCGGACGAACGGACCGGGGGCTCGGCCGGAGTGAGCAGGGCGAGGTATTCGGCGAAGGAGTCCACGAGGCCGGCCAGCAATTCCTTGCCCTTGTCCGCCGACGCGAGGGACGGGCGCCCGATCACGCCGGTCTCCGTATAGGCACCCATACCGAGGGTCAACAGGTGCTCCCGGTCATCGGCAAGACAATCGGCGGTTTCATAACCGGGACGGATCAGTTCTGGATGGTCGTGCAACAGGATGGAGGTCTCCACTTCTCCCGCATGCATATCGCTGTGCGAGGACGTCTGGACACCGGCCCGGTCCCGTGCAGCATTCCAGTCGGCCGACCCGGGAAAAAGCGCCATGCGAGTTCCACTGCCGGCGGATTCCTGAACAACGTTCCGCAGCACATAGTTTCCGCCGTGTCCATTGATCAGAACCAGGCTATTGATTCCGGAGCGGCGGAGGGATTCGGCGATGTCCCGCACCACGGCATGGAGGGTCGCGGCGGAAATACTGACGGTCCCCGGCCATGCGGCGTGCTCGTGCGAACAGGAGATCGTCAGGGGAGGGAGGCAGTGAACGGGATGGGCGGCAGCGATCTCCCGGGCGATCGCGCAGGCTATGACCGTGTCGGTCATCAGCGGGAGAAACGGCCCATGTTGCTCGAAGCTGCCGATGGGAAGGACGGCCACAGCGGCCCGTCCGGCCCTCACGTCCTCCGTCGTCGTGTCCAGCGGCAGCAGACCGAATGCCGGCAGTCGCGGTTGTGGGCCACCCATGTCCCCGAACCCTTCTTTCCTCGTTCCACAAGAAAACGGCCGCCCGGGCGGCCCGAATTGGACGCGCACGGACGGACGTTCATCCACGTCCATGAGAGCAGGTTGTGCAAGTCCCGTGGACCTATTGGTCGAACATCATGAACCAACAGGTCAGTCGAGATTTTCTCGCCGATTTCCAGCCCGTCACCAGAGGTTACCCGATAGGATCAGGCCATGATAGATATCGATGACGCCCAGCCCGACAGCGCCTCCCGCACCTCGGGTGTCGAACGCGTGGCAAGTGTCCGGCTCTCCACCGAGCACGGCGTTTTCCTCGCTGTCGGCTACCTCGACCGCAATCGCGGCGAGGAACAAATAGCCTTGGTTTACGGGGATGTCGAGGGCGAGGGCGCCCTTACCCGGCTGCATTCCGAGTGCCTGACCGGAGATGCCTTCGGGTCGAAGCACTGCGAGTGCGGGGACCAGTTGTCCGCTGCGCTTCGCACCATCGCGAGCGAGGGACGCGGCGTCCTCGTCTATCTCCAGGGCCACGAGGGCCGCGGAATAGGCCTGTTGGCCAAGCTCCAGGCGATGCAGTTGCAGGCGGAGGGACTCGACACCGTCGAGGCGAACCTCGCTCTCGGACTCCCGGCCGACGCCCGCGACTACCGGGTGGCCGCGGAGATCCTGCACGACCTCGGGGTGCGATCCGTACGGCTGCTGTCGAACAACCCGCTCAAGCGCGCGGCGTTGCTGGAGCACGGCATCGAGATCAGCGAGCAGGTGCCGCTGCTCACGCAGCCGCGCGAGGAGAACATCTTCTATCTGCGCACCAAGCGGGAACGCATGGGCCACCACCTTCCGCACCTGGATCGTGTGGCCGACCAGTTCTGAGGCAGCGGCACGGGATGCCCCGTTCCGCCGGGCGTCGGCGATGCCCGGGACCCGGGCGGGCAGTGCGGCGGGGACTCTGCCGGCGGCAGCCCGTCCCCGCGACGGACACCCATGGCCAAAGGTGTTGCTCAGCGTTTGCACCGCCGGGGAAGATCTCGGCCGTGACCATCATCCTTGCCGTCATCACCGCTGCTCTCTTCGCCTGGCTGGGCTGGATCCTCCTGGGTCCTGCACGCCTCGCGCGCTGGGCCCGCACCAGGTTCGTACCGGCCGAATACGGACTCGTGCCCCGGGAACAGCTCGATCCGCGGCGCGCCGGACCGCCCTTGGCGCCCTATCGGTACAAGGAGATGCAGGCCGTCGCGGACGCGGCCCTGGACGGCGACTGGCGGCCTGCGGCCGCGTATGTGGACGCCACGGGCCAGGACTGGGACGAGCGCTGGTCCCGGACGGAGTTGCTGCAGGAGATCGCCGACGCATCGGACGCATGGCTGAACAGCTGGCGCGAGGCTCAGCCCGACAACTGCGACGCCGCCACCCTCCATGCCCAACTGCTGCTGCACCGGGCCTGGGAGATCCGCGGCACGGAGTACGCGCACAAGGTCCCCACCAACCGGATGAACACGTTCCGGGAGCTGCTTCCCGCTTCGATCACCGCCGCGAAGCACGCAGCGGAACTCGACCCGCTGAACCCGGGACCGTGGGTCGTGATGGTCACCGCCGCCCGCGGCGTCCAGTACTCCGGCGCGCAGTTCCGCCCACTGTGGGAGGGACTCGTCGCGCGCGCCCCGTACCACTACGACGGCCATTGGCAGGCTCTGCAGTACTGGTGCGCCAAGTGGTTCGGCTCCGACGAGCTGATGCTGGACTTCGCGGAGCGCGCCGTACGGTACGCGCCGCCCGGCAGTCCCCTCGCAGGCATGTACCTGCACGCGCTCGACGAGCTCGAGAAAGCCTCGTCGACCATCCCCTCGTCCTCCCGGACACTGCTGGCCGTCGTGGCCGACTCGCTGAACCGGGTCCCGGACGGCCACGAGCGTCTGCCGCAGCTCCGCCACAAGCTGGCCTTCCGCCTGGGCCGGGCCGGTCTGCACGCTGCGGCGCTGGACCAGTTCAGACGTATCGGCCCCTGGTGCGGCGCTGCCCCCTGGAGCAAGAATGGCGACCCGGTCGCCGCGTTCGACCTCGCCCGGGCGAGCGCCGCGAAGAAGTCCGGCGCGAGCCGGGCCACGACCGCCGGGGACCGGATCATGCCTGGACACTCGTGAGGGGAGCGGCGGCGTGGAATCAGTGACGTGGCAGGAGGCACGGACCGTTCTGCCCGAGGGGCTCGCCGATGCGATACGCGGCACCGCCGGGGAGATCGCGGCCCTGCTGCGCGGGGCCACCGACACCGGTGCGCCCGTGCCCGGGTCGGAGTGGACCGTCGGGGAGGCGGCAGCGCACCTGGCGCAGGCGAACGAGCTGATGGCCGCTGTCGCGGCGGGCGAGGAGCGCAGCCACGGGGACGGCACCCCGCAGAGTCTCGCCCTGGCCAACGAGCGTGCGCTCGCCGCGTTCGACGAGCGTGGAGCCGGTCCGCTGGCCGACATGATCACGGAACAGGCCGAGGCCTTCCTGCTGGCGGTGGCCCGGCCCGGGGCGGCGGAGTGGACTCCGGTCACCCCACTGGGGCCGATGAGCCCGGCCGTACTGGGCTCGTACCTGCTGACGCACATGCTCGGCCACGGCTACGATCTCGCCCGGGCGCTTGGACGGCCGCACATGATCGACCGCGCCCGGGTCGAGCTCTGTCTGCCCTTCCTGATCGTCGCCATGCCGAGGGTCGCCGACGCGGCCGCCACGGCAGGGCTGACCGCCCGCTACACGGTCCGGCTGCGGGGCGGCGCCGGCTTCGGTGTGACCTTCGCCGACGGCGCGGTGACCGTGCAGCAGCCGCCGGGCCCCTCGGACTGCACGATCCTCACCGAGCCGGTCGCCTTCCTCCTGATGGCGCTCGGCCGCCGTGGCCCCTGGGCAGCCATGGCCCGGGGCGGCGTACTCGCCTGGGGTCGCAAGCCCTGGCTCGCTCCCCGCTTCCCGACGCTCTTCACCGCGCCCTGAGCCCGTCCCTACGGGCCCGCCCCGGAGCAGCCGCACGCCGCCCGGTCGGGTCGACGGCACTCAGTGGGTGAGCAGCATGTAGGTGTTCTCCAGCTCGTCCTGCACGACGTGTGCCTCTCCCGCGACCGTGCGTACGGACAGGTCCTCGGCCGGGGTGTACACCTGGTACTCCCAGCCCTGCGGGAGCTGCAGCCGTTCACCGAGCGTGGCCAGGGACCGCATCGTCAGGCTGTCGTCCACGGTGTGGGAGTACGCCTGCAGGACATAGGTCCGGCCCTCGGGTGCGAGCAGTGCGTGCACCGGCCTGCCGGCCGACAGGATGTACCGCGTGTCCCGTTTGACCGTGGTGTCGACGTAGAACTTCTTGCTCCCGCGGGGGTCGACCCCGGCGGGAATGCTGACTTCGGCCACCCGCTGGGCCTGCAGCCCGCCGAACGTCTCCGTCTCGCCCTTCTCGTCCCATGTCGTGATCTCGTCGATCGTCCAGTAGCGGGGTCCGTTCAGGAACACCATCGGCACCTGGAACTCATCCGCCAGTTCACGGGGGTTGAGCGCGTTCCACTGGTCCAGCGGACAGTCGTTGACACCGAGGGTGTTGTAGACCGCCGCCTTGAGCCCGCCGCCCTCACCGGGTGAGATGAGCAGAACCTCGCCGTAGCGGGCGTTTCGCAGACCGCTCATGTGCCGGGCCGCTTTCGTCGTGTGTGACATCGCTGCTCCTCTTCTCACAGCCCCTCCGCGCGCTTGCGCGGAGACGGGCTGTGGGGGGGAAGGACCGCCGTCGCAAGCCCGCGGCACTGCCGCGGGCCGTCCACACATCGAGCACAACACACCCATGGGCAAGTCGCACGGCGTCACGGGACGACGATCGGCGCGCAGGTCTCGACGGCCGGCGATCGGCGCACTCGATGCCGGGTACCCGGAGGTGCGCTCAGCCTGCGGCGATGCTCAACGGTCGGCGATGTCCTCGCGAAGACCGTCGGAGAATTCCCACCACGAAAGAGGAAGCCAGTCGCCGTTGACGAAGCCGTCGACCGTCGCGCCGCGACCGCGGACAGTCACGGTCGTTCCCGGCGGATAGGTGGTGCCGGACAGCCCGGGTACGGCGACCAGCAGGGTTCCGAGCCGCTGTGCAGCCACTTTTCTCCCTCCCTCTCCATTTCTCGGGTGCGGTACCAGGAAGGTATTCATCCAGAGATTACCGGCTTGTCCGATCGCGCAGGCGGGAGAATCATGAGAGATGGGTCACGCAGAAAGAGCGGACAGGGGCGGGCAATCACGTGCATCGCGGAGTGGAGGTCGGCAGCCATGAAAGCCGTTGTGTACAAGGGACCGTTCACGGTGGCGGTCGAAGATGTTGAAATGCCGAAGATCCAGCATCCGAACGATGTGGTCGTACGGGTCACGTCCACCGCTATATGCGGCTCTGACCTGCACATGTACGAGGGCCGCACAGCGGCCGAGCCCGGGATCGTGTTCGGCCACGAGAACATGGGAATCATCGAGGAAATGGGCCAGGGCGTCACTTCGCTCAAGAAGGGCGACCGCGTGGTCATGCCCTTCAATGTCGCCTGCGGATTCTGCACGAATTGCGTCGAGGGGTTCACCGGTTTCTGTCAGACCGTCAATCCCGGCTTTGCCGGAGGCGCTTACGGCTACGTCGCCATGGGCCCGTGGCCCGGCGGCCAGGCGGAATATCTCCGCGTTCCCTACGCCGACTTCAACTGCCTGAAGCTGCCGCCCGGGAACGAGCACGAGACCGACTTCATGCTCCTCGCGGACATCTTCCCCACCGGCTACCACGGCTGTGAACTCGCCCAGGTGCGCCCGGGCGAGAGCGTCGCGGTGTACGGCGGCGGGCCGGTCGGGCTCATGGCCGCCTACTCGGCACTGCTGCGCGGTGCCAAGAAGGTGTTCGTGGTGGACCGCGTTCCCGAACGACTGCAGAAGGCAGAGGAGATAGGCGCTGTCCCGATCAACTTCGCCGAGGGCGACCCGGTGGAGCAGATCAAGGGGATGACCGAGGGCGTCGGCACGGACAAGGGTGTGGATGCGGTCGGCTACCAGGCGATGGCGCACGGCACGGAACGCGAGGAGCCCGCAACGGTCCTGAACTCGCTCGTCGGCACGGTCCGGCCCACCGGGGCACTCGGAATACCTGGCCTCTACGTGCCGGCCGACCCGGGAGGCCCCGACGAGGAGGCCAAGCACGGAATGCTTCTCGTCTCGATCGGCAAGCTCTTCGAGAAGGGCCTGCGGCTGGGGACGGGGCAGTGCAACGTGAAGCGGTACAACCGCTACCTGCGCGACATGATCATCGAGGGCAGGGCCAAGCCCAGCTTCGTCGTGTCGCACGAACTGCCCCTGGACCAGGCACCGTCGGCGTACGACAAGTTCGACAAGCGCATCGAGGGCTACACCAAGGTCATCCTGCACCCGTAGACCGGAAGGCGGACCGTTCCCGGTTGCCGAGCCCGACGGCCGAGAACGCCTGACGACCGGAGACGGTGCGGAACGAACCGGCACCGGAACGACCTGACACCGGAACAGCCGGACCGCCCGGGCAGCCGGACAGCCCGGACAGCCCGAAGGGCTCAGGTCCCGGAAGATCACGAACCCGGAGCGACGCTGCTCACCCATCGTGGAGAGCGTCCGTCGCTCCGGGCCTTCGTTCCGGGGCCGGTCACGGCATCAGGCGTCCGCGTGCCGCTCCGTGCCGGGATCGGGCGTGGCCGCCGCGTCGACCGAGGTGTCGGGGAACGAATGGTGCTCGTGCGCGACGACCCACCGGCCCTGCTCCCTGCGCAGTCCGAGAGTGAGTCTCAGGCGGAGCCGCGGCTGCTCGGCGAGCTCCCGCGGCGTCCCGCAGCGCAGCAGGGCGTGGGCGAAGGCGACGTCGTCACCGGCGGTGATGTCGAGCGACACGATCTCGAACGAGGCTCCTTGCCGCTGCCATTCGAAGAACGGCGGCCAGGTCTCCCGATAGGCGTCGATGCCCCGTGCGCCCTCGAACGGGGGTGGGACGTCGAACATCACGATGTCGTCGGAATGGTCCGCCAGCACACCGCTCAGGTCACCCCGGTGCACCGCTGCCGCCCATTCCTCGATCAGGGTTCGGATCTGCTTCTCGTTGTCGGACATGGCCGGGCTCACGCTCCTTTCGACGGTTGCACGACCTGAAGGTGGAGACTCTCCCTCCCAGCGGAACTCATCGCCCGTCCATGCGCAGCCGAACGCTCCGCCCTCGGCGCGATGCCCCCGTCTGCGAGCGCGAGGACGTCGGCTCGTCCTCCGATGTCCCGTCCTCACTCCCTCCGACCGCGACGCGGGGTCGTCCGCCGCCTTCACCCCGACCGCCGGCCCACCGGGCGTCCGGCGCTTCGCAACCGCGGTCGACGGCGCGCCACGGAGGGAGGCCGCGGCCTGAACGGAGGGAGCCCGCTCAGTCGTCGATGCGCTTCATCACGTCGCCGAGGTCCACGAACTTGAAGCCGGTGGCCTCGCGGTCACCGTCGGCCGGCGTGTCATGGCCGTCCTGGACCACGAGCAGCCCGTGCGGGTACTTCCGGCCGAGCGGGGCGTTCAGGACGGCGGCGCCGTCGCACTCCTCCGAGCCGTCCAGGGCGGCCGACGCGGCGGCGACGCGGAAGCCGCCCTCGTACTCGTTGGCGTCCTCCAATTCCCTGTCGTACAGGGCGAAGGTGTTGTCGCCCTGACTGGAGGCCAGCACATACCCGTCACCATCGGGCTCGGTCAGCAGTGTCAGACCCTCGACGTCGGCGGCGAGGTGCGAGCCGCCGTGGCCCGGGTCGGCGCCCGGGGTGCACTCCTCGGTCTCCTCGTCGTACACGCCCGGGACGCCGAATTCGCGGACCTTGTCCATGAGCTTCGGCGTCCCGGTGAGGTCGGCCCGGATCCGCCAGACGCCGACGTCCTCCTGGCCCGCGTAGAGCATGCCGTTGGCCGGGTCGACGACCATGCCCTCGACCTGGGGGAGTTCGTCCGGCTCGGCACACGGCGTCCAGGAGGTCCCGCCCGGGAGCCGGAAGGAGGACGGCAGGTCCAGTGTGCGGACCGTGCGGTAGGTGACGGTGCCGTCGGCCGTGGGGCGGAGTTCCAGCAGGGCGACGGCGGTCCGGTTGCGCCGGCTGACCACGGCGTAGGAACGTCCGCTGGCCCTGTCGGTCCAGGTGGCCAGGCCGTATGCGGTCCTCTGCTTGTTGATCTCGTCCTGGTCCTCGGAGAAGACGGGCGGAGCCGCGGGGTCGGTGACATCGGTCAGCGGGCCGCCGGGACGAGTGCGGTCGATGCGGTAGAACCGCAGCCGGTCGTGTCCCCGGTCGGTGGTGACGGCGAGATCGGCGCGGCCGTCCCGCAGCCGCAGCCCCTGGACCAGGTCCACGTTGTTGAACCGGCCGGGGGCATCGTCCGGGCGCTGCGCGGGAGGCGCCGAGATGGACTGGACCGGTCGTGCGTCGAGGTCGTAGACCCGCAGTCCGCCCTCCTTGGCCGTCGCGATCACCAGGCTGCGGTCCGGGTCGGCGGTGTTGCGCCAGATCGCCGGGTCGTCGGCGTTGGCGTTGCCGCCCGCCTCGTCGTCGTACAGGGTGGGCGCCTCGGCGCGCGGCGTGACGGCGGGCAGCGAGGCGGAGCCAGGGGTACGGGCCTCGGCGGGCACGGCTGCGGTGAGCGCCGCAAGGAGCGTACCCAGGACGACGGTGGTCGGCCGGGTGGTACGGGACCTGCTCACGTTGCACTCCTCGATGTCGGGGACATGGCGACTACCCGGTGAGGGTGGAAGCGGGAGGTGACGTCCCGGCGTCCTGCGCACGGTGTATTCATGTGCACGTCATGAACTCGGCCGTTGCCGCACTGCCTTCCAGCATCGCTCCCTGGACGGTCCCCGTCGGCGAGGAGGAGTATCGACGGTGAGGGGTGCCTCGTCCACGGCCCCTCCACGAGGCGGAAGAGCCTGCGGCGGAAGAGCCTGCGCGGCAGCACCGTCCCCCTTGCACAGCGGCCCCGTCCCGCCCCGGCCATCGCACACCCGGGCACCGGGGACCCGGGAGGCCCTCCGGCGGACACCGGGCAGGGCCGCCGATATCCCGTTACGCAGCGGCGCGGGCGCCTCGACAACCGTTCCACCCGGCCGCGCCGACGACCGGCACCCCGTACCCCGGCGGCCCCGGCCGAGTATCGGCGCAGGGAGGTGATTCCACGATGAACACGTCCACCGAGAGCGCCCGGCACTCCCCCGCCCACGGCGGGGCACCGGCGCCGCTGACGGTCGGTGCCGCCGACGTCGGGCTGCTGCTGCTGCGACTGGCCGCGGGCGTGATCCTGGCCGGGCACGGCGCCCAGAAGCTGTTCGGCGCACTCGGCGGCCCGGGACTGGACGCGACGGGGAAGGGATTCACGGACCTCGGCTACCGGCCCGGTGCCGTGTACGCCGGTCTGGCGGGAACCTCCGAGTTCCTCGGCGGCCTCGGGCTCGTACTCGGACTGCTCACCCCGCTCGCCGCCGCGGCGATCGTCGGGGTGATGATCAACGCCATGGCCGTCGCCGAGAAGCTGGACCTGTGGGCGGCCACTGGATTGGCCTACCCCATGACCCTCGCCGTGGCCGCGCTCACGGTGGCCGCCGTGGGCCCCGGAAGTCTCGCGGTCGACCGGCTCTTCCCCTGGCGCAACGGCGGATGGGGATCCGTGGGTTTCGCCCTGGTCGCGGGCGGCATCGGGGCCGCGGTCGTACTCGCGCTGCGCGGCAGCCCGGGGTGACGGTGACGTCCTGACGCAGCCCTGGGACGGGAGCGGACCGGCGCGGACACAGACCCAGGACGCGGAGCCGACGGCGCGGACACAGACCCGCGACGGAGCCGACCCGCACCGACACAGACCCGGGCCGGGACGGAGGTCCGGGCCCGAACGGACCCGGACCTGCGTCCCTGTGCCACGCATGAAAGCCGTGGCCGGCAGCCGCCGGGCTCAGCCCGTGGCCGCCCGGTAGGCCGTGACCAGTGCCGCCACCGCGCCCGTCAGATCCCCGGTCAGCAACAGATGATCGGCTTCGGCGAAAGGCCCCGCCGCCGCCGGGTTCACGGACTGGCCGATACGCTTCTGCACGATCGCGCGGGCCTTGCCGGCGAGGGCACGCCCCGCCTCGGAGCGGGCGCCGCCCGCCTTCTCGACCGCCTCCGCGGCGGCCGCCAGGGCCCTGAGAGTGCGTTCACCCCCCGCCGGGACGGAGCTGAGCGTCGTCAGACCCCAGCCGTACGGGTACTGCGGGTCGTACACCGCGTCACCGACGTTGATCGGCAGCTGCGCCTGTGACTTCGGCCAGGTGACGGGGAGTTGGCCGGTGAACGGGCGCCTGCCGTACAGCACGTCCGCCACCCCGTCGCCCTCCGTGCCCGGCAGCCAGGAGGCCACGAGCGCGTCGATGTCCCCGAGGCGGTCGCCGATCAGCTGCGGGCGGCCCGAGACGACGAGGACGGCGCACTTCATGGCGCCGCACACCCGGTCGACTGCGGCCTTGTCCGCGGCCGAGAGCTCGAGGTCGTGACCGTTGCCCACATCGCCGACGCCCTCGGCGTACGGGGTCTCGCCGACCACGACGACACCCACGTCATGGCCCCCCAGCGGCGCGGAGGCGTCCTTGGACCAGGTGACGGAACCGGGAGCCGCCGACTTCCTCATCGCCTCCAGGATCGTCGTGCCCTCGGTGATCCTTCCCGACGAGCCCTGCCAGCTGATCGTCCAGCCGCCCGCCTGGTTGCCCAGGTCGTCGGCGTTGGACCCGGCCACGTACACCTTCTGCGAGGACTTCAGCGGCAGCACCCCGCCCTCGTTCTTCAGCAGCACCTGGGACTTGGCCACCGCCTGTCTGGCCACCGCCCGGTGCCCGGCCGAACCTACCTTCGCCAGGCCGGAGGTGTCGGCGTACGGCTTCTCGAAGAGACCCAGGCGGAACTTCTGCTCCAGGATGCGCGCGACGGCGTCGTCCACGCGGGACCGCGGCACGCGCCCCGCCTCGACCTCGTCGACGAGGGTGCGCCGGAAGTCCTGGTACGCGGTCGGCACCATGATCATGTCGAGCCCTGCGTTGACCGAGGTGCGCACATCGCTCGCGTAGTCGCCGGGGATCTGGTCGATGGCCTGCCAGTCGCTGATGACGAAGCCCTTGAAGCCCATGCGGCCCTTCAGAACACCGTTGATCAGCTCGGCGTTGGCGTGCATCTTCACCGGACCCGCGTCGTCGCCGACGATGTCCACGGACGAGTAGGAGGGCATGACCGTGCCCACCCCGCGCCGCACCGCATCGGCGAACGGGGCGATGTGGACGGCCTCCAGCTCCTCACGGGTGACCTTGGTGACGCCCTGGTCGATCGTGTACGAGCCGGTCGTGGAGGAGCCGAACGCGGTGCCGCCGTCACCGGCGTAGTGCTTGGCGGTGGCAAGCACCTTGTCCGGGCGGTCGAGGTCGCTGCCGTTCGCCGCGCCCTGCATCCCGCGGATGACCGTCTCCATGGCGGTGACCAGCGCGGGGTCCTCGCCGAACGCCTCGTACGAACGGCCCCAGCGCTCGTCGCGCGTCACGCACAGACAGGGCGCGAAGTCCCAGGGGACACCGGTGGCACGCACTTCGGCGGCCGTGACGGCACCGGTCCGCTCGGCGAGGACGGGGTCACGGCCCGCGCCGATGCCGATGTTGTGGGGCATGATCGTGGACCCGACGACGTTGTTGTGGCCGTGGACGGCGTCGACGCCGTAGATCAGCGGGATCTGGAGGCGCGTGGCCTGTGCGCGCAGCTGATAGGCGTCCACCATCTTGGCCCAGGCCGCGGGGGAGTTGGGGTTCGGCACCGAGCCGCCGCCGGAGAGCAGCGAGCCGAGTCCGTACGCCGCGATGTCACCCTGCGCCTCGAGGGCATTGCGCTCCGCCTGCGTCATCTGGCCGGCCTTCTCGGCCAGGGTCATCCGCGACAGCAGATCGGCGACCCGCTGCCGCACGGGAAGCCGGGCGTCGAGATACGGCAGTCCATGGGCGTCGATCACGACCTGCGGGTCCTCGGCGGGGGACTTCGCCCCGGTCACGGTGAGCTTCAGAGGTACGGTCTCGGCGGACTCGGCCGAACCGTCCTTCAGAGTGGGCACGGAGACGGTACGGGACGTGCCCGACGCAGTGCCCGCGGGGAAGGTGACCGTACCGGTCACGGGCCGGTAGTCCTTGCCCGCGGTCGCCGTGCCGCCTTCGGTGGCGTAGGCGACCGTCACCGGCTCGGCGACAGGGGCGGAGCCGGTGGTGGCGACGGTGACCCGCACCTCGGCCGAGCCGCCCTCCTGCACCGGGTGGACGGCGGCGTCGGTGAGGACCCTGGCGGTGAGCTGTGGGTCGGCCCTGCCGTAGAGCTCCACACCGTCGAGGGCGAACTCGCCTTTCCTGCCGACCGGAAGCGTGAGGGCGTAGCCCCAGATCTCGTTCAGGCCGAGGATCTGGTCGATGCCCCCGACGGGCTGGTAGTCGGTGCGGTACTCGAAGCGGGAGAAGGGGATCTCGACGAGGTGCCAGCCCTGCCAGTCGTCGGTGAAGGAGGTGGTCCAGAGCTCGGACGCCTCGCCGTTGGCACCGCCGTCCTTGAGCTCGAAGTGGATGCGCTCGCCCGAACCGGGCGGCAGGGGAGCGGTGTTCCGGCCGTACCACCAGAAACGGATGCCCTGGTGGGCGGTCCAGTCGTGAGCGGGCCTGTCGAAGGCGAAGTCATGGGTGAAGCCGCCCCAACCGCTGATGTCGTAGGAGCCCTTGAGGACTTTGGCGCCCTCGGGTGCGTCGGAGCGCTCCTCGAGGCTCAGCCGGGGCTGGTCGTCGGCGTCGCTGCCCCAGGTGAAGATGCCTTCGGCGGGCGGGCCGGCGAAGGGGATCTCCCCTTCGAAGCGGTCGACCGGGACCGCGGGTGGATCGTCCGGCGCGGCCGTGGCGGCCGGGGCGAGGGGGAGCAGTCCGGCGAGGACGCATGCGGACACGAGCATGGCGGTTCTTGCGAACCGGGGTCTTGCCTGGTTCATGAGGCCACCTCCGGGAACGACGCCTTGCCTTGCTTCATGGATTTACTTCACGGGGCGTGAGTCAACTGGCGTGTCCCTATGGCGTCAAGACTTCACACCAAACCCCTTGAGTACCCAACTCCTCGGCACAACAGGACAGTTGTTCGTTCAGTCCTTGAACACGGATGACGGACGGCCGATGCGCCGGCGGCCCGGTCCCAGAGGCCCCGACCGCGTTGTACGCGATCGCCCCGGCGCGCAGAATGGTTGCGGGGGACACGCCTGCCGTTACGGAAGGGCGGGGATTCCCGTGCCGTACATAGCCGTGACCGCGCTGAGCGATGTCGGGCTGATCCGTGATCACAACGAGGACAGCCTCGTCGTCGGCCCGTGGACACTGTGCGGCACCGTGACCGAGAACCCCCAGACCCTGCTGTTCCCTCTCGGCACCCCACTCGTCGTCGCGGTCGCGGACGGGCTCGGCGGGCAGCCGGCCGGAGAGGTGGCCAGTGCACTGGTGGTGCGCCATCTCGCCTCGCTCGGCCCGTCACTGGACGACGAGAATTCCGTCCGTGACGCCCTGGACCTGTGCAACCACTCGGTGTATGCGGCGGCGGACGGCGAACCGGCACTGGCCACAATGGGAACCACGGTCGCCGGCACCGTGGTGCTGGCGGATTCGCTGCTGACCTTCAACGTCGGCGACAGCAAGGTCTACGACGTCGCCGAGAACGGATTTCGCCAGGTGAGTGTGGACGACAGTCCCCCGCCGGCACCGGGCAGGCGCACCACGTCGGCCGTCACGCAGACACTGGGCGGCGGTCTCGCGTTCAGCCCCGTCACGGCGCATGTGACGTCGTCCGCCGTGTCCGCCGGTGACCGCTATCTCGTCTGCACCGACGGTCTGACCGACCCGGTGCCCGACGAGGAGCTGGAGGGCCTGCTCCGCGTGCACGACGACGGCAGGGCCGCCTTCGAACTGTGGAAGGCGGCGATCGAGGCAGGAGGCCCCGACAACATCACGCTGGCGTTGGTACGCATCGGCGCATAATCGGCGCATGGAGGAACCCGGCGGTGCCCCCCGGGGGGCGGGGCCTGCGGCAGAGGGGGACCACCGTCACCCCGGAGCGCTGCCGTGGGGTCGTGCTTGCTGCATCGCTGGATGCCTTGCGGTCCGTGTGGGGGAAGGATGCGGATCGGCCCATGGTCCCGGCCGGCCGCCCGACGCTACCGGGGCGTCGAGCGGGGCTGGGCCGTCGGAATCCGCTGGGTGAAGAACAGTGCGACGAGGGCGGCGAACGCGAGGATGCCGAGTGCGGCGCGCAGTCCGGCCAGTCTCGCCTCGGCGTTCGCCTCGAGCGCCTCCCGGGTCACCTCCGAACTCACGCCCGCTCTGTCGAGGGCCTCATTGAGCTGGGCGTCCGACACGAACGGCACACCGGCCGCCAGCTCGACGCCCGCACGGCTCTTGATCTCGTCCGGGATCGCCGGGCTCTGCTCGATGTAGGTCACGAACGACGCGGTCAGAGCACCGATCATGACCGACCCGGCGAGAGCGGTGCCGATCGAGGCACCGAGATTGGTGACGGCATTCTGCACGCCCCCCACCTCCGCGCTCTGCTCGTCCGGAACCGCGGACACGGTGACCGACCCGAGCTGGGATGCGAGCGCGCCCATGCCGAGGCCGATCAGCAGGAGAGGGATGGTGACGATCTCCGCCCCCGCATCCGCGTCGAGCGCGACCAGCAGGACGACCGCACCCACGAACAGCGCCAGTACGCCGACCCGCACCACACGTCGCGGCGAGACATCAGGGAGCCAACGCGGGATCAGGATCGCGGCCGCGAGCAGCGTCAGAGAGAGCGGCAGCAGGTGCACGCCCGTCCTGAGAGCCGACAGCCCGAGCGCGACCGACAGATAGAGCGGCACCACGAAGAACACGCCCATCTGCACCAGATACTGGAAGCAGAACATCGTCAAACCGCCGGTGAGCTGCTTGTTCTGCAGCAGGACGGGCTCGAGCAGTGGCTCCTTGCGATGCGCCACGAGGCGACCCTCCCAGCGCAGGAAGAGCCAGACGAGAAAGAGCCCGGCCAGCATCAGCCACACCGTCGGGGAGAGCCCGGACCAGGACGGCGCGTCGGGCTTCGGGAGGAACCAGCCCCACTCGTCGGAGCGGAGCACACCGTAGACGAAGAGCCCGAGCCCCAGGGCCGAGAGGGCGGCACCGACGACATCGACGGCTCTGCGCTCGCCCACGGGTGCGTCGGTGACACGGCGCGCGAGCACCAGGATTCCCAGCACCATCACCACCTCGCCCGCGAACACCCAGCGCCAGGAGAAGAATGTCGTGGCGACGCCCCCGATGAGCGGGCCGACCGCGATCGCCACGGCCCCGGCGGCCGCGACGAGGCCGTAGGCGGCCGGACGCCGTTCCGTGACGAAATTACTGGCGACGAGAGCCACGATCGCGGGCATGATCAGCGCGGCCCCGATCCCCTCGAGGAACGACCAGCCGATCAGGAGCACGGTCAGATTCGGGGCCAGGGCGGTGGTGAGGGATCCGCAGCCGTAGACAAGGCAGCCGATCATGAACGCCCGCTTGCGTCCGACGAGGGCGCCGACCTTGCCACCGAGGATCATGAACATCGCCATCACCAGCGTGTACGCCGTGATGGCGCCCTGGATCCCGGTCACCGTCGTGTCCAGGTCCTTCGCCACTGTGGCAATCGAGACGTTCATGACAGAGCTGTCCAGGGCCATCAGGAACTGCCCGGTCGCCAGCGTCAGGAGTACGAGTCTCGACGCTGCTTCCTTCGCAGGAGTGCCTGCTCGCGGAGTCATGGGGCGCATGCTCCCAGCGGCCCGGCGGGCCGGTCACCGACCCGCCCGTCGGATCCGCCGGTTGGCGGCGCCGGCGGCGCCGGATACTCCGTTCGGCGGGGGCGGCGGCCGGGGGACGGGGAGCTTCCCGGCCGTGCGGGGCCGGCCCCAGTAGCGTCGGAATCCCCAGTCGATCACGAGGTGACCATGCCTGCTCGCTACGACGACCTCAGGGCGATGTTCATCAACTGCACGCTCAAGCGCTCGCCGGACGTCAGCAACACCCAGGGACTGATCGACAGGAGCCGTGAGGTCATGGAGACCAACGGCGTCGCCACCGAGCTCGTACGGGCGGTCGATCATGACATCGCGACCGGCGTATGGCCGGACATGACCGAGCACGGCTGGGCCGCCGACGAATGGCCCGCCCTGTACGAGCGCGTGATGAACGCCGACATCCTGGTGCTGGCAGGACCGATCTGGCTCGGTGACAACAGCTCCGTCATGAAACAGGTCATCGAGCGGCTCTACGCCTGCTCGTCGCTGCTCAACGACCGCGGGCAGTACGCCTACTACGGGCGGGTCGGCGGCTGTCTGATCACCGGGAACGAGGACGGCGTCAAGCACTGCGCCATGAACGTCCTCTACAGCCTCCAGCACCTCGGCTACACCATCCCGCCGCAGGCCGACGCGGGCTGGATCGGAGAGGCGGGACCGGGCCCCTCCTATCTCGACCCCGGCTCGGGCGGGCCGGAGAACGACTTCACCAACCGGAACACCACCTTCATGACCTGGAACCTGCTGCACATCGCCGCCATGCTCAAGCAGGCAGGCGGCATCCCCGCGCACGGCAATCAGCGCTCGGAGTGGGACGCCGGCTGCCGGTTCGACTTCCCGAACCCGGAACACCGCTGAGACCCGGGAGCCCCGGGAAGCACCGATCCGGCGGGCGGCGCACCATGGAGCCATGGAGGACGCCGCCCTCGGGCGGATCAGCACACCCGGGCGCCTCGCCGACTCGGGCGAGGGCATCAGCCCGCAGGAGCTGGCGCTCGCAGCCCGTAACCACGGCCTCCCGCTGGAGGCCCTGCGTTACGCCCTGACACCGCCGGGGCTGCACTACGTCCTCGTCCACTACGACATCCCCGGCATCGCCCCCGACGCATGGCGCCTGACCGTACGGGGCCGGGTGCGTGCGCCGCTCACCCTCGACCTCGCGGCGCTGCATGCGTACGAGCCGGTCACCCATCGCGTCACCATGGAGTGCGCGGGGAACGGAAGGGCCCGGCTCAGCCCGCGCCCGGTCAGCCAGCCGTGGCTCGTCGAGGCGGTGGGTACGGCGGAGTGGACCGGGGTGCCGTTGCGGGTGCTGCTCGACGAGGCCGGGGCGGAGCCGGATGCCGTCGAGGCGGTGTTCACGGGCGCCGACCACGGCGTCGAGCGCGGTGTCGAGCAGGACTACCGGCGCAGCCTGCCCCTCGCGGTGGCCCTGGGCAGCGATCCGGAGGTGCTGGTCGCATACGCGATGAACGGATCTCCCCTGCCGCCGCAGCACGGCTTCCCGGTACGCCTGGTCGTGCCCGGCTGGTACGGCATGGCCCATGTGAAGTGGCTGCGGGACATCACGCTCAGCGCCGCCCCGTTCACCGGCTTCCAGCAGACCGTCGCATACCGCTACCGGCAGTCCGCGGACGATCCCGGCGAGCCGGTCACCCGCATCGCGCCCCGGGCCCTGATGATCCCGCCCGGCTTCCCGGACTTCATGTCGCGCGCGCGTGCCGTGCGCCCCGGCGCGGTGGAGCTGGAAGGCCGTGCCTGGTCCGGACACGCCCCCGTCGTACGGGTGGAGATCAGCACGGACGACGGTCTGCACTGGCACGACGCCGAGCTCGGCGCAACCGACACGGCCGACAGCGCCGGGACCCGTGTCCGGGCCTGGTGCCACTGGCGTACGACCTGGACGGCCACCCCCGGCATGCATGTCCTCTGCGCCCGCGCCACCGACGCCGAGGGCCATTCCCAGCCCCTCACCCCGGTGTGGAACAGGGGCGGCTTCGGCAACAACCTGGTCCAGCGGATCGACGTGCTCTGCCTGGACCGCGGGGAGGGCTGCGACTGACACCCGGCGGAGGCGATCCGTGACAGCCGGCCACGGGCGACGGGACCGCGAGGCGGCCGTGACCGGCGATGCCCGCTGCGGCGGAACCGGCCGGAGTCCTGGCAGGGCCGCCTGCCAGGGCGGGCAAGGGCGCCGCTGCCCGTCCCGAGTTGCGAGCCGCCTCGCCATGGGGTTGTTTCGAAGGAGATCCCCTGTTGGGGGTGAGGCACGTGCTGTTCACCGATCGAGTCGACGCCGGCCAGCGTCTCGCCGAAGCTCTGAGGCATCTGCGGGAGGCCGATCCCGTGGTCCTGGGCCTGCCCCGGGGCGGGGTGCCGGTGGCGTTCCAGGTGGCGCGGGAGCTGGGGGCACCGCTGGATGTGATCGTCGTGCGCAAGCTCGGCGTGCCCTACCACCGCGAGCTGGGCTTCGGGGCGATCGGGGAGGGCGGGGTGCGGGTCATCAGCGACGACATCGTGCGCCGCGGGCATGTGTCGCGTCGGGACGTCGAATCGGTGGAACAGGCCGAGGAGGTCGAACTCGCACGGCAGGCAAAGAGGTTCCGGGCCGACCGGGAGCGGATCGACGTCGCCGGACGGACGGTGATCGTCGTGGACGACGGCATCGCGACCGGGGCCACGGCCGCTGCGGCCTGCGAGGTCGTGCGGGCGCAGGGGGCGGCCCGGGTGGTGCTGGCCGCGCCGGTCGCGCCGCCGGACGCGGTGGCCTGGCTGCGGACGGAGGCGGACGAGGTGGTGTGCCTGTCGACGCCGCGCGCCTTCTCGGCCGTCGGGGAGTGGTACCGGGACTTCTCGCAGACACCCGACGAGGAGGTCGTCGCGCTACTGGAGCAGGCGGCGCGGGCGGCGCCGACCGGCCCGCCGAAGTCCGAGGAGGTCGAGGTCGACGCCGGCGGCATCGGGCTGGAGGGCGAGCTGATCCTTCCGGACGGCGCCGCGGCGGCCGTGATGTTCGCCCATGGGTCGGGCAGCAGCCGCCACAGTCCCCGGAACCGCGCGGTCGCGGCCGTCCTGAACCGGGCCGGCCTCGGCACCCTGCTCTTCGACCTGCTCACGACGCCCGAGGCAAGCGACCGGGCGAATGTCTTCGACATCGAGATCCTCGCCCGCAGGCTCGCGGGCGCCACGCACTGGATGCGCACCCGCACTCCCGCCCCCATCGGGTACTTCGGGGCGTCCACCGGAGCCGCGGCGGCGCTCTGGGCCGCGTCGACCGCCGGCACGGACGTAGGCGCGGTCGTCTCCCGCGGCGGCCGTCCCGACCTTGCCGGTTCCCGGCTCTCCGGGGTACGCGCACCGACACTGCTGATCGTCGGCGGTCGCGACACGACGGTCGTCGAACTCAACCGGCAGGCCCAGGAGGCCCTTCGCTGCGAGAACCGCCTGGAGATCGTCCCCGGTGCCACGCATCTCTTCGAGGAACCGGGTGCGCTGGACGAGGTGTCGGCACTCGCCCGGGACTGGTTCACCCTGCATCTGACGCCGCAGGAACCCTGAGGCGCATCACCTTGAGGCTGGGGGACGCGGCCCGCAGCGTCCTGCTGCCGTATGTCCGCCCCGTCCGGCCCCGACCTCATTCCCCGGCCGACGGCGGGTGGTTGTGAGGCGGTGCGTACAGTTTTCCCTCGGCGGTGTCCGCCGCCCCCAAGGCCGCGCGGAAGAGGCAGAATCCTGATGACCGACATCAGCACGGCCGACCGGTGGGAGCTGCTGCCGGCCGGCATCCGCGCACAGGCCGACGCATACGTCCTCCAGGACTCCCGCATGCAGGCGATCCGCACCGTCTGGGAAGCCGGCCGTGCCCTCGGTCTGAGTCTCAACGACGCCCAACTCGTCGTTCACGACCGGTACCTCGAGCACGGTGACAGGATCGCCCGCACCCCCGACAGCCCTCTCGACCAGGAGTCCCTGGCCGCTCGTGCTGCCGGCGCCCCGGGGCGCATCGTGGCGATCGAGGCCGTCTGGGACGGCGACACCGTCCACGACTGGTTCGTGGACCTGCTGGCGGTCACCGACGACCCCGCGGACGACTATCGGCTGGCCACCCTCTACTGGGGCACGGCCGTTCGGTACCTCGGTGGGGAGGACAGCGGCCCGCTCTCCCCGCCGGCGGCCGCAGCCGACCGGGTCGGCAGAGCCCTGGCCGCCCGGCTCTCCGTCCCCTTCCACTTCGCGAGCCCGGACACCCCGGACGACCAGGCACCCCGCTGGCGGCCCTGAGCGCCGGAACACGGTTCCGCTGTCGCCCGGGCAAGCGGCGCGGTGAGGCTTCCCCGTTCCGCCGTCCGCCCGTGCCCGCAGCCCGTTGCAGCCGAGCCGCCTTCCCCCGGCCGGGGCTCCCGGGCCGGTCGCACCACGGCGTGCCGGTCCGGCCGCCGGCACGCCCGGTCGGCGCGCACAGCGGACCCCGTACCCGTCATCTCTCCAGCACGAGCGCCAGGCCCTGGCCGACACCGATGCACAGCGTCGCAAGACCCGTGCCGGAGCCCGCGGCGGCGAGCTGGTGGGCGACGGCACCGGTGAGCCGGGCACCGGACGCGCCCAGCGGATGGCCGATGGCGATGGCGCCGCCGCGCGGATTGAGGACGGCAGGGTCGAGTCCCGGCCACTGGCGCAGACAGGCCAGTGCCTGCGCGGCGAACGCCTCGTTGAGTTCGACGGTGTGCAGTTCGCCGAACTCCCGTCCCGCCTTCTTCAGGGCACGGCGCACGGCCTCGACCGGGCCGGCTCCGAAGTACTGCGGCTCGATACCGGTGACCGCCGATGCCCCAATACGGGCGAGGGGTTCACGGCCGGTGGCGCGCAGTCCGTCCTCGTCCACGAGCAGGAGCGCCGCGGCGCCGTCGTTGAGGGGCGAGGAGTTGCCCGCGGTGACGGTCCCGTCCTTGCGGAACACGGGCTTCAGTTTGGCCAGCGCCTCCGGCGAGGTGCTGTCGCGGATGCATTCGTCCCGCGTGAGTTCCACACCCCCGACGGGAACGACCTCACCGTCGTAGAGCCCTTCGGCCCAGGCCCGGGCCGCGTTGCGGTGGCTGGCGAGGGCGAAGGCGTCCTGCTCCTCGCGCCCGATGCCGTACCGCTCGGCGAGCAGCTCGGCGCCCTCGCCGAGGCCGACGGTCCATTCCTCGGGCATCCGCGGGTTGACCATCCGCCAGCCGAGGGTCGTCGAGTACATCTGCTGATGGCCGGCGGGGAAACCGCGCCCGGGCTTCTGCATCACCCAGGGCGCGCGGCTCATGGACTCGACACCGCCCGCGACGGCGACCGACGCGTCGCCGACGGCGATGGCGCGGGCGGCCTGGATGACGGCCTCCATACCGGAACCGCAGAGCCGGTTCACCGTCGTGCCGGGGACGGTGACCGGCAGGCCCGCGAGCAGCACCGCCATGCGGGCGACATCACGGTTGTCCTCGCCCGCCCCGTTGGCGTCCCCGAAGAAGACGTCGTCGATCCGGGCCGGGTCGAGGTCGGGGCTACGGGAGACGAGGGCGCCGAGGACCCCCGCGGCGAGGTCGTCGGGCCGGATGCCGGACAGCGCGCCGCCGTACTTGCCGATGGGCGTGCGGACGGCGTCGACGACATACACATCGCGGAGGCGGTCGGTCATGTCAGCTCCTTCATGGGCGCGTCCCTCACGGGCACTGCGGTCTTCTCCCGTGCGCCGCCGTGAAGCGCGAGGGTACGAGCAGGTGACACGGGCGATGCGGCCACGGCGGGAGCACGTCCGGGCCGCGGGTCACGACGCCGGGGGCCGGCGACGGCACCGGCTGCGGACCGCCCGACTGCGTCCATGGCCGCTTCCGTTCCCTCCGTTCGCCAGGTGAACTATGGTTCATACCCGGCACGCCATGAGTCTGCGTGCACCTGGCATGCATGTCAACGCCCGGAGAACCGATGCCAGCCGCTCCCCCCACCGAGGCCGTGACACCGCTGATGCGCGGCCTCTCGGTCCTGCGCGAGCTCGGCGAGGCGGGCGGCCGGATGGGCCTCGGCGAACTGTCCCGCACGACAGGGCTGGCCCGCTCCACCGTCGGCCGTATCGCCGGGACGCTCGCGTCCATGGGCTACGTACGTCTCCAGGAGCACGAGGCGGCACTCGCGCCCCGGCTCATGGAGCTGGGCAATGCCTATCTCGCCGCGGTCCGGGTGCCGGGCCCGCTGGGCCCGCTCGCCGAGAGGCTCGCCCGGGAACTCGACGAGTCGGTGTCGCTCGCCGTGCCCGACTGCGACGGCATCCGCGTCGTCCACCAGACCACCGGGTGGCGGGCCATGTTCCTGACCTTCCGCGTCGGCGATCTCCTGCCTCGCGAACGCACCGCGCCGGGAGCCCTGTTCGCGGTGGACCGGCCGGCGGACGGACGGGCTGACCGGCACCCGGACGAAGGTCTTGCGGCGGCCTTCGAGGAGCGGGTCGCGCTCGCCCGCAGGGACGGCTGGGCGCTCGAGGACCAACTGCTCGAACCCGGTCTGATCACCCTCGCCCTCCCCGTGCACGACCCGCTCGGACAGCGGGTGTGCACCGTGGGCGTCGTCAGCCACACCAGCCGCCACGACGCCCGCTCACTGAGCAGGACGGTCCTCCCCCGGGTGCGGCAAACGGCGGAGGCGATGGAACGGGAGCTGCGCCGGACCCCGCCCGGTTCACCGCCCCCGGCACCCGAGGGGCTCGCCCGTTGGACGGAGGCCTCCAAACGGGAACTCGGCGCGGATTTCGTGGAGTCGCTGGCGCGCGGGCTGACCGTGCTGACCGCGTTCGACGAGGGCCGCGCGGAGCTGCCGCTGACCGCTGTCGCCGAGGCCACCGGGCTCGCCAGGGCCACCGCCCGCCGCGCGCTCATCACCCTGGAGCACCTCGGGTACGTGGCCGGCCGCGACGGGAGGTTCCGGCTCACTCCGCGTGTGCTCGCCCTCGGCCATGCCCCGCTCTCCAGGAGCACGCTCCCCGAGATCGCCGAGCCGCACATGGCCGGGCTGGTCCGGCGGGTGCACGACTCGGTCTCGCTGGCCGTCCTCGACGGCGACGACATCCGCTACACGGCCCGAGTCGCCACGGAACGCATCATGAGCGTCAGCATCACCATCGGCACGCGCTTCCCGGCGTACGCCGCATCCATGGGCCGTGTCCTCCTCGCCGGCCTCCCCCCGCAGGAGCGCGCGCTCCGGCTGCCCGGACCCGGTCTGCGTCCGCCGACCCCGCGCACGGTCTCCGATCCGGCCGTGCTCGGCTCCCTGCTCGACCGCGTGCGGACGGACGGCTACGCCCTGGTGGACGAGGAGCTGGAGGAGGGCCTGCGCTCCCTGGCCGTACCCGTGCGCGACCGAGGGGGTCGCACGGTCGCCGCGCTGAACGTGGCCATGCACAGCAGCCGCCGGTCCACCGACGCGTGCCTGACCGACGTCCTCCCCCAACTCCGTGCCACCGCCGCTCGTATCGAGGCCGAGCTGCACATCGCGAGCCGCTTCACCCGGATCCCCGTGGGCTGACCCGGACTCAGCTCGTCCAGAACTCCCACCAGCGGGTGAGCACCAGCATCCCGATGATCCCCGTCCACAGCACCGGTGGCACCCAGCCGAATTCGCGCAGAGCCGCCCGCAGCCCCGCCGGAGCCGGCAGCATCCGGTGCTCGACGGTGTGGCGGGTCACGGCACAGAACAGGACGATCGTGGCGACCCAGGCCAGCGAACACCAGAGGCACAGCGCACCGATGCGGTACAGCGACTGGAACTGGAGCCAGCTGCAGAACGCCACGCCGAAGAGCCCGCCGGTGTTGAGGGCGAGCCAGAACCAGCGGCGGTAGCGGGCGCCCGCCAGGAGCCCTGCCCCGACGCCGGTCACGACGGCGTATGCGACGAGGCCGAGCATCGGGTTGGGGAAGCCGAAGACCGCTGCCTGGTCGCTCTTCATGATGCTGCCGCAGGACACGACCGGGTTGAGGCTGCAGCCGGGCGTGAAGTGCGGGTCCTCGAGCAGCTTGAACTTGTCGATCGTGATGACCCATGACGCGAGCAGTCCGGCCGCGCCGGTGACGATCAGCAGCCAGGCGAGGCCCCGGCTTCCGCCGGCCGCATCTGACGGTGTGTCGTCCATCGCCGACGCGTGTCGCGGGATGCGTGTTCGTACCTGTGTGTCCATGCCTGTGTTCCTCTCATCCGTGGCACGGGCCGGGAAGATCGTTTCCGCGGCCTCCGCCCCACCTGGGCCGATGCGCGCACGCAGTAACCGCGACCGTGCTCGACGCGACGGATCGTCAGATTCCGATTAGCGTCGCGAGTGTCCCTGCACTCTTGTATCGAGGAGCTCGATCATGAAGCTGACGCTTCGCCACCCGGCGGCCACCGCCGCCCTGACCACCGAAATAACACTCAGGCTCGCCGGGGGCACCCGGGCGGCCGCGCACCCCGCGGCCTCCTGCTCGGCGAGCGAGAACCCGCACCTGTGATCCGCAAGGCGTAATCACGGCCCGGCAGGCGGTCATGCAACCGTCGGCCGGGCCCTTTCATGCGCGCGACCGGTCGGTGCGTCCGCTGCCGGTCAGTCCGTCACCGGCCGACCGGCAGCAGACAGTGGGCCGCCGTGGACAGCATCGCCTCGTCCCCCACGAAGTCCCGTAGCTCCTCCTCGGTGACCGCCTTCCCGGGAGCCGCCTGAGTCCACGGGCGGGTGGCGAAGAGGAAGTACGCCTGGCCCCGCTCCCTCACCGCCGCCGACCACTGCGGCGACGCCGTGCACCGGACCGTCAGATGAGCCATCGTCAGGACCGCCTCGTCCCCGCGGACAACAAGTCCGACCGGCGGGCCGGGAACCTGCACGGCGTCCGCGTAGTCGCTTCCGACCGGCAGGCCCACTTCCTCGAGCAGCCATCGGGATGCGGCCTCCACCCCCTCGGGACCGCCCTCGCCGTCCCCGGAGGAATAGGCCAGCAGAAAGGGCATGTCGCCTTCGTCGGGATGTTCGCCGCACCACGCGATGACGCTCACGGTGCCCAGCTGACCGGGGCGGAAGGCTCGTCGTACGGTGCCGAAGGTCGAGGTCACCATCGGACCCTAGCGACTCGGCGGAACCCTCCGGGCGCTCGTGTCACCTGGGCGGGGGAGCCCCGCCGCCGATTACCCCGAAAGGGTCCGGCCCACTCGCGGCTGTTCGAGTGGGCCGCACGGCGGGTGCACTCAGGATCCGGCAGGAAGCCCGCCGACGAGCCCGCCCGGAGCACCGTGCCCGGCACTGTTCAGCTCATGAGTGGTGCCGTTGACCTTGTTGAGCAGCGAACCCTGCCGCTCGGTGTCCAGCGTCCCGACCGCCAGCGGCTCCGCCGCTGTCGCGGACTGCCTCGCGACGGTACCCAGCCCGCCGTCGAGGCTGCCGGGCGTGAGGTCCGCGGCAAGAGCCGGGGACGCGGCACCCACGGCCAGCAGGGAACCGGCGACGATCGCGGCGGCCTTCATGGGCTTCATCGGTGAATCTCTCCTTCGGCGGCGCGTGTCGCGCGCGCGGTCACATGCGTTTCAGACATAGTGCGGATGCTGCCGATACACGTCTGTCTGCCGTGCTGCTTTGTCCTGTACAACGATCCCTGCGCGGACCGGAAACCCCGTGGTCCGGAAATTCTCGTTTCCCGTCCGGGCGAGGCGGACATCGACAAGGCCGCCCTTCCCACCGTGGCGGGAAGGGCGGCCCCGGAAAACGCGCTGAAAGACAATCAGCCGTTGACGCAGGCGTTGCCGAACGTCGGGTTCAGCGCACCGATCACGTCGACGGTGTTGCCGCAGACGCCGACCGGAACGTGGACCGGAACCTGGGCGACGTTGCCCGAGAGAACGCCCGGCGAACCCGCCGCGGCACCCTGCGCACCGCTGTCGGCGGTGGCGATACCGGCGGAGCCCGCAACGGCAGCGGCAGCAAGGGTGGAAAGGACGAGAGCCTTCGCGGTACGCGACATGGAGAAGCACTCCTTGGTCATGTGTTTCGTGGCCGTGCGCGACTGCCCGGCCAACGCTTCAACGGAAGCGGCGACCGCCAGGTTGTGCGGCCACAGGGGTGAAAACCGATCGGTCAAAACGAAAGTCAGGGCCCGGCAGCGGGGAACTGCCGGGACCACTGCGACTGCGTCAGGCGTTCTGGCAAGCGCTGCCGGACGCCGGGTTCAGCAGACCGATCACGCTGACGGTGTTGCCGCAGACGCCGACCGGAACGTGGACCGGAGCCTGGACGGCGTTGCCGGACAGGACGCCGGGCGAACCCTGCGCCGCGCCGGTCGCGCCGCTGTCGGCAGCAGCCGCACCCGCGCCACCGACGACGAGGGCGGCTCCGGCGCCAGCCAGCACGACAGACTTGGCGATTCGCTTCATCATTCTTCCTTTCGGGTAACCGATGGGGACCACCAAACTCAACGACAGCGCCGATCCCGGGATACGGACGAATCCCAAAAGGACTAATCGGCAGCATGTCATCCTGCACGGCCCGGCAAAGAAGGCCGTTAGAATCTGATCCCGCCCCAGGAAACACACGAACTGGGCTGTCAGCCTTCCGTCCGATTCGGCGGGTCGCCGATTCGGCCGCGACTACTTGCTGTGCGCCATGCCCGTTTTCGCGGCCAGCTCATATGAATTCACGAGCGGAGATCTGCGCGTGCCGCAGCATTCCCTTCCCTCCGGCCGCTCCCCGGCCGTGCTCCATGTCGTGCAACCCGTCGACGGCGGGGCGGCCCGGGTCGTCATGGATCTGGTGACCGATCAGATCCGCATCGGTCTGCGGGTGGCCGTCGCCTGCCCCGACGGAGGTGCTCTGGCCCGCGCGGTGAGCGGGCTCGGTGCCGAGGTCCACCGCTGGCGGGCCGGGCACGGGCCGGGCCCGCTGCTGCTGCCCGAGATCGGTCAACTCGCCCGGCTGGTGGCACGGGTCCGACCGCGCATCGTGCACGCCCACAGCACCAAGGCCGGGCTGGCCGCACGGCTCGCCGTACGGGGCAGGATCCCCACGGTGTTCCAGCCGCACGCCTGGTCGTTCGAGTCGTCCGGCGGTGTCACCGCCCGGCTGGCCCGCCGCTGGGAGCGGTACGGGGCCCGCTGGGCGGACCGGGTCGTGTGCGTCAGCGAGGCGGAGCAGCGCACCGGACAGCAGGCGGGCGTCCGTGCCCGATGGACCGTCATCCCCAACGGTGTGGACACCGAACACTTCCGGCCTCCCGTCGAGGAGCGGCCGAGGGTCCTGCCGCCGCTCGTCGCCGATCTGCCCGAGTCCGCACCCCTGGTCGTGTGCGTGGGACGACTGTGCCGGCAGAAGGGCCAGGATCTGCTGCTCGCGGCCTGGGAGCAGGTGCTGCGCAGACTGCCCAACGCGTACCTCGCCCTCGTCGGCGACGGGCCCGAGGCCGAGTGGCTGCGTGCGTCCGCCCCTGCGTCCGTGCGCTTCGCCGGACCTGTGCGGGATGCAGCGCCCTGGTACCGGGCCGCTGATCTGGTCGTCGTGCCGTCCCGGTGGGAGGGTATGGCGCTGGCACCGCTGGAGGCCATGGCCTGCGGCCGGCCGGTGGTCGTCACCGATGTCGACGGGGCGCGCGAGAGTCTGCCGCCCGGGCATGCGCTGTTCTGCCTGACGCCGCCTCAGGACCCCTATGCACTGGCCACGGCGGTCGGGGATCTGCTGCTGAACGCGCCGCTGCGGACCACACTCGGCCGCCAGGGGCACCAGCACGTCCTCGCCACCCACGATGTGCGGCACACGGCGGACGCGGTCGCGGACGTGTACCGCGATCTGGTCGGCGTACGGCCCGTGCGTCGCAAGGAGCCGGCCGGCCTGTGACGGGCGTCGGAACCGGGACGCCCCGCGTCCGAGGTACGCGGCAACGCACCGGCCGGGAGAGTCGAGGGGAGACTCTCCCGGCCGGGAGTCACAGGGGTGCGGGGCGCAGAGCGTCAGCGCCGCGCGGCAGCCGTACCGCGCCGGTACAGCACGCCGCCGCCTGCCAGCAGGCCCACGGCGGCGGCCGTGGCGGCCAGCGAACCGGCGCCGAAGCCGGTCTCGGCCAGCTGCGGGGAATGGGCGACTGCAGCGACCTCCTCCACATGCGTGGTGTCATCGACGGACGAGGCGATCGGGACCACCTCACCGACCGGGGTCAACGGCGTCGGCGGGACGACCTCCTCCGTTCCGGGCGGCAGTTCCTCGCCGTTCACGCACTCACTGCCGGACACCGGGTTCAGCACACCGACGACGTCCACGGTGTTGCCGCACACATTGACCGGGGCGTGCACCGGGATCTTCACGTTGTTTCCGGAGAGCACGCCCGGGGAGCCCACCGCGTCGCCGTCGGCCTCGGAGTCGGCGGCCGCCCCCGAGTCGGAGGTGTTGGCGCAGCTGCTGCCGAATGCCGGGTTCAGCACGCCTACGGCGTCCACGGAGTTTCCGCACACGTTGACCGGAACGTCCACAGGGGCCTGGACGGTGTTGCCCGACAGCGCGCCGGGGGAACCCGCGGTCTCCCCGTCGGCGTGGGAGGCGGCGCTGGCGTAAGCACTGTTCAGAGACAGAATGCTGGTGGCCGCCGCGGCCGTCAGGATTCCCTTGCTGATGACCTGTCGCATCTCGTTGTCTTTCCCGCTCTTGGATAGAGAGCCGGTCCTGGGCTGTACCCGGAGGCACACCCCAGGACCGGCGGAAAACGACCCTTCAGGGCTGCGTGACGTGGACTTCCGTCAGCCGTTCACGCAGGCGTTGCCCGCTGCCGGGTTCAGCAGGGCGATGAGGCCGAGGGAGTTGCCGCAGGCGTTCAGCGGCACGTGCAGGGGAACCTGGATGACGTTCCCGGAGAGCACACCCGGGGAATTGGCCGCCGCACCGGTGGCGCCGGAGTCCGCGACGGCGGGAGCGGCCATGCCCATGGCCAGAACGGCCCCGGCGAAAAGCGTGGCAGTCTTCCTGTACTTCACTTGGATTCCTTCTCCTTGGATCGGGTGAATGTCGTGGCATTGCCACTGACGCACTACCAACGAGCAGTTACCGACGAAGAAACCCTTCAGCCAATCAATTCGACCCATTCGCCCCGGGCCCCATTGGTCCAATCCCGTGAATCATGCCGGGACCGAAGTGTTGTTGGGCCCCTCCGCCGAACAGGAGGAGAGGTTGTCCCATGCCTTTCCGAGGCCACCGACGAGCGTGTCCGCGCATGGATTCAACTCGGCATCCGGGTTTTGGTTTCCCCTCTTCACCCGAATGGCCCGCACGGGGCGGCGAACTCCGTGGCCAAGGGCTGTCCCGTAACCTCCGGTGGATCAGCGCGCGGCGTCGGATGCATGGGGTCTCCCGGGCCCGCCAGGGTCGAGGGGAAGCATCGTCAGGTGGAGGGGTGTCCTCATCCTGGGCGTATTCGGGCACTCCGACAACGCAGCGTGGGGGTGCCTCCCAGCGGCAGCCGGTGGAGTGCCGCAGCTGTCGTCGTGCGCCCGCCGGGGATTACGGGGCAGCCCTTACCAGCGCGGCCAGCAGGACCTGGAGACCAGAGCGGTCCACTCGCGGTCGGGGCGGCCGGGGAGGGTCCTGCCCTGGGCGGACCACTGGGCCATGAGTGACGCGTAGATGGGCTCCGCCGACCGCTCGTCCGGCTCCTTGCGGCTTGCCGGAATCAGCCTCTGCCGTTCCCAACGGCCCTTGTGCTCCGTCATGCCCCCAATATCCCTTACCGCCGCAGTCCTTGGAGCGAAGGAGCGAGGTATACGGGGGCACACGCCGGATGCGTTCGGCCGATCGGGTCACTCGCGGTCCGGCGGCCGGCGGGTCAGCGCCGCTTCACCGCGCGCAGGACGACGAACTTGGGATTGCTCGCCACCGTCTCGCAGTTGCCGAAGAGGCGGCGCAGCCTGACGTGGTAGCCGAGATGGCGGTTGCCGACCACCCACAGCTCACCGCCGTCCCGGAGCGCCGCGCGCGCCCCGGTGAACATGCGCCAGGAGGTTCTGTCGGTCAGGGCGCGATGGGCATGGAACGGCGGGTTGTTCAGCACGAGGTCGACGGATTCGCGCTCGACGCCCGACAGTGCGTCGCCGACCAGGAATTCGGCCTTGGCGGCCGGGCCCGTGTTCGCCCTGAACGTGGCCTCGGCCGAGGCGACGGCCTGGAACGACTCGTCCGTGAAGACCACGTGGGCCTCCGGGTCGGCGACCGCCACCGCCGTACCGACGACACCGTTTCCGCAGCCCAGATCCACGACCCGGACGGGACCGCGGGGGCGCGGCAGATGCTGGAGGAAGAAGCGGGTGCCGATGTCGAGGCGCTCCGCGCAGAAGATGCCGGCGTGATTGGTGACGGGGCGGCCCGACATCACCCCGATGTCGTCGGGCAGGTCGTAGCCGCGCGGCCAGGGGTCACCCGCGGGAGCGGAGGCCAGTAGCCCGGGGTCGGGGGTGCAGAAGATCAGCCGTGCCTTCTTCGCCGCCAGGGACGTCCTGGTCGGGCCGACGATCCGCTCGAACAGCTTCAGCGTGGAGGTATGGATCTCGCTCACCATGCCCGTACCGACGACGAGGGTGTCCTTGTGCAGGTGCGGCGCCAGGCGCTGCAGCTGGTCCTCGAGGAGGGCGAGGCTCTTGGGCACCCGCACGAGCAGGACGTCGATCCGGCCGGGGGGCGTGTCCCTGGACGACAGCAGCCGGACGCCCGCTGCCCCGGTGTGCTCCCGGTTGCGGGCGAGATTGGCGCGGGTCGCCTGCTGGGTCAGCCAGGAGTCCGTGATCTGCGCGGGGCGGTGCGCGGCGAGTGCCGTGACCAGGGCGCCCCAGCGGTCGCCGAGGACGACGGTCTCGCCCGCCAGGTCCTGGCCCTCCAGGTGGCGCAGCAGATACTCGTCGGAGGCGTCCCAGGCGCGGAGCTGGTCACGGGGGTCCTCGGGCCAGCGGGTGAGATC
This sequence comes from Streptomyces sp. NPDC043861, assembly GCF_056435905.1. Classification (NCBI taxonomy): domain Bacteria; kingdom Bacillati; phylum Actinomycetota; class Actinomycetes; order Kitasatosporales; family Streptomycetaceae; genus Streptomyces; species Streptomyces sp. NPDC043861. Next base: position 496,271 of record NZ_JBWKDP010000003.1, on the reverse strand, counting down.
GAGGTCGCCCCATGACGTGGTGAAGATGTTCATCGTGCTCTCAGGCTACGCGGACGCCTTCGAGAGCTCCGCCGCGCCGAAGGAGACGTCGAAGCGGTCGCACCAGATGCTGACGCTGGAGTACTTCGTCAGGTCCACGTCGGCGGGCAGCGCGTAGTTCTGGTCGCCCTTGTTTCCCTTGAGCTTGCCGAGGCTGACATGGGCGCCGTCGTCGAAGACGCGCCAGCCGGCCACGCCCTTCTTCACGGGCGCGTCGGTGAGCCAGACCCGCAGGTCGGGGCCGTTGCTGGTGTCGAGGCCCTCCAGCCGGAGGACCCTGCTGCCGTCGGGGAGCCGGAGGATCCTGACCTTGCCCTCGGTGGCGTGCTCGTGGCTGATGAACGTGCCGGTGGAGATCGTCACCGGCTTCGCGGGCGCGTCCCCACCGGGTGCGGACGGGGCGGCAGGGGCCACCGCCGCAGGAAGCTCGTCCCGCACGGTCTCGTCGACGGCCAGCTTCCACGGCTGGAACCAGTACAGGCCCGCTGCCACCACCACGGCCAGCACCGCGAGCGTGGCGGCGACCACCGGTTTTCTCAGCACGTTCGAGATCCTCATACGCCCATTGAAGCCGGACGGCAGGCGCCGTGGGCGACCCGGCGGGTGACGAAATCCTTACGTCGGCGGCCCCGAGCAGTACGTTCGACGGATGGACGTTCATGTGGGCGAAGAGGACGACGTGCTCGAAGAGCGCCTGGGCCAGGAGCTGGACGACTTCAACGCGCGGGCGAGCGGCGCCGAGGAGCAGGAGTTCTTCGCTCGGGTCACGGGCGACGACGGGGAGCTGATCGGCGGGCTGACCGGATCGACGTGGGGCGACTGCGGCTTCGTCGACATGCTGTGGGTGGACGCAGGGCACCGCCACGAAGGGTGGGGCAGCAAGCTGCTGCACGCGGCCGAGGAGGAGGCGCGGGCGCGGGGCTGCACACGGATGTACCTGTCCTCGTACACCTTCCAGGCCCCGCAGTTCTACGAACGGCTCGGGTACGTGGAGACGCACCGCGTCGAGGGCATGCCGGGCGGGCATGCGGACGTGTGTTTCTGCAAGGAGCTGTGAGCCCAGGAGTCCTCGTGCACCGGGCGGGCCGTTGCCCGGCCCGCCCGGCACCCGGGGGACAGGTCCGCAGGCGCAGCCCCGGACCTAATCGTCCCCGCCCTCCAGATCCCCCTCCGTCTCCAGGAACACCTGGCGCAGCGCCTCGAGGACCGCCGGGTCGGGCTTCTCCCACATGCCGCGCGACTCCGCCTCCAGCAGGCGCTCGGCGATGCCGTGCAGGGCCCAGGGGTTGGCCTGCTGGAGGAACTCGCGGTTCTCCGGGTCCAGCACGTAGGTCTGGGTGAGCTTGTCGTACATCCAGTCGGCGATGACGCCGGTGGTGGCGTCGTAGCCGAACAAGTAGTCCACGGTCGCGGCGAGTTCGAAGGCCCCCTTGTAGCCGTGGCGGCGCATCGCCTCGATCCACTTGGGGTTGACGACCCGGGCGCGGAAGACGCGCGAGGTCTCCTCGACGAGGGTGCGGGTGCGGACCGTCTCGGGTCGGGTCGAGTCGCCGATGTACGCCTCGGGCGCCCGGCCGCGCAGGGCGCGGACGGTGGCGACCATCCCGCCGTGGTACTGGAAGTAGTCGTCGGAGTCGGCGATGTCGTGCTCGCGGGTGTCCGTGTTCTTCGCCGCGACCGCGATCCGCTTGTACGCCGTCTCCATCTCCTCGCGCGCGGCGCGGCCTTCGAGACCGCGGCCGTAGGCGTAGCCGCCCCACACCGTGTAGACCTCGGCGAGATCGGCGTCGGTGCGCCAGTCCCGGGAGTCGATCAGCTGGAGGAGACCGGCGCCGTAGGTGCCCGGGCGGGAGCCGAAGATACGGGTGGTGGCGCGGCGCTCGTCGCCGTGCTCGGCGAGGTCGGCCTGGGCATGGGCGCGTACGTAGTTGACCTCGGCGGGCTCGTCGAGCGAGGCGGCGAGCCGCACCGCGTCGTCGAGCAGGCCGATGACGTGCGGGAACGCGTCCCGGAAGAAGCCGGAGATCCGTAGCGTGACATCGATGCGCGGGCGGCCCAGCTCCTCGGCGGGGACGGGCTCCAGACCGCTGACCCGGCGCGACGCGTCGTCCCAGACGGGGCGGATGCCCAGCAGCGCGAGGGCCTCGGCGACATCGTCACCGGCGGTGCGCATCGCGCTGGTGCCCCACAGGGAGAGGCCGACGGAGGTGGGCCAGTCGCCGTTGTCGGTGCGGTAACGCGTCAGCAGCGAGTCGGCGAGGGCCTGGCCGGTCTCCCAGGCGAGCCGGGAGGGGACGGCCTTCGGGTCGACGGAGTAGAAGTTGCGTCCGGTCGGCAGGACGTTGACCAGTCCGCGCAGGGGCGAGCCCGAGGGACCCGCCGGGACGAAGCCGCCGTTCAGCGCGTGCACCGCATGGTCGAGCTCGTCCGTCGTGGCGGACAGCCGCGGGACGACCTCGCGGGCGGCGAAGGCCAGGATGTCGGCGACGGCCTTTCCGTGCCCCTCCGCCACGGAGGCGACGGCGGCCAGGTCCCAGTCGGCCGCCTCCATCGCCTCGACCAGGGCACGGGCGGCGGCCTCAGCCTCGTCGGCGGTGGTACGGGTGGCCGCGGACTCGTCGAGGCCGAGGGCTTCGCGCAGTCCGGGCAGCGCGGCCGTACCGCCCCAGATCTGACGGGCGCGGAGGATGGAGAGGACGAGGTTGACCCGCTCGGGTCCGGTCGGAGCGCCGCCGAGGACATGCAGACCGTCCCGGATCTGGGCGTCCTTGACCTCGCACAGCCAGCCGTCGACATGGAGCAGGAAGTCGTCGAAGCCGTCGTCGTCGGGCCGGTCGTCCATACCCAGGTCGTGGTCCAGCTTCGCCGCCTGGATCAGGGTCCAGATCTGGGCGCGGATGGCCGGGAGCTTCGCCGGGTCCATGGAGGAGATCTGCGCGTACTCGTCGAGCAGTTGCTCGAGCCTCGCGATGTCGCCGTACGAGTCGGCGCGGGCCATCGGCGGGACGAGATGGTCGATGAGGGTGGCGTGCACCCGGCGCTTGGCCTGGGTGCCCTCGCCCGGGTCGTTGACCAGGAACGGGTAGATCAGCGGCAGATCGCCCAGCGCCGCGTCGGGGGCGCAGGCGGCGGACAGGCCCGCGTTCTTGCCGGGCAGCCACTCCAGGTTCCCGTGCTTGCCGAGGTGGATCATCGCGTCGGCGCCGAAGCCGCCGTCGTCGGCGGAGGCGGCGATCCAGCGGTAGGCGGCGAGGTAGTGGTGCGAGGGCGGCAGATCGGGGTCGTGGTAGATCGCGATCGGGTTCTCGCCGAAGCCGCGTGGGGGCTGGATGACGATCAGGAGGTTCCCGCGGCGCAGCGCGGCGAGCACGATGTCGCCCTCGGGGTTGCGGGACCGGTCCAGGAACATCTCGCCGGGCGCGGGGCCCCAGTGCTCCTCGACGTGCTCGCGCAGTTCGGCGGGCAACGTGGCGTACCAGCGCCTGTAGTCGGCGGCCGGGATACGGACCGGGTTGCGGGCGAGCTGCTCCTCGGTGAGCCAGTCCTGGTCGTGGCCGCCCGCCTCGATGAGCGCGCGGATCAGCTCGTCGCCGTCGCCCGACTCCAGGCCGGGCACCTCCTCCTCGGCACCGAAGTCGTACCCCTCCGAGCGCAGGCGGCGCAGGAGGGAGACGGCGGACGCGGGGGTGTCGAGGCCCACCGCGTTGCCGATGCGGGAGTGCTTGGTCGGATACGCGGACAGCACCAGGGCGAGGCGCTTCTCGGCGTTCGGGATGTGGCGCAGCCGGGCGTGGCGCACGGCGATACCGGCGACACGGGCGGCCCGCTCGGGGTCGGCGACATACGCCGGGAGGCCGTCCTCGTCGATCTCCTTGAAGGAGAACGGGACGGTGATCAGGCGCCCGTCGAACTCGGGCACGGCGACCTGGCTGGCGGCGTCCAGCGGGGACAGCCCTTCGTCGTTCTCCTCCCAGGCACTGCGCGTCCCGGTCAGGCACAGGGCCTGCAGCACCGGCACGTCGAGGGAGGCGAGCGCGCCCGCGTCCCAGGACTCGTCGTCGCCGCCGGCCTGCGCTTCGGCGGGGCGGGTGCCGCCCGCGGCGAGGACAGTGGTGACGATGGCGTCGGCGCCCCGCAGCCGGTCGAGGAGTTCGGGCTCGGGGGCGCGCAGGGAGGCGACGTAGAGGGGGAGGGCCTGGGCGCCCGCGTCCTCGATGGCGTCGCAGAGAGTGCCGACGAAGGCGGTGTTGCCGCTCATGTGGTGGGCGCGGTAGTAGAGCACGGCGACCGTGGGGCCCGAAGCGCTCCTCGTCTCGCGGTCCAGGTGGCCCCAGGTGGGCGCGGAGGCCGGCGGTTCGAATCCGTGGCCCGTCAGCACGACCGTGTCGGACAGGAAACGGGCGAGCTGTTCCAGATTGTCCGGACCGCCGTGGGCGAGATAGGCATGCGCCTCGGCCGCGATGCCGATGGGGACGGTGGACGCCTCCATCAGCTGGGCGTCGGGAGCCTGTTCACCGCTGAGGACGACGACCGGCTTCTGCTGGGCGAGCAGGATGTCGAGGCCCTCCTGCCAGGCGCGGATTCCGCCGAGAAGGCGTACGACGACGAGGTCGGCGCCGTCCAGCAGGGCGGGCAGCTCGTCGAGCGGGAGCCGCGAGGGGTTGGCGAACCGGTACTCGACCGGGCCCCCGGCCGCACGGGCACTGAGCAGGTCGGTGTCGGAGGTCGACAACAGCAGGATCATGGCGTGCGCCAGGCCTTCCTCGGGGTGTCCGCGCCCCGGGTGGTCGTGAGGACGGCGGGAGTTCCTGACTCACCGGACCCCGTGGACGAGGCCTGGCTCACAGTGGCGGGACCGCGCCGGATTCCCACCGGGCTTCCTCCCTAGGGTCCTGGGACCCTGTGCCGTCTGCATAGTAGAGGCTGCCCGCTGCCAGGAGGGGGGCCACCTGGAAGGACGTGGGTATGCTCGCCGCCATGCCGCCCACTCCCTCAACCCCAGCAGACCCGGGCGAACCTCGCATACGGGACCGGGGCGACGCCTGCCCCGGCGCACTGCGGCTGCATGCGGCGGACGACGGGCTGCTAGCCCGACTGCGCCTGCCCGGCGGGCTTTTGACGTTTCGTCAGTTCTCAGTCCTGGCCGATGCGGCGGAGTCGCTGGGCGACGGGTCGCTCAGCATCACCTCACGGGGGAACGTCGAGCTGCGGGGCCTGGGGGAGGCGTGCGGAGCGCGGCTCGCGAGCTTGCTGCGGGAGACCGGCCTGCTGCCGACCGAGACCCATGAGCGGGTGCGGAACATCGTGGCCTCACCGCTCGCCGGCCTGGACGGACTCGGTTGCGCGGACGTGCAGTTGTGGACCCGCGAACTGGACGCACTGCTGTGCGCGACCGGATGGGCGGCCGGCCTCTCAGGCCGGTTCCTGTTCGCTCTGGACGACGGGCGTGGCGATGTGTCCGGGCTCGGCGCCGATGTGACCTTGCTCGCAGAGCCGGGCGACCGGGCGGGCAACCCGGCGGGCGACCGGATGCGCGACTCGGCCGTCGTGCGGGCCGGGAAGGCCGCCTTCCGCGTCCCCGCCGCCGATGCCCCGCGGGCGGCCGTCGCCGCCGCCGAAGCCTTCCTCGCCGCGGCCGCCGCGGCCGGCACGGGCGCCTGGCGCGTCGGGGAGCTGCCTGCCGCACAGGACATGGCGCTCGGCGCATATCTGGAAAGGGCGGGCATCCCGGCGGAACCGGCCCGGCCACCCGGCCCACCGGAGGACGGGCACGCGGTCACCGCCGACGGTGACGGTCCGCTGCCGGGCGTGCCCGGAGGGCGGGGCCCCCGGCCCGGGGTCGTCGAAGGGCCCGGCCGTTGGACCGTTTCCGTCGCCGCGCCGCTCGGTCGGCTCACCGTCGCGCAGGTCCGCGCACTGTTTCCCGAGCCCTCGGGCGAGGTACGGCTCACCCCGTGGCGCGGGATCGTCGTGACCGGATTCGCCGATCGCGAAGCGGCGCGGGCACGCCTTGCGCGGCTGGCCGGCGCCGGACTGATCACCAGCGCCGACTCCCCCTGGTACGGCGTCGGCGCCTGTACCGGACGGCCCGGATGCGCCAAGTCCCTGGCCGACGTCAGAGCCGACGCGAAGGCCCGACCGGGCGCACTGCCCGTGTACTGGTCGGGCTGCGAGCGCAGATGCGGCCATCCGCAGGAGGAGTACGTGGACGTCGTGGCCACCGGCGACGGCAGCTACCGCGTGAGCGTGCACGGGGTCGGCGTACCCGTGACGTCACCCGCACAACTCGAGGACGCCGTGGCCAGGGCACGTACCCACACCCGTACCCGTACGACGACGAAATGAGCGAGAGCAGAGTGTTCGACTACGAGAAGGACGGGGCGGAGATCTACCGCCAGTCCTTTGCCACCATCCGCGCCGAAGCCGACCTCGCCGCGCTCCCCGCGGATGTCAGCCAGGTCGCGGTGCGGATGATCCACGCCTGCGGCATGGTCGATCTCGTCCGCGATCTCGCCTATTCGCCCGAGGTGGTGGCCCGCGGCCGTGCGGCCCTGCGCGCGGGTGCCCCCGTCCTGTGCGACGCCCAGATGGTGGCGAGCGGAGTCACGCGCAAGCGGCTGCCCGCCGACAACGACGTGATCTGCACGCTCTCCGACCCGTCCGTGCCGGCGCTCGCCGCCGAACTGGGCACCACTCGCAGCGCCGCCGCCCTGGAGCTGTGGCGCGACCGTCTCGACGGAGCGGTCGTCGCCGTCGGCAACGCACCCACCGCCCTCTTCCGGCTCCTGGAGATGATCAAGGAGGGGGCGCCCCGCCCCGCCGCCGTCATCGGCGTCCCGGTCGGTTTCATCGGCGCGGCCGAGTCCAAGGACGCGCTCGCCGCTCACGGTTCGGAACTGGACCACCTGGTGGTGCGCGGGCGGCGCGGCGGCAGCGCCATGGCGGCCGCGGCGATCAACGCAATGGCGAGTGAGGCGGAATGAGCACCGAGAAGCGCGGCCGGCTGTACGGCGTCGGGCTCGGCCCCGGCGACCCGTCCCTGATGACCCTGCGAGCGGTCGAGGTCATCGCGGAGGCGGACGTCGTGGCGTACCACTGTGCCCGCCACGGCCGTTCCATCGCCCGCTCGATCGTGGCGAAGCACCTGCGCTCCGACCACATCGAAGAGCGCCTGATGTATCCGATCACGGTCGAGACCACCGACCACCCCGGTGGCTACCGGGGTGCGCTCGACGACTTCTACGAGGAGGCCGCCGAGCGGCTCGCGGCGCACCTCGACGCCGGACGGACCGTGGCCGTGCTGGCGGAGGGCGACCCGCTCTTCTACGGGTCCTACCAGCACATGCACAAGCGCCTGGCCCATCGCTATCCGACCGAGGTCGTCCCCGGCGTCACCTCGGTGAGTGCGGCCGCCGCCCGGCTCGGCAAGCCGCTGGTGGAGGCCGAGGAAGTGCTGACGATCATCCCCGGCACCCTGCCGGAGGAGGAGCTGACGGCCCGTATCGCCTCGACCGACTCGGCGGTGGTCATGAAGCTGGGACGTACGTTCCCGGCGGTGCGCCGTGCTCTGGACCGCGCGGGCCGGCTGGACGACGCGCACTACGTGGAGCGGGCCACGATGGAGGGCGAGCGCACGGAACATCTGGCGGACGTGGACCCGGAGTCGGTGCCGTACTTCTCGGTCGCGGTGCTGCCGAGCCGGGTCGACGAAGTGCCTCCGGCCGCCCGCGCCGAGGGCGAGGTCGTCGTCGTCGGCACCGGCCCCGCGGGCCCGCTCTGGCTCACGCCCGAGACCCGGGGGGCGCTCGCATCCGCCGACGACCTCGTCGGCTACACGACCTACCTGGAGCGGGTACCGGCCCGCCCCGGCCAGCGCCGCCACGGCTCCGACAACAAGGTGGAGTCGGAGCGCGCCGAGCTCGCCCTGGACCTCGCACGGCGCGGGCGGCGCGTCGCCGTCGTGTCCGGCGGCGACCCCGGGGTCTTCGCGATGGCCACGGCGGTGCTGGAGGTCGCGTCCGAGGAGCCGTACCGGGGCGTGCCCGTGCGTGTCCTGCCGGGTGTGACCGCGGCGAACGCCGCGGCGGCCCGCGCCGGTGCACCGCTGGGCCACGACTACGCGACGATCTCGCTCTCGGACCGGCTCAAGCCGTGGGAGGTCATCGCGGAGCGCCTGCGGGCGGCTGCCTCCGCCGATCTCGTGCTGGCCCTCTACAACCCGGGCTCGCGCAGCCGCACCTGGCAGGTGGCCAAGGCCCGTGAACTGCTGCTGGAACACCGTGCACCGGACACGCCCGTGGTCGTGGCCCGCGATGTCGGCGGTCCGGAGGAGAGCGTACGGATCGTGCGCCTCGCCGAACTCGACCCGGCGGTGGTCGACATGAGGACGCTGCTGCTGGTCGGTTCGTCCCGGAGCCGTACGGTGCGGAGGGGATCGGGCGAGGAGATCGTCTGGACCCCGCGGACCTACCCGGAGCCGGAGCCGGATCCGCGGAGCTGACCCCGGGCCCACGGTCCCGGGTTCGGCCCGGGACCGCGCCCCCTCCTCCCCCTGGTGTCAGTGGGAGCCACCAGGGCGTCTCGTTTGGATCTTGCCGGGCTCGCGTGCCCCGCGCACCGATCCAGCCCGATCCGGGCCTCGGGCCTCCTCCGGTGCCCGGTCAGCCCCGCGGGCCCTTCGGTGACGAACGGCCCACCACCGTCCCGGCACGGTCGATGCACACCACGTCCACCGTGACCGGTGCCCCCCTGAGCACTCCGAGGGCCTGGTCCCGGGCCGCCTCGGCCACCAGATCGCCCAGAGGGACGCCGCGGGCGGCGCACAGCTGGAGGGCGGCGAGGCCGGTGTTGGCGGATGCGATCTCCGCGGCCAGCGGCTCGTCCGCGCCGCCCCGGCGCGCCAGCGCCGCCAGGAACTCCTTGTCCACCTGGGACCGGGCGGAGTGGAGATCCAGATGGCCGGCGGCCAGTTTGGACAGCTTCGCGAAGCCGCCGCAGACGGTGAGCCGGTCCACCGGATGCCGGCGCACGTACTTGAGGACCGCTCCCGCGAAGTCGCCCATGTCGAGCAGGGCGTCCTCGGGAAGGTCGTGGAGCGAGGCCACGGTCTTCTCGGACGTCGAGCCGGTACAGCCCGCGAGATGCGTACGGCCGGCCGCCCTGGCCACGTCCACCCCACGCCGGATCGAGTCGATCCAGGCGGAGCAGGAGTAGGGGACGACGATCCCCGTGGTGCCCAGGACGGAGAGGCCGCCCAGGATGCCGAGGCGCGGGTTCCAGGTGGAGCGGGCGATCTCCTCGCCGTGGTCGACGGAGACGGTGATCTCCACGTCGCCGGTGCCGCCGTGCCGCCCGGCCACGAGCGCGACGTGGTCGCGCATCATCCGGCGCGGCACGGGGTTGATCGCGGGCTCCCCCACATCCAGGGGCAGTCCGGGGCGGGTGACCGTGCCGACGCCGGGGCCGGCGCGGAAGACGACGCCCGAGCCGGGCGGCAGGATCCGTACCGTCGCGCGGACCAGCGCGCCATGGGTCACGTCCGGGTCGTCGCCCGCGTCCTTCACTATGCCCGCCATGGCACACCCGTCCGCCAGTTCCTCGGCGGCCAGGGCGAAGGCCGGGGTCTGGCCCTTGGGCAGCGTGATCGTCACCGGGTCGGGGAACTCCCCGGTGAGCAGGGCGGTGTACGCGGCGGTCGTGGCCGCGGTCGCGCAGGCACCGGTGGTCCATCCGGGCCGCAGGCCGGTGTGCTTGAGTTGGGCGCTGCGCCCGCCGGTGGCCGCGGGCTCACTCATGGAAGGTCCTCCCCCATGCACATCCTCGTCCTGGGCGGCACGACGGAGGCCCGCGCGCTCGCCGAGGCCCTGCACACCAGTGGGCTGCGGGTGACGACCTCGCTCGCGGGCCGGGTCGCGGCGCCCAGGCTGCCCCGGGGCGACGTGCGCGTCGGCGGCTTCGGCGGGGTGGAGGGCCTCGCCGACTGGCTGCGCGGGCAGCGGGTGGATGTGCTCATCGACGCCACCCATCCTTTCGCCGGGACGATCAGTTTCAACGCGGCACGTGCCGCCGACCAGGCCCATGTTCCCCTGCTCGCTCTGCGCCGCCCCGGCTGGGCCCCCGTCGAGGGCGACGACTGGCACCTCGTGGACTCCCTGCCCCGGGCGGCCGACGCCCTGCCGGGGCTGGGCGGCCGGGTGTTCCTCACGACGGGCCGCATGGGCCTGGCGGCCTTCGCCCGTCTCGAGGAGCCGTGGTTCCTCGTCCGCTCCGTGGACGCCCCGGAGCCGCCGCATCCGCCCCGTATGGAGGTCCTCCTGGACCGCGGTCCCTTCACCCTGGACGGAGAACGGGAGCTGCTGCGCCGCCATCGCATCGATGTGCTGGTGACGAAGGACAGCGGGGCCGCGGCGACGGCCCCGAAGCTGACCGCGGCCCGCGAGGCGGGCATCCCGGTGGTCGTGGTCCGCCGCCCGCCGGTCCCGGAGGGCGTGCCGGTGGTGGCGACGCCGGAGGAGGCGATGGCCTGGGTTGCCGCGCTGACGACGACCGGGGGCTGACATCCCGGCACCGGCCGGTGGCGGGTGCTTCGCACGGCCGACGGGCCCCCGGCGCCGGCCCCGCTCGTCGACGGGCGCGGCCTGCGGCCCGCCGCCTGCCCGTCCGTGGTCCGCGTGGACCACGACGTGGCCGCCGTGCCCCCGTGCGCCTCCACCGCGCGAGCTGCGGTCGCCTCCCGAGGGGGAGCCCTCGCCCGGGCCCGGGCTCCGACGGGCCCCACCGCGTGCCTGCCGGGAGGGGAACGTCACACCGTGGGGACCGGAAGCGGGCGGCCAGGTGGTCTCCGCCCCGGCGGGCCATGGACGTCCCGTCGCACCGGCGGGCGGCAACGGGCGTGGCTCCGAGGCCCGGTCCTCCGGGTCCCGTGCGGCACGGGGGGCGGGGAAGCCGCGGGAGCAAGGGCAGACGGGGGAGCGGGGATCCCCGTCAGCAGATGTGACGGTCGCGCGCGGGGTCGTACAGGTGGCTGTCCCGGAACTGCGATGCGGCGAGCGTACGGCCGACGATGATCACCGCGGTCTTGGTGATGCCCGCTCCCTTCGTCTGCTGGGCGATGTCGTCCAGCGTCCCCCGCAGGACCACCTCGTCGGGGCGGCTGGCCATGGCGACGACCGCGGCCGGGCAGTCGGCCCCGTAGTGCGGCAGCAGTTCGTCGACGACACGGTCGACGTAGCGGGCGGCCAGGTGCAGCACGAGCAGCGCGCCGCTGCGCCCCAGGGTGGCCAGGTCCTCGCCGGGCGGCATGGGTGTGGCCTGCTGCGCGATGCGCGTCAGGATGACCGTCTGGCCGACCGTCGGAACGGTCAGTTCGCGCTTCAGCGCGGCAGCCGCGGCCGCGAACGCGGGCACGCCCGGGACGACCTCGTACGCGATGCCCAGCGCGTCCAGCCGCCGCATCTGCTCCGCCACCGCGCTGAAGACCGAGGGGTCCCCCGAGTGCAGCCGGGCGACGTCGTGGCCCTCCTCGTGGGCGCGGACGATCTCGGCGACGATCTGGTCCAGGTCGAGCCGGGCGGTGTCGACCAGGCGGGCCTGCGGCGGGCACTCGGCCAGCAGTTCGCGGGGTACGAGCGAGCCGGCGTACAGACAGACCCCGCACGACGCGAGCGTCCGCGCACCCCGCACCGTGATCAGGTCGGCCGCACCGGGGCCCGCACCGATGAAGTGGACGGTCATGAAGGATCATCTCCTGATTTGGTGACGGACCATTGGGTGACGGGCATCGGCTGGCGCCAGCCGGTGAAGCCGCCGACCGGAACGGCGTGCGCCACCGCGAGCCGCACCAGGTCGCCCCCGTGCCGCCGGTACCGGTCGGCCAGCAGCGCCTCGGACTCCAGCGTCACGGTGTTGGCGACGAGCCGCCCGCCGGCCGGGAGGGCGGCCCAGCAGGCGTCCAGAAGCCCGGCCGCGGTGAGCCCGCCACCGATGAACACCGCGTCGGGTACCGGCAGCCCTGCCAGGGCGGACGGTGCGGCTCCGCCGACGACGCGCAGCCCGGGCACGCCGAGCGTCTCCGCGTTGCGGACGATGCGTTCCGCCCGTACCGCGTCCCGCTCGACCGTGATGGCCCGGCACGAGCTGTGCGTACGCATCCACTCGATGGCGATCGACCCGGAGCCGCCGCCGATGTCCCACAGCAGCTCCCCGGGCGCCGGAGCCAGTGCGGCGAGCGTCGCGGCGCGGACATGGCGCTTGGTGAGCTGGCCGTCGTTCTCGTATGCCTCGTCCGGCAGCCCCGGGACGGCCGACAGCCGCAGCGCGTCCGCCGCGCGCACGCACTCGACGGCGACGAGATTCAGCGGATCGCCCGGCGGGTGCTCCCACTCGGCGGCGGTGCCGCTGACATGGGATTCCTGCTCCGAACCGAGCCGGGCCAGGACATGCATCCGGCTCGGCCCGTAGCCCCGTTCCCGCAGCAGCCGCGCCGTCTCGCCCGGCGTCGCCGCCCCCGCGCTGAGCACCAGCAGCCGTCGCCCGTCGTGGAGCGCGGCCGCGAGGGAGGCCAGTGGGCGGCCGACCAGGGTGACCGTCCCGGTGTCCTCCAGCGGCCAGCCGAGACGGGCGCAGGCGTAGGACATGGACGAGGGATGCGGCAGTACGTGCAGGGCTTCCGCGCCGAGCTCCTCCGCCAGCGCCCGTCCGATCCCGTAGAACATGGGGTCGCCGCTCGCGAGCACGGCCACCCGCCGCCCGGCGTGCGCGGCGAGAAGCCCCGGCACGGCGGGGCGCAGCGGCGAGGGCCACGGCACGCGTTCGCCCGCGCACTCAGCCGGCAGGAGGGCGAGCTGGCGTGCTCCTCCGATGAGCACGTCGGCCTCGCGCAGAGCGGTGCGGGACGCCTCGGGCAGCCCGTCCCAGCCGTCTGCGCCGATCCCGGCAACGATGACGGCGGGCCGGGTGGTCGGGCGGGGGTCGGGGCTCACGGTCCGGAACTCTACTGTTCGCCGCTCCGCACATGCGTTCCCGCCTCAGCCCCGGGGACCGGGGCCATGGGCGCGGAGTGCACGGGACACCGGGAGGGGCGCCGTCCCGCATACGGACGATTCGATCGACGACGCCGAGGGCGGCGGCGCACGCCTGCCGCGGCCTTGGATCCGGAGCCCGACACGTGCGGGCTCCGAGGCGCTCGGACCACGGCGGAATAGAAGCAGGCCCCGCCTCGGTTCAGGTGTCAGTTGAATATTCAATCAACTGGAAACCCTGGAGGCGAACGCGATGCAGTTCGGGATCTTCACCGTCGGCGACGTGACCACCGATCCGACCAACGGCAGCGCCCCGAGCGAGCACGAACGGATCAAGGCGATGGTCGCCATCGCGCTCAAGGCCGAGGAGGTCGGCCTGGACGTCTTCGCGACCGGCGAGCACCACAATCCGCCGTTCGTGCCGTCCTCGCCGACCACGCTGCTCGGGCACATCGCGGCGCGCACCGAGAACCTGGTCCTGTCCACGTCCACGACACTGATCACCACCAACGACCCGGTGAGGATCGCCGAGGACTACGCCATGCTGCAGCACCTCGCCGACGGTCGCGTGGACCTGATGACGGGCCGTGGCAACACCGGACCGGTCTACCCCTGGTTCGGTCAGGACATCCGCCAGGGCATCCCGCTGGCCATCGAGAACTACGCCCTTCTCCACAAGCTGTGGAGGGAGGACGTCGTCGACTGGGAGGGCAGGTTCCGCACGCCGCTGCAGGGCTTCACCTCCACACCGCGGCCCCTGGACGGTGTCCCGCCCTTCGTCTGGCACGGCTCGATCCGCTCGCCGGAGATCGCCGAACAGGCCGCGTACTACGGCGACGGCTTCTTCCACAACAACATCTTCTGGCCCGCCGAGCACACCAGGCGCATGGTCGAGCTGTACCGGAAGCGGTACGCGCACTACGGGCACGGCACCCCCGAGCAGGCGATCGTCGGCCTCGGCGGACAGGTCTTCATGCGCAGGAACTCGCAGGACGCGGTCGCGGAGTTCCGTCCCTACTTCGACAACGCGCCGGTCTACGGGCACGGGCCTTCCCTGGAGGAGTTCACCGAGCAGACACCGCTGACCGTCGGCTCCCCCCAGCAGGTCATCGACCGGACCCTGTCGTTCCGCGAGTCCGTCGGCGACTACCAGCGCCAGCTGTTCCTGATGGACCACGCCGGGCTGCCGCTGAGGACGGTGCTGGAGCAGCTCGACATCCTCGGCGAGGAGGTCGTCCCCGTCCTGCGCAAGGAGTTCGCGAACCTGCGGCCCGCAGGCGTCCCGGACGCCCCCCTGCACCCCGCCGTTGCCGCCCGCCGCACCACCGGCAAGGAGACCTGACCATGGAACAGCTGAAGCTCGTCGCCGTGTCGGCGGGGCTGAGCAGCCCCTCGTCCACCCGGCTGCTCGCCGACCGCCTCGCCGAGGCGGTCCAGGGCGGACTCGCCGAGCAGGACCGCAAGGTGGTGGTCGAGGTCGTCGAGCTGCGTGATCTGGCCGTGGCCATCGCCAACAACCTCGTGACCGGCTTTCCGCAGCCCGCGTCGGCCGCCGCGGTCGACGCGGTGACGGATGCGGACGGCGTGATCGCCGTGACACCGGTCTTCGCGGGCTCCTACAGCGGGTTGTTCAAGTCGTTCTTCGATCTGATGGATCCGCGGGCACTGACCGGAAAACCGGTCCTGATCGCCGCGACCGGCGGCACCGCCCGTCACTCGCTGGTGCTCGAGCACGCGCTGCGGCCGCTCTTCGCCCAGCTGCGGGCGCTGGTCGTGCCGACCGCCGTGTACGCGGCCCCGGAGGACTGGGGCTCGGGCGGTGACGAGTACACCGAGAGCCTCCGGACCCGGATCCGCCGGGCAGGCGGCGAGCTGGCCGGGCTGATGGCCGTGCCGCCCGCCCAAGGGGCCGGGACGGCCGGGAGCACCGGCAGCAGCGGGAACGAGCGGGACCGGGAGAACGAGCGGGAGGAGGACGGGATCCTGGCCTTCCAGCGGCAGCTCGCCGGTCTCGGACTCGACTGATCCGGTTTGCGCGGGGTCTGCCGTGGAGCTTCCGTGGAACTACGGATCCCAGGAGCCGGACCGGACCGGGAGGCACGCATGGGCAGGATCGTGGTCGGCGTGGACGGCTCGGACGGCTCGCTGGACGCCCTGGGCTGGGCCGCACGGCAGGCGCAGCTGACCGGTGCCTCTTTGGAGGCAGTGACCACCTGGGAGTATCCGGCGTCCGGCTGGGCCTCGATGGTGCCCGGCATCCCGGTGGAGCTCGACCCGGAGAGGCTGGCCAGGCAGATCCAGGACGAGTCGCTGGCACGTGTCCTGGGCACCGACGCCGCCTCCGCCGTCACCCGTACGGTCCTCGTCGGCAACCCGGCCGAGACCCTCCTGGACCGGGCCGAGGGCGCCTCGCTCCTGGTCGTCGGCGCACGCGGCCACAGCGGCTTCAGGGCGGCGATGCTGGGGTCGGTGGGGCTGCATGTGACCCAGCACTCGCCGTGCCCGGTGGTCGTGGTGCGCGGCACGGCCGGCGGGGAGTGAGCCCGGCCGGTACGCGGGCCGGGCGGCGGCCGTCCGAGGGAGGAGACCCCCCGCCCGCCGGGCGGGGACGACGGCTCCGCGCACCGGCCGTCACAGAACTCCGTACCGATTGTCGGTGCGCCCTCCTATGGTTCTCGGCATGAGCCCTGCACTCATCGGGCGCGAGCACCCCGCAGGCGTCCTCCGGACCGAGATCGGCCGGGCGACGGACAGCCACGGGGGCCTCGTGCTGGTCACCGGTGAGGCGGGCATCGGCAAGACGTCCCTGGTGACCGAGGCCGCGCACGAGGCGCGGCGGCTCGGTGCACTGGTGCTCGGCGGATCGTGCTGGGACTCGGACAGTGCACCCGGCTACTGGCCGTGGGTGCAGGTCGTGCGTGCGCTGCGGCGGGCGGCGGACGAGGAGGAGTGGACGGAAGCCGAGAAGGCGGCGGGCGGCCGGCTCGCCGTGCTGCTCGGCGAGGCGACCGGCGACGACGCCGACAAGGAACCCTTCGCGGTCTACGACGCGGTGACGACCGCGCTGGTCACCGTCTCGCAGCGGCGCCCCGTCATGGTCGTGCTCGACGATCTCCACTGGTCCGACCCGGCATCGCTGAAGCTGCTGGAATTCGCGGCGCAGCACGCCTGGTTCGAGCGGCTGCTGCTGGTCGGGACCTACCGGGACGTCGAGGTGGAGAGCCCGGACCATCCCCTGCAGTCCCTCATCCTGCCCCTCGCGGCCCGGGCGACGGCGACGGTGACGCTGACCGGGCTCGAGCGGGACGAGGTGGGCACGCTGATGGCGCTGACCGCGGGGCGCGAGCCGGAGCCACCGCTCGTGGACGAGGTGCACCGGCGCACCGGCGGCAACCCGTTCTTCGTCGAGCAGACCGCCAGGCTCTGGCACGGTGGCAGCCCGGTGACCGCGGTCGCGCCCGGGGTGCGGGAAGCGGTGCGCCGGCGGCTGGTCCTGCTGCCCCAGCCGGTCGGAGCACTGCTGATCACGGCCGCCGTGCTGGGCCGCGAGTTCCATCGGAAGGTGCTGGCCGTCGTGGCCGGGGAACCGGTGCCCCATGTGGACCGGTTGCTGGAGCGCGCGGTCACGGCACGGCTGGTGACGGTGCGCAAGGCTGGGCGGTTCGCGTTCGCCCACGACCTGGTCCGGGAAACGCTGTACGACGCGCTGGACGAAGCGGACGTCCGGCGGCGGCACGGCGCCGTCGTGCGGGCGCTGGACGACGCCCCGGACATCACGGGCGAGGTCATCCCCGCGGATCTTGCGCGGCACGCCTACCTCGCCGGTGCCGAGCTCCCGCCCGGGCGCCGTGCCGAGCTGCTGGCAGCAGCAGCCCGGGACGCCTCCGGGAGGCTGGCCACCGAGGAAGCCGTCGGGCACTACCGGCGGGCGCTGGAGGTCGCGGAGGCCGGTGCCGCGCCCGGGCGGGGGCCCGTCGCCCGCCACAAGTCACACGTTGACGCCGCGGACAGCGGTGCGGGCAGCGGGGACGGCGACGCGGGCGCGGGCAGCGGGGACGGCGGGGCGGCGGGACGCGCGGCGGCCGGATCGCAACGGCAGGCGGCCCTGATCGCGCTCGACCTCGGCGGCGAGCTGCACCACGCCGGCTCGGACGCCGAATCATGGGCGTCCTTCGACCGCGCCGCCGCTCTCGCGGATTCACTGGGCGACGCCGAACTGCTGGCGCGCGTCGCGATAACGCTGCACGCACACGGCTCCCTGACCGACGGACGGCGGCGGAAGCAGACCGCGGTGCGGCTGCGGGACGCCCACCGCGCACTGATCGGTGGTGGCGCGGACCCGGAGGGGCTCAGTCCCGAGCGGATCGCCCAGGAGCTCGCCGTGCGGTCCACCGCGCTGGCCCGGCAGGACGGGGACGACGAGGCCCTGGCGTTCTCGTTGTGGGCCAGGCACGACTCGATCTGGGGGCTCGGCACCTCGGAGGAACGGCTCAGGCTCACCGACGAGATGGCGGCCGTCGCTCAGCGCACGAAGAACAACGACATGGAATTCCACGCCATGTCGATGCGCTGGGTCACCCTGCTCGAACTGGACGATCCCCGCTACCTCGAGCAACTGCGCATCTCCCAGGCCGTCGGCGAACGGATGAAGCTGCGGCGCTACGAATTGGGCGTGGCTGTCGACAAATGCCTCGTCGCCGGGCTCACCGGCAGCTTCGAGGAAGCCGAGGACCTGTTGAGGGACGCCTGTCTCAGCGGTCATGAGCACACGCCGTTCGGCTTCATGGGCCTGCACATCGAATGGGGGCTGCGGCTGCTCCAGGGTCGCGTCCGTGAAGCGGAGGACGTCCTGGCCCGGCTGGACGCGTCCGGGCATCCGTATCCGGCGCTGCTGGAGGGCATCACGGCGGCCGAGCGCGGCGACCGTGCGCTGACGCTGCGTCTGCTGGCGGGACTGGAGGCCATGCCCGAACCGCTCCCCCGGGTGTTCACCCCGCTGGGGCTCCGGCTGCGGGCGCAGGCGGCGGCGCTCTCCGGCGACGAGGGGCGCATCGCGGCGGCGCGGGCCGCGTTCGAGCCGTACCGGGGACAGTGGGTCGTGTCCCTGTACGGCTGCGACATCAGCGGTCCCGTCGACCTCTGGCTCGGCCTGCTGGATGCGGCGGCGGGCCGCTGGACCGAGGCGGTCGACGAGCTGACGGCCGCCGTGGCATCCGCCGACCGCCTTCGTGCCCGGCCCTGGGCGCTGCGGGCGAGGGCCGCCCTGGGGGATGTGCTGCGCGCCCGCGGGTCCGGCGACGACCGGGTGCGGGCGGACGCACTGGCGCGGGAGGCGGCCCGGGCCTCGGAGGCCCTGGGCACCCGGCCGGCAAGGGAGGGAGTGCGCATCGAGGTGGCTCCTCCCCCGGGTCAGGGCGAGTTCCGGCGCGAAGGAGCCGTCTGGGTCCTGTCCTATCGCGGCCGGACCGTCCATGTTCCGGACGCGAAGGGCCTGCGCGATCTCGCCGTTCTCCTCGCCCGTCCCGGCACCGAGGTTCCCGCCGCACAGCTGCTCGAACCTGCGGCCGGTGAAGCCGCTGTCGCCGCCCGCCGGTTCGGCGGCGACCCCGTCCTCGACGAGGAGGCGAAGGCGCAGTACCGCCGCCGGCTGGAGCGCCTCGACGAAGAGATCGACCGTGCCACCGAATCGGGGGACACCGCCCGCGCCGCGGCGTACGACCACGAACGCGAAGCTCTGCTGCACGAGTTGCGTACCGCCGCCGGGCTCGGCGGCCGCACCCGCCGGCTCGGCGACGAGGCCGAACGTGCCCGCAAGACGGTCACGGCCCGCATCCGCGACACCCTTCGCAGGCTCGGCTCCCTGCATCCCGAACTCGCGGCCCATCTGAGGGAGTCGGTGTCCACGGGCTCCTTCTGCGCCTACCGCCCGGACCCGCCCTCCTCATGGCGCCTGTGACGCCGTGACCCCGGCGGCACCCCCGTCATGTCGTCCAACCGCTCATGGGGAGAGGGTGGTGGCGTCGGACTTCGCTGCCGGCCACGGCGGCCCGGCGGTCTGCGGCTCCCTCGAGGGGGCCGGGGTCCGCCGGGACGCAGCGGTCCGTCACTTGCGGTTGTAGAGACGCATGGTGACCGCACCGAAGACGGTCACCAGGACCGCCGCCCAGCCCAGCGTCCAGGCGATGTCCGCGGCCGGCCAGCCGCCCTCCATCAACTCCCGCACCGCTGTGGCGAGATGAGTGACGGGACTGTTGTTGACGAACGCCTGGAGCCAGCCGGGCATGGTCTTCGGGTCGACGAAGACATTGCTCAGGAAGGTCAGCGGGAAGATCACCATCATGCTGACGCCCATGACCGACTTCTCCGAGCGCAGCAGCAGCCCGAACATGGTCCAGATCCAGGAGAAGGCGAAGGAGAACAGCATCAACAGCGCGATGCCGAGCAGGATCCCGACCACACCGCCGTCCGGCCGGTAGCCGATGATCAGGCCGACGGCCAGCATCACCACCGAGGCGATGAAGTACCGGACGAGATCGCCCAGGAGATAGCCGACCATGGGGGCGGGCCGCCACATCGGCAGGGTGCGGAAGCGGTCGAAGACACCCTTCTCGATGTCGGTGTTGACCGCCACACCCGTGTACATCGTGATCATCACGACGCTCATCACGAGGATGCCCGGCAGCAGGAACTGGATGTATGCGTCGACCGACCCCGCCAGCGCCCCTCCGAAGAGGTAGGTGTACATCAGCACCATCATGACCGGGAAGGCGGTCACGTCGAAGAGCTGCTCCGGTACGTGCTTGATCTTGAGCATGGCCCGCCAGCCGAACGTGAGGGACGCGGAGAGTGCGCTCGGCCGCGGCGGACGTTCCCCGGCCACGAGCAGAGCCGCCAGGTCCTCGGCCTTGGGGGCGACGAATGTGAGGTCGTCGGTCTCCTTGGTGGCGACGGTGCTCATGCCACGGTCTCCTTCGTGTCCGCCACCACGGTGGCCTTCTTGTCCTTGTCGGTGAGGGCGAGGAAGACCTCGTCCAGGCTGGGCTGGCCCAGCGCGAAGTTGTCCACGGTGATGCCTGCCCTGGCCAGCTCGGACAGGGCCCGCGCCGCCTGCTCGGCGGCGCCCAGCTCGGTGCCGTGGCCGTTGACCCTGGCGGTGAGGGCGAGCGGGTCGGGGTCCGGCTGCACGGTCGCGTCGAGCGCGAGCGCGAGGACGCGCTCGGCTTCGGGGCGCTGGTCGGCGTGGCGCAGCCGCAGATGGACGGCACCGGACCCGACGGACGCCTTCAGCTCACCCTTGGTGCCCTCGGCGATGACCCTGCCGTGGTCGATGACGGCGATACGGGACGCCAGCTGGTCGGCCTCGTCCAGATACTGCGTGGTCAGCAGCACGGTCGTGCCCTGCGACACGACGGCTCGCACGATGTCCCAGACCTGGTTGCGGCTGCGCGGGTCGAGGCCGGTCGTCGGCTCGTCCAGGAACAGCAGGTCGGGGGTGTTGAGGATGGAGGCCGCGATGTCGATGCGCCGCCGCATACCGCCCGAGTAGTTCTTCACCTGGCGGTCGGCGGCGTCCGACAGCCCGAAGGCGTCCAGCAGCTGGGCGGCCCGCTCACGGGCGGCCGGCTTGCCGTGCCCGAGCAGCCGGGCGAGCAGGAGCAGATTCTCGGTGCCGGTCAGGTCCTCGTCCACCGAGGCGTACTGCCCGGTGAGACTGACCCTGCTCCGCACCGCGTCGGCGTCCGCCAGCACATCGTTGCCGAAGACCCGCGCCTCTCCGCCGTCCGGCCTGAGCAGGGTGGCCAGCATCTTCACCGTGGTCGTCTTGCCGGCGCCGTTCGGCCCGAGAAGGCCGTAGACGGTGCCTGCGGGCACGCGGAGATCGACGCCGTCGACCGCCCGGTTCTCACCGAACAGTTTCACCAGGCCGGTCGTCTCGATGGCCAGATCTGTACTCATCGTCGGTTCCTTCGGTTCCTTCGCACTGGCAGTAGGGGGGTCGGAGGGCGGGTCGGGTGGTCTAGGAGATGTACGGGCGGGTCGCGCGGGCCTCACGCAGGGCAAGACCCCACCAGCGGAGCTGGTCGAGCATCAGCCCCACCGCCCCGTCCTGGTCACTGTCGAACCGGTCCCGATCGCTGTCGATCCGGTCTTCCAGGAGGTTCAGACCGATCCCGTTGCGCAAACTCACCGCATGGAGCTCGGTGAAAACCGAACGCAGCTGCTCGACCGCATAGAGTCCGCCCGATCCGTGCCCGTAGCTCACGAAGGCGACCGGCTTCGCCCGCCACTCGTCGTAGGCGTAGTCGATGGCCTGCTTCAGCGAAGCCGGAAAGGACCGGTTGTACTCGGGGGTCACGACCACGAACGCGTCGGCCCGGGACACCTCGGCCGTGAACCTCCGGATCTGCGGGGTCGGGCGGTCGGGATACCGGGCGGGGAAGTCGAAGTCGATCAGGTCGACGACGGCCAGCTCCAGGTCCTCCCGTTCGGCCGCCCGCCCGGCGAACCAGCGCCCCACGGAGTCGCCGATGCGCCCTTCGCGCGTACTGCCGATGACGACCGCGACCCGCAGCGGCGGTACGTCCTGCATGAGGCGCCTCCCTTCCGCGGTCTCCGCCCCCCTCACCGGAAGGGCGCGAGACGGCACCGCGCGGCCGCCAGACCCGATCTGGCGGCCGCGCGGATGCCTGCGGAAGAGCGCGAGATCACTCCTCGTGCGTGACGGAGGTCATTCCTCGTGCGTGTAGAAGGCGTAGAAGGTGACGAGGAACGTGGCGACCGCGAGGGCCAGCGCCAGCGCCGTCACGGTGAGGATGCTGCGTCCGCTCAAGCTGTACAGATACCCGATGGAGATGCCCATCAGCACTGCGTACGCCGCCGCCCGCAGTTCGCGCGGCAGCGCCTCCTGGACGCGGCCGAGCAGGAAGCACAGTCCCGCCAGCACGATCCCGGAGACAAAGCCGATCACCAGCTGCCCGCCGACGGACTCCCCGGCCTCACGTGCCATGAAGGACGTGTAGAAGCCGTAGATCACTCCGATGGTGAGGGGCAGCGCCCACCCGAGAGAGCCGTGGTGCCGCGCCGGCACCGCCGCATGTGCAGCCATGGCCGTGCTCCTTCCGCTCCGTCCACTTCTCCATCCACCAGCGGACACCCGCACCATCGGCGTGGCAAGTGGATCAGGCGGATGTGTCGCGGTGGATCAGACGGGATCGGTGCGGTCGCCGGGATCACCGGCCTCGGTGGTGGCGGGCGCGGCAGGGTCGAGGGCCCGGCCGGCGGCGACGGAGACGGCGGAGGAGGAGGCGGAAGCGGAGGAAGTGGGGCGGACTGCCGGATCGTCGCATTCGCCCGACGCCAGGTCCGCCAGCGTCCCGAGCGCCCACGCCAGCTCTGCCGGCGACGGCGACGCCAGCCCGACCCTGACCGCGTCCGGCGCAGTGCCGGCGCCCACCGCGAATGCCCCTCCCGGCGTCACCGCGATCCCCCGCCCGGCCGCCGCCGCGACGAACGTCTCGGCGCGCCACGGAGCGGGCAGCCGCCACCAGATGTAGTACGTACGCGGGTCGGCCCCGAGGTCGAAGTGCCCCAGCCGGTCCCGTACCCGCGCATGGCGCTTCGCCGCGTCCGCACGCTTGGACTCGGCGACCGCTCCCACGACCCCGTCCTGTGACCAGCGCGTGGCCGCTGCGAGGGAGAACCGGGCGGCGGTCCAGGCACCCGACCGCAGCGCCGCCGTCAGCGTCTCCCGATGTCCCCGGGGCGCCACGAGATAGCCGACGGTCAGCCCCGGTGCGAGGCGTTTGGACAGGCTGTCCACCAGAACCGTCCGCTCAGGGGCATGGGCGGCGAGCGGGGCGGGGGCATCCGGCGCGAGAAAGGCCCAGGTCGTGTCCTCGATCGCGGTGAGTCCCAGCTCGTCGAGCACCGCGGCCAGTTCCGCCCGGCGAGCGGGCCCCGCCGTCACCGTCAGCGGGTTGTGCAGGGTCGGCTGTGCGTACACGGCGGACAGCGGCGCCGCACGATAGGCCTCGGCGAGCGCCTGCGGAGCCATGCCCTCCGCGTCGGTCGCGATCGGCACAAGACTCACGCCAAGCCGCTCCGCGATCGTCTTGACCAGCGGATACGTCAGGGACTCAACGCCGAGTCGGCCGCCGCGCGGCACAAGCGAGGAGATCGCGGCGGCGATCGCCTGGCGGCCGTTTCCGGCGAACATGATCCTGTCAGGATCGGGTGACCAGCCGCTCCTGGCGAGCACGCCGACAGCGGCGTGACGTGCCTCCTCCGTGCCGTCCGGGGCCACCGGGCGAGCCGCCTCCGCGAGCACATCGGGACGGGTCAGCGCCGCGAGCCCCGGCGCCAGCAGTTCGGACTGCCCGGGCGCCACCGGATAGTTGAGCTCCAGATTCACCGGCGCATCACCGACGCGCTCGGTCAGCGAGGGCCCGGGCAGCGGGGGCGCCGCCCGTACGAACGTCCCGCGCCCCACCTCGCCCACCACGAGGCCACGCCGCACGAGTTCGCCGTAGACGCGGATCGCCGTGGAGGGCGCGACCCGGCGCCGGCGGGCGTACATCCGCTGGGGCGGCAACCGGTCTCCCGGGCGCAGCCTGCCCTGCGCGATGTCCTTCGCGATGTCGTCGGCGAGCCGCCGGAAGTCCTGCATCCACCCTCCACGTGCCACAGGATTGCACCGAGAGCAAAGATCTTATTGCACCGAGTAGTTGGCCGCGCCTAGCCTCGTGGGCATGCCGTCCGCACTGATCCACAACCTGTCCGTCGGCTATGACGACGAGGGCACGGGACCGGCCCTGGTCCTCGTCCACGGCCATCCCTTCGACCGCTCGATGTGGGCTCCGCAGCTCGCCGCGTTCTCGTCCACGCACCGGGTCATCGCTCCCGACCTGCGCGGTTACGGAGCCTCCGCCGTCGTGCCGGGCATCACGCTCCTCGGCGATTTCGCCCTCGACCTGGCCGGGCTGCTCGATCTGCTCGGCGTGCGCCGATGCGTCCTCGCCGGCCTCTCCATGGGCGGCCAGATCGCCATGGAGTTCTACCGTCTCTTCCCCGAGCGGGTCGGCGGACTCGTCCTCGCCGACACCTTCCCGGCCGCCGAGACCGAGGAGGGCAGGGCGTCCCGCAACGCCATGGCGGACCGGCTTCTCGCAGAGGGTATGAGGGGGTACGCGGACGAAGTACGGGACGCGATGGTGGCGCCGTACAACACGGAGGCGTCGGAAGCGGTCCACCGGATGATGCTCGCCGCCCCGCCGGCGGGTGCGGCGGCCGCGCTGCGCGGCCGGGCGCGGCGCCCGGACTACCGCGAACTGCTCACTCGGGTCGAGGTCCCCGCACTGGTCGTCGTGGGACGCGACGACGCGTTCACACCGGTGGCAGACGCAGAGGCGATGCATGCGGCCCTGCCCGAATCGACACTGTGCGTGGTCGAGGGAGCGGCCCATATGCCGAATCTCGAGCGTCCCGCCGAGTTCAACGCGGCACTGCGGGCCTACCTCGCGGGCGTACCTCGAATGGCCTAACTGAAATGTCCGATATACCGCTGATCGCCGCATGCTGGCGCCATGAGCCAGAACACAGCACCGAACACGTCAACCCGCGGAACCGGACCGAACGGCGGTAGCGGCGGCTGGGCGGCCGGCGGCACCCTCTTCGCCGGTGTCCTGCTGACGGTGGTCGGCATCATCGACATCATCGAGGGCATCGCCGCCATCGCCGAGGACACGGTCTACACCCGCGTCGGCGGCTACATCTACTCCTTCAACCTCACGGGCTGGGGCTGGATCCACCTGATCCTGGGTGTCATCCTCGCCATCACGGGATGGGGGATCCTCAAGGACGCCGAGTGGGCACGGGTCACCGGTATCGCGCTGGCGTCGCTCAACATCATTGCCCAGTTCCTCTTCCTGCCCTACCAGCCGGTCTGGGCGATCTGCTCGATGGCCATCTCGATCTTCGTGATCTGGGCACTGGCGACCGAGAAGTCGCACGCCAGGGCCGTCTGACCGCAGCGGGGCAGCGTCCCCCGCATGCCCCTGGTCCCACCCGTCCTCCTCGCGCCCCCGCCCGGGTCCTGCACGGCCGAACCTCTCGGCCGGGCGGCCGTACGGCGGGGGTTCGAGGTGTCCGGCGCGGCACACGGGGGGCGGCCTCCCCTCCGGGCGCCCCTCGTCGGAACGGCGAGCCGGCAGGAGCCCCGTGTCCACGTGCCTCACGCATCGCCGGCGTCGGTCTCGAGATCGGTCAGCGCCCGCTGTCGGCACACTCATTGCTGTTCCCGCCACTGCGGCATTGGTGTGAGGTGCGGCCCGTCCCGTCCGGGGACGCCGGACTGTCGGGCTCACACAGCGTTCCCGCCACCGTCGGGCACGGCGGCAGCGGCGTCGGATGGGCGCGTTCGTACTCGCTGTGCCCGACCGCGACGGTGACGGCCAGGGAGAGCGCGGCGATGAGCAGTTGAAGCCCTCCTGAGTACGGCCGTGCCGAGCGCAGAAGGATGACGGCGATCACGAGGACGACCATGGTGAACCCGCCGAGCCAGAACACCGGTACCCAGTCCATGGGAGGCGGCGCCGTGGAAGGGGACTTGGAGTTCGCGTGCTCGCTCGAGCGGGCCCAGCCCCGGATCCCCAGGTTCAGGGCCAGCATCAGCGCCCCCAGGGTCTCGAGAAGGGGCAGGCCCAGCACCAGACAGCCGGCGGCGAGTGCGTCGTTGCGCGGCTCGGGGCCGCGTTGACCTTGTGGGCGGTCCTCCGGCGGTTGCGGAGTGGCGGAAAGGGAATCGAAAGGCATGAGCGTACGCTCCTGCCGACTTGGCGGGTCCGAACCGCTTTTCCCAAGCCGGTACCGAGTCGTGGCCACCTCCACACCCTTCCCGCGGCCAGGGGCCGGCCCGCTGGGAAGCGCGTGGTGAGCCCGGTCGAAGCACCGGTGCCGGTGTCCCGCATGCGGGACACCGGACGCGGCGTCCTCGCCCTCCCGGCCGTCGCCTACCGTCCGTAGGCCGCCGTCAGCTGTCCCACCAGGGTGGCGAACGGCATGTCGAGGGCGCCGTACACCGCCGGCGACTGCGGGTGGGCGTTGTCGGCCAGCATCTCGACAGCGAGAGTGGCGTAGTCGCTGACGATGACGCCGGCCTGCTGCAGGCGCAGCAGGCCGGTTTCGCGCTTGGCTGCGGAGAAGGTGCCGGAGGCATCGACGGCGACGTAGGCGGTGCGACCCGCGGCCGTCGCCGCGATGGCCGGGAAGGCTGCGCAGACCTCGAGGGAGACGCCGGCGATCAGGATCCTGTCGCGGCCGGTCTCCTCGATCGCCTCGCGGACGCGGTCGTCGTGCCAGGCATTCACCGTGCTTCGGTCGATCACCTCCAGCTTGTCCGGCAGGACGGCCCGGAGTTCGGGGATGAGCGGGCCCCACATGCTGTCGGCCGCGGTGGTGGTGACGACGACGGGTACGTCGAGGGCGAGGGCCGCCTCGGCGAGGGCGGTGACGTTGTGCTTCAGCTCGCCGACGCTGATGTCGCGGACGCCCGTGAACAGTCCGATCTGGTGGTCCACCAGCAGGAGAACGGCGTTGTCCGCGGTCAGCGGGGAGTGGAATCGGCTCGCGAGTGGGTTCTGCATGGTCATGTCCTTCGCTGTTGTGGTGGGCCGGTTCGGTCGCTGTCCCGTCGAGGCGGGGGACGGGAACGCGGACGGAAGGAGAAGGGGCGGGATGTGAGGACGGCCATGGCGACGATGGTTGACCAGCGGTCCGGCGACTCGTAAATGTTTCAGTCGTGGCTGAATCCTCGTACGCCCAATTCGACTTCACCTCCGTCGACCTCGCCCGGCTGAGGTTCGCGTTCTCCCCGGTGTTCGAGGCGGTGGCAAGCCTGCGAACGCTGCAGGATCCGGCCCGGCACGCGCTGCACCTGCCTTGGGTGCGGGCCGTGCGGCCCCGGCTCGCCGGTCTGGATCTGCGGCTGCTGTTCGCGCTCGTGCCCCTCGGCCCCTACTTCGTCGACTTCCTGACGCCGCCGCCCGCCGGCCCGCTGCCGGACGTCACCGCCGAACTGGAGATCGCCGCCGGGGCGGACCCGGACGAGGCCGCACGCGAGGCCGCGAGGCTCCCGGGGGCCGACTCCCCGCCCGTACGGGAGTTCCTCGCCGACCCGGCCGCCGGCGTGGCCCGAGCGGCGGCCGAGTTGCGCCTGTACTGGGACACGGCGCTGGAACCGTTCTGGCCGCGCGTACGCGGTCTGATCGAATCCGAAGTGCTGCGCCGGGCCAGGCAGCTGACCCGCGAGGGTGCCGGGGCGATGTTCAACGACCTGCACGCGAACATCACCTGGGACGACGGCCTCCTGCGCGTACGGACGGGCGCCTGGCGGCGCAGCGGGCCCCTCGACGGGGACGGCATGATCCTCGTACCGAGCGTCTTCCACTGGCCGGACACCGCCGTGATGGCGGAGCCGTACCAGCCCCTCCTGGTCTACCCCGCCCCCGGCGTGGCCACGGTCTGGTCCCAGGGGACCGTTCCCACCACCGAGGCGCTCAGCGCCCTCATCGGCAGCACCCGCGCCCGGATTCTGGTCACCCTCGCCGAGTCGGCGACCACGAGCATCCTGGCGCGCCGGCTGTCGATGGCACCGGGCGCGGTCAGTCAGCACCTCAAGGTGCTGTGCATGAGCGGCCTGGTGGCCCGCAACCGCAGCGGTCGTGAGGTCTTCTACGCGCGCTCCCCGCTGGGGGACTCGCTGTGCGCGGCGTCATGAGGGGTCGGCCCAGGAGGTCGCGGCCAGGACGCGGTCGGCTCTCGTACGGGAAGCGGGCGTGATCTGCGGTGACGAGGTCGCGGGCCGCTCGTCGGGCCGGGCACGGACGGGGATGCCGGAACGGTCCGGTGAGCTGGTGGGCCGGTCGAGCTTCATGGGCGGTTCGGGCGCCGGATTGCCCGTACCGAGCCGCGTGATCGGCGCGGGCGGGATCCGGGCGGCATCCGGGCGGCATCCGCGGGAGGCTGATCGCTCCGCCGGCGCGGAAGAACGGCGGGACGGTGGACGGGGAAGCCGGTCACGGGTGTCCTGACCGCGCCGGCGACTCGACCGCGTCAACGCGCTGATCGCGTCCTTGCCCGCGGCCGCAAGGGGCCGGGAGAGACCCCATGCACCGGACGCCGCGAGCTTCCCGGTAAACCCATCCGGTCACAGCACTAGTCGCCGTTCGCCAGCAAGTCGAACTCCTGCGCATCGTGGGACGAGAAGATACGGACCAGCCGCGGATGGGACCGGCGCAGCCGCATCAGCCGATCCAACTGGCTGAGCCGCAGCTCGTGGTCGTCGGCGACCATCCGCTGTGTGATCGCGAGCGGGCGCGGGCAACGGGGTCGGCGGAGGTCGACCTCGCCGTGGAAGAAGTAGGCGTCACCAGCGTGCAGCAGCCACCGGTCCGGCTCCTGGACGGCGACCGCGCTGTGGCCCCGGGTGTGGCCCGGCAGTGGCACCAGCAGGATGTCGGGGGACCGCAGCACCCGGGACGCGGGGAAGCCGAGCCAGTCCGAGTCGGCGGTGTCGTGGACGACCCAGTCGACGCCGTGCGCCCACTGGGCGGGGAGATAGCGGCTCGCCTCGAGCCGGGTGTCACGGCGCATGGCCGAGCGGTACTCGTCGGCCATCACATGCACCCGGGCGTGCGGGAATTCGGCGAGCCCGCCCGCGTGATCCAGGTCGAGATGGGTGAGGACGATGTCCTGGACGTCATAGGGGTCGTACCCCAGCGCCCGCACCTGATGGGCCGCCGTACGCGACAGATCGAGCTCGGGCCGCATCGTATGGCGGAACAGCGCGCCGAGCCTCCGGGGATCGGAGACCTCCGCCGCGCCCAGTCCCGTGTCCACGAGGACCAGGCCACTGCCGGTCGCAATCAGCAGACAGTGCGAGACGAGCGGTGCGCTGCCGAGGGGGCGCATGGGGGCGCAGTCAAGATGGTGAACCGTCAGGGAGGAGCGTCGCTGGGGAATGGGGGTGGTACGCACAGACATCTGTGCCTCCTGCTTCCAGGGGGAGACCCGGCTTGGGACCGGGCTGGGAGAGGATGGTGGTCGTGCTGATGTGAAGGGCCGGATCTCGCCTTGCCTCCACCGCAGTTGTGCCGCCACTTACACCGTAAGTACGAGACAGGAGAGAAGCACTTACGCTGTAAGCCGTCAAGCGTTACCGCGCGTAGCCACCCGAAAGAGGAGCCGTCACCCATGGCCCACGGATCGCGCCGCGAACTTCCCCGCCCTCGTGAGCCGTTGACCCGGGAGCGGATCGTCGAAGCCGCACTGCTGATCATCGACGAGGAGGGTGTGGACGGACTGTCCATGCGCCGGATCGCGGCACGACTCGGCGTGCAGGCGATGTCGCTGTACAACCATGTGCAGAGCAAGGCGGACATTCTCGACGGCGTCACCGAGTTCATCACCACGGACATGCGGATGCCCCGCCGGATGAGCGGCGGCTGGGAGGACGGCATCCGCTCCATCGCCCACGCCTTCCGACAGGCGGCACTGCGCCACCCGCGCGCGGGCGAACTGGTCCTGATGCGCCAGTTGTCGACGCCGACAGCGCTGGCTCCGGTGGACACGATGCTGGCGATGATGCTCGACCACGGCTTCGGCGAGGCGACGGCCGTGCACGCGCTGCGTCTCTTCGTCTCGTTCCAAGTCGGCTCGTTGCTGCGCGAGTTCCACACGTCGCCGTCCTCTGCCGACCATGACGGCTCGGCGGTGGAACAGACCAGGACCGCATACTTCGCGGGCTCCGGCTTCCCGGCGGTGGAGAAGGTCGCCCCGATCCTCGCCGTGAACGACCACGAGGCGGAGTTCGCATTCGGCGTCGAGCTCCTGATCGACGCCCTGCGGGGGCTCGCGCCGGTCCACGGGCCCGCGGACGGCTCCGGTCCCGCTGACGGCCGGCAGCCCCGGACATCGCTGCCCGTCCCCGCGCCACGCCACGGCCCCTCGTAGGCCCGGCCCCTCGCAGGCCCCGTCACGC
The DNA here is from genome assembly GCF_056435905.1 of Streptomyces sp. NPDC043861. Taxonomy (NCBI): domain Bacteria; kingdom Bacillati; phylum Actinomycetota; class Actinomycetes; order Kitasatosporales; family Streptomycetaceae; genus Streptomyces; species Streptomyces sp. NPDC043861. The sequence continues at coordinate 466,178 of NZ_JBWKDP010000003.1, read as the reverse complement.
ATGCGCCCGAGTGGCCGAACGCGTCACTCGGGCGCAGGCTGGGGCGTATGAGACAGGCTTGTGGCAATCGCTGCGCCCGCAACGCCTTCATTGCCGCCGCGCTCATCGCAGCGGCGCTCACCGGGTGTTCGGACAACGGCGAGACACCGGAGTCGCTGGCGTCGAAGGCGAGCGAGGCCATCGCGTCCGCGACGGCGAAGGTGTCCGACATCAAGGGCGCGATCAACGCCAAGGGGGACGTGAAGGCGGGCCCCACCACGATCAAGGACGGCAAGGCCGTCGCCGAGATCACCGTGACCAACAGCTCCGGCAGCACCGCGGACTACACGATCCAGGTCAGCTACAAGGATGCCGACGGCAACCTCCTCGACGCCACCGTGCTCTCGATCAACGATGTCCCCGCGGGCGGCTCGAAGACGGGCGAGGCACGCAGCAACCGCGATCTGTCAGGCACTCCGAAGGCCGAGATCGGCCAGGCGGTACGGCACTGACCGCCCGCCGTGCCACCCCTCACCTCGCCGGTCGGGGGCGGGCCGGGACCGGGGCCGACACGGCCCGGACCGGTGCACAACGGACCAGTGCCGAACCGACCGGCACCGACCGGCATGAGCGACCGACACGAGGGCGACCGACACGACGGGGAACGCGCCCGCACCACGGCTGGGGCCTTTCGTCCGGATCGGGCTGGATCGGTGAGCGGGGTCCGGTGCGTGCGATCGCAAGGCGGAGGACGGAGCCCGCGCGGAGCGTGGTCGACCGACGACAACGCGGCGGGCGTGCGTGCCGGACCCCGCGAGCCCGGCAAGATCCGAACGAGAGGCCCTGGCACCGCTGAGCCCCGCCCGCGCGCCCGCCCGGTGACGCCCGCCCCGCACCCGACCGCGCAGGGCCCGCCCCCGTCGGCGGCGGGTGACGCAGGCGAACTCTTTGGCGCCTCTGTCCGTTTGACTGGCATGGAGCCCGAGCGCAGCCCCCGCAGCGGGGCACCCCGGTGCGCGGACGCCCCGGGCGCGGCCACCGCCCCTCCTGCCCCCGGACCGCATCGCTCGCCCTGGCGGCGGGGCGCCGCGTGGGCCGCCGGGCTGCTGCTCGGCGGGGCCGCCGTGGTCGTCGGCTGCCGGGCCACCGACACGGACGCGTACACACCCGTGACCCAGCTCCTCGCGTTTCTGCCCTGGCTGCTGGTCCCCGCGGGGCTCGGCCTCCTGCTCGCCCTGTTCGCCCGGCATCGCGTGCTCATCGTCTGCGCCCTCGTCGTCCTGGCAGTGACGGGCTGGTACACGCAGCCGTACGGTTCCGGGTCGACGCACACGCGCGGCCCCGTCGTCGCCCAACTCCGGGTGCTCACGTCAAACGTGGAGTTCGGGCAGGCCACACCGGACCTCATCGACGCCGTGCGGCGCGAGAAGCCGGATCTGGTGTTCGTGCAGGAATGCGACCACGCCTGCGCCGAAGCGCTCCGCGTCCGGATTCCGAGCACGGACTATCCGTACCGTCGCATTGTCGAGGGAGAACTCGCCGCGGGTTCCGCGATCCTTTCGGTGCACCCTCTCACCCGCGGCACCGCCGGCATCCCGGGCGAGCTGGCCATGCCGGGGGCCGACGCGCGCATCGGCGGCCGCTCGGTCCGCCTCCAGCTCGCGCATCCGCTGCCGCCCGTCCCCGGCGGGACCGGGTCATGGCGCGAGGAGCTCGGCCGGGTGCGGGCGTACGCGGCCGCGAGCAGGGGAACGCCCACCATCCTCGCGGGAGACTTCAACGCCAGCCAGGACCACGCCGCCTTCCGGGGCATCCTCGACGCGGGAGCCCTGCACGACAGCGCACGCGTCGCCGGTGCGTCCCGCACGCCGACCTGGCCCGCGGCCGGTCCCGGCCCGCTCGGCGCACAGATCGACCACGTGCTGGTCAGCGGCGACTTCGGCGTCACCGGTGCCCGGTTCCTCGATTTCGCCGGCACCGACCACCGCGCCCTGCTCGTCGGCCTCGAACTGCACAGCGGGTGACGCCATGGCGACGGAACAGCGACGGCTCTCACCACCCACCTGGCTGCTCAGGAGCCTGCGCCCACAGCCCGCCCCCATCCCCTGGCCCGCCGTGGCCCGCTCGTCCATCGCGCTCTCCGCCCCGCTCGCGGTCGGCTTCGCCATCCACCAGCCGGTCTACGGAGCACTGGTGTCAATGGGGGCGCTCTCCGGCGTCATCAGCGACACCGCCGACGCCTACCGGTTGCGGATCGTCAATATCGCGGTCCCGCAGCTCTTCGGGGCCGTCGGCGTCACGTTCGGCACGCTCGTGTACGGCGAAGGCTGGGTCGCCGTCGGGGTGCTCACCCTGGTCGCGCTCGTCTCGGGCATGATCTCGTCGATCGGCGCAGTCGCCTCCGTGTCGGGGCTGCTGCTCCTGCTCAACGCGGTGGTCGGTGCCGGGCTCGAGATGCCCAGCCCCTGGTGGAAGCCGGCGCTGCTGCTCGGCCTCGGCGGCATGTTCGTCCTCTTCCTCGCGCTCCTCGGCTGGCCGCTGCGCGGCGGTGTGCCGGAGCGGTCGGCGGTGGCCCGCACCTACCGCGCCGTCGCCGATCTGCTCGCGGCGGCGAGCAGCGACAGCTACGGCGAACGCCGCCAGGCGGTCACCGCGTCGCTCAACACCTCCTACGACCTGGTCCTCTCCCGCCGCACCCGCGACCACGGCCGTAATCCGTCCCTGGTGCGGCTGGTCGCTCAGCTCAACGTGCTGATCCCCGTCGTGGAGGCGGCCCCCGTCGCCCATCTGCGGGGCCGCCCGCTGCCCGACGCGATCCCCGCCGCGGTGCGGACCCTCGCGGACGCCGTCGAGGAGGGCCGCACCGGCGACCCGGTCCTCGACCTGCCGCCGCCCCGTACCCCGTCCGAACGTGCCGTCGACGACGCCGTGCGTCACGCGGCCGTCGTCGTCCACGAGGCCGACCCCGACCCCTACAACGTCGACGACCGTCTGGGCCGCCCCGCTGCCCTGGGCATCCGGGTGCGCCGCACCGCCCGCGAGATGCTCCTCTCCGAGGCATCCTGGCGCTACGGCCTGCGGCTCGCCCTCTGCATCGGCATCGCCCAGGCCCTCGTCTCACTGGTCGAACTGGACCGCTCGTACTGGGTCGCGCTCACCGTCACCTTCGTCCTCAAACCGGACTTCGGCTCGGTGTTCTCCCGGGCGGTACTGCGCGCGGTGGGGACGGTGGCCGGGCTGGTGCTGGCCGCTGCCGTTCTCGCCGAGGTGCCTCGCGGCTGGTGGGACGTCCCCGTCATGATGGTGCTCGCAGCACTCATCCCCGCCTTCACGGCCAAGGGGTACGCCTTCCAGACCGCGGCGATCACCCCGGTCATCCTGCTGCTCTCCGACCTGCTGAACCGGCTGGGCACCGCCCTGCTCCTGCCACGCTTCGTCGACAGCCTGATCGGATGCGCGATCGCGCTGGTCGCGGGCTATCTCCTCTGGCCGGAGAGCTGGCGCTCCCGCATCGGCGACCGACTCGCGGACGCCGTGGAGGACGCGGCGCACTACGTGGAGCTGTCCTTCGGTGGTGACCAGGGGGTACGGGTGCGGTCGCGTCGCCGCCTGTACCGGGATCTGTCGGCCGTGCGCTCCGAGTTCCAGCGGGCGCTCACCGAGCCGCCCCCGACCGGCGCCCGTGCCGCCGCCTGGTGGCCCCTCGTCGTCGCCGTCGAGCGCATCGCCGACGCGACGACAGCCGCCCGGGTCCGTGTGACGCACGGTGCCGCGCCGCCCGCACCGGACGAGGTCGCCGCCGTGGTCGGCCATCTCCACGGGCTCGCGGACGGCATCCGCTCCAGCGAAGAGCTCGTCGAGGTTCGGGCCGACCTGGCGGGCGACGAGAAGAGCGTCTTCGCGCCCCTGCGCCGGGAAGTGGCAGCGGCCCGCGCGATCGCGTCCCCACGCCGCTGAACGCCGCGGAGGAGAGGGACCGCCCCGTCGGCCGGGGCGGTCCGGTGCCGGGCACGCACACCGCGGTCCGTCCGGGGCGCCCGAGGACCGGCTCCTGCGTCAGCCGTCCCGCGCCCGAGGCCGGACACCGGCCCGACCGGTGCCGGGCACGCACACCGCGGCCGCCGGGCCCGGACTCGGACTCGGACTCGGACTCGGTGCGAAGCCCCCGGTACCCGGCGTCCGGTTCCGCCCGGGGCGCGTCCTCACCGTGCTCCGCCGAAGTCGCCCCGATCGTCCCGTACTGCGGGGTCGCACCGAAGAGGTGCCGGCCGATCCGCGAAGTTGCGTCGGCCGATCCGCCTCAGGAACGCCCGTGCAACCGGTCCAGGTCACGCCGTTCGCGCTTGGTCGGGCGGCCCGCGCCCCGGTCCCGTACTCCTGTCGGCGCCACGAATTCGCGCGGCGGGGGCGGCGGACTGTTGTCCACGTAGCACTGCACCGCCGCCGGAGCGCCGACGCGCTTGCGGATGATGCGCGAGACGACCACGATCCGCTCCCGGCCGGCATGGAACAACCGGATCTCGTCGCCGGTCCTCACCGTGTGCGCGGGCTTGACCCGCTCGCCGTTCACACGGACATGACCGCCGCGGCAGGCCGTCGCCGCCTGGGATCGGGTCTTGGTGAGCCGTACGGACCAGATCCAGCTGTCGACCCGTACGGTCCCGTCCGTCGTCCCTACGGTCCCTTCGTCATCCGCCATACCACCGAGAGTACGGGGGGCGACTACGATGCGCTCCGTCTCCCGTTGCGGAGTAAGTGCTTCAGCTCGGCGGACGACCCTGATCCATCGCCATATGCCCTGCCACACAAGGACATTCGATGAGCAGCAACTCCAGCAGAGGGCTCCAGCCCAATGTCCTCGGTACGTTCGACACGATCGTGATGGCGGTCGCGGGCAGCGCCCCCGCGTACTCCCTCGCCGCCACCACCGCCGTTCTGACCGGGGCCGTCGGCCTGGCGAGTCCCGCCGCGCTGCTCTATTGCGCGATACCCATGCTCGGCATCGTCCTCGCGTTCAGCCGCCTCGGGCGGATCGACGTCAACGCGGGAGCCAGCTACTCGTGGGTGGGCCGCACCCTCCACCCCTTCCTGGGCTTCCTCTCCGGCTGGGCTCTGGTCGTCTCCGCGACGATCTTCATGGTGGCCGGCTCGCTGCCGGCCGGTGCGATGACCCTCGCGCTCTTCGACACGGGCCTCGCCGAAGACACCGCGCTCGCCACGGCGGTCGGCGCCGGATGGTTCCTGATCATGCTGGGGGTCGTCCTCGGCGGCGCCCGGCTGACCGTGCGCGCCCAGCTGCTGATGTCCGGCGTCGAGCTCGCCCTGCTGGTGCTCTTCCTCGTCGCGGCACTGCTGCACAACGGCTCCGCCCACGCCTTCGACTGGTCGTGGCTGGGCTTCGGCCACTTCGACGGGGCGACCGGTTTCGCGTCGGGGGCGCTGATCGCCGCCTTCTACTACTGGGGCTGGGACGTCACCAGCAACCTCAGCGAGGAGACCCGCGACAGCCGCAGGACCGCCGGACTCGCCGCCCTCGTCGGCGTCGGCATCGTCTTCCTGCTCTTCGAAGCGTTCACGATCGCGGTCAACATCATCCTCAGCTCCGGGCAGATCCAGGCCGGAAGCGGCAATGCCCTGGGGGTGCTGGGCGACGAGATCTGGCCCGGCGTCGGCGGAAAGCTCCTGATCATCGCCGTGCTGCTGTCCACCGTCGCCACACTGGAGACCACCCTCATCCAGGTCACGCGCTCACTCTTCGCGATGGGGCGCGACCGTACGATGCCCACCGCGCTCGGCACGGTGCACCCCCGCTGGAACACCCCCTGGGTGGCCATCACCGTCGTGGGCGCGGTCGCTCTCGCGATGTTCGTGGCCGCGACGGCACTCGGCACGGTGGGCGACATCCTCTCGGACGCGGTCAGCGCCATCTCCCTCCAGATCGCGGTGTACTACGGCCTCGCCGGGCTCGCCGCCGTCGTCGCGTACCGCAAGATGCTGCTGACGTCCGCGCGGAACTTCCTCCTCGGTGGTCTGTGGCCGCTGCTCGGCTCCGCGTTCATGTTCTGGACCTTCTTCGCCTCGCTCGGCGAACTGAGCGCCGCCGCGGTCGCGATCGGCCTGGGCGGACTGGCCGCGGGCCTGGTGCCGATGCTCTGGTACTGGCGGCGGGGGAGCACGTACTACCGTCCCGCGAAGCTCGACGCGGTCCGCGCGATCGAGGCCGAAGAGCCCTATGCGGGTTCCGCGTCGGGCCGACCCGGCGCCGCCGGCGACGCCCTGGCCACGGATTTCTGACCTCCCGCACGCAGCAGGCAGACCTCCCCCTACGCCCTGCGGCGTGGGCACCCCCCAGAAAGCAGGCACCCCCATGGCCGCCGCCCGCCGCCGCTTCGAGCCCGTATTCGACCCCGACTCCGGGGACCGCGCGCTCACCGAGGCGCGTCATGACATCGTGATCGGCCGCTGGCAGGGGGTCCGGGACCTGCTGCACTCCACCGGCAACGACCACCCCCGGCGCACGTACCGGATCAGGCTGCTCTCGCACGCCGCAGCCGGTTCGTCGGCGGTCGAGTCCTGGCGGGCGGCCGAACCCGACAACCCGGACGCGGCCGTCCTGCGCGCCGCCACCGAGGTGGTTCGGGTCTTCGACCGGGCCATCGCGGCGGGCCGGGGCACCGCGGTCGAACGCGGCCGGGTCGATGTCGCGGTGATGGCCTGTCTCGGCGCGGCGGAGGCGGCGCCCGCCGATCCGATGCCCTGGGTGTCGCTGCTGACGGTGGCCAGGCTGTACGAGGGCGGCGTGGGACGACGCGAACTGCGCGGCTGGTGGGAGGAGTTGCGACGCCGCGACCCGGACAACATCGAGGGCCATGTGCAGTTGCTGCGCTACTGGTCGGCGCGCTGGCACGGTACACACGGCGCGATGTACGACGTCGCACGCGACGCCGCGGGCGCGGCGCCTCCCGGGTCACCGCTGCCGGTGCTGGTGCAGATCGCACGGGTGGAGGAGTTCCGGTACGTGGCCGAAGGCGCCCTGGGCGGCCGGGGCCGGGCCGGAGGCTCGGCCCCGGACTTCGGCCAGCACTGGAAACACGAGCTGGCGGTCTCGGAGGTCCGGCGGACCTGGGAGCGGTGGATCGGTGGCCGCGGCAGCGGGCAGGTGCTGCCGGAGGAGATCCAGGAGCTCAACTACCTCACACACGCAGCCTGTTACTCCGGTGAGCTGGAGCTTGCCCGTGGGCTGTTCGGAATGCTGGGCACCCGGGCGGCGCGGGTGCCGTGGTCCTACACGGGAGACCCCGCGGAGCAGTTCATCCGCTTCCGCAGGGCGACGGGCCTGGACTAGAGCCCCCTCCCCATGGGCCGGCGGGAGCGGCCGGCCCATGGGGTTCTCAGGGGTCTTCCGCGGTCCATCCGCGGGTGTCGCGGGTGTCTTCCGTCCCCGCGGATCAGACGCCGATGTCGCGGCCGTCCTTGCGGAACACGGCGACGACCGACGGGCGGACGAGCCTGCCCGGTCCGTCCGGCCACACCGACGCGGGCTTCTCGACGCTCGCGCCGTCGATCTCACCGGGGTGCTGGACGGCGACGACGACCCGGCGGTCCTGGATGATCGGACCGCAGGTCTCGGCCCCCTTCGGAACGGTGAGGAACTGCTTCAGCTCCCCGCGCCGCTCGCCCTGCGTCGCGACGCCGAACAGACCGTCGTGCGAGCCGAGCTGGGAACCGTCCGTGGAGATCCACAGGTTGCCGTGCGGGTCGAAGGCCACGTTGTCCGGGCAGGAGATGGGGCTGACGGTGTCCTTCGGGTAGCCCGCGAAATACGTGGCCGGGTCCTCGGGGTCACCCGCGACCAGGAAGAGGCGCCACGCGAAGCCGTCGCTCGACGGGTCGTCCCAGTGCTCGGCGAGCTCCAGGACCTGACCGTGCTTGTTGAGGTTGCGCGGGTTGGCCTCGTCCGCGCCCGCCTTGCCCGGCTTTCCACGGTCGGTGTTGTTGGTGAGGGCGATGTACACACGGCCGGTGCGGGGGCTCGGCTCGACGTCCTCGGGGCGGTCCATCTTGGTGGCGCCGACCTTGTCACCGGCCAGGCGGGTGAAGACGTACACCTCCTCGGCGGTCATGCCCTCGACATGCGAGACATCGCCCGTGGCCAGCGGGATCCACACGCCCGAACCGTCGAACTCGCCGTCGTTCGGGAGCTTGCCGGTGCCGTCGATCTCGGAGGGGCTGTCACCGGTGAGCTTGGCGACGTACAGGGTGCCCTCGTCGAGCAGGGTGAGGTTGTGCTCGCGGGCGGCCCGCGAGTTGCCCTTCTTCATCCGCTTCGACGAGACGAACTTGTAGAAGTAGTCGAAGCGTTCGTCGTCGCCCATGTAGACGACCGGGCGGCCGTCACGGGTCAGGCGCGGCTGGGCGGCCTCGTGCTTGAAGCGGCCGAGTGCGGTGCGCTTGCGGGGAGTGGAGTCGGGGTCGTACGGGTCGAGCTCGACGACCCAGCCGAAGCGGTGCGACTCGTTGGGCTCCTGGGCCACGTCGAAGCGCTTGTCGAACCGCTCCCACTTGCGCTCGGTGGCGGCGCTGCCGATGCCGTAGCGCTTGTCGGCCGCGCTGGAGCCGTTGGCGAAGTACTGGTTGAAGTTCTCCTCGCCGTGGAGCGTGGTGCCCCAGGGAGTGGTGCCGCCGGCACAGTTGTTGAGTGTGCCGAGGACCTTCGTGCCGGTCGGGTCGGCGGAGGTCTTCAGCAGGTCGCTGCCCGCGGCGGGGCCGGTGAGCCTGAACTCGGAGGTGGCCGTCAGACGACGGTTCAGCCAGTGCCGGGTGACGGGCGTGAGCTTGCCGCTCTTCCGCTCCTCCTGGACGACGACGACGGAGAGACCATGGGCCGCCCAGGCGATCTCGGCCTGCTCCCGGGTCGGGTTGGCGGGGTCGTAGCCCTTGAACATCAGGACTTCGTCCGTGTACTCGTGGTTGGCCACGAGGATCTGGCGGCCGTACTCGTGCAGCGGCAGCAGGCTGAGGAAGTCGTTGTTGTAGCCGAACTGCCCGGCCTGCGCCTTGGCTGTCTGCCGGTCGGCGTCGAAGGCGGGGGCGCCGCGCAGGATGGGCTCGCCCCAGCGGATGACGACGTTCTGGGTGTAGCCGGCGGGGACCGTCACCTGGTCGGCCGTGTTGGGCTCGACGGGGGTGAAGCGGAGACCGCGCGCGCCGGAACCGGAACCGGAACCGGCGTGGCCGTGGTCGGTCGCCGCCTCCGCCGCCGGGGCGTTCTGCGCGACGACGGCGCCGCCCGCAGCGGCGGCGACCGTGACGACGGCGGCGGCACGCATCATGGAGCGGCGGGAAAGGGCACTGGCGATGATGTCGCCCGCGTACTCGTTGTCGCTGGTGTTCGGTACCTCGTGGAAGCAGGCGTCACCACAGCGGTAACGGCAGGTGAGAGCGGACCGTCCACCCGCGTGGTTCGCGCTCAGCAGCGGCAGCAGTTTGCGCACTTCTTCCCCATCCCCTTCGGCGCACCCCGCGCCGACATCGTGTCGGAATATGTCCCGCCGCGACGGTAGGGGCACATGTGTGCAATGCGGCAGCGGGCAGGTGAACGCGGGATGAATGCGGCCCGACCGGGGTGGTCTTGACACCGGAGGGGGTTGCCGAGATGCGGAACGGGCGGCCGCTAACCTTACGTGTCCGCCGTGGCCAGGGATGCGGGGCTTGCCGCGCCTGGACCGGACAGATCGCACCCGATTACGCGAAAGGCCTCGCCCATGGGCATTCGGAGCTTGCTGCGCAAGGTGTTTGGACGCGAGCGTACGGAGCCGTCGTCCACGGCCCCGACGACGACCCCGACCGCCCCCGCCGTCCCGCCCCAGGCCGAGGCCCCTTCCGGGCCCGGCTCGGAACGCGCGGAAGACCTGGTGGCGGCGGCTTTCGACAAGCCGGTGCCACGGGCGACGATCCCGTCGGCGCGGACGACGTCGGATCCGGCTGACGCCGCCGACTCCACCGCGCCCGCTCATGCGGCCGGTGATGCGGCTGAGCAGGACACCGGGGAGGAGACCGCGCCCGCCGGGGCCGAGGCGGTTGCCGCAGGCGCCACCGTGGCACCCGAGGCGGGGACGGAGCATGCCGTCACCGTGGACGAGGCCACCGCCCTGTCCACGGTCACGCAGCTGGAGCCCGCACCCGCCGCGGGCGAGGAGGCCACCGCATCGCCCGGCGAACCGGCCGGGGCCGACCGGCCGGGCGCAGCCACCGCTGACACCGCTGACACCGCCGGCGGCGAGGCCGCGGACGCCCGCGTCGCCGACGAGGCCACGGACGGCGCCACTGCGGAGACCGAGCCCGCGCAGTCCACCGCGAGCACCGCGGAAGCCCCCGTCGCCGACGTGGCGACCGATTCCGCCGCCCCTGCCGTGGTGATCCCCGCGCAGGATGCCGGGGACTCGAAGACGAACGGCGGGCGGGCCGCCGATGTCGCCTCCGCCGAGGCGGAGACCACGCCGGCCGAGGCCGAGGAGCACATCGCCGCCCCGGCCGCGCGGATTCCCGCCCAGGAGACCCCGGAGCCCAAGCCGGCCGACACCGCCGAGGCGACGGCCGAGCAGCCTCCCGCCGACCGCGCTGCGGAGCCGGAGCCGGAGCCGGAGCCGGAGACCACGGCACCCGACGCACCCGAGGCCGTGGAAGCGTCATCTGCCGCGACCGCCGGAACGGAGCAGACCAGCTCCGCTCAGGCCGGGGCCGCGGAACCCGTTTCCGCAGCTGCCGGGGGCGACGAGCCGGAGCCCGCGGCGGCCGACGCCGCGACGGCGGAAGGCGACGCGACGGCGGAAGGCGACGCGACGGCGGAAGGCGACGCGACGGCGGAAGGCGACGCGACGGCGGAAGGCGACGCGACGGCGGAAGGCGACGCGGACGACGAGCCCCTGGCTGCCACCGACGAGGCTCCTGCGGCCGACCCCGCACAGCAGGCCCCGGAACCGGCATCCGCCGGGACGGAGCCGAGCGCGACGGCCGAAGCCGCACCCGCCGAACCCGCACCGGCCGCGGCCCCCGAAGCCGGGGCCGACGCCGCGGAGGCCCCCGAGGAGACCGACTCCGCCGCCGGAAAGCCCGCCCTCTCCCTCGCGCGCGTCAAGGCACGTGCCGCCGGACTGGTCGGCGCGTACAAGGCCGCAGGCGCCGTGTTCAAGGACGCCGGGGCGGCCGGGGCACGGGCCAGGGTGTACCTGGTGCTCGACCGGTCGGGGTCGATGCGGCCGTACTACAAGGACGGCAGCGCGCAGCAGCTCGGCGAGCAGGTGCTCGCGCTCGCCGCGCACCTGGACGAGGCCGCGACCGTCCACCTCGTGTTCTTCTCCACGGACATCGACGGCACCGGGGAGCTGACGCTCACCGACCACGAGGGCCGTGTGGACGAACTCCACGCCGGTCTCGGCCACATGGGCCGGACCAGCTACCACCGTGCGGTCGAGCAGGTCATGGAGCACTACGGGAAGTCCGGCGGCGACGGCCCGGCCCTCGTCGTCTTCCAGACCGACGGTGCCCCGGACGCCAAGCAGCCCGCCAGGCAGGCCCTCGCGGACGCGTCCGCCAAGCCGGTCTTCTGGCAGTTCGTGGCGTTCGGCGACACCGAGGCCAAGGGCTTCGACTTCCTCCGCAAGCTCGACGCGGACGACACCGTGGAGAACGCCGCGTTCTTCCACGCCGGTCCCGACCCCCGCGAGCTCACGGACGAGGAGCTCTACCAGGGGCTGCTCGGCAGGTTCCCGGGGTGGCTGAACGGCCGCCTCAAGGGTTAGACCACGCCACCGGGTCCGGAGGGCAGGCTCACGCGCACCACGAGCCCGCCGTCCGGACCCGGTTCCGCGGACACCGTCCCGCCGTGCGCCACGGCGATCGACTGCACGATGGAGAGCCCCAGCCCCGCCCCCGGCCCCATCCGGTCGCGCCCCTCTCCTCGCCGGAACGGTTCGAACAGACCCGGGATGTCCGCCGCGTCGACCGGGGGGCCGCTGTTGGCGACCACCAGGTCGCTTCCCTCGGCCCGTACGTCCACCGTCCCGCCCGGCACGTTGTACGCCACCGCGTTGGCCAGGAGGTTCCGCACCAGCTGCGCCAGCAGGAGCCGGTTTCCGCGTACGACGGCCGCGGGGGACCCCACCACCTCGGCCGGGACCCCGCACCTCCCGCACTCCTCGCGCACGACATCCCCGAGGCGGACATCCTCGCGCTGCTCCAGGCCCCGCTCGCTGCGCGCCAGCACCAGCAGGCCCTCGATCAGCCGCTCACTGCGCCGGTTGCTGTCGAGCAGCAGCTCCTTCGTCCGGGCGATCTCCTCTGCGGACGCGGACTCGTCCAGACCCACCTGGATCGCCGTCCGCTGCGTCGCCAGCGGCGTGCGCAGCTCGTGCGAGGCGTTCGCGATGAACCTGCGCCGGCTGTCGAACGCCGCCTCCAGCCGCGCCAGGAGCTCGTCGATCGTGTCGCCGAGCTCCTTGAGCTCGTCGTCGGGCCCGCGCACGGCGATCCTCCCCCAGGCTCCGCCCGGGGGGTCTCCCACCAGCGTGTGCTCCGACAGCCGCCGTGCCTGCGCGGTCATCTCATGCACGGGACGCAGCACACGCCCAGCGGTCCACCACCCGACCACCACCGCGCATGCCGCAGTCCCCAGCAGCGCGAAGGCCGACCAGATCAGCATCTGCTCGAACGCCGCGTCCCGAACGTCGTCCGCCAGGCGCACGACGGTGATCTCGCGCACCGGCAGCGCGGATCCCGTCCGCTCGGCCATGGCCGTCGTCCCGTCCTCCGTACCGGCGCGGGACAGCAGGTTCACGGTCCCGAGCAGACAGCCTCCGAGGACCAGGAAGGCGGCGCCGTAGACCATCGCGATGCGCGTACGAATGGTGGACCCGGGTCCGAGGTACGACGTCACAGCACGTACCCCACGCCCTGCACCGTCCGGATCAGCGCCGGCTCACCCAGCTTCCCGCGCAGCTTGCTCATGCACACCCGCACCGCCCCGGTGAACGGGTCGGCGTGCACGTCCCACGCCCGCTCCAGGAGCTCCTCCGCCGAGACCGCGGCCCCGTCCGCCTCCAGCAGGATCTGCAGCACCGTGAACTCCTTCGGCGACAGCTCGAGGTCCCTTCCGTCCCGCTCCGCGGTCCTGCGCACCGTGTCGAGCCGCAGCCCGTACCGCTCCAGCAGCGGCGGCAGTGGCGGCCTTGCGCTGCGCCGCCGCAGCGCACGCACCCGCGACACCAGCTCGGGGAACTCGAACGGTTTGGCCAGATAGTCGTCCGCCCCCAGGTCGAGTCCCTCGACCCGGTCCTCCATGGACGCTGCGGCGGTCAGCATCAGGATGCGGGTACGGGACGCGGAGGCGACCAGGTCACGCGCGACATCGTCCCCGTGCACCCGGGGCAGGTCGCGGTCGAGGACGACGACGTCGTAGTCGTGCAGTCCCAGATGCGCGAGGGCGGTGTCACCGCTGTGGACCGTGTCGACGGCGAAGCCGGCCCGCCGCAGCCCCGTGGCGACCAGCTCCGCCAGCGCCTCCTCGTCCTCGGCGACCAGTATCCGCATGCCCTCTTCCCCTCGTCGGATCCGCGCCCCCTGCACCCCAGGACGGAAGTTCTACCGGACCGGATGTTTCCGGAACGTCTCCGGCCACGGGCCCGCCGTTTATGCGTGTGAGTCGATCTTCAGAGGGCCGATAGGATTTCGACCATGGCGGCCACTGGATCCGAGAAGCAGGGGACGAGCGAAGGCGTGCGCGCCTTCTACGTATCGACCCCCATTTACTACGTCAACGACGCTCCTCACCTGGGCCACGCCTACACGACCGTCGCAGGCGACGTGCTCACGCGCTGGCACCGTCAGCGCGGCGAGAAGGTGTGGTACCTCACCGGCACGGACGAGCACGGTCAGAAGATCATGCGCACCGCGGAGGCGAACGGCGTCACCCCGCAGGAGTGGTGCGACAAGCTCGTGGAGGAGTCCTGGAAGCCTCTCTGGGAGCACCTGGAGATCGCGAACGACGACTTCATCCGCACGACGGAGAGGCGTCACACCGACCGCGTCCAGGAATTCGTCCAGGACCTGTACGACAAGGGCGAGATCTACAAGGGCGGGTACGAAGGCCCGTACTGCGTGGGCTGTGAGGAGTACAAGCTCCCCGGCGATCTGATCGACGGCGAGGGCGAGTACGCCGGGCAGAAGCTGTGCCCCGTGCACAAGAAGCCGGTGGAGATCCTCAAGGAGGAGAACTACTTCTTCAAGCTCAGCGAGTACGGCCCGAAACTGCTGGAGTTCTACGAGTCGAACCCGGGCTTCATCCAGCCCGAGTCCGCCCGCAACGAGGTCGTGAACTTCGTCAAGCAGGGCATGCAGGACCTGTCGATCTCCCGGTCAACGTTCGACTGGGGCGTCAAGGTGCCCTGGGACGAGAAGCACGTCATCTATGTGTGGATCGACGCCCTGCTGAACTACGCCACCGCGGTCGGATACAACGAGAACCCGGCGAAGTTCGAGGAGACCTTCCCGGCGAACGTGCATCTGATCGGCAAGGACATCCTCCGCTTCCACGCCATCATCTGGCCCGCGATGCTGATGGCTCAGGGCCTTCCGTTGCCCGGCAGGATCGCGGCCAACGGCTGGCTGATGGTCGGCGGCGAGAAGATGTCGAAGTCGAACCTGACGGGCATCAAGCCGCAGGATCTGACCTCGCACTTCGGCGTGGACGCCTACCGCTGGTACTTCCTGCGCGCGATCGCCTTCGGCCAGGACGGCTCGTTCTCGTGGGAGGACTTCACCGCCCGCTACACGAGCGAGCTCGCCAACGACTACGGCAACCTGGCCTCGCGTGTCGCCGCGATGGTCGGCAAGTACTTCGGTGGCGCGCTGCCGGAGGCGACCGCGAGCGGCGAGGCCGAGAAGGCCGTCCAGGAGGGCCTGGCGAAGGCCGTGACCGAGGCCGACCGGAAGATCGGCGAGGAGCTGGACTTCCAGGGCGGCATCCTGGCGATCTTCGACTTCGTCAAGCAGGTCAACGGCTACATCACGGAGCAGGAGCCGTGGAAGGTCGCCAAGGACGAGTCCGATGAGGGCAGGGCCCGTCTCGCGACCATCCTGTACACGGCGGCCGAGTCCCTGCGGGCCGTGGCGGTGCTGCTGAACGCGGTCATGCCGGACACCTCGCAGAAGCTGTGGGACTCGCTGGGCGCCGAGGTCGCGCTCGGTGCCCTGGCGGACCAGCGCGTCCAGGACGCGGCCGACTGGGGCAGGCTCCCGGTCGGCTCGACGGTGACGAAGGGCGCGGTGCTGTTCCCGCGTCTGGAGGAGAAGCCCGCGCAGTAGTCGGCGGCGCAGCCCTGTTGGACGGGCGAGGGCCCGGGAACCGGCGTGGTTCCCGGGCCCTTTCGCACATCTGCGCCCGGTGCGTCGGCCGCCTCGATCCCGACGGCACAGGCACGTCGTGCCCCGCGCCCACGGCCGGGACGACGGCCGCAGGAACCTCACCCACACCCCACCGTCACCGCACACGTCCCGGCGGGACGGGTGGGGACGGGCAGGACCGGCAGGACTGCTCGTGCCCTGTCAGCGCGCCAGCGCCTCCGCGTCCCCCATCACCACCACCGGCTCCCGGTCCGGGTCCAGCCATCGGAGCAGCTCCCGCATCCGCTCCTCCGTCAGCGACACACACGCCTGAGTGGGCCCCTCGTGGTCGACGTGGAGCCAGACCCCACCGCCCCGGTCCCAGCCCATGGGCCTGCTGTAGTCGTCATAGAGCGGGGACACACCGGCCAGACGGTTGTAGTTGATGGCAACGACATAGTCGAACGAGCCCTCGAGCGGCTCCCCGAGGAAGCCCCTGCCACTGGCCGTGAACAGAGAGGTCTCGTGGTACGGAAGCCGCGTACCCGGATCGGGCAGCCTGCCGCCCGCGTCGGTGAGCCCGAAGACCCCGATCGGCGACCGTCTGTCCCCGGCCCAGTGCTCGTCGGTCCAGCCGTTCAGGCCGTTGTGGGCACGCCACCGCCCGGAAACGGCCTGCCAGCCCTTCACCCGGTCGCGCTCGTACAGAACGGCCGTGGAGCGGCTGGAGTCGGGGCCCTCCCCGGTCACCACGACGGCCTGCGAGGTGTCGGCCGGAATGAGGTCGAGGGTCTTGGCACCGAGTCCCGGGATCGCCGACGGCCCGGCCGCCTCCCCGGAGGCCCTTCCCAGGCTGCTCTGCGGACCCGGCTGGGCCGGTCCCGGGCCCGGGGGTGACTGCGAGGGCTTCGCACAGCCCCCGACCAGCAGTCCTGCGGCCAGCAGCGGCGCAGCTGCCCTGGTCAGTACGGTGCTGAGCACGACGCGGTGTCCTCTCGTGGTCCGGCACCGGTGGTACGCCACCGGCACACCCGCCCTCCCTTCCCTTTCCGGGGCGTGTGGCCGCGGGCCGGACGGTGCGAACGACTCGTAAGGGGCCACGGATTACGCGAGAACGCGTAAGGGGCCCGGAACCTTTCGGTTCCGGGCCCCTCACGACGGTTCAGCGGGCGGACCGTCCTGCCGGTCGCACGGCGACGCGGCGGATCGGCCGCCGGATCACTCGCCCGACTTCGCCGGGGGCTTGCGCAGCGCGATGTTCAGCTCGCGCAGCCGCGCTTCCTCGACCTCGGCCGGCGCGCCCATCAGCAGGTCCTGTGCGTTCTGGTTGAGCGGGAAGGCGATCGTCTCGCGGATGTTCGGCTCGTCGGCCAGGAGCATCACGATGCGGTCGACACCCGGGGCGATGCCGCCGTGCGGCGGGGCGCCGTACTGGAAGGCACGGAGCATGCCGGAGAACTCGCGCTCCACGGTCTCCCGGTCGTAGCCCGCGATCTCGAAGGCCTTGAACATGATCTCGGGCTCGTGGTTCCGGATGGCGCCGGAGGACAGCTCGACACCGTTGCAGACGATGTCGTACTGCCAGCCGAGGATGTCCAGCGGGTCCTGGGTCTCCAGGGCCTCCAGACCGCCCTGCGGCATGGAGAACGGGTTGTGCGAGAAGTCGATCCGGTTGGTGTCCGGGTCCTTCTCGAACATCGGGAAGTCGACGATCCAGCAGAAGCGGAAGACGTTGTCCTCGAAGTGCCCGGACCGGCGCGCGGCCTCGACCCGCACCGCGCCCATGATCTTGGACACCTCGTCGAACTCGCCGGCGCCGAAGAACACCGCGTGGCCCGGCGCCAGGCCGAGGCGCTCGGTGAGGACCTTGACGTTCTCCTCGGTGAGGAACTTGGCGATCGGGCCGGAAAGGGCGCCGTCGTCGCCGACGCGCACCCAGGCGAGGCCCTTGGCACCCTGCTCGATCGCGTACTCACCGAGCTGGTCGAAGAACTTCCGCGGCTGGTCCTGGACGCCCGGAACCGGCAGCGCGCGGACGTGCTTGCCCGCGAATGCCTTGAACTCGGAGCCCTCGAAGACGTCGGTGATGTCGACGAGCTCCAGCTGGGCGCGCAGGTCCGGCTTGTCGGAGCCGTACTTCATCTCCGCCTCGCGGAACGGGATCCGCGGGAAGGGGGAGGTGACGTGGCGGCCGCCGCCGAACTCCTCGAAGAGCTCGGTCATGAGCTGCTCGATCGGCTGGAAGACGTCCTCCTGCTCGACGAAGCTCATCTCGACGTCGAGCTGGTAGAACTCACCGGGCGAGCGGTCCGCACGGGCGTCCTCGTCGCGGAAGCAGGGCGCGATCTGGAAGTAGCGGTCGAAGCCCGCGATCATCAGCAGCTGCTTGAACTGCTGCGGGGCCTGCGGCAGTGCGTAGAACTTGCCCGGGTTCAGCCGGGACGGCACCAGGAAGTCACGGGCGCCCTCGGGGGAGGTCGCGGTGAGGATGGGGGTGGCCATCTCGTTGAAACCGAGGGCCGTCATCTTGTGCCGGATCGCGGAGATCACCGCGGTGCGCAGCATGATGTTGCGGTGCATGCGCTCACGGCGCAGGTCGAGGAAGCGGTACTCCAGACGCCGCTCCTCGTTGACACCGTCGTCCGTGTTGATCGTGAAGGGCACCTGGGCGGAGGCGCCGAGCACCTCGACCTCGGTGACCTCGATCTCGACCTCGCCGGTCGGGAGCTCGGGGTTGACGTTCTCGGTGCCACGGGCGGAGACCTTGCCGTCGATGCGGACGACGCTCTCCTTGCTGATGTGGCTGAGCGCCTCGTTCGCAGGGGTGCCCGGGCGGGCGACCAGCTGCACCAGACCGTAGTGGTCGCGGAGATCGATGAAGAGGATGCCGCCCAGGTCTCGGCGATTGTGCAGCCAGCCGCTCAACCGGACGTCGGTTCCGACGTCAGAGGCGCGGAGCTCGCCGCAGGTGTGGGACCTGTACCGATGCATCGTCGTTCATCCAGTCTTCGTCGCAATGGAGATGTGGGCAGACCCACCCAGGTTACCGTCCGGCCCGGTGTCCCCTTTCCGTACGGTGCGCGGGCCACCGCGGAGCCCGGCCCGCGGCCAGGACCGGTGCCCCGCAGCGGTCGGCAGGTGAACGAGCACGGGACACGAATACAGTAGGAAAATGCGCACCGAGGACGTCCTGGCCGCTATCGCGACCGGCCTGTGGCGCTGGGACAACGCATCCGGGACCGTCTCCCTCGACGCCGAGGCCGCCCGGCTGCTCGGGCTGTCCGCCGAAGCCGGCACCTACTCCGTGGCCAACGTGCGCTCCCGTTTCCACCCGGTCGACTGGAACGAGGTCTACGGCGTCGTGAACGTCGCGGTCACCGAGGGCACCGTCGCCGAGGCCCGGCTGCGAATCGTGGACGAGGAGGGCCGGGTGCTGCGCATCGTGCGCAGTCGTTGCAAGCCGGTCATCGAGGGCGGCGACTACATGCTGACCGGCACGCTCCAGGAGGTCGCCGAAGTACCGCCCGGGACGAGCTCCGCGCGCACTCCCGTCACCGGCGACTGGCGCCGCTCCCGCGAGGCGTTCCTGCTGGACGCGGGCCGGGCGCTGGCCGAGGCCCGGTCCACCGCGGAGGTGCTGAGGGTCGCCGCTTCGCTGTCGATGCCCGGCTTCTCGCCGGACGGACTCGCCGTCTTCGGAATCGAGGGCGACCGGCTGAAGGTCCTCGGCCAGCACGGATACGACCCGGTCGAGGGCGGACCCTTCGCCGACATGCCGCTGGACACCGAGTATCCGGCCGCCGAGGTCATCCGTACCGGCCGGGCGCTCTACATACCGTCGCGCGGCGAGTACCGGCGCCGCTATCCGCTCGTCTGGCCGGTCATCGAGCGCTTCGGCAGGCAGTCATGGGCCTTCGTGCCGCTGGTCGTCGCCGGCCGCACCATGGGCTCGTGGATGGCGGCCTTCAGCCATCCCGTCGCCTTCACCCCCGACGAGCGGTCGGTGCTGACCACGGTCGCGCGGATGCTGGCCCAGGCCCTCGCCCGGGCCGGTGTCGCCGACAACGGGCGGGAGCCGTCGCGCGGACTGCAGCGCTCGATGATGCCCTCGCTGGGTCCCGCGATTCCCGGGATGTCGGTGGCGGCGCGGTATGTGCCGACCGGTGGCGGGCTGCAGGTGGGCGGCGACTGGTACGACCTGATCCCCCTGCCGACCGGCCGGATCGCGCTGGTCATCGGTGACGTCCAGGGCCATGACGTACGGGCCGCGGGGCTGATGGGGCAGCTGCGGATCGCGTTGCGCGCCTACGCCGCCGAGGGGCACCGTCCCGATGCCGTGCTCGCCCGCACCTCGCGCTTCCTGGTCGGGCTGCACGAGTACACGGAGAGCGAGGCGTACGACGACGGCGACCGGGTCGGGACGGTCACCTGGCCGCGCTTCGCCACCTGTCTCTACCTGGAGTGCGATCCGGCGACCGGCACCATCGACATCGCACGCGCCGGGCACCCCGACCCCGCGGTCCGGCTGACCGACGGGACGGTCATCACGCCCTCCACCGAGGGCGGACTGCCTCTCGGCATCGACCCGGACGCCGGCTATCCGACCACCAGAATGGTGCTCGGGCCCGGCGAGACGATCATGATGTGCACGGACGGCCTGCTGGAGACGGGCGGGCACGACCTGGAGAGCGGCTGGGAGCGGATCCGGGCCGTGCTGGAGGAGCACCGCGACGAGGACGACTCCCTCGAGAAGCTCGCCGACACGCTCGTGCAGGCCGTGCACGGGCCCTCCTCGCACTACACGACCGGCCGGCTCACCGACCGGCGCGAGGACGACATCGCGGTGCTGCTGCTGTCCCGGCACGGCAGGCCGCTCCGCCGTGCCCCGCGCCGGACCGTCCTCGCCGTCGCCCAGGCCGAGCCCGAGCGGATCGCGATCGCCCGGCAGCATCTGCGTGATCTGCTGCACGACTGGGCGGACACGGAGCAGATCGACTCGGCGGTGCTGATGATCTCCGAGATGCTCACGAACGTGCTCGTCCACACCGACTGCGACGCGCTGATGGTGGCGGAGGCAGCGGGGGAGCACGGGAGCAGGCGGCTGCGGGTGGAGGTCTCGGACGCAGGCGACGAGCTGCCGCACCTGCGGCGGCCCGGCGAGCTGGCGTCGTCCGGACGCGGTCTGGTGCTGATGGACATGCTCGCGGACGTCTGGGGCGTGGAACCGCGGGGCGAGGGCAAGTCGATCTGGTTCGAGCTCTACGAGCCGGGTCCGGGTGCGCCGGGGGACGACGTTCCGGAGACCGTCCCGGCGGGGCCGTCGGTGGGATCGCCGACGGGCTCGTAGCGCCCCCGCAGCACTCCGATCACCCCGAACGCAGCAGCGGTCAGCGGCACGGCCAGCAGCATCCCGAGGATCCCGGCGATACCCGCTCCTGCCGTGATCGCCAGCATGACGACCGCCGGGTGCATCTGGACGGTCCGGCTCTGGATCATCGGCTGCAGTACGTGTCCTTCCAGCACCTGTACGGCCAGGACCACTCCCAGCGCCCAGAGCGCGATCACGAACCCCCGGTCGGCGAGCGCGACGAGCACGGCGAGCGCGCCGGAGATGAACGCACCCAGATACGGGATGTACGCGAAGACGAACACGAGCGCCCCGAGCCCGACCGCGCCCGGCACTCGCAGGATCAGCAGGCCGACGGTGATGCAGATGGCATCGATCAGTGCGATGAACGTCGTCCCCCGCATGAAGCCCTCGACCGCGACGAACGCCCTGCGGCCCATCGCCTCCAGAAGGTCGCCCGTGTCACCTGGGGCGAGGGTGCGCAGGGCTCCGACCGCACGGTCGGAGTCGCGGAGGAAGAAGAAGATCAGCAGCAGGGCCAGCACGGCGATGGCGATCATCTCGCCGACGACACTGAGCCCCGAGATGACACCGGAGGCCGCTGTTCCGCCGAACTTCGACAGCAGGTCCTTGGAGTTCGTCGCCAGGTCGTCGAGCGACGTCCCCGCGGCCCCGAAGTGCTTCGCGAGATCCCGGGCGGCCTGCCGGAGCGAGGACACGATCTGGTCGCCGCTGTCGATCAGCGCGTTGACCACGACGTACATCGCACCGCCGACGACGAGGAGCACGGCGGCGCAGGTGAGGCCCGCGGCCAGCGACCGCTGGACCTTCATCGAGACCAGCCGGCGGTACAGGGGTCCGAGCAGTGCCGTACCGAGCACGGCGAGCAGCACAGGTGTGACGGCCGTCTTGAAGACGATGATCAGCCAGATGCCCACGGCGGCGACCCCGGCCACCAGGAGCAGGACCAGGCACCAGGCGGCGAGGCGTCTGACCGGCCGGGGAAGAAGGGCCTGTGTCGACCCTGACTGTGGCTGCACACCACCCAGCCGACCACGGCGCGGACGAACCGTCCCGCCCACCGGGCCCAGGCGGGTGACACCCCATCAGCTTCCCCGGCATCCGCGTCGCTGCCCTGCGGAACCGTCGGACCATGCGGAATGCATGCCGGGGCAGAGCTGTCGTGCGAGCTGCCGGGGGGCGGCGAGCCGCTCGTGCTGGTGCACGGCAGCCCGACGGACCACGACGCCCTGGGGGCCGTCGTCCCGGGACTCGCGGAGACGTGCCGGACGGTGGTGCACGCCCGCCGGGGTCACAGCCGCGGTGAGCGGACTCCGGGCCCGCCCCGGCAGGCGTCCTCGGGGTTCGGTGACCGTCCGGCCCAGGCAGGCACATCCGGGTCCGGGCCGCGGGGGTCGTCACATGCCGTGCACCGCGGGAACGGTGCCGAGGCGGCCCTTCTGGAAGTCCTCGAAGGCCTGCTGGAGCTCTTCGCGGGTGTTCATGACGAAGGGACCGTAGTGCGCCATCGGCTCGCGGATGGGCCGGCCGCCCAGCAGCACGATCTCCAGGTCACCGGTGTGCGAACCGTTCTGCTTGTCGTCCGCCCGCACGGTCAGCGAGCCGCCTTCACCGAACACCGCGGTCTGGCCCATGTGGATCGGGCGGCGGTCGGTGCCGACCGCGCCCCGCCCGGCCAGGACGTACGCGAGACCGTTGAAGTCCTCGCGCCACGGCAGGGTGATCTGCGCACCGGGGCGCAGGGTCGCGTGGATCATCGTGATCGGGGTGTGGGTGATGCCCGGCCCCTGGTGGCCGTCGAGCTCACCGGCGATGACGCGCAGCAGCGCGCCGCCGTCCGGAGACGTCAGCAGCTGGACCTGGCCGCCCCGGATGTCCTGGTAGCGCGGGTCCATCATCTTGTCGGCGGCCGGGAGGTTGACCCAGAGCTGGAGCCCGTGGAACAGCCCGCCGGACATGACGAGCGACTCCGGCGGAGCCTCGATGTGCAGCAGTCCGGAGCCGGCGGTCATCCACTGGGTGTCACCGTTCTGGATGGTGCCGCCGCCGCCGTTGCTGTCCTGGTGCACAAACGTTCCGTCAATCATGTACGTGACGGTCTCGAAGCCACGGTGCGGATGCCAGGGCGTGCCCTTGGGCTCACCGGCTCCGTAGTCCACCTCGCCCATCTGATCCATCATGATGAACGGGTCGAGGTACTTGTAGTTGATCCCGGCGAAGGCGCGGCGTACCGGGAAGCCCTCACCCTCGAAACCGCTCGGCGCCGTGGTCACGGCGAGCACGGGACGCGCGACGGCATCCGCGGCAGCGGTGACGCGCGGCAGGGCGAGCAGGTTCTCGACAGTCACTGCAGGCATGGGGCGACCTCCTTGTGCGAACAGTTTAGTTGAATACTGAACTTCTCGCCAGCCCCAACGCAGAACGCCCGGGAGGAATTCCTCCCGGGCGTTCACCGCGCCGCCTCCGCTCCGCCGCGTCAGCCGTACATGCGACGCATGGCGAAGTCGACCATCTGCTCCACGGCCTTGGCGTCGAACACCATCCGGTGATCGCCCTCCATGTCCAGGACGAATCCGTACCCGGTCGGCAGCAGATCGATCACCTCCGCGCCGGTGATCACGAAGTACTTCGACTCCTTGCCCGCGTACCGTCGCAGCTCCTTGAGCGAGGTGAACATCGGGATCACCGGCTGCTGGGTGTTGTGCAGCGCCAGGAACCCGGGGTTGTCCCCACGCGGGCAGTACACCTTGGACGTCGCGAAGATCTGCTGGAAGTCCTCGGCCGACAACGACCCCGTCGTGAACGCCCGCACCGCATCGGCGAGCGACGGCGGCGACGGCTCGGGGTACAGCGGCTGCCCGCCGTATCCGGCGGCATGCTCACCGTAACCGCCACCCGGCATACCGACACCGGACATCGGCTGCTGCGGCGGTGCGCCGTAGTGCTGCTGAGCGCCAGGGGTCTGGTCGTAGCCGTACATGGGCGCAAGCCTACCGAGCCGCCGCCGCCCCCGGGCCGGGCCGCCCGGTCCGGCTCAGGACGTGAGACGCCCCGCGCAGCGCGCCGCCCCTTCGGTACGAGCGAACCCGACCGCCGGTGCCGGTCCCGCCGGTGCGGTGAACCGGATCGGCCGGGGCCATGGAGGCGATCACCGCCCCGGCATCCGCCGCACCGGCGCCCGTGGACACCTCGGCGGTGAGGATCCGCACACGCTCCGCCCGCCCTGCCGGCGCCCGCGCTGTTCATCCCTCGGCGGCGGCGGACGGCCGGCCGGCCCGGGCGGGCCACGGGCTCACCCGTCAGGGCGCGGCCCCGGGCGGGTGCTTCGCCCGGGTTCGAGTGCGCAGTCCCGGGCCAGGAGGTACGCGAGCTGGGTCCTGCTCCTGCTGCCGTACGCGTCCGACGCCTTCTTGATGTGGTTGGCCACCGTGCGGGTACTCATCCCCAGGCGGGCGGCGATGGCCGCGTCGGTGTGCCCCTGGACCATCAGGCGCAGGACCGCGAGGCGCTTTTCGTCCGTCAGCGGCGCCGGCCGCCCGTCGGGCGCGGCGAAGTCGATGGCCTCGGCGCGTTCCCAGACATGGTCGAAGACGTCGGCGAGGAAGCCCGCGATTCCCGGGTGCTCGATCAGCAGAGCATGCTGACTGCGCTCGTAGCGCCGGTCGGGGACGAGGGCGACCGACCGGTCGTAAATGATCATCCGCTCGAAGAGTTCGCCGATGGTGCGGAACTCGCTGCCGCGCGCATGCATCTCCGCCATGAAGTCGAGCATCACCCCGTGCGTGCGTGCGGTGTGCTGGTAGAGCGAGCGGTGCCGTACGCCTCGGGCGAGCATGTCGTGCATCTCCGCCCGCACGGCATCGAGGGTCTCCGGACGCCGGGAGACGCCCGGCTGGGCGGCCTGGAGCTCGTGTCGGCAGGAATCGTTCAGCTTGCGCAAGGCCGCCCTGATCACGCCGTTGCCCCGGAGCAACGACACCGGCGCGGCGGCCTGTTGCTGCTCCTGGTACAGAGTCTCCACCGGTGCGAAGGCATCGTGGACGGCCAGGAGCCGCCGGCGGGCGTCCAGGACCTCCTGCTCGATCGGCAGGGAGAGCTGGTGCGCCGCGATGCCCGGCGGCACGGGGACGAAGACATCCGGGTCGTCACCGTGGGGGCGCACCAACGCCAGGTCCAGCAGGCATGGTGGCACCGGGCCGGCAATCACACCGGCCGCGACCGCCGTTCGATAGGCGTCCAAGCCCGGAGGGCACAGTCCGGTCGGCTCGTTGTGCACTGTTTTGCCATCAATTCTGCACACAGATACCCCCTGCGGTTTTCTGCATGGCCAGATCATGCAATGCGGGATCGCTGTCCCCGGCGGAGATCGGCCGCCAGTCTTGACCAGGACCTCGCGGCAGGCGACGCGGGGCCACGGCGAATGGCGCGGCCGCCGCACGGGGGTCGGCAGCACGCGCCGCCGTACCGGGGCGGGCGGAAGCGATCCGCCCACCCCGGCCCAGCCCCGGCGCATGCGGGACGCGTCACAGATGTCCGGTAGGGGTTGCTTCTTATTACCGACGGGTAGCATCATCGGGACTACCAACTGGTAGATGTGTGTACTGACGTACGAGGAACCCCTCCCGATCCCTTACGGAGCCGTCGCCATGGGGCACTACAAGTCGAATCTCCGCGACATCGAGTTCAACCTCTTCGAGGTGCTCGGCCGCGACAAGCTGTACGGCACCGGCCCGTTCGCGGAGATGGACGTCGAGACCGCCAAGAGCATCCTGGACGAGATCGCCCGCCTCGCGGAGAACGACCTCGCCGAGTCCTTCGTGGACGCCGACCGCAACCCGCCGGTCTTCGACCCCGAGACCAACACCGCGCCGGTCCCCGCGAGCTTCAAGAAGAGCTACAAGGCCTTCATGGACTCCGAGTACTGGCGTCTCGGCCTGCCCGAGGAGATCGGCGGCACCACCGCTCCGCGCTCCCTGGTCTGGTCCTACGCCGAGCTGCTCCTGGGCTCGAACCCCGCGATATGGATGTACTCCTCGGGTCCGGCCTTCGCCGGGATCCTCTTCGAGGAGGGCAACGAGGCGCAGAAGAAGGTCGCCCAGATCGCGGTCGAGAAGCAGTGGGGCTCCACGATGGTCCTCACCGAGCCGGACGCCGGCTCGGACGTCGGTGCCGGCCGCACCAAGGCCGTCGAGCAGGAGGACGGCTCCTGGCACATCGAGGGTGTGAAGCGCTTCATCACGTCCGGTGAGCACGACATGGAGGAGAACATCCTCCACTACGTGCTGGCGCGCCCCGAGGGCCACGGCCCCGGCACCAAGGGCCTGTCCCTCTTCCTCGTGCCGAAGTTCCACTTCGACTGGGAGACCGGCGAGCTCGGCGAGCGCAACGGTGTCTACGCGACGAACGTCGAGCACAAGATGGGCCTCAAGGCGTCCAACACCTGTGAGATGACGTTCGGCGACCAGCACCCGGCCAAGGGCTGGCTGATCGGCGACAAGCACGACGGCATCCGCCAGATGTTCATGATCATCGAGTTCGCCCGCATGATGGTCGGCACGAAGGCGATCTCCACCCTGTCCACGGGCTACCTGAACGCGCTGGAGTACGCCAAGGAGCGCGTCCAGGGTTCCGACCTGTCGCAGTTCATGGACAAGTCCGCGCCCAAGGTCACCATCACCAACCACCCCGACGTGCGCCGCTCGCTCATGACGCAGAAGGCGTACGCGGAGGGCATGCGCTCCCTCGTCCTCTACACCGCCGCGGTGCAGGACGAGATCGCGATCAAGGAGGCCGCGGGCGAGGACGCCAAGACCCTGCACGGCCTGAACGACCTGCTGCTGCCGATCGTGAAGGGCTACGGCTCCGAGAAGGCGTACGAGCAGCTGGCCCAGTCGCTGCAGATCTTCGGCGGCTCCGGGTACCTGCAGGAGTACCCGATCGAGCAGTACATCCGCGACGCCAAGATCGACACCCTCTACGAGGGCACCACGGCCATCCAGGGCCAGGACTTCTTCTTCCGGAAGATCGTCCGCGACCAGGGCGCCTCGCTGAACCTGCTGGCCGAGGAGATCAAGAAGTTCCTCGCGGTCGGCACCGGCGGCGACGAGCTGTCGGGCGCGCGTGACGCGCTCGCCAAGGCCGCCGTCGACCTGGAGGGGATCGTCGGCCGGATGCTGACCGACCTCACCGCCACCGGCGAGGACGTCAAGAACATCTACAAGGTCGGCCTCAACACCACCCGCCTGCTGCTGGCCTCCGGCGATGTCGTCGTCGGCTACCTGCTGCTGCGCGGTGCGGCCGTCGCCGCCGAGAAGCTCCCGACCGCGTCCGCCAAGGACAAGGCCTTCTACCAGGGCAAGATCGCCGCGGCGAAGTTCTTCGCCGCGAACGTCCTGCCGGGCGTCTCGCTCGCCCGCGAGATCGCCGAGGGCATCGACAACGAGCTGATGGAGCTGGACGAGGCCGCCTTCTAGGGTCTTTCGTTTGGATCGGGCCGGATCGGTGAGCGGGGTCCGGTGCGTGCGATCGCAAGGCGGAGGAGGGAGCCCACGCGCAGCGTGGGCGACCGACGACAACGCGGCGGGCGTGCGTACCGGGGCACGCGAGCCCGGCACGATCCGAACGAGAGGCCCCAGGCCGGTCCACGCACCGCCCGGTGCCGCCACCCGATTCCTCCGGGTGGCGGCACCGTCGTTTCCCCGGTGCCCGCAAGCCTCGGCCGAGATCGACCGGTTCCGGACGGCCCACATAGGCTGGGCGATATGAGCAGCAGTGAACCAGCCCCCTTCGACCGCGGGCACACCGACGACCTCATGTCCTTCCTCGCGGCGTCCCCGTCGCCGTACCACGCCGTGGCGAACGCCGCCGCGCGGCTCGAGAAGGCCGGCTTCCGGCAGGTCGAGGAGACCGACACCTGGGACGGGGCGAGCGGCGGCAAGTACGTGCTGCGCGGCGGCGCGATCATCGCCTGGTACGTCCCCGAGGGCGCGGCGCCGCACACCCCGTTCCGGATCGTCGGCGCCCACACCGACTCCCCCAATCTGCGGGTCAAGCCCCAGCCCGACATGGGCGCGCAGGGCTGGCGGCAGGTGGCCGTCGAGATCTACGGCGGGCCGTTGCTCAACTCCTGGCTCGACCGCGACCTCGGTCTGGCGGGCCGGCTCTCCCTGCGTGACGGCACGACCCGGCTGGTGAACATCGACCGCCCGTTGCTGCGCGTACCCCAACTGGCCATCCATCTGGACCGCTCGATCCACGAGAAGGGGCTGCAGCTCGACAAGCAGAGACATATGCAGCCCATCTGGGGCCTGGGCAGCACCGTCGACGACGGCGACCTCATCGCCTTCCTGGAGGAGGAATCCGGGCTCTCCGCCGGGGACGTCACCGGCTGGGACCTGATGACCCACGCACTGGAGGCACCCGCCTATCTCGGCCGCGACCGCGAACTCGTCGCCGGGCCCCGGATGGACAACCTGCTGTCCGTGCACTCGGCGACGGCGGCGCTCGCCGCCGTGTCCGGTCACGAAGCCCTGCCGTACATCCCGGTGCTCGCCGCATTCGACCACGAGGAGAACGGCTCCCAGGCGGACACCGGTGCGGACGGGCCGCTGCTCGGGTCGGTCCTGGAACGCTCGGTGTTCGCCAGGGGCGGTACGTACGAGGACCGCGCCCGTGCTTTCGCCGGCACCGTCTGTCTCTCCTCCGACACCGGCCACGCCGTGCACCCCAACTACGCGGAGCGGCACGACCCGACGCACCACCCGCGCGTCAACGGCGGCCCGATCCTCAAGGTCAACGTGAACCAGCGGTACGCGACGGACGGCAGCGGCCGGGCCGTCTTCGCAGCGGCGTGCGAGCGCGCCGGGGTTCCGTGGCAGACGTTCGTCTCCAGCAACGCCATGCCGTGCGGCACGACGATCGGCCCGATCACCGCTGCGCGTCACGGAATCAGGACCGTCGACATCGGGGTCGCGATTCTCTCGATGCACAGCGCCCGTGAACTCTGCGGAGCGGACGATCCCCATCTTCTGGCGAACGCATTGGTGGCATTCCTCACTGCCTGATCAATGGGTTGGTGACGCGCCCTGGCCCCGATTAGGATCGAGGCCAGGGCGCGCCTCATGGACCACATTCTTTTCTTCTCATCTCGCGCGCCCCATGAATCGTCCGGGGGGACGCACACGTGAAGCGCAGCCTTTCCTTTGCCCTGTCCACGTCCGTGGTACTGGGCGTACTCGCGGTGCCGGGCACCGCTTTCGCCGCAGCGGGGCCGACCGCCCGCGAAGTCGGCGGCCACGACCGTCGGTTGGGCCATCTGTTCATCGACGAACTCGCGGCGGACAGCGAGATCACCGATGTCACCGCCGTGGTCCACAGGCA
This sequence comes from Streptomyces sp. NPDC043861, assembly GCF_056435905.1. Classification (NCBI taxonomy): domain Bacteria; kingdom Bacillati; phylum Actinomycetota; class Actinomycetes; order Kitasatosporales; family Streptomycetaceae; genus Streptomyces; species Streptomyces sp. NPDC043861. Next base: position 437,074 of record NZ_JBWKDP010000003.1, on the reverse strand, counting down.
GGGCGACGACATGGCCCTGGAGACGGTCCACGACTTCCAACTCGCCTCGGGCGACCGGAAGAAGGGCGACTGGCTCACCGAGGGCGAGGTCCGTCTCGAGGCCGCCGGCACCTACGCCGTCGACCTGGTCGTCAAGGAGGCCGACGGCGACGAGACGACCCTCAGGAACGCCGGCACCTATGACTACCGGGCCAAGAAGTACTTCGAGGAATTCGGTGTCGACCGGCCGCAGCCGACCGTCGACGACATGAAGGTCACCGCGAGCGGACGGCTCGTCGAGTGGCAGCCGGTCACGCACGAGCGCAAGCCCGCGGCCGGCGAATCCATCCGGCTGCACACGTCCACCGACGTCACCGACGTGGACTACGTCAAAACCGATGCGGACGGCCGCTTCTCCGACTGGTTCATCGCCGAGGGCCGGCCCGTGCCGGTGTACGGGGTCGCCTGGAACGTCAGGACCGAGACGGTGACGGTGGCCCCCAAGGCCCTCCCGGCCAGGGTCACCCTCGACAAGAGCGCCTTCAGCGGCACGTACGGTGCGCCGGTCACGGTCACCGGCAAGGTCGAGTACCAGCTGGACGGAGTCTGGAAGCCCGCCGAGTACGCCGACGCGGACATCACCGACGCGGCCGGGCACTTCGCGGGCAGCGGCTGGACCAGCAAGGACGGGACCTTCAGCGCCGAGGTCAAGATCCCCTTCGCGGGCGAACAGCTTCGGCTGACCGTCAGCAACGACGGCTGGTTCGCCAACAAGCCCGTCGCGCCACTGACTTTCCGCACCACGGGCGTCAGCTCCATCAGCCGGTTCACGATCGACCTCGGCTCCGACTCCAGGCTGACGGCGTCGGGGACCCTGACGGTCGACGGAACTCCGCGCCCGCTGAACACGATCGACATCCAGACCTCCAAGAACGGCAAGGACGGCTGGAAGAAGCTCAGGTCGCTGAAGCTCCAGGACACCTGGGGTTACTTCCGCGAGGACGTTCCCGCGCCTCCGACCGGCTACTACCGCGCGGTGTACCACGGTTCGCCGAACGTCCGGGGTGTCGTGAGCCCCGTCCTGTACGCAGGCCGCGCCGAGACCCGTATCAAGGACTTCAAGGTCTCGCCGACGGTGAAGAAGGGCCGCTCGGTCGTCGTCTCCGGCACCCTGCTGCACCGCACTCCGAGCTGGAAGGCGTACGGGAACAAGAAGGTGATGGTCTTCTTCACGCCCAAGGGCAGGCCCAAGGAGTCGTACCTGATGGGCGAGGTGAAGTCCGCGGCCAACGGCACGTTCAAGGGGAGCTTCAAGGAGCGGGGTGACGGCAGCGTCTTCGCCCTGCACATCGACGTGGACGACAAGCACCTGATGAATGCGAAGGTCACGGGCAACGTCGACGTGAAGTAACGCTTCTCCTTTCAGGAGAATCACTGATGTGCGACGCGCGTCGGCCCCCTACAATGCGGAGGTTGGCGCGCGTCGCTCTTTTCTCATCTTCTTCACTGTTCACGCGCGCCCCTCATTCTTCTTGTCCGGGGGGACAGATTTGAACCGCAGACTTTGCACAGCCCTGTGCACTTCCGTCGTACTGGGCTCTCTCGCGGTGCCGGGCACCGCGATGGCTGCCGAGGCGCCGACCGTCAAGGACGCCCGCGACCACTGGCAGCAGCACGGCCGTCTGTTCATCGACGACCTCAGCACCGACAGCGACGTCACCAAGGTCGAAGCCGTGCTCCACCCGAAGGGTTCGGACGAGGTGACGGCCACCGTCACCGGCTTCGAACTCCTCCAGGGCAGCGGCCGCACCGGCGACTGGCTCACCAAGGACGAGGTGAAGCTCCCCGCCGCCGGCCAGTACGACATCGACGTCGTCGTCGACGAGGCCGACGGCGATCACACGGTCGTCGAGGACGCGGGTACCTACGACTACACCGCGAAGCCGGTCTTCGAGTTCGCGGTGGGCAACGCGAACCCGAACCTCGAGAACCCCGTGGTGACGCGCTCCGGGCGTCTCGGCCAGTGGCAGCCCGTCACTCACGAGGTGACACCGATGGCCGGGGCCGAGGTGACCCTCAACTACGAGACCGTCACGGACGAGGTCGTCACCGACGCCGAGGGCAGGTTCGCCGACTCTTTCCGGCCGGGCGATTCGGGACACATGGGTTCCGAGGGCTGGGTCTACGCCGAGTACCAGGCTCCCGGCGCCCACGCGCCGGTCGGCTCCCCCTGGACCCGGGTGACCGTCACCAAGCTGCCCAACCGCATCGTCCTCGACAAGTCGACCTTCCGCGAGAAGTTCGGCAAGGCCATCACCATCAGCGGACGTGCCGAGTACAAGGCGTCCAACGGCGATTGGAAGCCGGCATCCGGCGTGCCGGTCGAGTTCGACGACCCGGACGACAGCTCCTGGACCGGGGAGACCGCCGCCACGTCGGGCACCGACGGCCGGTTCACCTTCAGGACGCCGATGCCCGCCCACACCAGCAAGTACCAGGTGAAGTTCGCCCGGAACATGTGGGTGAACGACAAGACCGGCGGCGTCAAGCCGGTCTACGACACCATCGGCGTCAGCAGCATCGCCGACTTCACCACCTCGCTCGACAAGTTCGGCAAGCTCAGCTTCAGCGGCGATCTCAGCGTCGCCGGACGGCCCCAGCCGCACCGCAACGTCGTCGTGCAGTGGTCCAAGAACGGCCGGGACGGCTGGGTGACGGCGAAGACCGTCAGGGTGAACATCTACGGCAGGTTCACCGGCTCGTTCTACGCGCCGCCGACCGGCTACTACCGGGCCGTCTACTCCGGCGCCACCGGCACGGTGCAGGGCACCATCAGCAGCGTGCGGTACACCGCCCGCGCCGAGACCCGGATCAAGGACTTCAACGCCTCCCCCGAGCCGGTCCGCAAGGGCGGCACCATCACGGTCCGGGGCACCCTGCTGCACCGCACCCCGAGCTGGCAGGCCTACGGCAACAAGCCGGTCCTGATCATCTTCAAGCCCAAGGGCGACAAGCAGTGGTACCTCATGACCGAGGTGAAATCGAAGGCGAACGGAACGTTCACGAAGAGCTTCCGGGCACCCGGTGACGGCACCTGGGCCGCCATCCACCTCTACCCGAACGACAAGCACCTCGCGTCGCAGAGCACCGAGGACTACGTCGACGTGAGGTAGACCGTCCCGTCCGCCGGTCATCGGCGAGCACGCATGGCTGTTCGGGGTGGGGGTACCCGAACAGCCACGCTGCTTTCAGGAGGCGGAAATCATGGGTCTGGGAGGCTGCATCCTGCTCATCGGGGCAGGCGCGATTCTCACCTTCGCGACCGACTGGCAGACCGAGAGCGTCAATCTCGATCTGGTCGGGCTGATCATGATGGCGGTCGGCATCATCGGAGTCGCCGTGTTCACCAGCATCGCAAGGCGGCGCAGGGCGGTCGTGGCGCCGATGGCGCCGACGGTCGTAGACGAGGAGCACCGCCGCTAACATCCGGGAAACACCGCCCCTGCCACGGTGTTGACCATGGTTCTGACGGGACGGACGGACCTGGTGCGCCACCAGGGCCCGTCGCACGGCAAACTGACCACCGTCCTCATGGCAGGGGCACTGCTGGTGACGGCACTCGTCGCTCTCGTGGTGTGGAAGTACAACGACCGCCCGCCGTGGGGCGACGACGTGGCCTACGAAGGCGGATACATCCACGGCACCCGCATTCGCCAGTACGACGTCTCGGGCGAGCGGACGAAGGACCTGCTGAACGGCGGATGTGCCCGGGCCGAGGCCGACGGAATCGGCGGCCGCAGAGCCACCCACAGCCGAAGGCTGTGGGTGGCCGGCTGTCTCGACGGCGCGGCGGGCCGGCCGTCGACGCACCAGGGCCTGATCCGCTAGTGCTGTGACCGGACAGGTTTGCCGGGAAGCCCGCGGCGTCCGGTGCATGAGGGCTCCCCCGGCCCCCCGGGGCCGCGGGCATGGAGTCTCCCCCGGCCCCCCGGGGCCGCGGGCATGGGGTCTCCCCCGGCCCCCCGGGGCCGCGGGGACGTATCGCAAGGCCGGTGGGAGTGCTCCCCCTGGCTCCGCCGGGGGTACCCCCACCGGCCGGAGGCCGGGGGAGATCACCCTCGCACTGGATGCACTCGGGTGATACGACAACGCAGCGTGCGGGCGCCTCCCGGCGAAGCCAGGGGGAGCGCCGTGCAGGGCGTCGCGAGCCGGTGAGCCCATCCGGTCACAGCACTGGGCCCCGGCCTGACGCAACGGGGACGTGGACCGGTGGGGTCCCGGCCGTCCGGCCCGCCGCGGTGCCCGGCAGGAGGGCGTCAGGCGTCCATCCCTGCGAGCACCAGCGCCAGACGGGCGGAGCCGTCCGCCGTCACCCGTACCGGAACACCCCAGTCCTGCTGGTGCACATGGCAGGCCGGGTACTCGTTCTCCGGATCGTCGTCGCACGACGCGGCCATCGCCGACACATGCAGCACACCGTCGGCCACCGCGGGGTTGAGATCCAGCTCGCGGAAGAGATCGGTACCGGCGCCCTCGCCCCCGGTCAGCAGTTCCGGCGGGGTCGAGGAAACGAGCAGCCGGGTGGAGGGGCCGTACCGGGTGTCGAGCTTCTGCCCGGCCGGGGCCTGGAAGACCACGTCCAGCCGCAGCCTCCCCGGCGCGACCTCGGTGGCCTCGCGCTGGGTGCGGTGGGCGACGGCCTCGACCCGGACCGCCTCCTCGGGCAGCCGCAGCCGCGTCAGCCGGTGCCGGGCCGACTCCACGACCACGATGTCGTCCTCGGCCAGTACGGCGGCGGAGGGCTCGCGCAGATCGGTGGCGACGGTGGTCACCTCGCCGGTCGCCGGGTCGTAGCGGCGCAGTGCGTGGTTGTACGTGTCGCTGATCGCGACCGAGCCGTCGGGCAGCGCGGTGACGCCGAGCGGATGCTGGAGCAGCGCCTGGCCGGCGGCTCCGTCACGGTGCCCGAAGTCGAACAGCCCGGTGCCGACGGCGGTGTGGACGGTTCCCTCGGTGTCGATCCAGCGCAGCGCGGAGGTCTCCGAGTCGGCGATCCACAGCCGATCGTCGGCGGCGGCGAGCCCGGACGGCTGCGCGAACCACGCCTCGTCCGCCCGGCCGTCGACCAGCCCCTCGTTGGTCGTCCCGGCAGCCACCTCGACCGTCCCGGCCGCGGGGTCGTACGTCCAGAGCTGATGGACGCCCGCCATCGCGATCCACACCTTGCCCTGCCACCAGGCCACGTCCCACGGTGACGACAGATCCACCTCGAGGGCCTGCCCCGACGTCGGCGACCCCTGCCACCACTGTCGCCCGGTCCCGGCCACCCGCTCGATCACACCGGTAGCGGGGTCGTACGTGCGCAGCGCATGGTTCACGGTGTCCGCGACGATCACCTTTCCGGACGGCAGCAGCGCGAGCCCCTGCGGCTCCCGGAACTCCCCGTCCCCGATCCTGCGCACAACGGTCTCGCCGTCCGGCTCCAACTCGACGAGCTGATGCCGGGTCGAGTCGGACACCAGGAAGTTCCCGGAAGGAAGCAGCACGGCCTTTCCGGGGAACCGCAGATCCGTCGCGACCGGCTCCGGCGCCACATACGGCCCGTCCCCGCGCCGCAGCGTCCCCTTGGCCTCGTGTTCGGCCTCGAGCTCCTCGACCAGCCGCTCGATGGCATGGGCATGCCCCTCACCGGCGTGCTGGGCGACGACATACCCTTCGGGGTCGATCACGACCAGCGTCGGCCATGCCCGCACCGCGTACTGCTTCCACGTCGCGAGCTCGGGGTCGTCCAGGACGGGGTGGTGCACCTCGTACCGCTCGACGGCATCGACGACGGCCCGGTGCTCGGCCTCGTGCACGAACTTCGGCGAGTGCACACCGATGATCACCAGGGTGTCGCGGTGCTTCTCCTCGAGCTCGCGGAGCTCGTCCAGGACATGCAGACAGTTGATGCAACAAAATGTCCAGAAATCAACAACAACGCACTTACCTCGCAGGTCAGCGAGCGCGAGTTCCTTGCCTCCGGTGTTGAGCCAGCCGCCTTTGCCGATCAGCTCGGGGGCACGGACACGGGCACGGCGGCGGGGCGCGGGGGTGGGCGCCGGGGCGGCATCGTTCATGCTTCAAGCTTGCCATCCGGGTATGAACGACGGATCACACGCGTACGGCAAGGCCACGACAGGGGGAGCGACGGTTGGCCACGGACGGGAACGACACGACTGCCGGAGAGACGGAGCGGCCGGTACAGGTGTTCAGCGCGCTTCCGGAGCGTACGGAAGATCGGCGGGAGCAGTTCTCCAGGTGCCTCGCAGACGCGGTCCGGTTCCTCGGGCTCGACGTCCCGCAAAGGCCGGAGCCCACTGCTGGACGAACCTGGGAGCACCAGGTTCGGGCGGCACTGCGTGAAGCCTGCCGCCAAGGCATGAGCGTTTCCGAGGACTCCTTCGACGCGCTGGTCAGGGCCGCTGTCCACGACCCCGACCCCAGCTTCAACCGCCAGTTCGTCGAGCCGGCGCTGAACGCGTTCGGGCAGAGGCGCGTCGAAGCCGCGCTGCTCGGATACCTGCGGACGGGGACGGACGCTGAGCGGGCGGGGGCCGCGCGGGCCTGGTACTGGTCGGCCCTCCCCCTGCGGATGCCTCTCGTGCGGGCGGAGAATCCCGGCGCCACCGACCGGGCGGAGCCCGATGACGGCTCGGTCTCGTCGGTCGAGTGGCGTGAAGCCGCGCTGCGCGAGTTCGTGAGCAACGAGCACCTGGACGTCCGCAGGTGCATCCTCCCGGGACTGCCGCTTCGGAAGTCGGTCTACCCGCCGGAGCTGCACGACCTGGTGGACGCGGCGGTAGCGATAGCCCGGTCCCATCCGGACGAGTACATCCGCCACCGCGTGGAACACCAGGTCGGCGACTGACACCTTCACCGCGGTGAGCCGTGGACCTCACAGGGCACTACATGATCGCTTCACGGCGCCGCTCCTCGTGTCGTCCGGGTGTCGGCCACGCCAGGAACGGCAGAGCTGCAACTCCCGTGGAACTGCACGCAGTTGCACGGCCATCACCGGAGTGCCTGAACGGCGCTCGTGATCAGCGCTCGTGATCGGCGCGCGGCCTTCGCTGCGCCGTGCCGGCCGGTTACGTGAACGTGGCCGTGTACGCGGCAACCTCGCTGGGCCGGGCACGGACGCGTGCACGTGCCGCCATGCCTTCATCCGACCGTGCCGCCGGGTGACGCATTCCGCCGTGGGGTACCTCGGCTCCCGGCAGGGCGCCCCGTCGGCAACGCAAGGAATCAGGTGGCCGAAAACTGTTATCCAGTGGCCTGGTGCCCGCTCTCCCGTGTGCCGGACAGACCGGCGTTCGTATGAGAGCGGGGCTCCGATGCAGCACAGCGACGATCGCCTCCGGTACCTGGAGAGCCTGGAGACCGGGGCCGACCGGTTCCTGCCGGGCGGGCGGGGCAGGCGGCGGGCCACGAGCAGGGCGCGGCACGGGCGGCCCCGGCAGCCGGGATTCCGGCCGGGTGGCGCGGCACCGGTGGCCGTGGGCGCCGCGGCGGCCGCAGTGCTCGTGGGCGGGATCTTCGCACTGAGCGGGTCGGGAGAGGACGCCACCGTCGCGGGGGACGCATCGACATCCGTGCAGCAGCTGCCGGTGGAAACGGGCAGCGGCCTGGCGCCGGGGGCGGCTCTCTCGGGGTTCATACCGCCGGCAGCGCCGGGGGCCGTGCCGACCGGCTCGGCATCGCCGGCTCCGGCCGGAACGGAGGACTCCTCGCGGAATCCCGCTGACGGCACCGGGCACGCCACGGCGCCCCGCGCCACCACTCCCACCGGGCGGAAGACGCGGACCGCGCTGCCCACACCCGAGCGGACGAAGCAGCGGGGCGGCACGGGGGCCACGGGTGCGGCGGCACGTCTCGCCGATCGGATCGTCGAGCTGGTGAACACCGAGCGGACGAAGGCGGGTTGCGGCCCGCTGCGCGTGGACGCGCAGGTGCAGGCCGCGGCGCAGGCGCACGCCGACGACATGGCCGCCCGGAACTACTACGAGCACGCGAGCCCCGAGGGACGGCACGCCGACGACCGCATGCGCACCGCGGGCTACCCGGCCGGCAAGTGGGGCGAGAACCTCCACCGCGGGCCCGACGATCCCGCGACGGCGATGCGCGACTGGATGAACAGCCCCAGTCACCGGGACAACATCCTGGACTGCGGGTTCGACGACTTCGGTATCGGCGTGAACCTCGACGCCAACGGCCCCTGGTGGGTGCAGAACTTCGGCGCCCGGAGCTGACGGGCTCCCGGGTGCACCGCAGTTCGGCATCGTGGGGGCTCAAAGTGCCCGCGGCACCGGCGAGTCGGCCGGTCCTGTCCGCGCAGCGGGCCGCGGCCGGGGCGAGTGCGATCCGCCCGGGTCGTCGCGGTCCGGCAGCCGCGACGCGCTCAGCGCGGTGCCGGGAGCCCGAGCACACGGTCCTTGAGGGCCGGAAACTGCTCGCGGGTCGTGGCGACCTTCGCCGGGTCGAGTTCCACGGTGAGGATCTCCTCGTCCGCACCCGCCTCCGCAAGCACCTCGCCCCAGGGGTCGACGACGATGCTGTGCCCGGCCTGCGGGACGTCCGCATGGGTGCCTGCGCAGCCGACGGCGAGCACATACGCCTGGTTCTCCACGGCGCGGGCCCGGGCGAGCAGGGTCCAGTGGGAGCGCCGCCGTTCGGGCCAGCCGGCGGGGACGACCAGGACGTCGGCGCCCGCGTCGACGAGTCCGCGGAAGAGCTCGGGGAAGCGAAGGTCGTAGCAGGTGGCGAGGCCGAGAGTGGTGTCGGGCAGCGGAACGGTGACCAGTTCGTCGCCCGCGGCCATCATCACCGCCTCGCCCTGGTCGAAGCCGAATCGGTGGATCTTGCGGTAGACGGCGGCGAGCTCCCCGGCGGGGGAGAAGACGAGCGACGTGTTGTAGAGGGCGCCGGGCTGCGTGGCGGAGCCACTGCCGGGTGCGGCGCGCTCGACGACGGAGCCCGCGTGCAGCCAGACGCCCGCATCGGCGGCGGCCTTGGCCATCGCCTCGTACGTGGGGCCGTTGAGCGGCTCCGCCTCGGCCTCGAAGAGCTCGTAGGCGAAGGCCCCGACGTGCCACAGCTCGGGCAGGACGACCAGGTCCGCGCCGGACTGTTCGCGTACCAGGGACGCGACGCGCTGTCGGCGTGAATCGACGGATTCGTCCGGGTCTACTGCGATCTGAATGAGCGAGGCGCGCACACTACCACCGTCCTGGCATTCGAGCCGTCAACACGGGCCTACGATCGTCACACGAAAGCACTGCCGGGGTGCCCAAGGGCAGCGTACTGTTCTCTCCCGGGGGCCGCCCCCAGGACCCCCGGCCACTGCCCAGCACCCAGCCCGCGCACAACCGCCGAGGGGTTCCGTGACCGTCCATCCCAGTCTCCAGACCTACGCCGACGCCTGGACCCACTCCGTTGAAGCGATATCCGAGCTGGTGCAGCCGCTCGTGGAGGGGGAGTGGAACCGCGCAACTCCGTGCCCCGGGTGGTCGGTGCGCGACATCGTGTCGCACATCATCGGCATGGAGTGCGAGATGCTCGGTGACCCACGGCCGATCCATACGCTGCCCCGCGATCTCTACCATGTGCGCAGCGAGTTCGCGCGCTACATGGAGATGCAGGTCGATGTGCGCCGGCACCACACCGCGCCCGAGATGACGGCCGAGCTCGAGTACACGATCATCCGCCGCAACCGCCAGCTGCGGAACGAGAACCGCGCGCCCGACACCATGGTCCGCGCCCCGCTCGGCGCCGAACAGACGCTTGAACTGGCATACCGGATGCGGGCGTTCGACGTCTGGCTGCACGAGCAGGATCTCCGTGTCACGTTCGGCAGGCCCGGCAATCTCGACTCCCCCGGCGCACTTGTCGCCCGTGACAACTTCCTGGCCGTCCTTCCCCGGGTCGTCGCCAAGGACGCGGGTGCCCCGCCGAACTCGGCGGTCGTCTTCGATGTCAGCGGACCCGTGGAGTTCCTGCGGACCGTGCGTGTCGACGCGGACGGGCGCGGCACGATCGACGGCTCTCCCTCGCTGGGGCCTACGGCGACCTTGTCGCTGGACTGGGAGACGTACGTACGGCTTGCCGCCGGGCGGGTCAGGCCTCCGGCCGTCGCCGACCGGATCAAGGTCGACGGCGACGCGGATCTGGCGGCGGTGATCCTGGACCGCTTCGCCGTCACGCCCTAGGTCTTTCGTTTGGATCGGGCTGGATCGGTGAGCGGGGTCCGGTGCGTGCGATCGCAGGGCGACTGACGACAGCGCTGCGAGCGTGCCGGGGCACGCGAGCCCGGCAAGATCCAAACGAGAGCCCCTGGTGCTGTGACCGGGCGGGCGGGGCCGTCCCCAGGGCCCCGCAACCGGGCTCCCGCACCGCCGGGAAGCTCCGTGCCCGCGCTGCAGCACCCGCCGGTCACACCGGTACGAGCGGCGTGTGCAGCCGGGTTCACGCCGGTCACGCCGGTACGTGCACGGCCTCCACCCGGCTCGCCACGAGCCGTTCCCGCTCCCGCCGCGCCGTGCGTGCACGCAGCCGCAGGATCTGGACAACCCCGAGCGCCTGCAGGACGAAGACGGATGTGAACGCGATCCGGTAGTTGTCGCCGGTCGCGTCCAGCAGCAGCCCCACTGCGAGCAGCGTGGTCATCGAGGCCGTGAATCCGCCCATGTTGACGATGCCGGATGCCGTGCCCTGCCGCCGGGGCGGGTTCGCCGGCCGCGCGAAGTCGAAGCCGATCATCGAGGCCGGTCCGCAGGCGCCGAGCACCGTGCAGAGAGTGATCAGCAGCCACATCGGGGCGTGTTCACCGGGATACGCGAGGGTGGCGCCCCAGAGCAGCGCGGTCGCCCCGACGGTACCGAGTGCGAGTGGCGCCCTGGCCGCGTGGTGCCGGGCGATGATCTGCCCGTACACCAGGCCCACGACCATATTGGCGACCACCACCAGTGTCAGCAGTTCACCGGCGGTCTCCCGGGACCGGCCCTGGGCCTCGACGAGGAACGGCATCCCCCACAGCAGCAGGAACACCATGGCGGGGAACTGCGTGGTGAAGTGCACCCACATACCGAGCCGGGTGCCGGGCTCGCTCCACGACTCGGCGATCTGCCTCCGGACATAGGCGGCCCCGGTGTGCGGGGCCGGGGCCGGCTCGTACCCAGGAGGGTGGTCCTTCAGGAAGAGCAGCAGCAGGACGAGGACCACCACGCCTGCCCCCGCGCTGCCCGCGAATGTCGCGGTCCAGCCGAGACCGTGCAGCAGCCGGGAGACAAGGATGGTCGAGATGAGATTGCCCGCCATGCCGAACAGCGCGGCCACCTGGGCTATGAGCGGCCCCCGCCTGGCCGGGAACCACCGGGAGCCCAGGCGCAGCACGCTGATGAAGGTCATGGCGTCGCCGCAGCCGAGCAGTGCGCGGGAGGCGAGGGCCATGCCGTACGAGGGGGAGAGCGCGAAGCCCAGCTGTCCGGCCGTGAACAGGACGACGCCCAGGGTGAGGACCCTCTTGGTACCGAGCCGGTCGACCAACAGGCCGACGGGTATCTGCATGCCCGCGTACACCAGCAGCTGGAGTATGGAGAAGGTCGAGAGGGCGGAGGCATTGACGTCGAAGCGGTCGGCCGCATCGAGTCCGGCAACGCCCAGCGAGGTCCGGAAGATGACGGCGACGAAGTAGACGGAGACACCGATGCCCCAGACCGCGTAGGCGCGGCGGCCGCCGGGTGGATCTCCGGGCAACGACAGCGCGGTCGCGCTCATCGCTCCTCACCCCGCGCCAGCACCTTGACCCAGGACAGGTGCTGGTGCACGCAACCCGCGGCACGCTCGGTGTCACCGGCCCTGATGGCCTCGAGCATCTCGGTGTGCTCGGTGATGTTCTTGGTGATGCGTTCCGGCTGCGCGTGCATCAGGGCGACGCCCATGCGCAGCTGACGGTCACGGAGCTGGTCGTAGAGGCGGGAGAGAATCTCGTTCCCGGCGTTGCGCACGATCTCCGCGTGGAAGCAGCGGTCGGTGGCGGCGACGGCGGCGAGGTCGCCGTCCGCTGCATTCCGCTTCTGCCGGTCCACGAGTTCCTGCAGCCGCTCGACGAGCCCCGCCGGAGCGGGGACGGCCTTGCGGACGGCGAACTCCTCGACCAGCAAGCGGGTTTCGATGACGTCGGATATCTCCTGCGCGGAGACGGCGAGCACGAGTGCGCCCTTCTTCGGATAGAGCTTGAGCAGCCCTTCCATCTCCAGCTTGAGCAGCGCCTCGCGCACGGGGGTGCGGGACACTCCGACGGCCTCGGCGAGCTCACCTTCGGTGAGAAGTGTGCCGCCCTCGTAACGTCGGTCGAGTACCGCCCGTTTGATGTGGGTGTAGACACGTTCGGCGGCGGGTGCGGCTGACATGCGCACAGCTTAGATACAAGAGGGGTACATCAAGAAGTGCCGTCCACCATGCAGGACGCGGACAAGTTCTCAGGATGCGTGCATCCTTTTGCGCTCCCCGTGCGTCTCGTTCCCGGGCCTTCGTTTCCCTCAGACCCCCCAGACGTCCCTTTTCAGCGCATTCGCGAACTCGGAGCGTTTCCTTTGATATCCAGCCTCAAGGGCGTGCGCAGAGCCGCCGCGGTCACTCTTGCCACCGGCGTGCTGCTGACCGTCTCGCCCATGGCCTCGTCGTCCGCCCAGGCGGCGACCGCGCCGACCGTCTCCGCCAGCGGCGCGTACATGATGCTCGGCTCCAACGGCACCCCGCTGTACAGCAAGAGCGCGGACACCAAGCGCCAGATGGCGAGCACCACGAAGATCATGACGGTCGCCGTCGTGCTCTCCACCCCCGGGCTCGACCTCAACCGCAAGGTGACCTCGAAGCAGGCCTACCGCGACTATGTCGTCGCCAAGGGCGCCAGCACCGCCGATCTGCGCAGCGGTGATGTACTCACCGTCCGCCAGCTGCTGTACGCGACGATGCTGCCGTCCGGCTGCGACGCGGCGTTCGCCCTGGCCGACACGTTCGGCACGGGCACCACCCGCACCGCCCGCACCCAGTCCTTCATCGCCAAGATGAACGCCAAGGCCACCGAGCTCGGCCTGAGGAACACCAAGTTCGACTCGTTCGACGGCAACTCGACGGCGGGCAACAACTACACCACCCCGCGCGAACTGGCGAAGATCGCCCGCTACGCCATGGGCAACGCCAACTTCCGCGCCGTGGTCAAGGCGCCCTCCTACAAGAGCACCGCGCCGACGAGCACCGGCGGCACCCGCACGTACACCTGGTACAACACCAACAAGCTCCTCGGCTCGTACAGCGGTGCCAACGGCATCAAGACCGGCACGAACACGCCGGCCGGCCCCTGCATGGTCTTCGCGGCCACCCGTGGGACGAAGACCCTGATCGGTGTCGTCCTCAACGACGCCAACCGCTTCACGGACGCCGCAAAGATGCTGGACTACGGCTTCGGCTCCAGCACCGCGAGCACCATGCAGCTGCGCAAGCTGCCCCAGGGCGCCCAGCGCGACTGATCCGGCACCAGCCGCATGCACGAGGTCCCGTGACGCCGATGTGCGTCACGGGACCTCGTGCATTGCATCACGGGCCGGCCGGGCCCTCGGGCTTTCGGCCCGTCACGCCCAGGTGATCAGGCGCTTCGGCTGCTCCAGGACCGCGGCGATGTCCGCCAGGACCTTCGAGCCGAGCTCGCCGTCCACCAGCCGGTGGTCGAAGGACAGTGCCAGCGTGGTGACCTGGCGCGGCTTCACCTTGCCCTTGTGGACCCACGGCTGGAGCTTGATCGCCCCGACCGCGAGGATCGCGGACTCGCCCGGGTTCAGGATCGGGGTGCCGGTGTCGACGCCGAAGACGCCGACGTTGGTGATCGTCACCGTGCCGCCCTGCATCGCCGCGGGAGTGGTCCTGCCCTCGCGCGCCGTGGCCACCAGCTCGCTCAGGGACTCCGCGAGCTGCGGCAGGGTCTTCTCGTGCGCGTCCTTGATGTTCGGCACGATCAGACCGCGCGGTGTCGCGGCGGCGATGCCCAGGTTCACATAGTGCTTGAGGACGATCTCCTGGTTCGCCTCGTCCCAGGCGGCGTTGATCTCCGGGTTGCGCTTGATCGCCACCAGCAGCGCCTTGGCGATGAGGAGCAGCGGGTTCACCCGGAGTCCGGCCATGTCCTTGTCGGCCTTGAGCTCCTCGACCAGCTTCATCGTGCGCGTCACATCGACCGTGACGAACTCGGTGACGTGCGGCGCCGTGAACGCGGACCCGATCATCGCCTGCGCGGTGGCCTTCCGTACGCCCTTGATGGGGATACGGGTCTCGCGGACACCACCGGCCACAGCAACCACCGGCTCCGGCGCCTCGGCCTGCGAAGCCTGTACGGGCACGGCGGCGGGCGCGACCGGAGCAGCGACCGGTGCGGGAGCCACCGCCGCGTGGACGTCCTCGCGGGTGATGATCCCGTCGGGCCCGCTGGGCACGACGGTCGCGAGGTCCACCCCGAGGTCCTTGGCGAGCTTGCGGACCGGGGGCTTGGCCAGCGGCCGGGGTGCGGTGGGCACCGCGGTCCCGTGCCCGTTGAGCTCGGCCTGCACGGCCGCCGCGGCCTGGGTCCGCTCCGCCACCGGAGTCCCCTTGCGCGGACGCCGCTTGGTCGAGGACTCGGCGACGCCGTAGCCGACGAGCACCGGCTGGCGCCCGGTCGGTGCGGCCTTCGCCTCGGCCTCCGGCTCGGCGGCGGCGAGCGTGGGCTCGGTGGCCGCCGGCGGCGGCTCCTCGGCCGTGCCGGAGCCGGGCGCCACGTCCACGGTGATGATCGCCGTACCGACGTCCACCGTGGTGCCCTCGCCGAAGCGGAGCTCGTGCACGACACCGTCGTACGGAATGGGCAGCTCCACCGCGGCCTTCGCCGTCTCGACCTCGCACACCACCTGACCGTCGGTGACGGTGTCACCGGGCTGGACGTACCACTTGAGGATCTCGGCCTCGGTCAGTCCTTCGCCCACATCGGGCATCTTGAACTCACGGAAGCGAGCAGAAACGTCAGTCATCGTCGTCACGACCCTCTCCTCAGTACGCCAGCGAGCGGTCGACGGCGTCGAGCACCCGGTCCAGTCCCGGAAGGTACTCCTCCTCCAGCCGGGCAGGCGGGTACGGAGCGTGGAACCCGCCCACACGCAGCACCGGCGCCTCCAGGTGGTAGAAGCACCGCTCCGTGATGCGGGCGGCGATCTCCGCGCCGGAGCCGTAGAAGACCGGAGCCTCGTGGACGACGACCAGCCGGCCGGTCTTCTCCACGGACCGCTGGACGGCGTCGAAGTCGATCGGCGACATCGAGCGCAGGTCCAGGACCTCGACCGACTTGCCCTCCTCCTCGGCGGCCGCTGCGGCCTCGAGGCAGACCTTCACCATGGGCCCGTACGCGGCGAGCGTCAGGTCCGTGCCGGTGCGGGCGACGCGGGCGGCGTGCAGCGGGTCGGGGATGGCCTCGGTGTCGACCTCGCCCTTGTCCCAGTAACGGCGCTTCGGCTCGAAGAAGATCACCGGGTCGTCGCTCTGGATGGCCTGCTGGAGCATCCAGTAGCCGTCGGACGCGTTCGAGGGGGAGACCACCTTCAGGCCGGGCACGTGCGCGAAGAGCGCCTCCGGCGACTCCGAGTGGTGCTCGACCGCGCCGATGCCTCCGCCGTAGGGGATACGGACGACGACCGGCAGCTTGATCTTGCCGAGCGCACGGGCGTGCATCTTGGCGAGCTGGGTGACGATCTGGTCGTACGCGGGGAAGACGAAACCGTCGAACTGGATCTCGACGACCGGGCGGTAGCCGCGCAGTGCGAGGCCGATCGCGGTGCCGACGATGCCGGACTCGGCGAGCGGGGTGTCGATGACCCGCTCCTCGCCGAAGTCCTTCTGCAGCCCGTCGGTGATCCGGAAGACTCCACCGAGCTTGCCGACGTCCTCACCCATGATGAGGACCTTGGGGTCGGTGTCGAGGGCCTTGCGCAGCGACTCGTTGAGCGCCTTCGCAAGCGACATCTTCTCTGTGGCCATGGCTTACTTGCCCTCCTCGGCAGCGTCCGCGAACGACGCCTGGTAGGCGGCGAACTGCGCGCGCTCCTCGTCGACGAGGGCGTGCCCGTCGGCGTACACATTCTCGAAAATGGCCATGTGGTCGGGGTCGGGCATGGCCCGGACCGCCTCCCGGACGCGCTTGGCGAGCACGTCGCTCTCCTCGTCGAGGGCGGTGAAGTACGCCTCGTCGGCGAGACCCTCCCGCTCCAGGTACGTACGCAGACGCAGGATCGGATCCTTGGCCTCCCAGGCCGCCCGCTCGTCGTCGTGCCGGTACTTGGTGGGGTCGTCGGACGTGGTGTGGGCACCCATCCGGTAGGTGTACGCCTCGACCAGCGTCGGGCCCTCACCACGGCGGGCGCGCTCCAGTGCGGAGCGGGTCACGGCGAGGCAGGCCAGCACGTCGTTGCCGTCGACGCGGACGCCGGGGAAGCCGAAGCCCTGTGCGCGCTGGTAGAGCGGGACACGGGTCTGGCGCTCGGTGGGCTCGGAGATGGCCCACTGGTTGTTCTGGCAGAAGAACACGACCGGGGCGTTGTAGACCGCGGAGAAGGTGAAGGACTCGGCGACATCGCCCTGGCTGGAGGCACCGTCGCCGAAGTAGGCGATGACCGCGGAGTCCGCGCCGTCCTTCGCGACACCCATCGCGTAGCCGGTCGCGTGCAGCGTCTGCGAACCGATCACGATCGTGTACAGGTGGAAATTGTTGGTGTTCGGATCCCAGCCACCGTGGTTCACGCCACGGAACATCCCGAGCAGGTTCGTCGGGTCGACCCCGCGGCACCAGGCGACGCCGTGCTCCCGGTAGGTCGGAAAGACGTAGTCGTCGTCGCGCAGGGCACGGCCGGAGCCGATCTGCGCGGCCTCCTGACCGAGCAGCGACGCCCACAGGCCCAGCTCGCCCTGGCGCTGCAGGGCGGTGGCCTCGGCGTCGAAGCGCCGGGTCAGGACCATGTCCCGATAGAGCCCGCGGATCTCCTCGGGTCCCAGGTCGATGTCGTACTCCGGGTGCTCGACCCGTTCACCTTCAGGCGTCAGCAGCTGTACGAGCTGGGGCTCGGAACTCTGCGGCTTCTTCGCGGCGCTGACGCGCTTACTGCTGCGGCGCGGTTTGCGCGCGGCAGTGCTCTCCACGGTCACGTGCGTTGCTCCTCCGTCGGTCCGGCCCCCGGGTTCGCCGGGAAGGCCAGTGCGGCTCGCCTGTCTCTGTACGTGTGCACGGGGTGGGTGCGACTCGTCCGGGACGGGCGTGACAGGTGCCCCGGCGAGCGCCCTGCCAAAGGCACGTTACCCAGTGCGACACATTACTGCGAAACCCCATTTGACCTGCGATTTTGCTTGGATTTCCAAGTAAATCGAGAAATGCGGGAACAACCACTGGTCACAGCCTTGCAGGCTGCCGGAACAACGGCACGTTATCCCGGTGACCCCGGGCACGGGAAGAGTGAGTATGTGAGACTGATTTCGTGGGCGAAGACGGAAAAATCACGGTATTCCTCTTGGACGACCACGAAGTCGTCCGGCGTGGCGTGCATGATCTGCTGACGATCGAGGACGACATCAAGGTCGTCGGAGAAGCCGGAACAGCGGCGGATGCGCTGGTGAGGATTCCCGCCGTGCGCCCCGATGTGGCAGTTCTGGATGTCCGCCTTCCGGATGGCAACGGCGTCGAGGTGTGCCGTGAGGTGCGGTCCCAGAACGAGGACATCAAATGCCTGATGCTGACGTCGTACGCCGATGACGAGGCACTTTTCGATGCGATCATGGCCGGCGCCTCCGGGTACGTCCTCAAGGCGATCCGCGGCTCCGAGCTGCTGACGGCGGTACGGGACGTGGCCGCGGGCAAGTCGCTGCTCGACCCGGTCGCCACCGCGCGCGTCCTGGAGCGGCTGCGGGACGGCAGCAGCCCCCGGGGGGACGACAAGCTGGCAGGACTGACCGATCAGGAGCGCAGGATCCTGGATCTCATCGGGGAGGGGCTGACCAACCGGGCCATCGGCGAGCGACTGCACCTCGCCGAGAAGACAATCAAGAACTATGTCTCCATCCTGCTCGCCAAGCTGGGCATGGAGCGCCGCTCCCAGGCCGCGGCGTACGTGGCGAGGATGCAGGCGGAGCGGCACTAGCGCAGGCCCCCGAGGCCCCCCGGCATGCCGGCGCTCGCCCCCGGCACCGGCTCCCCTGTGCCGACGGCCCCAGTCCCTGCACGGACGACCGCTGCTCCGGCTGCCCGTGCGCAGCCCTCCTTCCGCTGCCCGTGCGCAGAGGACTGCTCCTCACGGCCACCGCGCACGGGCGTCTGCACGCCCGGAGCAGACCGAAGGACTGTTGCCGAAGAGCGACACGCGCGACACGCAGTGTGATCTATCATCTGACGGGTGCCGCGCTCATCTGCTACTGCCCCACCTCCCCTGGGTGAACTGCTGCGCCGGTACGAGAATCCCGGCGAGCCTCTCTCCTGCGAGCCCGTCACCCAGGGCCTCCTCAACCGCGGCTACCGCCTCGCCACCACCCGCGGCGCCTACTTCCTCAAGCACCACCTGGACGCGCCGACCGCCGACCGCGAGACCATCGCCCGCCAGCACCGCGCCACCCAGCGCCTTCAGTCCCTCGGCGTGCCCGTCGCCCCGCCCGTCCAGGACACGACGGGAGACACCGTGGCCGTGATCGGCGGCCGCTGCTACGCCCTCCACCCCTGGGTCGACGGACGGCACCGGGACGGCGCCCAGCTCACCACAGCCGAGTCGCGCCGCCTCGGCGCACTGCTGGGGCTGGTGCACACCGGTCTCGAGCGGGTGATGGACGTGCCTCGGCACGGCCGGGAGCACGACGAGGACCACAGCAGCGCCGACCCGGTCGACACCTTCGCGCTCATCGACGAACTGCTCGACCTGGTGCGCGGTCACCGGCCCCGGGACGCCTTCGACGCGCTCGCCGAGCACCGGCTGCTGGAGCGCCGCGCCCTGCTGGCGCGTCATGCGCACCGACGGCCTCCCCCGGGCGCGGCCAGCGGCTGGGTACACGGTGATTTCCATCCGCTGAATCTGCTGTACCGGGGTGCGGAGCCCGCCGCGATCGTCGACTGGGACCGGCTGGGGGTGCAGCCGCGCGCCGAGGAAGCGGTACGGGCCGCGGCCATCTTCTTCGTCAGCCCGGCCGGTGAGCTGGAGCTGCCGAAGGTGCGGGCCTACGCGCGGGCCTACCGGCGGGCGGCGGGGGCGGACAGCGCGGAACTGGCCGCGGCCGTGCACCGGGTGTGGTGGGAGCGGCTCAACGACTTCTGGATACTGCGCTGGCGCTACCAGCTGCACGACCGAAGGGCCGACCCGCAGTTTCCTGCGGCGTCGGCCCTGGCGGTGTGGTGGACGCGGGAGTACGAGACCGTGTGCGAGGCGTTCGCCGGGTGAGGACCCCGCCCGGGGCACGCAGGCGGACCGGGCGCGGTCCGCACGCGCCCTTCGTGACCGGTTCGGGCCGAAGGGCAGGACACGTAGTGACGGGTGTGACAAGCGTTACGGGAGGGTGCCGCCGTCAGCGCCCGCGTCCACACCTGTGGAGGTCCCGTCCGAGGTGCCCTCGGACGTCCCTTCGGTCGTCCCCTCCGTGGTGCCCTCGGTCGTGCCCTCCGTGGTGCCTTCGGTCGTCCCCTCGGTGGTGCCTTCGGTCGTCCCCTCGGTGGTGCCCTCGGCGGTGCCGTCCGTGGTGCCCTCGCTCGCGGTCGGCGGATCCGAGGGCGGGTCGACCGGGCTCTCCGGCGCGGAGGGCGTGTCCTCCTCGGACGGCGTGTCCGACGGCGTCCAGGGACGCTCGTTGCCCCCGGTCTGGTGCTCCGGCTCCTCGCCGCTCTCCTCGCTCTCCGTGTCGGAGGGTTCGGGGCTCTTCTCCTCCGGCTTGGCGGGAGTCTCGGTAACCGGCGTCTCCTGCTTCTGGTCCGTGGTGTTGTCCTTCGCCCGGTCCAGCGCGAACACCACACCCGCGGTGATCGCGATCAGCGCGAGCGCGACGAACAGCAGCACCTTGCCCCGGCCACCGCCGTTCTTGCCGCCGCCGTTCGCACCGTGGTAGCCGTTGAAGCCCCCGTCGTCAGGATTGCGCGGCGGCAGTATCGAGCCCTGCGAGGTGTCGCCGTGGGTCGGGTGCCCCATCACGGTCGTCGCTGCCGTCCCCATCGACGGGGTGTGGCCGCCCTCGTGCATCTCGACCGGGCCGGTGTTCCACGTACCGGTGTGGCTGCCCGCCTGCTGGAGCATCTGCAGTCCGTACTGCACCATGCCGCGCATTTCCTCGGCGCTCTGGAACCGGTCGTCCGGGTCCTTGGCCAGTGCCCGCACGACGAGACCGTCCAGCTCCGGCGGCGCCACGTCCGAAGCCTCGGACGGGGGCACGGGGGCGTCCTGGACGTGCTGGTAGACCACGGAGAGCGGGGTCTCGCCGGTGAACGGCGGACGCAGCGCGAGCAGTTCGTAGAGCAGACAGCCCGTGGCGTACAGATCGGAGCGGTGGTCGACGGCCTTGCCGAGCGCCTGTTCGGGAGAGAGATACTGCGGGGTGCCCATGACCATGCCGGTCTGGGTCATCGTCGTCGCCCCGCCGTGCAGAGCGCGGGCGATGCCGAAGTCCATCACCTTCACCGCGCCGCCGTTGGTGATGATCACATTGGCGGGCTTGATGTCGCGGTGCACGATGCCGTGCTGGTGCGAGTACGCGAGCGCCTCGAGGACGCCCGCGACGATGATCAGCGCCTGCTCCGGCGGCGGTGCCTCGGCATTGATGAGCAGATCGCGGATGGTGCTGCCCTCGACCAGCTCCATCACGATGTACGGCACGGACTGACCGTTGACGACGTCCTCGCCGGAGTCGTACACGGCGACGATGGCGTGGTGGTTGAGCCCGGCGACCGACTGTGCCTCGCGCGTGAAGCGCGCCTTGGACACCGGGTCCTCGGCGAGGTCGGCGCGGAGCAGCTTGACGGCGACGATACGTCCGAGCCGTACGTCCTCGGCCGCGAACACCTCGGCCATGCCGCCGCGGCCGAGACGGTGCGTCAGGCGGTAACGGCCGTCGCCGACGAGTCCGCCTTCGCCCCAGGAGTCCACAGCATCCGAGACTCCGCCGCCACTTGCTTCGGGTTCGGGTGCCATCAGTCCTCGCCGTCGTATCTTTAACCGCGCCGCGCGCCCGCGGCCCGTGTCTCGGGTGCTTTGCCACGTCACGCTACAGGCTCCGCGCTGCGCCCCGGTCCGGGATGGACCGGTCATCAAACCCGTTGCCGCTGTACCCAGGCAAATTCCATGAGTTTCCTGTAACGCTTGCGAGACGCTTCTTGTGCGTACGGTCACGGAACGGGCACCCGGCTTGACGTGTCCGTGCCCTCGGGCAGACTTGGCCCGTAAATCCGGATCATCGCCGCCGCCAGGCGCGCCTAGGGGGAAGCACGACATGAGCCAGGACGGGGCACACGGCGGCGGCCGCTACGCGGGCGGCTCGGTCGCGGGCGGCCGGTACCAGCTTCGCGACCTGCTCGGCGAAGGCGGCATGGCTTCCGTATATCTGGCGTACGACTCCGCGCTGGACCGGCAGGTCGCCATCAAGACCCTCCACACCGAACTCGGGCGCGAGCAGTCCTTCCGCGAGCGCTTCCGGCGGGAGGCTCAGGCCGTCGCCAAGCTCTCCCACACCAACATCGTGTCGGTCTTCGACACGGGTGAGGACGAGCTGGACGGCTCGCTGATGCCGTACATCGTCATGGAGTACGTCGAGGGCCGGCCACTCGGTTCGGTGCTGCAGGCCGACATCCAGCAGCACGGGGCGATGCCGGCCGACAAGGCGCTGAAGGTGACCGCCGATGTGCTGGCGGCGCTCGAGACGAGCCATGAGATGAGCCTGGTCCACCGGGACATCAAGCCCGGCAATGTGATGATCACCAAGCGCGGTGTCGTCAAGGTCATGGACTTCGGTATCGCGCGGGCCATGCAGTCGGGCGTCACCTCGATGACGCAGACCGGCATGGTCGTGGGCACCCCGCAGTACCTGTCCCCCGAGCAGGCGCTGGGGCGCGGTGTGGACGCGCGCAGCGATCTGTACTCGGTCGGCATCATGCTCTTCCAGCTGCTGACGGGCCGGCTGCCCTTCAACGCGGACTCGCCGCTGGCCATCGCGTACGCGCATGTACAGGAGGAGCCGGTCGCACCGTCCTCGGTCAACCGGTCGCTGACCCCGGCGATGGACGCCCTGGTCGCTCGGGCGCTGAAGAAGAACCCGAACGAGCGCTTCCCGAGCGCCGCCGCGATGCGCGACGAATGCATGCGGGTGGCGGCGGCGGGTCAGACCGGCGCTCCGGCGATCATCGCCGGCGGTCCGGTCAGCAGCGGGGCGGGGGTGGGCTCGGCCGTGTTCCCTCCGGTGGACCAGATGACCCAGGCCCCGCCGAACGTGCACCAGCCGTACCAGCCGGGCCCCGTTCCGGGACCGCAGCACACCCCGGCTCCCGGGCCGTACGGGCACCCGACAGCGGCTCCCGTGCCGACGCCCTCGCCCGGCTACGGCTATCCGCAGCAGACCCAGCCCCCCGCTCCGGCCTATCAGTCGCAGACTCCGCCCCCGTACACCGTCTCGCCCCAGCACACGGGTGGTTCCGCGGGCGGCAGCAGCGGAGGCGGACGGAACATGCCGGTGATCGTGGGCTCGATCGCGGTGGCCCTGCTGGCCATCGGTGGCCTGATCACCGTCCTGAACCTGGGCGGCAACGACGAGGACCCGGACGCGCGCGGCGGGGGCGAGCCGTCCGCCAGCCAGTCGGAAGTGGCGGGACACAGGGGCCCGAACCTCGGCGCCACGATCGACCTGGAGGAGTGCACCGACCCCCAGGAGGGCAGCGACCCGAAGAAGTTCCAGGCACCGGACTTCCGGTACAAGAACATCGCTTCGGTCAAGAAGTGCATTCAGGCGGCAGGCTGGTCGGTCGTCAAGCAGATCCCGATCGACGAGAACATCTACGGCGAGGGCACGGTCCTGACCCAGTTCCCCACGGACGGCACGGAGCTGCCCGAGGGCGAGGCGGAGTTCACCCTCGAGGTGTCCACCGGTAATCCGCAGTAGCCACGTACGAAGATCAACAGATGGGCCCGGCCAGTCCTGCTCCGCCGTGCAGGTCCGAGGCGATCGCGCTTCCGAAGGGGCACCTCCCGCAGGAGGACCACGGGCTCGACTGAAGAAGGGTCGTCCGCGGCTGCGGATCTGCGGCCCGCCCGATCCCCTCATGGGCTGCTCCAGGGCCCGTTGCGCGTCGCAGCCACGCGCGGCGGGCCCTTCGGCTGTCCCGGAACGGCCAAGGTCCCGGCGTATCGCGCCACGCCCCGGATGCCGCGAATGCCCCGTCATGTGACGCTGAGTCCGACGATCCTGCATCCAGGCATCTCGGCGACTCGCACGGGAGGGGGGTCACCCCAGTGACTCCGAAGCCCCACCTGCACTGCGTGACGACCCTTGCGGCCCTTGCGGTACTTGCGCTGGCCGCGCCCGCCGCGGTTCATGCCGATGGGTACGGGAAGGGTTCCCCGGGAGCTCAGGGAGCTCAGGGAGCTCAGGGTCAGGGAGCTCAGGGAGCTCAGGGAGCAGAAACGTTTTGGCAGCCCGCCGAGGGCACGTACACCGACGACGGACGGGGCAGCCGGGACTCGCGGCACCATGGGGAGCAACGGGACCGCGCCGACGGCAGGGACCACGGGAGGCACGGGGACCGGCAGGTCGGTCACGACCACCGCGCTCCCGGGAAACCCCTCCCCCCGCCATCCGTACGGCTCAGCCGCTCCGACGCATCGGCACCCGGCAATGGCGGCCGCAGCGGCGGCAGTCCCGCCGAGGTACCGGACGCTGGAGCGGACCCACGACCGGCTACGGGCACGGGCACGGGCCCGGATCGAAACCCGAACGGTGGCGCGGCAGCCGGCCCCAGGAGTCCGACACCCTCGCCCTCCCTGGCGGGACGCAGGGCCGGCGAAGGGCTTGACCGGCCCGGTCGCACGGCCCCGCCCATCCCCGTCGCACCCAGTGCTCCGGAGACGTCGGACGACCACGATCACGGCCGGTCGCACGTACGCGAACCCGGCCGGACCACCTCGGCGGCGCCCGAGCACGACACCCACGGCAACACCGTCTCCGCACCGCCCGTCCCTGTGCCCCCGGCGGACCCCCCTGCCACCACCGCACCGGCCGCCGTCGGCAAGGCGGCACCCCAGGCCGCCACCCGGCCGCTGGAGCGGGAGATTCCGATACTGACCCTCGGTACCGGATGCGCACTGATGGGGCTGGGGCTCGGCTATATGGGACTGCGCCTTCGCCGCTACTGAGCCCGGTCCCGAGGGCGGCCGGATCCCCTCCTCGGGTACCGCCGTCCCCCGTACGGCCTACATGACGCATCCGTCTCAGGTCGGTTGTCCCCGCGGACATACTCGGTATACATACTGAGTATGTCGATCCGTCACGGCCTTCTGGCCCTCCTCGAACGCGGCCCTCGCTACGGCTCGCAGCTCCGCACCGAGTTCGAGTCCCGCACAGGATCCACCTGGCCGCTCAACGTCGGCCAGGTCTATACGACCCTCAGCCGGCTGGAACGTGACGGCATGGTCGTACAGGACGGGGAGGACGGGGCCGGGCATGCGCTCTACGCCATCACCGACTCCGGTCGGGACGAACTGCAGTCCTGGTACGGACGGCCTGTCGACCGGACCAGCCCGGCCCGCGACGAGCTGGCCATCAAACTCGCCATGGCGGTCGGCGCGCCGACGGTCGACATCCGCAAGGTCATCCAGTCCCAGCGGCGGCACACCGTGAAGGCGATGCAGGACTACACCCGCCTCAAGGCACAGGCGCTGGAGTCCGAACTGTCCGACCGCGACGACGTCGCCTGGCTGCTCGTGCTCGAGCAGCTCATCTTCCAGACCGAGGCCGAGGCCCGCTGGCTCGACCATTGCGAAGCCCGGTTGATCCGGCTCTCCGCGACGGCGACGTCTTCGGCCGAGGAGCCCGCACCCCCACCTGTTCCGTCCCCGGCTCCGGCACCGGCGCGCACGCATCAGCGCCATGGGCGTGGAGGCTGAGCTCCGTCTCACGCCTCGTCCGCCACGCACTTCTCACATCCGCTCGAGTACGCCTTCGCGTACGCCCAAGGGGGGACCCCTCCATGCCCGACCAGTCCCAGCAGCCCCACCAGCAATCTCAGCAACTGCATTCACAGCAACCTGTGCTGCAGTTGCGGCAACTGACCCGTGTCCACGGCAGCGGTGCCACCGAGGTGCACGCACTGCGCGGCGTCGACCTCGATGTGTACCCGGGTGAACTCGTCGCCGTCATGGGCCCGTCCGGCTCCGGCAAGTCCACGCTGCTCACCATCGCCGGCGGACTCGACATTCCGACTTCCGGTCAGGTGATCGTGGAGGACACGGACATCACCACCGCCGACCGCAAGACGCTGGCCGCTCTGCGCCGCCGCAGCATCGGCTACGTCTTCCAGGACTACAACCTGATTCCCGCCCTCACCGCGGCCGAGAACATCGCCCTGCCGCGCGAGCTCGACGGCACCTCGGCCCGCAAGGCACGCACCGAGGCCCTCGCCGCGCTGGAGGAGATGAGCCTGGCCCATCTGGCCGACCGCTTCCCGGACGAGATGTCCGGTGGTCAGCAGCAGCGTGTGGCGATCGCCCGCGCACTGGTCGGCGACCGCCGTCTTGTGCTCGCCGACGAGCCCACGGGAGCCCTGGACTCGGAGACCGGCGAGTCCGTGCTCGCCCTGCTGCGCACCCGTTGCGACGCCGGCGCCGCGGGCATCCTCGTCACCCATGAGCCGCGTTTCGCGGCCTGGGCCGACCGGGTCGTCTTCCTGCGTGACGGCGCGGTCGTCGACCAGACCTTCCGCAGCGACGCGGAATCCCTGCTGACCGGGCAGGCGGCCGAACAGTGACGAACTGGTACCACTCCTGGCGGGCCGCCATACGTATCGCCCGCCGTGATGCCTGGCGCGCCAAGGGACGCAGCTTTCTCGTCCTGGCGATGATCGCCCTGCCGATCCTCGGCGTCAGTGCCGCCGATCTGACCCTGCGCAGCGCCGAGCTCTCGACCGAGCAGAGCCTCGAGCGTAAGCTCGGCGCAGCCGACGCCAGGCTGTCGGACCCCAATCTCGGCGGGACGCCCGTCCTCCAGGACCCGGAAGGCAGCAACTACGCCCCGGCAGGCAACTTCGGCGACAGAGGTTGGCCCGAGGGCGCGACGGACGTCGGAAAAGCCCTTCCACCGGGCGCGAAGTCGCTCGAGGATTCGACGGGTTCCGGCAAGCTGCGCACCGCGCACGGTCTGCTGAACACCGAAATCCGTGAGCTCACGGCCACGGACCCGATGACCACCGGCATGATGACACTCATCGAGGGCCGGTTCCCCAAGGGGCCCGGCGAGCTTGCGGCGACGACGCATTTCCTCGAGTCCAGCGGGCTGGGTGTCGGTTCCAAGGTCGCGGCGCGGGGACTGAACCGCGAGTACACGATCGTCGGCTCGTACGAGCTGCCCGATTCACTCACCTCCGACCAGGTCAATGCGCTCCCAGGAGCACTGCTCGACCCGCTCGACAAGGCGCTGAAGGCAGACGACCTGCCGGGCGTCGAAAAGAGCACGACCTATCTGGTGACCGTTTCCGGCGGTTTCACGTGGAACATGGTCAGTGAGGCCAATACCAAGGGTGTCCTGGTGGTTTCGCGGGCCGTTCAGCTCGATCCGCCCGCCGACTCGGAGGTGCCCCTCTACCGGACAGACGACTGGGGCAGCTACGAGGAGAGCACGGGCGCACAGGCGGCAGCGCTCGCCGCGATCGGCACCGTCGTCGGCCTCGCCATGCTCGAGATCTGCCTGCTGGCCGGACCCGCCTTCGCCGTGGGCGCCCGGCGTTCGCGCCGTCAGCTGGGACTCGTCGGCGCCAACGGCGGCGACCGCCGTCATATCCGCGCCATCGTTCTGGCAGGCGGCCTGGTGATCGGCTTCATGGCCGCAGTCGTGGGCACGGTCCTCGGCCTCGTCCTGACCTTCGCCCTGCGTCCGCTGCTCGAGGGCTACATGGGTGCCCGCTTCGGCAGCTTCGACATCCGGCCTCTGGAACTGCTCGGTATCGGGCTGCTCGCGGTCATGACAGGCCTGCTGGCGGCGGTCGTCCCCGCCATCACCGCCTCCCGGCAGACCGTTCTGGCCTCACTCACGGGTCGCAGGGGCATCCGCCGCAGCAGCCGTGTGCTCCCCGTGGTCGGCCTGGTCGCGGTGCTGCTCGGCGCGGCGACAGCGCTGTACGGGTCCCTGTTCTCCGACGAGTTCCTCATCGTGGCGGGTGGCAGCGCGATCGCCGAGCTCGGCGTGGTGGCCCTGACGCCGGCGCTGGTGGGGCTCTTCGGCCGGGCCGGCCGCTGGATGCCGCTCTCACCCCGGCTCGCGCTGCGCGACGCCGTACGCAACCGGGGCCGTACGGCTCCCGCGGTGGCCGCGGTACTGGCCGCTGTCGCCGGGACCGTCGCCGTGGCCACCTACGCGGCAAGCAGTGACGCCCAGGACGCGGCCGAATACCGGGCGCAGCTGCCGAGCGGCGGAGTGTCCCTGATGATCGACGAGCCCGGGGGCCGGGACGTCGCCCAGGCCCGCGCGGCGGTGCAGAAGTATCTGCCGGTGGATGTACGGGCGGATGTGGATCGCATCACCGTAGGCAAGAAGCAGTGCACGATCTACGCAGGCACCGACGGCTGCGGCCGCTACGAGATCGTCGTGCCGAAGCAGAACCAGTGCCCGCTGTGGCCGAGCGCACCCGGGACCGGCGATCCGGCGGAGAAGTTCACCGAGGCCCAGCGCCGGGCCCTCGCCAAGGACTGGCGCTGCCGGGAAGACCGGCGGACCGTCTATGCCGATGTCGATGTGGTCGTCGGTGACGCACATCTGCTGAAGGCCCTCGCCATCGAGGACCCGGCAGCCGGGAAGGCCCTGGCCGACGGCAAGGTCGTCTCTCTCGACAAGCGCAAGATCGACAAGAGCGGCACCGTCGGGATCCGGCTGATCACCGATATCAGGGCCGCCGACAAGGCTGCGGAGGAGGGCAAGGAGTCGCCGGGCGAGATCAAGACGTTCCCCGCCTACCAGGTGCCCGAAAAGGTGCAGTCGTACGGCCTCACCTTGATCGTGCCCCCGGCGGCGGCCAAGGCGGCCGGCATCACCACGGTTCCGTTCGGGACGTACTACACGACCGACAGGGCGCCGACCACCGAGCAGCGGCAGAAGCTCGACGGTGAGCTCGACAAGTCGGGTGCGGATGCCACACTCCATATCGAGGAGGGCTACACCAGCAAGCACAGCATCGTGCTGCTGTCGCTGACGGTGTTCGCCGGGCTGATCACCATCGGTGCGGCCGGTATCGCCACCGGGCTCGCCCAGGCCGACGCCGAGGCGGACCTCAAGACGCTGGCTGCCGTGGGCGCCCCACCGAGGGTGCGGCGCACGCTGAGCGGTTTCCAGTGCGGTGTGGTGGCCGCGATGGGTGTGGTCCTGGGCTCCGCAACCGGTGTGCTGCCGGCGGTGGGGCTACGGCTGACCGAGCAGCGCGAGCGCATGAGGTTCTACGAGGAGGCACTCGGCGCCGGTTACGGGGTCGACGCGCCGCCGTACGTCCCGATCGTGCTCCCGTGGGAGACCCTGGCCGCCCTGCTCGTCGTGGTCCCGGTCGGCGCGGCTCTCCTCGCGGCCCTGGTCACGCGCTCCCGCGGGGCCCTGGCCCGCCGCGAGGCGACCTGACCGGCGGATTTCCCGGGTCTGTGGCCCCGTACGAGGGTGGATCACCCTCGTACGGGGGCACACCGTGTGGTGAAGCACATGTGCGAGAGAATGGACGGCATGGAGATGCCGAGGAATGAACGGTCGCCGGAGAGCCCCCATGTCCTCATCGTGGGACAGGACGGGATGGCGCTGGGCGGCGGTCAAGGTGACGACGAGTCGCGCGAGGTCCCGGTGACGGAAATGGTCGAACAGCCTGCGAAGGTCATGCGCATCGGCAGCATGATCAAGCAGTTGCTCGAGGAAGTGCGGGCGGCACCTCTGGACGAGGCCAGCCGTGTCAGGCTCAAGGAAATCCACAGGGGTTCGGTCAAGGAACTCGAGGACGGCCTCGCTCCGGAGCTCGTCGAGGAACTCGAGCGCCTCTCCTTGCCGTTCACCGACGACGCGATCCCCTCGGAAGCGGAACTGCGCATCGCCCAGGCCCAGTTGGTCGGATGGCTGGAGGGTCTGTTCCACGGTATCCAGACGGCGCTGTTCGCCCAGCAGATGGCGGCCCGCGCCCAGCTCGAGCAGATGCGTCGGGCGCTGCCGCCCGGCGCACCGCACGACGACGACGACGCACCCCACGGCGCCATCCGCTCGGGGCCGTACCTGTAAACGGAATCAGCCGGCAGGCGAAGCAGTCCGGGCCGGGTTCCCTCCGGGGAACCCGGCCCGGACTGCTTTCGGTCATGGCACCGTTGCGGTCGCCGGCTCCCGGGCGCCGCCCTGGAGCCGGTCAAGCGGTCCGGAACCCAGGCATGTTCGGGAGGCCAACCCGCCCGGCACCCGTGAAGCCGGCAAGCACGCCCCACAGCATGCACACGCCCGGCGAGCACGCCCGACGGCACCACATGCCCGGCACCGTGCCCTCCGGGGCACCCGCCTCGGCCACATGTGCGGCGACGCTGTTCAGCCGGCCTCAGGTGCCACCAGGATCACCTTGCCCACGTGTTCGCCCGACTCCAGCACCCGGTGTGCCTCGGCCGCCTCCTGCATCGGGAGGGTCCGGTCCACCACGGCCCGTACCGTCCCGGCCCCGACCAGGGGCCACACATGCTCCTGCACCGCTGTCACGATCGCTGCCTTCTCGTGCAGCGGCCGACCTCGCAGGGACGTCGCCGTGACCGCCGCGCGCTTGCCCAGCAGAGCCCCGAGATTCAGCTCGCCCTTCACCCCGCCCTGGAGCCCGATCACGGCGAGCCGCCCGTTCACGGCCAACGCCCTTACGTTCCGGTCCAGATACTTCGCACCGATGATGTCGAGGATCACGTCCGCTCCCGCGCCGCCCGTCGCCTTCCTGATCTCCTCCACGAAGTCCTGTTCGCGGTAGTCGATCAGGATGTCCGCGCCGAGCTCCGCACAGCGGCGCAGCTTCTCCGGCCCACCGGCGGTGACGGCCACCGTTGCACCCACCGCTTTCGCCAACTGGATCGCCATCGTGCCGATGCCGCTCGCACCGCCGTGCACCAGCAGTGTCTCGCCCGGCCGCAGATGAGCCACCATGAACACGTTGGACCACACCGTGCAGGTCACCTCGGGCAGCGCCGCCGCCGTGACCAGGTCCACATCCTCCGGCACCGGCAACAGCTGTCCGATGGGTACGGCCACCTTCTCCGCGTACCCGCCGCCCGCCAGCAGCCCGCAGACCTCGTCGCCGATGCTCCACCCGGAAACCCCGGGGCCGAGTCCGGCGACGCGTCCGGCGCACTCCAGCCCGGGGTACGGAGACGAGCCGGGCGGCGGGTCGTAAAAGCCCTGTCGCTGCAGCAGATCCGCGCGGTTGACTGCGCTTGCGACAACCTCGACGAGGACTTCGCCCTCGCCGGGCTCGGCATCGGGCACTTCCGCCCACACCAGAGCCTCGGGACCACCTGGTTCGGGAATCGTGATCGCATGCATGGCCGCGAGGCTACTCCGACCCGTCCGGCCCGTTAGTCAGCGGCGCCCGGCGTCAGCGCGTTGGTCGCCCGCACGATCGTGATCAGACGATCCGTCAACTGCAGGGGGCTGGCCTTGGGATCGTCGTAGCCGAGCAGCCGGTGCCCCCGCAGCACGCTCACCACCAGACTCTCGATCTCCCGGACGCTCTTGCCGACCTCGCTCTTGGTCACCGGTCGCTCGACGAGATCGAGCCCGCTGCCCTGCTGGATCAGGTCCTCCATCACCGCGCCCGCACTGGGGCTGAGCACGGACAGACCGAGCAGCCTGCCCGCCGCACTGGCACTGGTGATCACCGCATCGGCCCCGGACTGGCGCAGCAGCGGTGCGTTCTCCTCCTCGCGCACCGCAGCGACGATCTTCGCCCCTCGATTGAGCTGACGCGCGGTCAGCGCAACCAGTACCGCCGTGTCGTCGCGCTGTGTGGCGATGATGATCTGACGCGCCTTCTGCAACTCGGCCCGCACGAGCACATCGCTGCGGGTCGCATCGCCGACGACCCCCGCGAACCCGTCCACGGTGGCGGTCTCGATGACTTTGGAGCTCGGGTCGACGACGACGATCTGTTCCTTCTTCAGGCCGGTGGCGCACAGCGTCTGAATCGCCGAACGCCCCTTCGTCCCGAAGCCGACGACAACGGTGTGGTCACGCAAGGTGGCCCTCCAGCGGTTCAGTCGCCACTCGTCCCGGGTCCGCTCCGTGAGGACCTCGAGAGTGGTGCCGACCAGAATGATCAGAAAGAGCACGCGCAGCGGCGTCACCAGCAGCACATTGACCAGCCGCGCACTGTCGCTGTGCGGCACGATGTCGCCGTACCCCGTGGTGGAAAGGGTGACGGTGGCGTAGTAGACGGAGTCGAGGAAGGAGACCTTGCCATCGGCGTTGTCGTGGTAGCCGCCGGCATCGGCATAGACGATGAGCACGGTCGTCGTGAGCACCAGCAGTGCCAACAGCAGACGTTTGCCGACCTGCCGCAGCGGGCGCTCGACGATACGCCGCGGCATTCTCACCCGCGCCGTGACCAGCTGTTCGTCGGCTTGCCTGGCCATGGCGTCCTGGCCGGGAAGTTTCACGTGAAACACCCTTCGGTGGTCGGTGACCACGGCAGATCAAGGACCTCCAGCTCATCACCGGCACCAGCCCCGCCGGGCGGTACGACGGCAAGACCGTGCGCGGAAGCGATACCCCGCAGCATGGCCGGACCGCTGTAGTGCAGCGGAACGAGTTCCTCGCCGCGGCGCATCACCGGCACCAGCCGGGTGTCATGGGGATGACCTTGCACCTCGCCCCGTAGGGACGCGCGATACGGGGCCGGGGTTGCGGCCCGCCCGGACATTCCCCGCAGCAGTGGTTCGGCAAGCGTGACAAGCCCGGACACCGCGGCCAGCGGATTCCCGGGCAGCCCGACCAGATGGCGGCCGGGGGCGAGCCTTGCCAGCAGCATCGGATGCCCGGGGCGTACGGCGACACCGTCGACCATCAGCTCCGCTCCGGCCTTCAGCAGTACCGGATGGACATGGTCGACGGGCCCGGACGCCGTACCGCCGGTGGTGATGACGAGTTCCGCCTCCGATGTGACCACGGCACGGTGCAGCGCCTCGGCGTCATCACCGATACGTCGGGTGGTGAGAACCTCGGCGCCGAGAGCTCGGAGCCACGGTCCGATCATGGGGCCCAGGGCGTCCCGGATCAGGCCGTCATGAGGCAGTCCTTCGCTGAGCAACTCATCGCCGAGCACCAGCACGTCGACACGGGGCCGGCAAACGGTGAGCAGCTGGTCGTACCCCGCGGCAGCGGCGAGCCCGAGCACGGCGGGGCTCACCCGTGCTCCGGCCGGCACGAGTTGATCCCCGGAACGGCATTCCTGGCCGCGAGGTCTGATGTCCTGGCCATGAGGCACCGGACGCCGGGCGTGCAGACGATTGCTGTCGTCGGTCCGGGAGTGCTCACTGCGGACCACGGCCGTTGCACCGGGCGGAATCCGGGCGCCGGTGGCGATGCGTACCGCCGTGCCGTCGGCGAGCCCTTCCGGCTCGCCCTGCCCGGCGAGGATGCCGCTGCCGCCCTGCGCCACATTCCAGGGGCCCGGCCCGGAGACCGCCCACCCGTCCATGGCGGACGTGTCGAACGACGGCAGGTCGGTGAGGGCCGTCAGTGGCTCGGCGAGCACCTGCCCCAGGGCTCGGGCGAGCGGCTGCGTTCGGCTCGGGAGCGGAGTCGCATGGCCGGCGCGTTCCGCGCGTGAGCGAGCCTCGGCCCAGGGAGTCACCCGGTGCCGGGCGCTCGGCGCACCACCCGGTCCCGGCCGTCGCCCCACGAGAGCGAGAGCATCTTCGACGCCGTCGTCGGCTGCATCGGGGGGCGGGGCGGATTGACCCGCGGCATCGGTGGCGCGCCTGGCCGGGACGTCCGGCCCGCGCCCGTCGCCCGGACCTGCGCCGGGCCCTCCGGCCTCGCCGTGTCCGGCAACACCCGGAACATCGAGCCCATGGCCCTGCCCGGTCATCAGCTGCCGGCCCCGTCTTTCCGGCCTTCGTCGGCGTTGCCTTCGGCCTCCGCCGCCCACCGGTCGGCGAGTGCCGACGCCTTACGGGCCGCTTCGGCCACCGCCTGGGCGCTGTCGCCGCCCGCCCTGGCTGCCGCATAGCCGACCAGGAACGTGGTGAGCGGCGCAGCGGGCCGGGCTACACCGTGCGCGGCGTCCCGTGCGAGGTCGAGCAGGACGCCGGTGTCGACATCCAGCTCGATACCGAGTTCGTCCTTGACAGCAGTGATCCATTCATCCAGCACATTCCCATGCTCCCTGATCCGGGCACGTGCTGCGGCGACGTCTTCCCAGGTGTCGCAGTCAAAGGTGTCGACGGGCCCGGCCGCGACCCGGGCGAGCTCCAGCTCCTGCGTGAGCAGCCGAAGGGGCAGCCCGGCGAGTCCGCCGTACTCGGTGGCGACAAGAGCCAGCTCCCGGCGCAGTGGCTCGGTCCGGTAGGCCGCGACCAGTGGCTGGTCGCGGCCATCGCCGTCGGTGAGCAGGGCGGCTTCCTGCCCGCTGGTGTCCAGGGCTTCGAGCAGCCGTCGTACCGTCGTGTCGCCGAGGAACGGCAGATCCGCGGAGAGCACGAGAACGGTCCCCGCCCCCGTCCGCCGTACCCCGGCATCGAGCGCGGCCAGCGGCCCGCCGCCGGGCGGAGCCTCGCGCGTCCAGAGCACCGGGCGCGCGGTGGGCCGGCGGTCGCCCACGACGACGGTACGGCCGGCACCGCGACAGGCCGTGAGCACACGGTCGAGCAGTGACCGGCCGCCAATGCTCACCCCTGGCTTGTCCGCCCCGCCGAGGCGCTTGGCGGCGCCTCCGGCGAGCACGATCGCGTCGTACCCCGAATCCGCAGTCACCCCTGCAGTATGGGCCGTGATCACCCCTGCCGGACGGCCGGGGCTACAGCGTGCGCAGCAGCACCGCCGGGTTCTCCACGCAGTCGGCCACATACCGGAGGAAGCCGCCCGCCGTGCCGCCGTCGCACACCCGGTGGTCGAAGGTGAGCGAGAGCTGCACGACCTGCCGGACTGCGAGTTCGCCCTCGTGGACCCAGGGCTTGGGCATGATCCTCCCCACCCCGAGCATGGCGGCCTCCGGGTGGTTGATGATCGGCGTGGATCCGTCGACCCCGAACACTCCGTAGTTGTTGAGTGTGAAGGTGCCGCCGGTGAGATCCGCCGGGGTGAGGCTGCCCCGGCGGGCCACCTCGGTCAGCCGGGCGAACTCCTCGGTGAGCGACTCGGCCGTACGGCCATCGGCGTCCCGTACCACCGGGACGACCAGGCCGCGGTCGGTCTGGGCCGCGAAACCGAGATGCACCCCGGGAAGCCGCACGATCTCCCGGGCCGCCAGGTCGACGGTGGAGTTCAGCTCCGGGTAGCGGGCCAGGGCGGCCGTACAGATCCGGGCGAAGAGCGCGAGCAGCGAGATCTTCGGCCCGCCCGTCGCGTTCATCGCCCTGCGCGCGGCCATGAGCTCCGTCGCGTCCGCATCGACCCAGCAGGTCGCGTCCGGAATCTCACGTCGGCTGCGGGACAGCTTCTCGGCGACGGCGCCCCGAACCCCGCGCAGCGGGATCCGCTCGGCGCCCCCGGCGGCCGGTGCGCCCGTGAGGGCGGCCGCGGGTGCGGGCACCTCTGCCGGCGTCGTGGTGGGTGCGGGCTGCCGGGCCGGGGCAGGGGCGGCGAGGGATCTGACCGCGTTCTCCACGTCGACCCGCAGGATCAGCCCGTCGGGACCGGATCCGTGCAGCTCCCTCAGATCGACCCCGTTCTCCCTGGCCAGCTTCCGCACCAGGGGCGAGATCACCGCGACGGGTCCTTCGCCGCGAGGCGCGACCGCAGCGGCGGTGTGCTGTTCCCGGGCGATGGTCGCGACGGAGCTTCCGGGTCCCTCGCCGATGACCCCGTCGGGTGCCGGGCTCTCCACGGCGCTGTCCCACACGGGTTCCGGGAAGGCGTGCTCGTCGCCCGGCCGGGTGCCGGTCCCAGGCGCCGTAGGGCCTGCTTCGGCCGAAGAGCCTCCCACTCCTCCCGAGGCCGCATGGGAGACGGCACTCGCCGAGCCGGTGGTGTCGGCCGCGGGCTGTCCGGCGCGCGGGCCCGTCCCGCCGCCCGACCCTGCCCCCGACCCGCCCGACAGTGCTGTCGGGCGGATCCGGCGACGACGGGCCGCCGGGGCACCCGTGCCGTATCCCACCAGCACATTGCCGGAGACCTCGTCCCCGGAGGCAGCCGCGGCATCGGACCCCGTCGCCCCGGCATCCCCGGGCGCCGCGGGCTCGGACGCGCCCACGGCAACGGTCAGCAGGGGCGCTCCGACCGGCAGCTCCGTACCCTCGTCACCGAAGCGCGCGGTGACCACGCCCGCGTACGGGCACGGCACCTCGACCATCGCCTTGGCCGTCTCGACCTCCACGACCGGCTGGTCGATCGCGACGACATCGCCGACCGCGACGAGCCAGCGCACGATCTCCGCCTCGGTCAGTCCTTCACCGAGGTCGGGCAGCTTGAATTCGAGCACCTGGGCCATCAGCTGTCCGCCTCCCACTGAAGCCGGGCCACCGCATCCAGAATCCGGTCCACACCCGGAAGATGGTGCCGTTCCAGCATCGGCGGCGGATACGGAATGTCAAAACCCGCCACCCGCAGCACCGGTGCCTCCAGGTGATGGAAGCAGCGCTCGGTGACCCGGGCGGCGATCTCCCCTCCGGGGCCACCGAAACCGCTCGACTCATGGACGACGACGGCGCGGCCGGTGCGCCGTACCGACGCGCACACCGTCTCGTCGTCGAAGGGCACGAGCGAGCGCAGATCCACGACTTCGAGGTCCCAGCCCTCGGCCTGTGCCGCTTCGGCGGCCTCCAGACAGACCGGCACGGAAGGGCCGTAGGTGAGGAGCGTGGCGCTGCGCCCCCGACGCCTCACCACTGCACGCCCGATCGGTTCGACGGCGGTCGGCGCATCGGGCGACCAGTCGGACTTCGACCAGTAGAGCCTCTTCGGCTCGAGGAAGACCACCGGGTCGTCGGAGGCGATCGCCGCCCGCAGCAGGCCGTACGCGTCCTCGACGGTCGCGGGCGTGACCACATGAAGGCCGGGGGTGGCGATGTAGTACGCCTCGGAGGAGTCGCTGTGGTGCTCGACGCCGCCGATCCCGCCCCCGTAGGGGACACGAATCGTGATCGGCATCGGCATGGCCCCCCGGGTGCGGTTCCGCATCCGGGCGACATGGCTGATCAGCTGCTCGAACGCCGGGTAGGCAAAGGCGTCGAACTGCATCTCCACGACGGGCCGCAGTCCGTACATCGCCATGCCGACGGCCGTGCCGAGGATGCCCGCCTCGGCAAGTGGTGTGTCCGTGCAGCGGTCCTCGCCGAATTCCTTGGCGAGCCCGTCCGTGACCCGGAACACGCCTCCCAGCGTGCCGACGTCCTCACCCATGACATGGACGGACGGGTCCTCCGCCATCGCGTCGCGCATGGCCCGCTGGAGGGCCTGCGCCATCGTGGCGGGCTTGGTCTGCCTGGCAGTGGCCGTGCTCATCGTGCGCCACCCTCCGCACCGTGCGTGCCGTGCGCTCCCTCTGCGCCTTCGGCGTCCAGCTCGGCGCGCAACTGTGCGGCCTGCTCCCGAAGCTGGCTGGTCTGCTCGGCGTAGACATGCGCGAACAGGTCCATCGGTTCGAGCACCGGGTCGGCGTTCATCCGCTCCCTCAGCTGCGCGGCCATCGTCTCCGCGGCGTCGGCCGCCGCCCGTACGGTGTCGTCGTCGAGCAGTCCGCGCCCGGTCAGTTCCCCCTCGAGCAACCGGATCGGGTCGTGCTCGCGCCAGGCTTCCACCTCGCCGTCGCCCCGGTAACGGGTCGCGTCGTCCGCGTTGGTGTGGGCGTCCATGCGGTACGTGATGGCCTCGACAAGGGTCGGGCCCCCACCGCGCCGCGCCCGTGCGACCGCCTCGGTCAGCACCTCGTGCACTGCGGCGGCATCGTTCCCGTCGACGAGCCGGCCCGGCATTCCGTATCCGACCGCCTTGTGGGCGAGGGAGGGCGCGGCGGTCTGCTTGGCCAGCGGTACGGAGATCGCGAAGCCGTTGTTCTGCACGAGGAACACGACCGGGGCCTGCCACACGGCCGCGAAGTTGAGCGCCTCGTGGAAGTCGCCCTCGCTGGTGCCACCGTCGCCGACCATGGCGAGGGCGACGACGTCGTCGCCCTTGAGACGGGCCGCGTGCGCCAGACCCACCGCGTGCGGGAGCTGGGTGGCGAGCGGGGTGCACAGGGGCGCTATGCGGTGCTCACGGGGGTCGTACCCGGTGTGCCAGTCACCGCGCAGCAGCGTGAGGGCCTGGACGGGGTCGAGGCCGCGGGCGACGGCGGCAAGGGTGTCCCGGTAGCTGGGGAAGAGCCAGTCCCGCTCCTCCAGGACGAGTGCGGCCGCGACCTCACACGCCTCCTGGCCGGTGCTCGACGGATAGACGGCGAGCCTGCCCTGCTTGGTCAGCGCGGTCGCCTGTGCGTTGTACCTGCGGCCGCGCACCAGCTCGGCATACAGCCGCAGCAGCAGCTGGGGGTCGGCTCCGGCAGCCGCGTCCGTACCGAGTACGCGGTACGGCTCGGCGTCCGGCAGCAGCGGCGCGGGGTCCGTACGCGGCTTCCACGCCGGGGGCGGGGTGGGCCGGTAAGCGGCACCCGGCCGCTCCTGGACCGTCATGCTGCTCTTCTTCAACGCGAGCACCTCCTCGTGGGAGCGGGCATAAGGACCCGTGGAAGGGCGCGGAGTGTGAGGCGCCTCACCTACCGATTGTTCGGTCGTGAGGGCATTTTGGCTACAGGCACCTCCAGCCTGTGGACAAACGGTTCTCCAGGGCCTGGGATGGGAACAGGTCGTCCACGACAGAGAGGCGGGGGGACGTGACAGCTGAACAAATGGCCGACGGCGAGGACCGCACGCTCTACGAAGCCGTGCCCGGAGCCGCGCAGGGCCCGCCCCCACGCCCCCTGGATGCGATCGACCGCGACATCCTGCGCATCCTCCAGACGGACGGCCGCGCCTCGATACGGTCCGTGGCCGAGCGGGTGCACGTCTCCCGCGCCAATGCGTACGCCCGCATCAACCGGCTCATCGAGGACGGCGTGATCCGCGGCTTCAGTGCCCGCGTGAACCATGAGCGCGCCGGGCACGGCGCCTCCGCCTACATCACGCTCAAGATCGTGCAGAACTCCTGGCGGACGGTCCGCGAGCAGCTCCAGGCGCTGCCGGGTGCCGCGCACATCGCGCTGGTCAGCGGCGACTTCGACGTGCTGCTGCTGGTCCACACGCCGGACAACCGCACCCTCCGGGAACTCGTGCTGACCAAGCTCCAGTCGATCCCCGAAGTGCTCTCCACGCGCACGTTGCTGGTCTTCGAGGAAACCGACCTGGACCCGGACCCGACGCGCTGACACGGCAGGCACACCCGGTCTGCGGCCCGAAGCGGCAGGACCCCGGCCGATGCCGGCGGACAGCAGGCGGCGGACGCGCTACGGGGCCGTGCGCAGCCCGTCGAAGGCCAGCCGGACGACGGCGTCGGCCACCTGCTCCCGGTCGTAGCCGGAGCCTGCCTGCGGCCGGTACCACTCCACCAGGGAATTGACCATGCCGAACAGCAGCCGGGTCGCCAGCCGCATGTCCATGTCCGCCCTGAGATCGCCCTCTGCGGCCGCGGCCTTGAGCAGATCGGCGACCTTGTGGTCGAAGTCCCGGCGCCGCTCCATGGCCCAGCGCTCGGTCCTGGTGTTACCGCGCACCCGCAGCAGCAGCGTGACGTAGGGGAGCTCTGCCATCAGCACCTCGACGGTACGGCGGGTCACGTATTCGACCCGTTCGATGGCCCGCCCGCGCATTGCGCCCGGCTCGTCGAGGATTCCGAAGAGCCCGTCCAGCGCCCGGCTCACCGCTCGGCGGAGCAGCTCCTCCTTGCCCGCGACGTGGTGGTATATGGACGACTTGGAGATCCCGGCAGCCTTGGAGAGGTGCTCCATTGAGGTGCCGTCGTAACCACGCTCGTTGAAGACGCCGACTGCGACGGACAGCAGCGTCTCCGGGGTGTACGTGTCCCGCCGGGCCGTGGTCATGGGGCTGCCTCCTCCGATGCGGCCGCCGTGGCCGCGACATGCCTGCGCAAGCCCTGTGAAGGGGCGTAACGGCCGGCCGGATACTGATCGTGCAGATTCTCCAGGACCTCCAGCACCCATTCCGCGCCGAGCTCCTCGCCCCAGCCGACCGGCCCGCGCGGATAGCTGACGCCGAGGCGCATGGCGGTGTCGATGTCGCCGGCACCCGCCACCTCACGCGCGGCGGCGTCGTGCGCCACGTCCACCAGCATCGCGACGGTACGAGCGACGATCATGCCCGGGACATCGGCGATCACGCTCACCTGCTTGCCGAGCGCCTGGAAGAGGCCGACGGCCTCCTGGAGGGACCCCTCCGCCACCGTCACGGCGGGGGCGAGGGCGATCCGGCCCGCTGTCCGGTAGTCCAGCGCGAGATCGAAGTGGATCACCGGCATGTCGGCCTCGTCGGCCGCCGTGCCGTCGGCGAGGAAGAGCCGGGTACCGCCGGGCAGCTCGATCCAGCCGGGGAACCCGGGTACGGCATCCTCGCCGTACTCGACCCGGATACCCGCCTCCGCGATCAGCTCGGTCAGCACGGCGGCCTGGAAGAGGTCGCCCTGGACGGTGACGGACGCGGGTGCTTCCGCAGGTGCGGCCGTGTGCGGCTCGGGCCGCTCCGCCCCCGCCGTCCCTGCGTACGGGAACCAGCCCTGGCCCGATTTGCGGCCGAGGCGGCCCGACTCGACCAGACGGCGCTGGGCGAGCGAGGGCGTGAACTTCGGATCCTGGAAGAAGGACTCCCAGACCGAGCGCGTCACTGCCTCGTTGACGTCCTGCCCGATCAGATCGGTGAGCTCGAAGGGTCCCATCCTGAAGCCGCCCGACTCCCGCAGGACCGCGTCGATCGTCGCGGGATCGGCGCCTCGCTCCTCGTGGACCCGCAGCGCCTCGGCGTAGAAGGGGCGTGCCACCCGGTTGACGATGAACCCGGGCGTGTCGGCGCAGCGCACCGGAGTCTTGCCCCATGACCTGGCCGTCGCGTACGCGCGCACGGCCGCGGTCTCGTCGGTGGCGAAGCCGCTGACGACCTCGACGAGGGGAAGCAGCGGGGCCGGGTTGAAGAAGTGCAGCCCGACGAACCGTCCGGGCAACCGCAGGGCGCCCGCGATCGCCGTGACGGAGAGGGAGGAGGTGTTGGTGGCGAGGAGGCAGTCGTCGGCGACGATCTTCTCCAGCGCGGTGAACAGCTCCTGCTTCGCATCGAGCCGTTCGAGCACCGCCTCGACCACCAGCGCCGAGTCGGCGAGCTCGGCGAGGTCCACGGCGGGTTGCAGCCGCTCGCGCGCCGCGTCACGCTCCGCAGGGTCCATACGGCCCTTCTCGACCAGCCGGTCGAGACGCGCGGCGATCGCGTCCGCGGCCTGGGCGGCGCGCCCCGGGACGGCGTCGTGGAGGCGCACGCGGTGGCCCGCGACCAGCGCGACCTGGGCGATGCCCTGGCCCATGGTCCCGGTGCCCACGACGGCCACGGTGCGACCGGGTTCGACGGCAGCGGCGTCGGTCGCGCCGGACGGGCCGGTGACAGTGGCGTCGCCGGTGGAAGCGGCCTCGGTGGCGGTCATGGCTGTGATCCTCCCCTACGAGTTGTCCACAGGATCTGCGGACCCCCCTTGTCCCGACCGATCGTTCGGTTACTCTAACTCTGTCCGTGTTTCCCTGCCCAGCTCGACGAGGAGTTGGTCTTTCATGCAGCTCACCGAGACCCACCGGCCGAC
Source organism: Streptomyces sp. NPDC043861 (assembly GCF_056435905.1). Lineage (NCBI taxonomy): Bacteria > Bacillati > Actinomycetota > Actinomycetes > Kitasatosporales > Streptomycetaceae > Streptomyces > Streptomyces sp. NPDC043861. The sequence continues at coordinate 395,809 of NZ_JBWKDP010000003.1, read as the reverse complement.
GCTCGACCAGGCTCTCGAGGCGATCCGCTCCCGGGCGTACTGGTCACCCCACCCGGAGCACCCCAAGGCGTACGGCGAGACCGGGGCGGCCGATGGCCTCGCGGCGTACCAGGCCCTGCTCGGCACTCGTTTCGAGCTCGACCAGCCCGGCACCGACGGCTGGACGGGGGGCGAAGTGTCGCCCTACGGCCCGGAGTTGGGTATCGAATATCCGCATCCGGACCTCGACGTCCTGCTGCCCGCGATGCGCGCGGGCATGGCAGCCTGGCGCGAGGCCGGGCCCGAGACCCGCGCCCTGGTCTGTGTGGAGATCCTGTCCAGGATCAGCGCCCGCACCCATGAGTTCGCGCATGCCGTCATGCACACGAGCGGCCAGGCGTTCATGATGGCGTTCCAGGCCGGCGGCCCCCACGCCCAGGACCGCGGCCTGGAGGCGGTGGCGTATGCGTACGAGGAGCAGATGCGCACGCCTGCTGCGGCCGACTGGTCCAAGCCGCAGGGCAAGCGCGACCCCCTGGAGCTCCGCAAGGCGTTCACAGCCGCTCCGCGCGGCATCTCGCTGCTGATCGGGTGCAACACCTTCCCGACGTGGAACGGCTATCCCGGCCTGTTCGCCTCCCTGGCCACCGGTAACCCCGTGCTGGTCAAGCCGCACCCCCGCGCCATCCTCCCGCTGGCGCTCACCGTGCGGGTCGCGCGCGAGGTGCTCAGCGAGGCCGGCTTCGACCCGAACCTGGTCGCGCTGGCCGCCGAGCGCCCGGGCGAGGGCATCGCGAAGACCCTCGCCGTGCGTCCCGAGATCAAGATCATCGACTACACGGGCTCCACGGCCTTCGGCGACTGGCTGGAGGCCAACGCCCGACAGGCCCAGGTCTACACGGAGAAGGCCGGCGTCAACACGGTCGTCGTCGACTCCACCGACAACTACAAGGGAATGCTGTCCAACCTGGCATTCTCCCTGTCGCTGTACAGCGGTCAGATGTGCACGACTCCGCAGAACCTGCTGGTTCCGCGCGACGGCATCACCACCGATGCGGGCCCGAAGTCGTACGACGAGGTCGTCGCCGACCTCAGCGCCGCGGTGGGCGGCCTCCTGGGTGACGACGCTCGGGCGAACGCCCTGCTGGGCGCCCTGGTCAACCCCGATGTGAAGGCCCGCCTGGAGGCGGCGGCCGGCCTGGGCGAGGTGGCCCTGGCCTCGCGCGAGGTCGCCAACCCCGAGTTCCCGGACGCCGTGGTGCGTACGCCGGTGATCGTCAAGCTGGACGGCGCCAAGCCCGACGACGAGGCGTCCTATCTGTCGGAGTGCTTCGGCCCCGTGTCGTTCGCGGTCGCGGTCGACTCGACGGCGGACGCGGTGGAGCTGCTGCGCCGCACCGTCCGCGACAAGGGCGCGATGACGGTCGGGGCGTACACCACCTCGGCGGATATCGAGCGCGCGGTGGAGGAGGTCTGTCTGGAGGAGTCCGCGCAGCTCTCGCTGAATCTGACCGGCGGGGTCTATGTGAACCAGACGGCGGCCTTCTCCGACTTCCATGGTTCCGGCGGCAACCCGGCGGCGAACGCCGCGCTGTGCGACGGCGCGTTCGTGGCGAACCGCTTCCGCGTGGTGGAGGTGCGCCGCCAGGCCTGACAGCACACGAGTGCCCGGCCCGCACCTCGCGTTCTGGATACGCGGGGCCGGGCCGGGCGCCTGTGTCGCCCACCGTTCTGTCCCCGGTGCTGCCGATGCGACCGGTGCGACCTGTGCGGCCCTGTCGGGTCGGGGCACCGCCCGGTCGTACCCGCCTCAGCCCGGTTCGCCCGAGATCTCCGCATGCCGCTGAATCCATGCGTGCATCGCGATCGCCGCGGCCGCCCCCGCGTTGATGGAGCGGGTCGAACCGAACTGGGCGATCGAGCACACCATGGCGGCATGCTCCCGTGCCTCCTCGGTCAGGCCCGGTCCCTCCTGCCCGAAGAGCAGTACGCATCGACGGGGCAGTGCCGTGCGCTCCAGCGGCACCGCGCCCGGCAGATTGTCGATCCCGATGACGGGCAGCTCCTCGGCAGCCGCCCACGCGGTCAGCGACTGCGTGTCGGCGTGGTGGCGCACATGCTGGTAACGGTCCGTGACCATCGCACCACGACGGTTCCAACGCCGCCGCCCCACGATATGGATCTCCTTCGCCAGAAAGGCATTGGCGGTCCGGACCACGGAACCGATGTTGAAGTCGTGGCCCCAGTTCTCCACGGCCACATGGAAATCATGACGCCGGGTGTCCAGGTCGGCGACGATCGCCTCCCGCGTCCAGTACCGGTAGCGGTCGACGACATTGCGCCGGTCCCCATGGGCCAGCAGCTCCGGGTCGTAGGGACCGCCCTCCGGCCACGGGCGCGGATGAGGACCTACGCCGACCTCGGGGCCGTAGCCCTCGTCGTACTGAACCGGTTCCTGGGTCTCGCTGCTCACCCGACGAGAGTACGTGCGGCCTGCTCCTCGGGCGCACTCCGCTGCTCGGGCACGTGCCGCCTCCGGTGGCGCAGGACCCGGTCCCGCCCCGTCGTGGCTCGGCTGCCGAGCCACAGGAGAAACGCCGTGGGCAGGAACACCGCGTCCGCGGCGATCATCGCGAGCGAGAAGAACGGCAGTCCCAGCAGCACGGCGATTCCGGCGTGCTCCAGCATCATCGCCACCAGCAGGACGTTCTTGACCTTGCGGTTGAAGAGCGTGAAGGGGAAGGCGACCTGCACGATCACCGTGCCGTAGGTCAGCAGCATCACGATCAGACCGCTGCCGGCCAGAATGCCGGAGAGCGCGGGCCAGGGCGTGAAGTAGTCGAGCTTGAGCGGGTAGTAGAGCGCACTGCCGTCCTGCCACCGCGAACCCTGGATCTTGTACCAGCCCGCTGTGGCGTAGATCAGACAGACCTCGGCCATGATCACGACAAGAGTGGCGTTGTGGGTCAGGTTGGTGAGGACATCGAGCAGCGTGCGCAACTCGCTGTTGCGGGCATGGCGGTTCACCGCCCACCACACACCCTGGGAGACCCACAGCCCCCAGAGAAGGGTGAGGACCCACCACTCCCCGCCGACGCGATCCAGAACCGTCCCCACGAGCAGGACCACGCCGAGCACCGACCACAGCACCGGGCCCACCAGGTCCCGTGTCCGCCCGGGCTCGGCCCGTGCGGCGTCACGCCGGAGGCGCCTGGCGTCCAGGGACCACACCTGACCGCATCGTGTGAGAACGAGATAGATCGCCATCAGGTGGATGACGTTGTCGCCGCCGTCGCCCATGAAGATGGATCGGTTCTGCAGCGACAGCACACCGATCATGAAGAGCACCGACATGGTGCGGGTCCGCCAGCCCAGCATCAGCAGCGCGCCGGAGAGCATGGCGGCGGCGTACATGGCCTCGAACCAGACCGTGCTGTCGGACCACATCATGGCGCTGAAGGCATGGTTGTTGGCGATCAGCTGCCGGGCCATGTCCCAGCCCCAGGGGCCCTCGGGCCCGTACAGCTCCCGGCGGTGCGGGAACTCGCGCAACAGGAAGAGCAGCCAGGTGGCCGAGAAGCCTATGCGGACGATGGCACTCTGGTACGGGCCCAGGGCAGTCGAGGTCACACGCTGTATGGCGTGCGCCAGCCTCCGCTCCGGGGCCCGGCGGGTCCGGATCGTATGGCTCCCCGGGGTCATGTGGTCTCCGAGGTTCCCGTGGTCGGGAGCGTCATGGTGCTCACGGCGGGGACGGGGGTCATGCTCACGGTCGGGGTTCGCCGCGTCGAGGGCCTGGTTCACTTGCCCGCCTCCGAGCTGCCTGCGCTGCCTGCGCCGTCGTTCCGGGCGCCCAGGGGCAGGTCCGCGGCGGTCACCTTCCACCAGGGGAGCACCCTGTAGTACGGCCGGGTGTCCGTCCTCTCCTTGCTCCACATCGGTGCCTTCACGGCCCGCGTGACGGACCGGAGCTGTATCCGCTCGACCTTGCCACCGAGGTCGTACTTCTCGAGCCGCAGCATCACGATCCGCCGGACATAGCGCTCGGAGAGCTGGCCGCGCAGGCCGTTCGGCCGGTTGTCGTCGGTGTGCGAGTTGGAGTAGAAGTCCCAGCCGCGGCGGAGTTCGTTCTGGTGGACGTGGCTGGGGAGGAGATTGCCGCGGATCGCTGCGCCGTCCTCGGCCGAGAGATCGATCCACTTGCCCGTCGTGCGGCCGCCGCCGGGATGCGCGATCTCGGCACGTGCCTGGACGCCTATGTTCTGCTGCAGCGGGTTGGGGGCGAAGAGCTTCCAGTTCTGCTCGAACTCGGGGTAGATCCACCCGTCGACGGCCTCGCCGTGCTGCTTGGTCACCGTGTTCGACGGCGCGACATGCAGAAAGATCATGGCCAGATGGGCACAGGCGAGAGCCCCGATGACCGCGAGGGCGACAGCCGCCACCACTTGGTAGGGGAGGGAGAGGCTCACTATGCCGCCCTGGGCGTCTCCGCCGCCCGCAGGCGCGTCGTCGCGCCTCGCGCTCCCGTTGCCGTACGAGTCCATCCCGCCCCGATCCCCATGGGTCTCTTCGGTCCACCGCGGTTATCCACAGGGTTGACACCTTACGGGCCCCAGACTCACCATTGAAGTCATTCAACCGAACGATCGGTCGGTAGGGGCCCAAGATGACGGCAGTGACTGCAGGGACAGCTGCGGCTACGGCACACCAGGCGCGGTTCGACGCTGCCGTGGCCGCGGACGAGCGCATCGAGCCGCGCGACTGGATGCCCGACGAGTACCGCGCCTCGCTGGTCCGCCAAATGGCCCAGCACGCGCATTCCGAGATCATCGGCATGCAGCCCGAGGCGAACTGGATCACGCGTGCACCCTCGCTGCGCCGCAAGGCGATCCTGATGGCCAAGGTGCAGGACGAAGCGGGCCACGGTCTGTACCTGTACAGCGCGGCGGAGACCCTCGGGACGAGTCGTGACGAGCTGCTCGACAAGCTCCACTCGGGTCGCCAGAAGTATTCGTCGATTTTCAACTACCCGACGCTGACCTGGGCCGACGTCGGCGCGATCGGCTGGCTGGTGGACGGCGCCGCGATCACGAACCAGGTGCCTCTGTGCCGCTGCTCCTACGGTCCCTACGCACGCGCGATGGTCCGGGTCTGCAAGGAGGAGTCCTTCCACCAGCGCCAGGGATACGAGCTGCTGCTGGCGCTCTCGCAGGGCACGCCCGCCCAGCACGAGATGGCGCAGGACGCGGTGAACCGCTGGTGGTGGCCGTCCCTGATGATGTTCGGTCCCCCGGACGACGCATCGGCGCACTCGGCGCAGTCCATGGCCTGGAAGATCAAGCGGCATTCGAACGACGAGCTGCGCCAGCGCTTCGTGGACATCTGTGTTCCGCAGGCGGAAACCCTGGGCCTGACCCTTCCGGACCCCGACCTCCGCTGGAACGAGGAGCGCGGTCACCACGACTTCGGCGCGATCGACTGGGACGAGTTCTGGCAGGTCCTGAAGGGCAATGGCCCCTGCAACGAACAGCGGATCACCCAGCGCCGCCGAGCCCATGAGGAAGGCGCCTGGGTCCGCGAGGCAGCTGCGGCGTACGCCGCAAAGGCGGCCGGATCCAGGGACGGGTCCCCGTCCGCTGCCGGCGGGAAGCGCGACGACGAGCGTATGGAGGCAACGGCATGAGCAGCTCGACCGACTGGCCGCTGTGGGAGGTGTTCGTACGCTCCCGGCGCGGGCTCTCCCACACCCACGCAGGCAGCCTGCACGCCCCGGACGCCGAGATGGCGCTGCGCAATGCCCGCGATCTCTACACCCGGCGCAACGAGGGCGTCTCCATCTGGGTGGTGCCGTCCACGGCCATCACCGCTTCCTCGCCGGACGAGAAGGACCCGTTCTTCGAGCCGTCGGCCGACAAGCCCTACCGTCACCCGACCTTCTACGACATCCCGGAAGGGGTGAAGCACCTGTGACCGCCGCACTCGCCCTGGGCGACGACGCGCTGGTGCTCTCGCATCGGCTGGGGGAGTGGGCGGGACACGCCCCGGTCCTGGAGGAAGAGGTCGCGCTGGCCAATATCGCTCTCGACTTGCTGGGACAGGCCCGAACCCTGCTGTCCCTCGTCGGCGACGAGGACGAGCTGGCGTACCTCCGCGAGGAGCGGGCCTTCCGCAATCTCCAGCTGGTCGAGCAGCCGAACGGCGACTTCGCGCACACCATCGCCCGGCAGCTCTTCTTCTCCACGTTCCAGCGGCTGCTGTTCGAACAGCTGGCGGCCGGCGACAGCGAATTCATGGGGCTCGCGGCAAAGGCGGTCAAGGAGGTCGCGTACCACCAGGACCATGCCGAGCAGTGGACCCTGAGGCTGGGCGACGGCACGGCCGAGAGCCATGAGCGGATGCAGCGGGGCTGCGACGCGCTGTGGCGTTTCACCGGCGAGATGTTCCAGCCGGTGGAGGGCCTGGACGTGGACTGGGACGCACTGCGTGCGGGCTGGCTGGCCTCGGTCACGGCCGTGATGCAGCGCGCGACGCTGGTCGTGCCGGATACGGCCGACACCGGCGGCTGGTCGGCAGGGGCAGGCCGGCAGGGGCTGCACACGGAGTCGTTCGGGCGGATGCTGGCCGAGATGCAGCATCTGCACCGCAGCCACCCGGGGGCGTCATGGTGACCGACACGCTCCTGGAAGCCGAGCTGCGCAGGCTCGCCGGGTCCGTGCCCGACCCGGAGCTGCCCGTGCTGACGCTGGAGGAGCTGGGTGTGCTCCGCGGGGTCCAGATCCTCGGGCCCGGCAGGGTCGAGGTCGAACTGACCCCCACCTACACCGGCTGCCCGGCCATCGAGGCAATGTCCTCGGACATCGAGCAGGTGCTCCATGAGCACGGCGTGGCCGAGGTGTCCGTCGTCAGGGTGCTGTCCCCCGCCTGGTCGACGGACGACATCAGCGCGGAGGGCCGGCGCAAGCTGGAGGAGTTCGGAATAGCCCCGCCGAGCCCGAGCCGAGCGGAAGGACCGGTCGCCCTCACCCTCACTGTGCGCTGCCCGCACTGCGGGTCCACGGACACGGAGCTGCTGAGCAGGTTCTCCTCCACCGCGTGCAAGGCTCTGCGCCGCTGCACGTCCTGCCTCGAACCGTTCGACCATTTCAAGGAGTTGTAGATGTTCCATCGGCTCCGCGTCACCGATGTCGAGCGGCTCACGGACGACTCGGTGGCCGTTACTCTCGCGGTCCCCGCCGAGCTGCACGACGCCTTCCGTCATGCGCCTGGCCAGCACATCACCGTCCGCCGCACGGGAGCGAACGGCGAGGAGATCCGGCGCACGTACTCGATCTGCACCCCGGCCACCGCCGCGGGCGAGGGTCCCGTTCTGCGCGTGGGGATCCGCCTGGTCGACGGCGGTGAGTTCTCGACGTACGCCCTCAAGGAGCTGGCCCCGGGGGACACGGTCGAGGCCATGCAGCCGATGGGCAGGTTCGTCCTGGAGCCACGACCCGGACACTTCGCGGCCATTGTCGGTGGCAGCGGCATCACCCCGGTGCTGTCCATCGCGAGCACCTTGCTGGCACGGGAGCCGGAAGCCCGGTTCTGTCTGATACGGAGCGACCGCACGGCGGCCTCCACGATGTTCCTGGAAGAGGTCGCCGACCTCAAGGACCGCTACCCGGACCGTTTTCAGCTGATCACCGTACTGTCCCGGGAGGAACAGCAGTCGGGCCTGCCTTCGGGCCGCCTCGACCAGGAGCGGCTGACCGGGCTGCTGCCCTCGCTGCTTCCGGTGTCGGAAGTGGACGGTTGGTTCCTCTGCGGACCGTTCGGTCTGGTCCAGGGCGCGGAGCGGGCGCTTCGTGGTCTGGGCGTGGACCGGAGTCGGATCCACGAGGAGATCTTCCATGTGGACGCGGCACCCGCCCCGGCTCCGCTCGCTGCACCGGCCCACAGCACGCTCAGCGCCACGCTCGACGGCCGCTCGGGCAAGTGGCCGGTCCAGGAAGGGGAATCACTGCTGGAGACCGTGCTGAGGGCTCGTTCCGATGCACCGTATGCCTGCAAGGGCGGCGTGTGCGGGACCTGCCGGGCGTTCCTGGTCTCGGGAGAGGTCCGTATGGACCGCAACTTCGCACTGGAGCAGGAGGAGACGGAAGCGGGCTATGTGCTGGCCTGCCAGTCGCACCCGGTGACTCCCGAAGTGGAGCTGGACTTCGACCGCTGACGGCGGTGGCTCTTCCGGTCTGCCATCGCCATTCCCTTCCGCTAGAACCTGTTCTATCTTGACGACCCGTCAGATCCAGGGGATCCGACGGATACGGACGGGCCGGTGCGCGGGAGGACAGGGCAGTGGACTTCACCTTCACCGAGGAGCAGCAGGCGGCCGTTGAGGCGGCGAAGGCGGTTTTCTCGGGCGTGACGCCCGATGGAGTGCCGAGCCCCGCGCTCTCAGCGGGCGCCGTGGCCCAGGAGTTCGACCGGCCGCTGTGGGCCAGGCTCGCCGAAACGGACCTGCTGAGTCTGGTGCTTGCGCCCGAGTACGGCGGGGCGGGTCTGGACGCCATCGCGCTCTGCCTGGTGCTGCGCGAGTCAGCGAAGGTGCTCGCTCGGGTGCCCTTGCTGGAGACGAGTGCCGTCGCGATGGCACTGCAGCGCTTCGGCAGCGCGGATCTCTGCGAGAGTCTCCTCCCCCGGATCGGGCGCGGCGAACTGGTGATCACCGTCGGAGCCAACGGCCGGACGGGCCATGACCCGGCCGAGCTTGCCGTCACCGCTCGCCGGGACGGCGACGTCTGGGTGCTCGACGGCGTCCAGACGGGATTGCCCTGGGCCCAGTGCGCCGACCTGATCGCCGTCCCTGCCCATACCGGTGACGGGCGGGCGGTGCTGGCCCTTGTGCCCCACGGCCACGAGGGTCTGGCCCTCGCCGAGCAGATCTCCACCAATGGCGAGCTGTTCGCCGAGGCCCGGCTCGACTCCGTACGGATCGAGAGCTCCGCGCTCATCGGAACCGAAGGGGCCTGGGAGTGGCTGCGCGGGCTGCTCGCCACCGGCACGTGTGCGCTGTCCCTCGGGCTGGGTGAACGTGTGCTGTCCATGTCGAGTGAGTACACGGGCAAGCGCGAGCAGTTCGGATTTCCCGTTGCGACCTTCCAGGCTGTGGCCGTCCAGGCGGCGGACCGCTACATCGATCTGCGCGCGATGGAGGCGACCCTCTGGCAGGCCGCCTGGCGGATCGCCTCCGACGCGGGTGGGGCGCTGCCGCCGTCCGGCGATATCGCGGTGGCGAAGACATGGGCGTCCGAAGGGGTCCGCCGCATCGTGCAGACCGCGCAGCATCTGCACGGCGGCTTCGGCGCCGACACCGACTACCCGCTCCACCGGTACCATGCCTGGGCCAAGCAGCTCGAGCTCTCGCTCGGTCCGGCGGCGGCCCATGAGGAGGCCCTGGGCGATCTGCTCGCCGCCCATCCGCTGGGCTGAGGAGCCTTCCGGGGGACCGGCACCCCGGGGCTGGGGGATTACAGCACGTATGCCGGGCGGCCGTCGTCGGTGACCATCGGGCGCCCGGCGGCCTCCCATGCCTGCATTCCGCCGTCGATGTTCACGGCGTCGATGCCCTGCTGCACCAGGTACTGGGTGACCTGGGCAGAGCGGCCGCCGACCCTGCACATCACATGCGCCCGGCGGCCCTCGGACACGGCCTCGGTGACCTCGCCGAAGCGGGCCACGAAGTCGCCGATCGGGATGTGCAGGGCCCCCTCGACATGACCGGCCGCCCACTCGTCGCCCTCACGGACGTCGAGGACCAGACCGTCGGCCGGGACGGACGCGGCGTCGATCGAGGGCAGCGTGGCGAAATTCATGGGTGATGGCCTTCTCTCGTGCCTAGGCGCTCGTACCGCTCTTGGGTGTACCGCGCATGACGGATGTTCCTGGAAACCTACTGCACCAGCTCGGCCAGCTCGGTCTCGCGCTGCGCGACCTGCGCCAGCAGTTGCTCCGCGATCTCGTCCAGCAGCCGGTCCGGGTCGTCCGGTGCCATCTTCAGCATCGCACCGATCGCACTGTCCTCCAGCTCGCCGGCGATGACCGTCAGCAGCTCCTTGCGCTGGGCCAGCCACTCCAGGCGGGCGTAGAGCGCCTCGCTCTCACTGAGCGTGGGGACCTCCGGCACCGGCCCGGCATCCCACTCCCGCGACAGTTCACGCAGAAGGGCCTCGTCCCCGCGTCCGTAGGCCGCGTTCACACGGGTGATGAACTCCTCCCGCCGGGCCCGTTCCTTCTCCTCCTGGGCCAGATCCGGGTGCACCTTGCGGGCGAGCTCCCGGTACAGCTTGCGGGCCTCCTCGCTGGGCCGCACCCGCTTCGGCGGCTGCACGGACTGGTCCGTCAGCATGGCCGCGGCCTCGGGCGGCAGACCGTCCGAGTCGACCCAGCCGTGGAACAGCTCGTCGACCCCGGGCATGGGCATCACCATGGCCCGGGCCTCCTGCGCCTTGCGCAGATCCTCGGGGTCCCCGGTGCGGGCGGCACGTGCCTCGGCGATCTGGGCGTCGAGCTCGTCGAGCCGGGAGTACATCGGGCCGAGTCTCTGATGGTGCAGCCGGGAGAAGTTCTCCACCTCGACCCGGAAGGTCTCCACCGCGATCTCGAACTCGATCAGCGCCTGCTCGGCGGCGCGGACGGCCCGCTCCAGCCGCGCCTCGGGCCGCTCACCGCCTGCCGCGCCCGAGCCCTGCCCGTCCGGTGTCTCCTGGCCGTTCGGTGCTTCCCGGTTGTCCGATGGTTCCTGGCTGTCCGGGGCTTCCTGAGCGCCGGACGCGCCCTTGTCACCCGGTACGCGCTGCTCGTCCACGCTGCTCTGCTTGTCCACGCAGTCGTCGTCCTGCTCGTCGTCGGTCCGGGTCGTCGGCGCCCCGGGAGGGTCCTCGGTCACCCGCCCAGCGTATGGCAGAGCACGGGCCGCCCGGGCTCGCCGGGCCTCCGTCCTGTCACACACCCAGCTCGGCGGCGAGCCGCCCGCTCCGCACCGCCGCCACAAGCCCGGCGTGGTCGGCCTCGGTGCGATCCGCGTACAGCACCGCGAAGCCGGCCACGGCCTCGTCGAGTTCCTCGTTCTTTCCGCAGTACCCCGCAACCAGCCGGGGATCGACGCTGTGTGCATGGGCCCTCGCGAGGAGGGCGCCTGTCATCCGGGCGTAGTCGTCTATCTGGTCGGCCGCGAGCGCCGCCGGGTCCACACTCCCCTTGCGGTTTCTGAACTGCCGCACCTGGAAGGGCCTGCCCTGCACGGTCGTCCAGCCGAGGAGGATGTCGCTGACCACCTGCATACGCTTCTGGCCCAGCACCACCCGGCGGCCCTCGTGCATCGGCTCGGGCGCATCGAAGCCCGCGGCCCCCAGGTGCGGCAGCAGGGCGGAGGGCCGTGCCTCCTTCACCTGGAGCACCAGCGGCTCGCCACGGTGGTCGAGCAGCAGCACCACATAGGACCTGGTCCCCACGCTTCCGGTGCCGACGACGCGGAACGCGACATCGTGAATGGCGTATCGCGCGAGCAGCGGCAGCCTGTCCTCGGAGACCGTCTCCAGATACTCGCCGAGCGCCGCGGCGACGGCATGTGCCTCCGGGTCCGGGACCTGGCGCAGCACGGGCGGCGCGTCCACGAAGCGGCGCGCGCCGTCCGGCCCGGGTTCCGTCGCTTTGGCGGCGAACCGCGCGCTGGTGTTGCTCCGGGCCTTCTCCGAGACGCGCTCCAGCGTGCCGAGCAGGTCCCGGGCGTCCGTGTGCGAGACGAGCTCCTCGTCCGCAATCGCGTTCCACGCGTCGACCACCGGAAGCCTGGCCAGCAGGCGCATGGTCCGGCGGTAGGCCCCCGCCACGTCGAAGGCGGCCTTGCGGCATGTGTCCTCATCGGCACCGGCCTCCCGGCCGGCGAGCACGATCGATGCGGCGAGCCGCTTGAGGTCCCACTCCCAGGGACCGATGACGGTCTCGTCGAAGTCGTTCAGATCGATGACCAGGCTTCCGCGGGCGTCGCCGTACAGCCCGAAGTTCGCCGCATGGGCATCGCCGCAGATCTGGGCCGCGACACCGGTGACGGGCGTGGCGGCCAGGTCATGGGCCATCAGGCCCGCCGCACCCCGCAGAAACGCGAAGGGGGTCGCGGCCATCCGGCCCACCCGGATCGGTGCGAGCTCGGGCACCCGGCCGCGGCTGGACTCCTCGACCGCCTGCACGGCATCCGGCCGTCCCGCCGTCATGACCAGGGTGTCGTGCGACGAGCGCGGCACCTCGGTCCGCAGCGCCTTGCCGGCCTGCTTCGGGGAGTCGGGAACGTTTCGTGACGTCCGGCGCGGCGCGAACCCGGGCACCTCCGGCACCCGCTCGCCCCCGGAAGCCGGCCGCTGCACCGGCACCATCGCTTCGACCTCACCCATGGCGGGACCGCCTCCCCCGACGTCGTGCAACATCAAACACAGGAGACGACGGTACCGCCGCGTCAGGCGGGCGTCTCCCCCTGTGGACAACCCAGACCGCTCCCCCGCACACCCGGCAGATACGCCTCTGCCCAGCGGCCAAGCTCCTTGAGCGCGGGCTCGAGCGCCGCACCGGCCTCCGTGAGCCGGTATGCGACGCGCAGCGGCGGCCCCTCATCGACCTCGCGCACGATCAGCCCCGCCGCGCCCAGCTCGGTCAGCCGGTCCGACAGCATGCGCTCGCTGATGCCGGGAATCGCCCGTCGCAGCTCGGCGAAGTGCACCGGCCGCTGCAGCAGCACGGACACGATCATGCCGGTCCAGCGTTTGCCGAGCAGCCCGAAGACGCGGGTGATCGCCCCGTCGACCTGCCTGCACGTCTGCTCACTGTGATCCGCCATGCCTCCAGGGTACTGGTCTCTCGTGAGGAGGTGAAAAAAAGTAAGCGACTGTGTTATTCATAGTTACGCACGGAACTAATGAACCGAGCTCACCCTTCACTGCATCTGGAGAACGTCATGGCCACGCTGCTGCACATCGATTCCGCCGTCTTCCCGCAGGGCTCCACCTCGCGCGAGGTCACGGCCACCTTTGTGAAGTCCTGGCTGGAGGAGCACCCCGAGGGCAAGGTCGTCTACCGCGACCTGGCCGCCAACCCGCTGCCCCATCTGGACTCCGCGGCCGCCGCTGCAGGCGCTGACGACGCACTCCGCGCCGAGCTCGCCGCCGAACTCGCCGAGGCGGACGCCGTACTGATCGGTGCCCCCATGTACAACTTCACGATCCCGTCCACGCTGAAGGCATGGCTGGACCAGGTGATCATCGTCGGCCACAACGCGGCCCGCCCGGACGGCCCCGTGGCGGGCACCCCGATCACCGTGGTCGCCAGCCGCGGCGGCTCGTACGCCCCCGGAACCCCGCGCGAGAGTTTCGAATTCGTCCAGACCTACCTGGAGAAGGTGTTCACCGGGATGCTCGGCGCGGAGGTCGACTTCATCGTCCCCGAGCTGACCCTGGCACCGGTGAAGCCCGAGATGGCCGAACTCGCCCCGCTCGCCGAGGCTTCCCGCGCCAAGGCATTCGAGCAGGCGGCGCAGAAGGCGAAGGATCTGGCTGCGCGCCTCGCGGCCTGACGACGGTCCGACGACGTCCTGGGCCCCGCCTGACGACGTTCAGCCGGGGCCAGGCCCGCACGCCGGGCCGGGTGCCGACGGGCCGACGCCCTGGTCGTCCCAGTCGTCCTGCGCGTCCCGGCTGTCCCGGCTGTCCCGGTCGTCCTGCGCGTCCCGGCTGTCAGGTCGACGTTTCACGTGAAACGTCACCAACCGCGACGTCCTACAGCCCCGCGTCGCGCGCCAGCAGTGCCGCCTGCACTCGGTTGTCGCACTCCAGCTTGGCCAGGATCCGGCTCACATAGGTCTTCACCGTGGCCTCGCTCATGTGCAGTCTGCGCCCGGCATCCGCGTTGGAGAGCCCTTCTCCCAACAGGGCAAGCACCTCTCGCTCCCGCCCGCTCAGCGCCGCCACCCGAGCCCGCGCCTGTGCACTGCGCGCCGCCACCCGTCCCGAGGCCAATTGGTCCACCACATGCCGCGTGGCTCCCGGCGAGAGATAGGCGTCACCGGCGACCGCGGCCCGCACCGCGCGGATCAGCTCGGCGGGGGCGGTGTCCTTGAGCAGGAACCCGGCACCACCGTGCTCCAGCGCCCGCAGGACGTTCTCACGCTCACCGAAGGTCGTGAGAACGATGACCCTGGCTTTCGGTACCACTCTGCGCAGCTCTGCGAGCGCGGAGAGGCCGTCCATGACCGGCATCTGTATGTCGAGCAGAACCACGTCCGCGCTGTGCGACCGGGCAAGGTCGACGGCCTCTCGGCCGTTCGTGCCCTCGGCCACGACTTCGATCTGCGGGTCCGAGGTGAGGATCATCCGGATCCCGGCGCGGATCAGCGGCTCGTCGTCGGCGATCACGACCCTGATCGGCGCCCCCGAAGACCCGGTCACAGACATTCCCCCTGCTTTGCTACCGCGTTCGCTACCGGCTCGCGTCGTACGACTTCTTCTCGACCAGCTTGCCGTCCTTGAAGCAGAACCGGAACACCGGTTCGCTGTCCCAGCTGTCTCCGGTCTCGGAGGACAGCAGCACCAGGCACGACGAACCCTCCGGCGCCTTCGGTCCCGTCCCCGACAGACCGGCCGTCGCGAAGGTGTCGCCGTCCGGCAGCTGATCGCGTACGTCCTTCTCCGCCATCCCGACCTTGACGGCATCGTATTCGTCGGGGTTGATCATCCCTTTGTTGACCGAACCCAGCAGGAAGACCAGCCCGAAAAGACCCACCACAACCAGCAGCACCACGGCGGCCACAGCGATTCCGCACCCCAGCGCCACACCGTTGGTCCTGTTCCTGCCACCCATCGCCAACTCCCTTTCCGAAACCGTCCAGTCCATGACCGGAACACCGTTTCCGACGGGGACCCACGGCGACTGCTGTCGGAAGTCGTCCGCGGTATCGACGAACGGCGCGGGGGCGGGTGCGGCCTCGACGATGCCGTAGGGAAGCACGCCGGCCACACGGAAGCCGCCGCCCGCGACGGGCCCCGCGTGCACCATCCCGCCCACCAGTCGGGCGCGCTCATGCAGACCGGTCAGCCCCTGACCACCACTGACGACCTCCCCGGCGGCACCCGGCGCTGCCCCGTTGACGACTTCCACCACGAACGAGTCCGGCTCGTAGCGCAGTTCCACGACGATCGGCGCGCCCGGCGCATGCTTGAAGGCATTGGTCAGTGCCTCCTGAGCGATGCGGTACGCCGCGTGGTCCGCGGCCGCCGCGAGCGGCCTGCCCTCTCCCACACATCGCAGCTCCACCACATAGCCCGGCCCCGCAGCCCTGGCGGCGTCGACCAGACCCGCGATGCCAGCCGTGCCCCGTGCGGCCCGACCGGATTCGTCCACGGCAGGCGCAGGCGCCTCCACTCCGTCCCTGAGGATGCCGACGACCTCGCGCAGCTCATGCATCGCGGTCACCGATGCCTCCCTCAGCACCCCGACGGCTTCCCGCTGCCGGTCGGTCAGCTCGCGGTCCACCTCCAGGGCACCCGTGTGCACGGCGATGAGCGCCAGCTGATGTCCAAGACTGTCGTGCATGTCCTGGGCGATCCGCTGCCGCTCACGCAGCCGCGCCTGGCCCGCCACCATCTCGCGCTCGCGCAGCAGTTGGACATTGCGGTCCTGGAGCGTATGCAGCAGGGTCCGGCGCTGAGTCCAGTACCGGCTGGCCAGGCCCGGCACGACCGTTGTCGCCAGGAAGAACAACGTGGTGAACAGCAGAACGGTCAGAGCGCCGTCCCGGGCCGCAGCGTCGGTGAGCGTGATGCCGATGTAGAGCACATAGGCCCCGGTGAACGCCGCAAGTGCCCGTCCTGCGCCCGGGATCCGCCGGCCGGCCGACCAGCCGACCAGCATCAACAGCGGGAAGAACCCGCCGGCGACGGGAGTGAGCCCGGAGGTCACCACCAGCACACTCGCGGGCAGTCTCCGCCTCATCAGCGACAGGACCACGGCCCCCGCCGCCTGACTGGCGACGACTCGCTCCGTCGAGCCCGTCAACTCGGCCACCCCGGCAACCATCAGGCCAAGGACGAGCGCGACGACGACCTCACCCGCGATTCGGCGCCGCGGCCACAGCTCCGGTGGGGCCAGCCACCGCAGGCCGGCCCGTATCCCGGCACGAACGGTCCGGCTCCTGGCCCCGGTGCCTGTCTCGGCCCCGGTGCGTATGTTCGATGACGCATCCACGTCAGCACCCTAATCAGCGGCCGGAGCCGCCCGCGGCCCACTTTCGTCGTACCGCGGAGCGACCAAGGTCGCGGCCGCTCCTCGTCGAGCGCTTCTCTGCCGGTGCTCCGTGTGCGCGAGTTCCCGACGCAATCAGCTGGTGACGCGCGAGGACGAACAGGCGGAGACGCGCGACGAGGAGAACAACGGGGCTGCCGGGCCTCCGGGCACGGCCGGCCGCCGCGTCGTCCGGGCACGGCGGCCGACCGTCGCGTCACTCCCGTACGCCTGCCGGAAACATGGCCCGGCCCCGCAGCGAGAGCCCCGCCGGGGCCACGGCCGAGACCACGGCCAGGACCATGCAGGCGGCCACGACCATGCCGAGCGCCGTCCATGGGACCTCGATCGAGGTCCGCACGGAAAGCAGCCCCAACGCGCTCCACATGCCCAGCAGGTTGAGCCCTGCGACCAGGAGACCCAGCACTCCGCCGACCCCGACCACCATCAGGGCCTCGCCACCGACCAGGCGCAGCACCTGCCTCCTGGTGGCCCCGGCCAGGCGCAGCACGGCCAGGTCGCGGCCCCGGTCGGCGGTCGCCATGACCATGGTGCCGGCGACGGAGATGCCCGTGTACAGGAGGGCGATGCCAAGGACCAGGAGGAAGCCGAGCCTGGTGGTCCGGTTGTTCTCGGGGCGACTCGCCCGCACCCACTGGTCCTGGGTGAAGACATGCCCGCCGGAGGCGCGCACGGCATCGCGCAGTGCGGCACCCGCCACGGCAGCGTCGGCTCCGTCCACGAGGCGGACGTCGACGCGGTCCGCGGACGCGCCCGGGGCGTTGCCAGGGGTGACATAGACGCCGTTGTCGCCGGTGCCGGTGGCCATCACCGCGGCGATCCGCAGCGACTTCCTGGTGCCGTCACCAAGCCACACATCCACGCGCCGGCCCACGGTGTGCCGCTCCCACTCCTCGTTGACGATGATCGATTCATCGTCGAGGTCGCTCACCCTCCCCGCGGCGAGCGGCAGCCGGGTGGTGGCGGCGAGCAGGGCGGGGTCGGCGGTGCGGGCCTCGGACTTGATGAGCGCGACGCCTTCCTCCAGGACGTAGACGGCGCTCGACGCGGTCTCGGACACCTTGACGCCGGACACCGTGCGCAGCCTTTGCAGCGTCGTCCGGTCGAAGGCGTCGCCCGCCGGAGTGACCACGAAGTCGGCGGCCGTCCGTTCGCGGAGCTCGGCGGTTTTCGCCTCGTTCAGCGTCGCGGTGGCTCCGAGGAGCGAGCCTGCCAGCGCGACCGTGACCAGCACGGGCGCCGCGACGGAGGCAGTGCGCCGGACACCGGCGGAGGCGCTCTCCCGCACGAGCATGCCGGTGGCGCCCGGGAGCTGGGCCGGCAGCCAGGCGATCAGTCGGGCGAGCGGGCGCACCAGCACCGGCGCGAGCAGCGCAACCCCGGTGATCAACAGCATCGGCCGGCTCACATAGGTCTTGCGCTGGAGCAGGTCACCCGGGTCGCTCACCAGGGCCAGGCACAGAGTCGTTGCGGCGGTCAGCAGCAGGGCCGTTCCGCACAGCCGGCGGCCCCGCGTCATCGCGTGGCTGTCCACCGCCGCCTCGCGCAGCGCCTCCGTCGGTCCGGTCCGTCCGGCCCGCCAGGAGGCGGCCACCGCCCCGCACAGCGCGACGAGCAGACCCGTCCAGAAGGCCATGGGGTACGGCCAGGTGTGGTCACCGATGGTGAACCAGCGGGGCGCGAGGCCACCGTCGACGACCCATTCGGCCAGCCGCGGCGCTCCGTACGCCCCGAGCACGCAGCCGGTGGCCGAGGCGAGCACGCCGACCGCCAGGGCCTCGGCGAGAACCATGCGGCGGATCTGCCCCGGGGTCGCCCCCGCGGTGCGCAACAGGCCGAACTCCCGGCGCCGCTGGGCGACGGCGAACGCGAAGGTGGACGCCACGACGAACACCGAGACGAACCCTGTGACGCCCCCGGCCGTGCCGAACATCGCGTTCATGGCGGTGAGGGCTTCGCCGTCCCTGTCGGGATCGGCGTCGGCAAACCGGCGCGCGTCACCGGTGAGGACCGTGACGGCGTCGCTGCCACGCACCGCCTCGCGCACGGCCTCGGGATCGGCGTCCACCACGAGCTGGGTGCTTGCCGGCGACAGTTGGGCGGCGCGCCGGTCGCTGTAGAAGACGGCGTTCTCGAAGCCGAGGCCGGCGACTGTGCCGACGACCCGCACGGTGCCACGGTCGGTTCGTACCCGGGCGCCCGGCTCCGCCCAGTCGCCGCTGACGACGACCTCGTCGGCCGCGCGGGGTGCCCGTCCCGCCTCGGTGCGGTACGGGGCGAAGGCGGCCGTGGACCAGGGGTGGCCCACCAGATCTCCGGGACCGCCCCGGGCCCTTACGGCGAACGAGCGGTCCTCGACGACGGTACCGAGCTCCTTCAGCCTCGTGACGAGGCCGGCGGGCACGGCACGCGGGTGCGCGAGTTTCTGCACCCGGTCGCCGATCGGCGTGTGCACCCGCAGGGTGCTCGCCCCCGTGACCACGACCGGGGCCGCGGCGAACCGCTCGGGCCTGCGCTCGGGCGCGTCCGTCGAGGACGCCAGCGCCAGACCCATGACGGCCATCAGCGCCACTCCCAGCGAGAGGGCGACGAAACTGCCGACGAAGGTGACCCAGCGGACGCGCAGGGTGCTCAGGGCGGTGCTCAGCACGGGGCGGCCTCCAGCCGGGTCATGCGTGCGGCGATGCCCTCGGCGGAGCCTCCGGCCAACTCGCCGTTGACCCGTCCGTCGACGAGGAAGACCACGCGGTCGGCGTAGGAGGCGGCCACCGGATCGTGCGTGACCATGATGATCGTCTGTCCCTCGCGGTCGACCATCCCGCGCAGCAGATTGAGCACCTCGCGGCCGGTCTCCGAGTCGAGGGCGCCGGTCGGCTCGTCGCCGAAGAGGACCTCGGGGCGGGTGATCAGGGCGCGGGCCAGGGCGACCCGCTGCTGCTGGCCGCCGGACATCTCCGTCGGCCGGTGCCGGGCCCGGTCACCGAGCCCGACCTGCCGGAGCACCTCACGGACCTGGGCTCTCGCGGGGCGGCGGCCGGCGAGCCGAAGGGGCAGCGCCACGTTCTGCTCGGCGGTCAGTGACGGCAGCAGGTTGAACGCCTGGAAGACAAAACCGATGCGCTCGCGGCGCCACAGGGTGAGCTTGTGCTCGCTCAGCCCGGTCAGGTCGGTCCCGCCCATGGTGACCGAGCCCGACGTGGGCCGGTCCAGCCCCGCCGCGCACTGGAGCAGCGTCGACTTGCCGGAGCCGGAGGGGCCCATCACTGCGGTGAACGTCCCCTTCGGGAAGGAGAGGGAGACCTCGTCGAGGGCGGTGACGGCGCCGCCGCCCGCCCCGTACCGCCTGCTGACGGTGTGCAACTGGATCGCGTCGCTGTTCATCTGTCCCCATCCATTCGGTGTCCCTGTCCCCATTGGCATGGCGCTCCGGCTCGTTCAATGGCCCACACCGCCGGGCCGTGTCCGTGGCCGCGCCATGTGGCCGGTGTCCGTGGCCGTCCCTGGGTGCCCGGTCGGCCGGTGTCCGTGGCTGCGCCCGGCGGTGACTTCACGAAACCGCGCGACAGGACCTCGGCGCAGTGCGGCAGAACCGAGAGTCGGGGTAGGGCCAGGCCTACCTCCCTTCCTCCCCCTGGACCGATGGCCCGGGCGCGGGCGGGCCTCCTACGGTGGGCCCATGCACCCTCGGACTGTGTGGCAGGCCATGGCCACCCCTGGCTTCCTGCTGTCGTCGTGGCCTTGGCGCGCGGCCGGATACCTGGTCAGCGGCGCGTTGACCGGCATCGTCGCCCTGGTGGCGATCGTGGCCATGGCGGCGGCCGGCGGGGTCCTCCTCATCGTCCTGGTGGGTGTCCCTGTGCTCGTCCTCACGGCGTTCGCCGGAATCCCGGTGGCCTGGGTGGAGCGGTGTCGACTGCGCCTGGTCGACCTGCACCCGGCGCCCGACCTGCACCGGGCGCCCGCCGAGCCGGGCCTGCGGAGCTGGCTGACGACGCGTATGCGGGAACAGGCGACCTGGCGGGAGCTCGGGTACGCGCTGCTGCTCGCGGGTCTGCTGTGGCCGGTCGACATCGCCGCCCTCACAGTCGCCGTGTTCCTGCCGCTGTCCGTGGCCGCCACGCCCCTGCTGATGGCCACGGTCGGCGACGGTCATGAGGCCAAGGTGCTCAAGCAGTGGACGGTCACCACATGGCCAACGGCCTTCGGTGTTGCCGTGATCGGGCTCGTTCTCCTGGGGATCGGTGCCTACGCGCTGGGCGTGGCGGCGGGTGCCCGCGCGGGACTGACCCGACTCCTCATCGCCTCGCACGAGGACGATCTGGGCGCAAGGCTCAGGGAACTCACGCGCTCCCGGGTCCGGTTGATGGACGCATTCGAGGCGGAGCGGCGGCGTATCGAGCGCGATCTGCACGACGGAGCACAACAGCGGCTGGTGGCACTGACGATGACACTCGGCCTGGCCCGGCTGGACGCGCCGCCCGGGCCCCTCGCCGATCAGCTCGCCAAGGCGGGTGAGGAAGCGGGCAAGGCACTCGCGGAGTTGCGTGAACTCATCCGGGGCATCCATCCCAAGGTCCTCGCGGACTACGGGCTGGAAGCAGCGGTCGCCGATGCCGCCGACCGCTCCCCGGTCCCCGTGGACGTCGATCTGAAACTGCCGGGACGACTGCCCCAGGCCGTCGAGACCGCCGCCTACTTCGCGGTCTGCGAGGCACTGGCCAACGTCGCCAAGCACAGCGGGGCCGGCCGCGCCGAGGTGAGCGGCGAACACCGCGACGGGCGGCTTTTCCTGGAAGTGAGCGACGACGGCCGGGGCGGCGCCGACCCCGGGAAGGGCAGCGGGCTCACCGGACTCGCGGACCGCGTGTCGGTTCTGGATGGCAGACTTGCCCTGTCCAGTCCGCCGGGCGGCCCGACCCTGTTGCGTGTGGAGTTTCCTTGCGAGTGGATCGACCGCTCCGCGTAGTCCTGGCCGAGGACAGTGTGCTGCTGCGGGAAGGACTCATCGGCCTCCTCACCCGCTGCGGCCACGAAGTGGTCGCAGCCGTCGGTGACGCGGAGTCGCTGATCGCCGCGGTCGACGAGCATGCGCCCGACATCGTGGTGACCGATGTGCGCATGCCCCCCGGGTTCCAGGACGAGGGGCTGCACGCGGCGGTGCAACTGCGCGAGAAGCGGCCCGCACTCCCCGTCCTCGTCCTCAGCCAGTATGTGCAGCGGGCCTACGCCTCCGAACTGCTGGACTCGGGCGACGGTTCGGGCGTCGGCTATCTGCTGAAGGACCGGGTCGGGCAGATCGAGGACTTCATGGACGCACTGCTCGAGATCGCCGACGGCGGGACCGTCGTCGACCCCGAGGTGGTGCGCCAGTTGCTCCGCCGCCGCCGTGACCCACTGGAACGGCTCACGCCGCGCGAGCGGGAGGTGCTGGCCGAGATCGCGCAGGGCAAGTCGAACGGTGCCATCGCCCGTGCTCTGGTGGTCTCAGAGGCGGCCGTCGGCAAGCACATCAGCAGCATCCTCACCAAGCTGGATCTGCCTCCCGCGGAGGAGACCCATCGCAGGGTCCTGGCCGTACTCGCCTTTCTGCGGGCATGAGTCTGCGGGCATGACTCCGTGATTCCGCGGCGCCGCGGCGCTGATCGCACCCGGACTCGGCACTGATCACGTACCGAAGGCGGGCCTTCGCGGGTGTGCCTCGGCCGTACGGGTGCGGCTCACCCCCGGCTCGCTGACATGCGCGCTTCCCACTCCCGTGCCTGCGCGCCCCTCCGGCCCGCGCGGCCCACCCGCACAGGTGCACAGCACGGACTCGCGGCCACGCACTGCGCGGCTACGCGGCTACGCGGCACCACCCGTGGCCGGACCGGTCCCCGAGCGTGGTCGGGTGGATGGTCAGGTGGGTGGTGAGGAACGCCCACATGGCCGGTGCCATCCGCTGCGCCAGGTCGTCGGCGGTGCACAGATCGGCGGAGAGGCTGACGTCGGCGAGGTGACCATGCGGGAGGGTGCGGGCGATCTCCTCGGCCAGGGCCGGAGGACGGCGGTGGCCGCTGCCGGGAATGATCAAGGTGGGAACCGGGATGGCGGCAAGGTCGGCGACGCTGGTGAATGCGCGATCGCGGCCGATGGCGCACGCCGCGGCAATGCTGGCGGGATCCGAGCGGGGGATGGCCTCTCGGACCAGATTTCCCATCACCGGAGCGAGACCGGGCAGGACGGACTTCCAGGCGGCGTCGATGCCCTCGTGGAGCACGCGGGCGGCAAAGCGGTCCGTCATCGCCGTTTCGCCCTCCCGGACCGCCCCGGTTCCCTCGGGTTCCATGGCAGTGCAGTCCTCGACTTCCTCGGCGCTGATGACGACTCCGGCCAGGATGCGTTCGGGCTGGGTCGCGGCCATGCGGAGAGTGATGGTGCCGCCCATGCCCGTACCGCCCAGGGCCGCCCTGTGGAGTCCCAGATGCCTCAGCAGTGCCCCGACGTCGTCCGCGTACTGGGCCCAGGTGTGCCGGGCCGGGTCCGTGCACACCGAGCGGCCGTAACCGCGGATGTCCGGCAGGACAACGGTGTAGCTCTCGGCGAGGCGGCGGGCCAGGGGCACCAGACTGTGGTGGTCCCGCCCCCCGCCGTGCAGGAGGATCAGGGCCGGCCCCCTCCCGAGCGTGGTGGCGTGCAGGGGACACCCGTCACTGCCGTGGTAGCTGAACGTGTCCATGCGTCATCCTCCAGTCCCTGTTCCGGGCGGGACGCTTCCGGAAGTGTTCGCGGCAGCCCGGTTCCGGCACCGAAGACCGACGACGCCGCGGGGCGAGAGCGATACCGACGGTCGTCCGGCCGGCGGTGAGCACGAGAAGGAGCGGTCCGTCCCTGCCCGGGGTACCGCCCCGGACTGCGCCCCCGATGGATCGAGCGCCATGGTCACCAGCGTCGGAGCTGCATCGCACGGCGACCATCCGGCAGATGTCCGGAACCGCCCCGCCGACCGGCTGGTGGTGTCCCCGCCGCCCGGCCGCACAGCTGCGGGCACCGGCGGGGATCCGCCCGGCATGGTACGAATCGGACAGTGGTCCGGCAGCGATTGGAGCACACGTGATCCGGGTATTGGTGGTCGACGACGAGGCCCTGATCCGTACGGGCTTCCAGCACATCCTCGACGCGGCCGACGACATCGAGGTCGTTGCAGCGGTTCCCGGTGGCCAGGCGATCAGGACGGCACAGGAGGTACGTCCGGACGTCGTGCTGCTGGACATCCGGATGCCGGACGTGGACGGACTCACCGTCCTCGCCGGCCTCCGCAGGCTCCCGCACCCCCCGGTGGTGGCCATGCTCACAACATTCGACATGGACGAGTACGTGGCAACGGCACTGCGCTCGGGTGCCGCCGGATTTCTCCTCAAGGACACCGACCCCGAGGGCCTGCCGTTCCTGGTCCGCACCCTGGCCGACGGCGGCACCGTACTGTCGTCCAAGGTCACCCGAGCGGTTGTGGACGGCTATCTCGAGGCCGGATCACAGGTACCGGCGGCCCATGTTCTGGAGCGGCTGACCGCCCGCGAACGCGCCGTACTCGTCCTCGTCGCCGAGGGCCTGTCCAACAGCGACATCGCCGCGCGGATGCACCTCGGCACCGGCACGGTCAAGGATCATGTCAGCGCGATCCTCACCAAACTGGGGGTGGGCAGCCGTGTTCAGGCCGCCCTGCTCGCCGAACGGGCCGGTCTGCTCAGAACGCCGCGCAGCCAGGAACCGCGTCACCGGGAGCCGCCCCGTCAGGAACCATGTGACCAGGAGGAACCACGTCACCGGGAGGGGGGATGATCACCCACCGTCTGCCGGCCAACCGCCTGCCGCTGCTGCTGGACGGCGCCCTCGTCGGCGCCTCGCTGCTCGACGGCTGGTTCCATGTCGGCACCGACGAGCCGATGCGCCTGGTCTTCGCCCTGATCGCCGCCCTCTCTCTGGTGCTGCGGCGCCGCCTGCCCCTGCCCACGTTCGTGCTCACCTTGCCGGCCGTCCTCCTCTCCGACGCGATCTTCGCCGCGCTGGTCGCGCTGTACACGCTCGCTTCCCTCAGCCGCCGTCGCGGCCTGCTGGTCGTCTGCGCCCTTGCGTTCACGATCAGCGACATGACTTCATGGCCGTCGCCCAACTTCGATCTGTCGGACCCCACGACCTTCGTCACTCTCGGCTACAGCGCGGCGACGGCGGCCGCTCCCGTCTTCCTCGGCCAGCTCGTGCAGACCCGGCGTGATCTGTCGCTGCGGCTCACCGAGATCTCCGAGGCACGGGACCACGAGCGGCTGCTCACCGCACAGACGGTGCTGGCCAAGGAGCGCGCACAGCTCGCGAGGGAGATGCACGACGTGGTCTCCCACCAGGTGAGCCTGATCGCGGTACGGGCCGGAGCGCTCCAGGTCGGCACGCGGGACGCCGAGGTCAAGGAAGCCGCAGCCACGATCCGGCGGCTGAGCGTGCAGACCCTGGACGAACTGCGGTACATGGTGAGCGTGCTGCGCGCCTCCGGAGGCCGCCCCACCGAGCTGACCCCGCAGCCGTCCCTGGCCGACCTCCAGCGGCTGGTCGACGGCAGCGGTATCGAGGCCGAACTGCAGACGGATCTGCCGGACGGTCTGCCGCCGACCGTCCAGCGCGCCGTCTACCGCACCGTCCAGGAAGCGCTGACCAACGTACGCAAACACGCCCCCGGCGCCACAGCGACGGTTCGCGTCCGGCGCGAGAACGGTGCCATCCGTCTCACGGTCACCAATACCGCGCCGACCCGGCCCGCTCTCCCCCTGCCGAGTGCGCACTACGGACTGGTCGGCCTGCGCCAGCGCGCCGCGCTCCTCGGTGGGACGGTGACCTCCGGTCCGACCGCGGACGGCGGCTACGAACTCCGGCTGGAGTTCCCGGCCGAGGGAGTGGCCTGACCAGGGGCCGCGGTCTGACACCGAGGCGGCGCCGGAGTCCGGCCGGATGCACGCCACGGGGAAGGACTGCGCCGTCGGCCGGGAGGTCGTCGAACGCGGAGCCTCACTCCTGAACGCCTTGGCCGCCGGGCACTCGGGACAGGCGCGCGGTCACGACCGTGCCGTCCGGCAGCCCCGCGCGGTCGGGGCACGGGGGAATTCCACGGCGTCCGATCCGCAAACGAAGGCGTGCGCAACCGTAGAGTCGGGCCGTGGACTGGTCACCGGATCCAGAAGCGTTGCGCGGTCGTGTGGCGGTGGTCGCCGGAGCGACTCGAGGAGCCGGGCGAGGAATCGCCTCGGCGCTGGGAGAAGCCGGCGCGACGGTCATCTGTACGGGCCGCAGCAGCCGGAAGAGGCCCATCCGGTCCGACTACGCCGGCCGTCCCGAGACGATCGAGGAGACTGCCGACCTGGTCACGGCGCTCGGTGGCACCGGTGTCGCGGTGGCCGTGGACCATCTTGAGCCCGACCAGGTGCGGGCACTGGCCGAGCGGGTTCGTCACGACCACGGCCGTATCGACGTACTCGTGAACGACATCTGGGGCGGCGAGCTGCTCAAGGGCGGCCCCGACCGGTGGAACACGCCGATCTGGGAACACGACCTGGACGACGGGCTGCGTATCCTGCGGCTCGCGATCGACAGTCACCTCATCACGTCCCACCACCTGCTCCCCCTCCTCATCGCCGAGCCGGGCGGTCTGCTCGTGGAGGTGACCGACGGAACCACCGAGTACAACGCATCGCGGTATCGGATCTCGGTCTTCTACGACCTGGCCAAGTGCGCCGTGAACCGGCTGGCCTTCTCCCAGGGACATGAGCTGAAGGCGTACGGAGCCACCGCAGTGGCCATGACGCCCGGATGGCTGCGCTCGGAGATGATGCTCGACAATTTCGGTGTCTCCGAGGAGAACTGGCGCGACGCCCTGGACCCGACCGCCGTCGGCACCCACCCCACCGCACCACCGGGCTTCGCACAGTCGGAGTCGCCACGCCATGTCGGGCGCGCTGTCGTCGCGCTGGCATCGGACGAAGAACGGGGCAGATGGAATCAGGCGTCGGTCAGCTCCGCCCAACTCGCGCGTGAATACGGGTTCACCGACATCGACGGCTCTCGGCCCGACGTCTGGCGGTCCACCGATGAGAACCCCGGGCCCGGATCCGACGCGGACCGCGACGACCAGCGGTGAGCCCTGTCGGCCCGCCGACCGCTGGAAGCTCACAGAGCGCGGGCCACTGCGGTGTCCTCACGGGCCGGGTTGCCGCCCCACCGTGCATGGGGTGGAACTTCCTCACCCTTCATCAGGAAGGTGTCCGCGGCGAGTTGTGCCTGATCGCCGACGGTGGTGCCGTAGTGGATGAACGCGTTCACGCCGAGGGTCACGCCCGCACCGATCGTGGCGCGGTCGGACTTGAAGGCGCCGTCCTCCTGCGAGTGGCACTGGATGACGGTGCCGGCGTTGAGGGTGCAGCCGTCCCCGATGCTGACGAGGGTCCGCTCGGTGATCGTGCAACCGTCGTCGAAGACCCGGCGGCCGATCCTGACGCCCAGCAGCCGCCAGACCATGGTCTTGAACGGGGTGCCGTTGAAGGCCTGCATGTACTGGTGCGACGTCAGCTTCCAGAAGCGTTCGTGCCCCCAGAAGTCAGGCTGGTAGATCGAGCAGTACAGCGGCTTCACCGGGCGGATTCGGGTGACGGTCCGTTCGACCAGCGCGAAGTACACGACGGTGAACACCAGGGTGAGCAGACCGGCCAGCGCGAAGGCCGGCGCCCCAATTCTCTGACTGAGCTCGACGGCACCCATGGTGATGAGGGCGAGTACGAAGAAGTGGAACCATCGCACCAGCAGGTGCAGGCCCGCGGTGAACGCGTTGTGCCTGTTCTTGGCGGCAAGGCGGCGGCGCAGCTCGTCACCGTGGGCCAGGTGGTCGAACCGGGTGTCGCGCAGCACCGTGCGCGGGATCTCGAAACTGGGCGATCCCAGTAGTCCCACGCCTTCACGGACCGGCCCGTCGATGGGCACCATGACCTTGGTCGCGAGCAGGCAGTTGTCGCCGGTACGGCCGCGTGAAGGGTAGGCGATGCGGTTGCCGAGGAAGTTGCTAGGCCCGATCGAGGTCGGGGTGCAGCGGAAGGACGAGCTGGAGAAGTCGGCGTTGATGATCGACAGCCCGTCGGCGACCATCGTCCCGCTGCCGACCGTGCTGAGGTAAGGGGTGTCGTGCTTGACCAGCGTGCCGAAGTTCGACCCGGTCTGCTCGATGTGGCACAGGTCGTATCCGAGGCACCGCAGGTAGTGCACGATCGCGGAGCTGTCCCCGAAGAGCGTGGTGAAGAACCTGATGTTGGTCAGCCGCGTGATCGCCCGCTGGACGCCGTGGTGGAAGCCGTACAGCGGGTAGGTCCTGCCCGGTTCGATCGCCAGGCTGAGCAGCCGTGGCACCGTGCTCACCACCAGCAGGCCCACGACTATGCCGCCGAAGAAGGCCACGAGGGAAGCGACGAGCGCCTCGAGGTAGAACCCGGGGCTGGTGAAGGCCGGCGGCCCTGGGGTGAACACCGCGTTGAGCTGCGGCACCACGGTGAACACGAGGCTCACGCCCGCCAGCGTCAGCGGTAGGTACACCAGCAGCACGGCGAGCATCTGCAACAGGCTGTAGGAGGCCCTGCGAAGGGGGCCGCACGCCGCGGGTTCGACGGCCCGGAAGTCGGTCGTCGTCGGCTGCGCCGGCGTGCCGTGCCAGGCCTCTCCGGCCGGCACCGCCTGCCCGGTGTGCAGGGAGGAGGCGTGGCCCAGCTGGGTGTCGTCGCCCATCGACGTCCCGATGTCGACGACTGCCTGTTCGCTGACGGTCACATCAGCACCAAGGGTGACGGGGCCCGTCTCGATCCAGCCGTCGTGCGCCCGGTAGCAGGACAGCAGTACGTCCTTGCGGACGACCGTGCCGTCACCGATGGTGAGGAGGTCCGTGCAGACGGGGGCGGTGCGGGAAAGGATGGTGACGCCCTTTCCGATGTGTGCGCCGAGGGCTCTGAGGTACAGCACGTACAGCGGTGAACCGGTGAACAGACGCACCGGGCTGGTACGGATGAGGGCCTTCACGCACCAGAAGCGCAGGTAGGCGAAACTCCAGAGGCGGAACCTGCCCGGGGTGAAACGGCCGATGAGGATCCACTTGGCCGCGACGGGCAGCGCGCAGACGCCGAAGAAGAGCGCCGTACTGAACAACACCGCCCGCAGGTAGACGCCGGCCGTCCCCGAGCCTTCCACGGTCCACTCGTAACCGAAGACGGCAATCGTGGCGCCGAGGGAGGAAAGGACGAGGAAGATCAGCATCTGGGCCGTCCCGCACAGCGTGTACCGCCATGGACCGGCCTGCGGTGCGCCCGATGTGCCGGATGGGGCATCGCCGCGCCCCGGGGCCGGCCGGGAGGTCGGTGACGGCGCGTGCGAGGAGGCCGGGGACCGGTCGAGGTCGGGAGCCTCCGTGAACGCGGCGGCCAGACCCCGGACCGTGGGGTGCCGGTAGATGTCCTTCATCGACACCGTCGGCAGATCGTCCCGCTTGCGCACCCGCGCACAGAACTGGGC
>NZ_JBWKDP010000003.1:363388-366850 GCF_056435905.1 Streptomyces sp. NPDC043861 | reverse complement strand
GGGCCATCACCAGCGAATCGGCACCCAGATCCGTGAAGAAGTTGCCGTCCACCGGCACCTGCTCCGTACGCAGGACCCCGGCCAGAACGTCGGCCAGCAGGCTCTCGGTGCCGGCGACCGGCACCTCCGTCGGGGACTCGACCAGCGAACCGGACGGGGGGACCTCCTGCGCCGGGGACGACGTGCTGTCCGTGAACGCAGTGGCCAGACCCCGGACCGTCGGATGCTGGTAGATGTCCTTCATCGACACCGTCGGCAGATCGTCCCGCTTGCGCACCCGCGCACAGAACTGGGCCATCACCAGCGAATCGGCACCCAGATCCGTGAAGAAGTTGCCGTCCACCGGCACCTGCTCCGTACGCAGGACCCCGGCCAGAACGTCGGCCAGGAGCCCTTCCGTGCCGGCGGCTGGATCCGTGCCCGCCCTGGTCTCGGAAGACATGTGCCGTCGCCTCCAGTCAGGCCGTCCACTGTCGGATGACCGTCGAAACCCTCACCCCTGCTGCGCGCTCGGGACGTCACACCAGCAGCGGCACCCAGCGCCTTCCGGTCGCCGGTCGACCGGCCGGGGAAGCGGCAGGCACCCGGCCCGGAAGAGTCGGCCACGGCCGGCGACGAGAGCTGCCCGGCGTGGAGCTGAGCCTTGTCCCATGTTTCCAGGCTCCGAAAAAATAGTGATTTCAACCATCCGACAGGTGTCCGGAGCACCCCCGCCGACCGGCGGGGAGCCTCCGGGCCATGTGGCTGGTGGAGGCATCACGAGCAGGGGCCCCGAACTGCTGCCCGCACAGCACCACCGTCGCGCCCAGCACGGGCGCCCAGCACGGGCAGGGCCCGCGTACGGCGACAGGAATGGCGAAGGGTCTGCGCAGATGCGGCTGCCGGAAGGCCGGGGCATCGGCGCCGGCCGGCGGACCGGCCCGGTGACCTCGCCCCCGGCCGATCACCTGCACGCAGCCGCGCCCGCGTGAGCCGACCGACACAGACGGGCAGGAGCAGGAACTGCTCCCGCACAGCCGACCGGGGAGCCTCGTGCCGCATCCGACCCCCGCGTCACCCGCAGGATCCGGCTCAGTGCGCCGGGCCGTGGTACGGAGTGGTGACATCGTCGTAGGCCAGGTGCATGATCATGCCGCTCTCGGCGTGTTCGAAGTTGTGGCAGTGGTCCATCCACACACCGGGGTTGTCGGCGCTGAAGTCGATCTCATAGCTCTCACCTGGGGCGACATTGAGGGTGTCGGTCCACCAGGTGCTGCCGGTGACCGCCTCGCCGTTGCGCGAGATCACCCGGACCCGGTGGCCGTGCAGATGCATGGGGTGGTCGATGATCCCCCGGGCGGTGATGCGCATCCGCACCCGGTCGCCCTCGCGGACCATCAGGGTCGGCACGGCCGGCGAGAGACGGCCGTTGATCGTGTCCGTGAAGGTGAACGTGCCTCCGCTGAAACCGAAGCCGTTGTCGAGCACGAGGTCGAAGTCCCGGTCGTACGGGCCGCCTTCGGGCTTCGGACCGGTCCGCTTGCCGTACGACAGGCGGTCGAAGAGATCGCCCGGCTTCAGCGCGGCGGGTTCGGCGCGCCCGTCGGGGCTGAAAGCGAGGGCCGCCTCGTTGGGGATCTCGGAGGTGTCCAGCCGTAGCGTCACCAGGCCGTCCGGCATGGTGAAGGCCACGTCGTAGCGGCCTCCGGCAGCGAGGAACAGGTCCGTGCCGGGCTTCAGTTCTCCCGGTTCGCCGATCGGGTTGCCGTCGTGTGCGGTGACCCTGAACGGGGTGCCCCCGAGCAGGATCCGGTGCGGCTCCTTGGAACTGTTGATCAGCCGGAGCACCACCGGGCGGCCGGCCGGGACAGCGCGGCGTTCGGCACTGTCGGCTGTGCCGAACGCGCCGATCTGGTCCTCTCCGCCCGGCCACAGGTGGGTGAACACGTTCTGCTGCACGCCTTGCTGGCCGTCCTCCACGATCAGCGCACCGAACAGGCCGCGCTCCACGGAGCGTTCGGCGTCCCGGTGCGTGTGGTACCAGTAAGTGCCGGTGCGGTCGGGTACGAAACGGTAGACATGGCTCCCGCCGGGGCGGACCGGGTTCTGGGTGACGCCCGGCACCCCGTCCTCCGCGTTGGGCACGTCCACTCCGTGCCAGTGCAGGGTGACGCCCTCGATCACATCCTTGTTGACCAGGGCGACCTCAACCAATTGTCCCTTTCTGACGCGCAGTTCGGGGCCCGGGCTGGTTCCGTTGAAGGTGAGCGCGTCGATCCTCTTGCCCGAGGACAGCCGTACGGTGCCCCGCGCGGCGGTCAGGGTGAAGCGGGCGTCGGGGGTGCCGTCGCGCGGGCCGGTCAGCGCGTCCACGGAGCGCATGGCCGGGGCGCCGGCGCCGTGCCCGTGGCCCATGGCGTGCACGAAGTGCCCGGCGCGCTCCGGGCCGCCGCCCCAGTCCATCGTCGCGGACTCGCCGACCAGGAGCAGGCTGCCCAGCGCGGCCGCGGTGACCACGGCGGCGATCCCGGAGAGCCAGGGCAGCCGGGCCGGGCGGCTGCCGCGGGAGCGCCGGTCGCCGAGCAGGAGGGACGCCCCGATCGTCGTGGCCAGGACGAGAGCCGACGCCCCGGCCGCGACCGGCAGATCCTGTGGACCGGGCGGGACGTACAGGAAGTAGAAGGACAGCCAGGCACCCATCGCCGTGGTGTGCACGGCGACGGCACTGGGCCGCACCAGCGCCCACACCAGCGGCAGCACCACGACGGGCAGGCCGAGCAGGAATCGGTGGGTGACCAGTTGCCACCCGCTGGTGGCCAGCAGCAGGACCGCAACCGCCAGCCGGGCGGCGACGACCGCGGCGGTGACGTACAGGACGACCGGACGTCGCCGTACCTCGCCCTGCTGTGGTGCGGGCTGTGTCTGGCGGCGGCCGGCCCGGCGGCCCAGCAGGCCGCCGCTGATCGCCAGCACGAAGGCCAGCACCAGATCGGTGAGGAAGAGAGGCTCGGCCACTACTCCGCCGCTTTCTTCAGGGCGTCGAGCCAGGCGCTCAGCGAGTCGTCCAGCGCGGCGGCGAGGTTGTCCCGGTCGGCGTCGACCGGCGCGCCCGCCCACGACTCCCGGGTGCGGACCACGACGCCGTCGCCGTCCTCGGTCAACGTCCACTCGTGCACGCCGGTGATGCCGTGCGCGGGACCGCCCCACAGGATGCGGTGCCGGCCGTCGACCGCGTAGACGGTGGAGTCGATGGACAGGCCCGCGGTCACCCAATGGAAGGTGGTGCCGGGGGCAATGGGGCCGTCGAGCCGGGCCTCGGTGATGTCGGGCTGCCAGTCGGGCCAGAAACCGATCCCGGTGTGCAGCTGCCAGACCCGCTCGAGAGGAGCGGCGATCCGGATGGTGTGGTCGGCGATGACGGGGGCGTTCTCGTCGATGGTCGTGGGGTAGGTCATGTCGGTTCCTCGATGTCGGGGGCCCGGG
>NZ_JBWKDP010000003.1:111656-363290 GCF_056435905.1 Streptomyces sp. NPDC043861 | reverse complement strand
GGCCGCCGCTGCGGGGGAGTCAGCAGCGGCCCGGGCGGCTGGGGCGGATCAGGCGGACGGTTCGGAGTCGGGGATCCAGTGGCCGTGGATGCCGGACGGGTTCGGGGCCCGGGCCGCCGCTGCGGGGGAGTCAGCAGCGGCCCGGGCGGCTGGGGCGGATCAGGCGGACGGTTCGGAGTCGGGGATCCAGTGGCCGTGGATGCCGGCGGGCACCCTGCGGGGGAGTTCGACCGCGGCCACGGTGCTCAGGTCGCTCGCGTCCAGGACGAGCAGCTCCGAGGCGTCGGCCTTGAGGTCGCTGACGACGGTGAGCAGATAGCCGTCGTCCTCGGCGGTCCCGCCCTCGGCGGGCGCGAAGACGGCCTCGCCGGGCATCCGGCCCTCGCCGTGCGCGAGCAGCTTCTCCTGGCCGGTCCGCGAGTCCAGCTTGACGGTGTGGTAGCCCGACAGGCCCGCGCCGGGGAAGGCGATGGCGTAGCTGTAGCGGTAGTCCGAACCGGTGTGGGCGTCGTTGATCGACGGGAACTCGGTGACAAGGTCGTTGAGGGACTCGGTGGTCACCTTGCCCGTGGCCGGGTCGACGATCCACCGGTGGAAGGTCGAGCCGGCGTCGGGGCTGGTGCCGTAACCGGGAGCGCCGACCCACCACTTCCACGAGTTCTCCCAGGCGGAACGGTCGAAGCGCGGTGCTTCGAGGACAATCCGGCCCTGCGCGTCGGTGTAGGCGTTCGCGACGTGCAACAGCGCCGCCTGGTCGGCCACCTCGAACCAGGTGGTCCTGCCCCCGGCGCGCGGCATCACGCCGATGCGCAGCGGGACGTCGTCGCGCCAGCGGTAGGGGATGCCGGAGTGCTCGGCGTGGTCGAAGACCACCGGCGAGTTGATGAAGACGACGTGCTCGCGGGTGATGGCGAAGTCGTGCATGAGCGACGGGCCCGAGCCGTCGACGACCTCCGACCTGACGATGTCGCCGGAGGCGTCGGCCACGTAGTAGGTCAGGTACGGCGGAAAGGGGCTGTAGCTGAAGAAGTGCAGCTCGCCGGTCTCCGGGTCCTCCTTGGGGTGGGCGGTCATCGAGCTGGTGAGCTTGCCGCCGAAGTCGTGGACGCCGATCGTGTCGAGGTCGGCGCTGACCTCCCAGGGCAGGTTGGCCTCCTGCAGGGCCAGATAGCGGCCCCCGTGGAAGATGATGTTGGTGGCGGCGGCGCTGACTTCGAGCTCGGTCCCGGTGAACGGCACGCCGTCCAGGAAGGGGGTTCGCACCCAGCGGTTGCGGTACCACTCGGCCCGGCCGGCCGTGAGGCGGACGCCGTGGATCATGCCCTCGCCGCGGAACCAGTGGGTGGGGGTGATGCCCGGCTTGGGGTTGTGACCGTTGCGGAAGTAGCGGCCGTTCAGCTCGGGCGGGAGGGTGCCGCGCACCTTCAGCTCATGGCCGGTGATCTCGTCGGTGACGGGGGTGAAGTGGCCGCTGATGTACGGCTTGTCCAGGGTCATGGTCATGCCTTTCGCGTCGAGAGAGCCGAGATGAGCAGCGTCAGGGCGGCGCAGGCCAGGAAGGCCGAGCCGAAGGAGGGGAGCAGGGTCAGGAAGGACAGGCCGATGGCTCCGCCGATCTGCCGGGTGGCGTTGACCAGCCCGCCGGCCAGGCCGTTGTCGGCGGCCGGGACACCCGTGGAGGACATCGCGGTGAGCCGGACGAAGGCCACCCCCAGCCCGATGCCGATGAGGAGCGTCGGGCCGAGCAGGTCCACAGGGAAGGTGCCGTCGGCCGGGGTTCGGGACAGCCAGGCCAGTCCGGCCGCCAGGACCAGCAGGCCCACGGGGAGCACATGGCGGCCGGACACCTTGCCGGTGACCCACGACGAGAGGGTGATCACGAGGGCGAGGGGAAGCTGGGTCAGCCCGGCCTCCAACGGCGAATAGCCGAGGGTGCGCTGCTGGTAGAGGGGCAGGAAGTAGAACAGGCCGAGCCAGACCGCGCCCAGCAGGGCCGTCAGCACGTTGGGCATCGCCACCACGCTCATGCGCGCCGGCAGCAGCGGGTCGGCGGCGCGGCGCTGGAGCACCACGAACAGGCCGAGCAGCGCCAGACCGATCACGGCGAGCGGCCAAGGGCCTGACAGGCCGTAGGTGAGCGCGACCAGCCCCGCCGTCACCGTCACCGCGCCGGCCGCGTCCAGGCTTCCGCCGCGTGGCCGGTCGGCCCCGACCAGCAGCCGGGTGGCCGCCAGGACGGCCAGGGCGAGGGGCACCATCACGACGAACACCGCACGCCAGCCGTAGATGCCGGTGAGCAGCCCGCTCAGCAGCACGCCCGCCGCCCCACCGGCACCGGAGACCGCGCCCCACACCCCGAGCGCGGTGCCACGCCGCTTCGTGTCGGGATACAGCGTCAGCACGAGGGCCAGCGCCGTGGGCGCCAGCAGCGCGGCGCCGATTCCCTGCACTGCCCTGCAGGCGATCAGCACGATCGCCGTGGGCGCCAGTGCCGCGCCCAGGGAGGAGAGGGCGAACAGGCCGATGCCGAACAGGAACACACGGCGAAGGCCGTATACGTCACCCGCCCGCCCACCCGGCAGCAGCAGCGCGCCGAAGACGAGTACGTAGGCGTTGACCGTCCATGCCTGGCCCGTGTCCGACAGATCGAGCCCGGCCCGGATCTGGGGCAGGGCGACGTTCACGATCGACGTGCTCAGCACGACCAGGAACTGGGCCGTTGCCAGGACCGCCAGCGGTATCCAGCCGGTGGTCGTCCGTTGCGGTGCGGTGCGGGTCATGGCTCGACACTCGCAGCGGGCGTCCGCCGCTCGCGTCGGTAGTCATCGCCTATACGACTCCTGCGGAGACCCTTAGGCGACCGGGGTCGTTCCCGGATTCCCCTGCGGCGCACGACCGCATAGGTTTTCGTACATGCCCGAGACATACACGGATGTGCTGATCGGTCGTCAGGACGAGATACGCCGGCTCGACGCCCTGCTCCAAGCGGCACGGGAAGGCCGGGGCGGCGCTCTGGTCCTGCGCGGTGAGCCGGGCATCGGCAAGAGCGCGCTGCTGCGGCATCTGGGCGAGGCCGCGACCGGATTCCTGGTCATACAGGCGTCTGGCGCGGAGTTCGAGATGGAACTGCCGTTCGCCGCACTGCACCAGTTGCTCGCTCCCGTCACCGGCCGGCTGATGGCGTTGCCGGCGCCGCACCGCAAGGCGCTGGAGATCGCTTTCGGCCTCGACACCGGCACACCCGATCCGTTCCTGGTCGGCGTTGCGTCGCTGGGCCTCCTGGTGGAGAACGTGCGGGAACGCCCGCTCCTGTGCGTCGTCGACGACGCACAGTGGCTGGACCAGGCGTCGGCCAAGGCGCTGGCCTTCCTGGCCCGCCGGGTCTCGGCGGAGTCGATCGCCCTCGTGTTCGCGGCGCGCGAGCCGAGCCGCCTGCCCGAACTGGACGGACTGCCCGCCCATTCGCTCCAAGGGCTCGGCGAATCCGATGCCCGCGCGCTGCTGGCCGCGGCGATCCGCGCCCCGTTGGACGAGCGGGTGCGCGACCGCATCCTGGCCGAGGCGCGCGGCAACCCCCTCGCGCTGGTGGAACTTCCCAGGACCGCCGGACTCGCCGGAATGGCGGGCGGATTCGCCCAGCCGGACTCGGTACCCGGCGTGATCGAGCAGAGCTTCCGGTCCCGGCTGGAACTCCTGCCGTCGGCGGCCCGGCTGCTGGTCACCGTCGCCGCCGCCGACCCGATCGGCGACCCCGGCCTGCTGTGGCGTGCGGCCGAACTCCTGGGCATCGACGCGGCTGCCGCCGCGGAGTCCGTCCCGCTGGTCGAGTTCGGCACCCGGATCCGGTTCAGCCACCCCCTCGCCCGCTCGGCCGCCTATCGTGCAGCGGCGCCGGAGGAGCGGCGCAGGGCGCACGAGGCGCTGGCCGCCGTGACCGACCGGGTCGCCGACCCCGACCGGTGGGCCTGGCATCGCGCCCAGGCCAGTGCCGGCCCGGACGAGCAGGTCGCCGCCGAGCTGGAAGCCTCCGCCGCCCGCGCCCAGGAACGTGGCGGTGTCGCGGCGGCTGCGGCCTTCCTCGAACGCTCGGCCGCGCTCACGGTCAACCCGGTCCAACGCGCAGAGCGGGTCCTCGCAGCGGTCCAGGCCAAGCTCTCGGTGGGCGACTTCGACACGGCGGCCGACCTGCTCACCACCGTCCGGACCGACGATCCGGGCCAGGCCGCCAGGGCGGACCTGCTCCGCGGCAGGCTGTCGTTCGTCCGCCGCCGTGGGGACGAAGGCCCCACGGCGCACCTCCTGCGTGCCGCCGCCCGGCTGGCGGACACCGACCCCGCCTGGTCACGGGAGTGCTATCTGGACGCCGTCGAGATGGGCCTTCTGCTCGGCGGCCTCGACCAGGTGGTGGAGGCCGCCAGGAAGGCCCCGCCACCGGACGGGCCGCTGTCCGGCGCGGCGGCGGTCCTGGCCGGTCTGATCAGCCTGGTCGGCGACGGGCATGCGGCGGCGGGGGAGATCCTCGGGCCGGTCGTCGGCGACACCGACGCCGAGGTGTGGACCAGGCGGCCGTCCCTGGGCTTCATGGTGGCCGGCGAGCTGTGGGACTTCGACGCCATGCACGGCATCGCCACCCGGGCCGTCGCGGCAGGCCGCGAGTCGGGCTCCTTCCATGCGCTGCCCATCGGACTGGCCATGCAGGCCACCACGGCCGTGCACACGGGCGACTTCGGTGCGGCGATGGAGCTGATCTCCGAGGAGGAGGCGATCGCCGACGCCACCGGCGCGGCACCGCTGGTCTACCCGCGCCTCCACCTGGCCGCGATGCGCGGGCGGCGCAAGGATGCCGTCGAACTGTTCGCGTCGGTGGATCACCGGATGAGCCTCAGCGTGCAGTGGGCGACGGCCGTGCTCAGCAACGGCCTGGCCGACTACCCGGCCGCGCTGACGGCGGCGAAGCAGGCGGTCGAGTACGGCGCCGTCGGCACGGCGGGCCTTGCCCTGCCCGAGCTGGTCGAGGCGGCCGTGCGGTGCGGCGAGACGGAGGTCGCCGCCGCGGCCCTCGCGTCCCTCCAGGAACGCACGCAGGCGGGCCGGCAGGCGTGGGGTCTTGGCGTCGAGGCCTGTGCGCGGGCCCTGGTGACCGAGGACGAGTCCGCCTACCAGGAGGCGATCGGCCTGCTCGACGACAGCGCACTGGTCGTCTACCGCGCCCGGGCACATCTGCTGTACGGGGAGTGGCTGCGCCGCCAGGGCCGACGGCGTGACGCCCGGTCCGCGCTGCGGCTGGCGCACGAGTCGCTGTCCGACCTCGGTATGGAGGCGTTCGCCGAACGCGCCGCCGGCGAGTTGCGCGCCACGGGCAAGCAGGCCCGCAGCCGCACGTCGAAGGCATCGGACCAGCTGACGATGCAGGAGGTGCACATCGCACGCCTGGTCGCCGACGGCGCCACCTCCAAGGAGGTGGCGGCGAAGCTCTTCCTCAGCCCGCGGACGGTCGACGCACACCTGCGCAACATCTTCCGCAAGCTCGGGCTCACCTCACGCAGGCAACTGCGAGACCTGCCCGACATTCGTTAGCCGCATGGTGGTGGCCGCGGCCTCGTGCGCGTTCATCGACTCCACGGGGCCGGGCCAGCTCAGCCCGTACTTGGCCCGGTAGGCACCGGAGACGCGCTGGACGAGCTCGGGGTCGTCCACCGGCTGGAGGGTGACGGGCAGCCGGGCCCCGGCCACCTCCACCTCCGTGTCCGCGCGCCGCAGGACCCGGCGGTACCACGCACTGCGCCGTCCGAAGGCCGAGCGGACATACGCCTCCCCGTCGAGCATCACCACCCAGACCGTCCTGGCCGACCACCGGCCGTTCGCATGCCGTACCCACAAGACGATCTCCGCGCGATCCATGACCGTGTTCATGGACCAACTTTCACCGTGCCGGCACTGCGTACGCGTCGGTGGTCATCACCTAGATAGGCGGGCTTCGCCGACGCGAGGGCGGTGCTCCCGCGACGAGGCTGAGTGCCATGACGAACATCGACGTGAACCCCGCAACCGCAACCACAACCGCGATCGGCACCGGAACCGGCACCCTCGAGGCGGCCCCAGGCGCAGCGGCGCCGCACGACGAGGGCTCGAAGAAGAACAAGGGCACGCAGAAGAACAAGGCCAGGCGGCGCGCCGCCAAGGCACTGGCCTACGTCGCCCTGATCTTCACCGGGCTCCTGGTCCTGGCCC
The DNA here is from genome assembly GCF_056435905.1 of Streptomyces sp. NPDC043861. NCBI lineage: Bacteria > Bacillati > Actinomycetota > Actinomycetes > Kitasatosporales > Streptomycetaceae > Streptomyces > Streptomyces sp. NPDC043861. The sequence continues at coordinate 357,059 of NZ_JBWKDP010000003.1, read as the reverse complement.
AACCGTGGCTGCTGCTCCCGGTCGCGGCCCTGGTCCTGGCGATCTCCCTCTGGTACTGACCTGGGTGCCGCCGGGTGACGAACCCTCCTCGGAGGCCGTCCGCAACGACACGCGGATCCGAGAGCGAGGCGCAGCCGACGCTGCACCGGACCCCAGCGGCATTGCCGTCCGGACGATCCTTCCGGCCTTCCGGCCGCCACACGCCGACCGCCGGAAGATCAAAGAATGGACGGAGACCTCGCCCCTCGGCGGGCAGCGCCCGCGCAAACGCACTCATCACCGGCTCAGGGCAGGCCCCCCTGGGCAAGTGCATCCCCACGGGCCGCCTCGCACCGACCGGCCCGCAATCCGGAGCGAGGCGGCACCGTCTGAAGATCAACCGGAGAACAGGGTCCACATCGTGACATACGCCACGGTGTGGACCCTTTCACGTAGAAACGCAGCCGCGGAGCCGACCCAGGGCCGAGGGCCGCCACAGACAACGAGAAACGGGCCCCCATCAGGACATTCGTCCTGACGGAAACCCGTCTCTACTGGTGCGCGAGGGGGGAGTTGAACCCCCACGCCCTTTCGGGCACTGGAACCTGAATCCAGCGCGTCTGCCTATTCCGCCACCCGCGCAAAGGGTGTTGCCGCTGTGTCCCTCACCTGTTTCGGTGTCGGCCGGTCGCGACATGCAGAACATTAGCACGCGGTGGACGGTCGATTCACATGCGTTTGATTCGGCCCTCCACGGTGGAGGAGGAAAGAGCGGGCGGGGGCAAGGACGCCTCCCCCGACCCCCCGGGGTCCACCCCGAGTGCGGGACACTGTCAGGAAGCCGCCTCTACGATCCGTGTGGAGATCCGTGTGAGAGGTGACACTCATCGACGGGGCAGACAAGGGGAACCAGCCGATTTCCCGACGCGTGGATACGATCAGTAAGCAGTACCAGGACGGCAACGACGGAGGAGGTGCCCCATGGGAGTCCTGAAGCGTTTCGAACAGCGACTTGAAGGTCTGGTCAACGGCACCTTCGCCAAGGTCTTCAAGTCCGAGGTCCAGCCCGTCGAGATCGCGGGAGCCCTCCAGCGCGAGTGCGACAACAACGCCACGATCTGGAACCGCGAGCGGACCGTCGTACCCAACGACTTCATCGTGGAGCTGAGCACACCGGACTTCGAGCGGCTCAGCCCCTACTCGGGCCAGCTCGGTGACGAGCTCTCGGGCCTGGTCCGGGACTATGCCAAGCAGCAGCGGTACGCCTTCATGGGCCCGGTCAAGGTCCATCTGGAGAAGGCCGACGACCTCGACACCGGCCTGTACCGGGTACGCAGCCGTACCCTCGCGTCGAGTACATCACAGTCGCCCGACCGTGCACCCGCCGGACCTGGGGCCGGTCCGCACGGCGCCCCCGCGGGCGGCCCGCCGGGCGGAGGATACGGTTACCCTCCTGTTGGTGCTCCTCCCATGCCGGCCGCACCGCCGCCGGGGATGAACCGGCCGGGCCACGCGCCCGCCGCCGGCCGTCCTGCTCCGGCGACACCGGGCGGCATGCAGGGAACGCAGGTGCGCCGCTGGATCGAGATCAACGGCAACCGCCACCAGATCTCCCGCCCGACGCTGGTGCTGGGCCGCAGCACCGACGCCGACGTGCGGATCGACGACCCCGGCGTTTCGCGCCGCCACTGTGAGATCCGGACCGGAACGCCCTCGACGATCCAGGATCTCGGATCCACCAACGGCATCGTGGTGGACGGGCAGCACACCACCCGCGCTACGCTCCGCGACGGCTCGCGGATCGTCGTGGGCAGCACCACCATCGTTTACCGGCAAGCCGAAGGGTGAAGCGGGGGCAATGTCAGAGCTGACCCTGACGGTCATGCGGCTGGGTTTCCTGGCCGTTCTGTGGCTGTTCGTCATCGTGGCCGTTCAGGTCATCCGCAGCGACCTGTTCGGTACGCGCGTCACGCAGCGCGGCTCACGCCGCAATGCCGACGCCCGGCCGCAGCAGGCCGCGCGCCAGTCCGCTGCCGCGCCTCCGCAGCAGCGCCAGCAGGCCCCGCGCCAGCGCCGGGGGGCACCCACCAAGCTGGTCGTGTCCGAGGGCAGCCTCACCGGCACCACGGTCGCGCTGCAGGGCCAGACGATCACCCTGGGGCGCGCCCACGATTCGACGATCGTGCTGGACGACGACTACGCGTCCAGCCGGCATGCCAGGATCTATCCGGATCGTGACGGCCAGTGGATCGTCGAGGATCTCGGGTCCACCAACGGCACGTATCTCGACCGGGCCCGGCTCACCACCCCGACACCGATTCCGCTGGGCGCGCCGATTCGTATCGGCAAGACCGTCATCGAGCTGCGGAAGTAGTACGACAATGAGCGAGCGGAGCGAGCGAGCCGCAGCGGTCCCTGCACAGGACCCCGCAGCGGTCCCGGCAGCGGGCCGGGACGGGCAGCTCCCGACCGGAGGGTGGGCAGTGTGGCTCGAGACCGGCTGTACCCCGAGGCGGCGTCGACAGGGCAGGTGCGCATGAGTCTGTCACTGCGCTTCGCCGCCGGATCGCACCGAGGCATGATCCGGGAAGGCAACGAGGACTCCGGCTACGCCGGACCTCGCCTCCTCGCGATCGCCGACGGCATGGGCGGCCAGGCCGCCGGCGAGGTGGCCTCATCCGAGGTCATCTCGACACTCGTCCAGCTCGACGACGACGTGCCCGGCTCCGACATCCTGACCTCGCTCGGTACGGCCGTGCAGCGGGCGAACGACCAGCTGCGCGCGATGGTCGAGGAGGACCCCCAGCTCGAGGGCATGGGGACCACCCTGACCGCGCTGCTGTGGACCGGCCAGCGCCTCGGTCTCGTCCACGTCGGGGACTCCCGCGCGTATCTGCTCCGCGACGGCGTGCTGACGCAGATCACGCAGGACCACACCTGGGTGCAGCGCCTCGTGGACGAGGGCCGCATCACCGAGGAAGAGGCCACCACCCACCCGCAGCGCTCCCTGCTGATGCGCGCGCTGGGCAGCGGTGACCATGTGGAGCCCGATCTCTCCATCCGCGAGGTCCGGCCCGGTGACCGTTATCTGATCTGCTCGGACGGGCTGTCCGGCGTCGTCTCGCACCAGACGATGGAGGACACCCTCGCGAGCTACCAGGGCCCGCAGGAGACCGTGCAGGAGCTGATCCAGCTCGCGCTGCGCGGCGGCGGCCCCGACAACATCACGGTGATCATCGCCGACGTCCTCGACGTCGACGGCGGTGACACCCTCGCCGGCCAGCTCAGCGACACTCCCGTCATCGTCGGAGCGGTCGCCGAGAACCAGGTGCAGCTGGGCGACAACGGGGCCATGCAGACGCCCGCTGGGCGCGCGTCCGGTCTCGGCCGCCCGGTCCCCCCGCCGCACGGGGGCGGTGGCTTCGGTCCTCCCGGAAGCGGTGACGAGGCCGGCTACGGCGGGATGCCTCCGGAGGCCGGCTTCGACGCGTACACCGACGAGGACCTCGCCAAGCCGCGCTCCGGCCGGAAGTGGCTCAAGAGATCCTTCTTCTCGGTGCTCGCGCTCGCCGTCGTCGGCGGCGGTCTGTACGGGGCCTGGCGCTGGACCCAGACGCAGTACTACGTCGGCGTCAAGGGCGAGCACGTCGCGCTCTACCGGGGCATCAGCCAGGATCTGGCCTGGGTTTCGCTTTCGAAGGTCGAGAAGGACCACCCCGAGATCGAACTCAAGTACCTGCCGCCGTACCAGCAGAAGCAGGTCAAGGAGACGATCGCCGAGAGCAGCCTCGGCAGCGCCCGCCACAAGATCGAGGAGCTCTCCACGCAGGCGGCCGCCTGCAAGAAGGACGAGCAGCGGCGCAGCGCCGACAAGGCCGCACCCAGTGCGCCTCCCGGCGAGGGCCAGGCCGGCGGCACGACCGGCACCCAGCCCTCCACCCAGTCCGCCCAGACCAAGCCGACCGCAGCCACTCCCTCTCCGGGCCCCACCCTCTCGGAGGAGGAGCAGAAGCTGGCCTCGAACTGCGACAAGCAGTGAGCGGCATAGCGGTAGACCCGTAGGGGGCCTTTCTCCACCATGAGCGTTGTCACCAACACGACCACCATCGGCGCGATCGAACTGCCGAGCCGCCGCAACACCGAGCTCGTGCTGCTCGCCTTCGCCGTCGTCATTCCGGTGTTCGCGTATCTCAACGTGGGCCTCGCGCTCGACGGCGAGGTGCCGACGGGCATGCTCGGGTACGGGCTAGGGCTCGGCCTGCTTGCGGGCGTCGCCCATATCGTGGTGCGGAAGTTCGCCAAGTACGCCGACCCGCTGCTGCTGCCCCTGGCGACCCTGCTCAACGGGCTCGGCCTGGTGCTGATCTGGCGGCTGGACCAGTCGCCCCGGCTGATCTCGCTGGCCAAGCGGAGCATGGGCAGCTTCAGCCCGGACGCCCCCAACCAGCTGATGTACTCCGCGATCGGTATCGCGCTGTTCGTGGGTGTGCTGCTGGTCCTCAAGGACCACCGAGTCCTGCAGCGCTACACGTACATCTCGATGGCGGCGGCGCTGGTGCTGCTGGTGCTGCCGATCATCCCCGGCCTCGGTGCGGACGTGTTCGGCGCCAAGATCTGGATCCGTGTCGGCGGCTTCTCCATCCAGCCCGGCGAGTTCGCGAAGATCGTCATCGCGGTCTTCTTCTCCGGCTACCTCATGGTGAAGCGCGACGCCCTGGCCCTCGCCAGCCGCCGCTTCATGGGGCTCTACCTGCCGCGCGGCCGTGACCTCGGACCGATCCTCACGATCTGGGCAATAAGCCTGCTCATCCTGGTCTTCGAGAACGACCTCGGAACCTCGCTGCTGTTCTTCGGCATGTTCGTCGTCATGCTGTACGTGGCCACCGAGCGGACCAGCTGGATCGTCATCGGTCTGCTGATGTCCGCGGGCGGCGCGGTCGGCGTGGCCTCGTTCGCCAGCCACGTCCAGGCCCGTGTGAACGCCTGGCTCGATCCCTTCGCCTGCTACGAGGTCTCCGGCGCCTGCCAGCAGATCGGCCAGGCGATCATGTCCTTCGGCTCCGGCGGGGTCCTCGGCACCGGACTCGGCCAGGGCGACTCCGACCTCATCGGCTTCGCCGCCAACTCGGACTTCATCTTCGCCACCGTCGGCGAAGAGCTCGGCCTGGCCGGAGTGATGGCGTTCCTGCTGCTGTACGGCTTGATCATCGAGCGGGGTGTCCGCACGGCCCTGGCCGCCCGTGACCCCTTCGGAAAGCTGCTCGCGACCGGACTGTCCGGCGCCTTCGCTCTCCAGATCTTCGTCGTCGCCGGCGGTGTGATGGGCCTCATCCCTCTCACCGGCATGACGATGCCGTTCCTCGCCTACGGCGGCTCCTCCGTGATCGCCAACTGGGCCCTGATCGGCATCCTCATCCGGATCAGCGACACCGCGCGCAGGCCCGCGCCCGCCCCCGCCTCGTCCCCCGACGCCGAGATGACCCAGGTGGTCCGACCGTGAACAAGCCTCTGCGCCGCATCGCGATCTTCTGCGGACTCCTGGTCCTCGCGCTGATGATCCGGGACAACTGGCTCCAGTACGTACGCGCCGACGAGCTGAACACACACAAGTACAACCGCCGCGTCCAGATCGAGCGCTACGCCCACGAGCGCGGCAACATCATCGTCGACGGCAAGCCCATCACCGGCTCCGTCGCGACGGACGACACCGACTACAAGTACAAGCGCACCTATGTCGACGGCCCCATGTGGGCCCCCGTCACCGGCTATGCCTCGCAGGCCTATGACGCCAACCAGATCGAGAAGCTCGAGGACGGCATCCTCACCGGCAACGACGACCGGCTCTTCTTCGACCGGACCATGGCGATGTTCACCGGTGACAAGAAGAAGGGCGGCAATGTCGTCACGACCCTGAACACCAAGGCCCAGCGGGCGGCGTTCAAGGGACTCGGCGACAAGAAGGGCGCGGTCGCAGCCATCGACCCGGGTACCGGCAGGATCCTCGCGCTCGCGTCGACGCCGTCGTACGACCCGTCCACCTTCTCCGGCTACTCCGGCAAGGACGAGAAGGCCTGGCTCGCGCTGGAGAAGGACAAGGACAAGCCGAAGCTGAACCGGGCGCTGCGCGAGGCCTACCCGCCCGGCTCCACCTTCAAGGTCGTCACGGCCGCCGCCGCCCTGGAGAACGGCGTCGTCACGGACATCAAGGCCCCGACCGACACCCCCGAGCCGTACCGGATCCCGCTGTCCACCCGGCCGATGATCAACCAGCACGGCGGCTGCGAAAAGGCGAGCCTGAACAAGGCCATGGAGATCTCCTGCAACTCCGTCTTCGCAAACCTCGGCGACAAGGTCACGCGGGACAAGATGCTGGAGACGGCCGAGAAGTTCGGCTTCAACAACCCCGAGGTCGACATCCCGGTCCGCGCCTCGGCGTCGGTCTACGACAAGAACATGGACCGTGGTGGCAACGCCCAGTCGGCGATCGGCCAGTTCAACACCGCGGCCACCCCGCTCCAGATGGCCATGGTCGCCGCTGCGATCGCCAACGACGGCAAGCTGATGAAGCCGTACATGGTCGACCGCCTCGAGGCTCCCAACCTCGACGAGCTCGAGCGGACCGAGCCGGAGGAGATGAGCCGCCCGCTCTCCGAGAAGAACGCTCAGCTTCTCCAGGAGATGATGGAGAACGTCGTCGAGAACGGCACCGGTGACAACGCGAAGATCGACGGTGCGACGGTCGGCGGCAAGACGGGTACCGCTCAGCACGGCGTCGGCAACAGCAAGCGCCCCTACGCCTGGTTCATCTCGTACGCCAAGACCGGCGACGGCTCGCCGGTCGCCGTCGCCGTCGTCGTCGAGGACTCGGCGGGCACGGCCCGTGACGACATCAGCGGCGGTGGCCTGGCCGCCCCGATCGCGCGGGACGTCATGGAAGCAGTGATCAAGGGCTGAGGCCGTGGCAGTCGTCGCTCACGGGTGCGGCTGACACCCGTGAGCCCGGTCATGACGAAGACCTCCGGTGTGGTGCGGCCGTCCAGGCGCACCACACCGGAGGTCTTCGTCCTTCCCGCGCGCTCCCGGCCCCAAGACGGCTTCGGCCGACTGGTGTTGGCCTTCCGGAAGCCCCCGGACAGGTCGTTCTTGCCCTCCGCGGAGCCCGGAGCTCCCGGACCGGCCCGCGCGGAGCCCACTGGTGTTCGAAGCACGCCCTCCACAGCCGTGAGGGCCGAAGTCGGGCGCTTCCTGACCGTGGGAGCACTCCGCGTCCACCGGCTCGGATATGTCATGGCCGCGCGTCATTCCCTGCCTCGGACCACATGGCGGGCGCCGCGCGGCCCCATCGCGCGAGAGCGATGCCCATGGCCGTCGGAACCGATGCCGCTCCTGCTGCCGGCGGCCACCGTGTTTTCAGGTTCGGCACGCTCTTCGGAACAAGCGCGACGCCGCCGCTCCTACGGTGATTCGTCGATGCGGCCGTGCCGTCGGCGATCGGATTCTCCCTAGTTCCCTCGGGCATGGGCCCGGTGGGCGAACGACAGGTGAATCCACAGATGAATCCATATTCGGTGCAGGCATTTCGTGACCTGTTTCGCCCCGGCTCCAAGAAACGTTCCTTCTGTCGAGCGTTCGCATGAAGGGCCCGTGTCGGGCAGGCCGCTCCCGAACGCTCTTGAGCTTGGGCCGCGGCCGTTCCGGTGGCGATCTCGTCACGGTGCGCAAGGCATTCGCGAGCTCCACGGCTCATGGTCCGGCGTGACACCGGAACACGCCCCGGCAGTCGCCGTCATGGAAGTGCCGGTCACTACCGCACCGAATGCGTATGCGGAGCCGAGGCCGCTGTGGAATTCTTCACTGGATTCATCGGGGTGCCCTTCATCGGGCGGATCGAGTCTCCGTGGCAGCGGCTCCGCCGAAGGCCCGACGGGATGATCAGCCATTCCCTCGACGCGGCAATACCAGCCATCTCCTGGCCGAAAGCCCATTCCGGCGAAGTCCTGCGGCCGGGTCATGAACGCGTTCAACGACGGGTCCATGACAACCCTGGGGGACCCCTCGGCAAACCCTGACAGTGATACCAGTCACATATCAGCTGCCGGTCGGGGTCCAGTACCGTGCGGCCCGCCGGGTACGGTATCCCGAGCAACCACACGTGACGGTTGAGGGAGAGGTCTACCGCTATGGAAGAGCCGCGTCGCCTCGGCGGCCGGTACGAGCTGGGCTCGGTGCTCGGCCGTGGTGGCATGGCGGAGGTCTACCTCGCCCACGACACACGGCTCGGCCGGACCGTCGCCGTCAAGACGCTGCGGGCCGACCTCGCCCGCGATCCGTCCTTCCAGGCCCGGTTCCGCCGTGAGGCCCAGTCGGCCGCCTCGCTGAATCACCCTGCGATCGTCGCGGTGTACGACACGGGCGAGGACTACGTCGACAGCGTGTCGATTCCGTACATCGTGATGGAGTACGTCGACGGTTCCACGCTGAGAGAACTGCTGCACTCCGGGCGCAAGCTGCTGCCCGAGCGCACGCTGGAGATGACCATCGGCATCCTCCAGGCACTGGAGTACTCGCACCGCAACGGGATCGTCCACCGGGACATCAAGCCGGCGAACGTCATGCTGACGCGCACCGGCCAGGTCAAGGTGATGGACTTCGGCATCGCCCGCGCCATGGGCGACTCGGGCATGACCATGACCCAGACGGCGGCCGTCATCGGCACGGCCCAGTACCTCTCACCGGAGCAGGCGAAGGGCGAGCAGGTCGACGCCCGGTCCGACCTGTACTCCACCGGCTGTCTGCTCTACGAGCTGCTGACGGTCCGGCCGCCGTTCATCGGGGACTCCCCCGTCGCGGTCGCCTATCAGCACGTACGGGAGGAACCGCAGCCGCCCAGCGTCTTCGACCCCGAGATCACGCCCGAGATGGACGCGATCGTCCTGAAGGCACTGGTCAAGGACCCCGACTACCGCTACCAGTCCGCCGACGAGATGCGGGCCGACATCGAGGCGTGCCTCGACGGTCAGCCGGTCGCGGCGACGGCGGCCATGGGTGCCGTCGGCTACGGCGCCGGGTACGGCGGCCAGCACGACGACCAGCCCACCGCCGCACTGCGCCAGGCCGACCCGGCCGGTCAGACGTCGATGCTGCCGCCCATGAGCCCCGACGACGGCGGTTACGGCTACGACGACCGCCCGGACCGCCGCCGCCAGAAGAAGTCGAACACCTCGACCATCCTGCTGGTGATCGCGGGCATCCTCGTGCTCATCGGTGCGATCCTCATCGGCAGGTCGGTCTTCGGCCAGGACGGCGGCACCGGCAGGATCGCCGTCCCGAACCTCGTCGGGAAGCCCCTCGCGGAGGCCAAGCAGTTCGGGGTCAACGCGAAGGTCAAGGTCGCCCAGGACGGCACCGCCCGCTGCAACGAGCCGAAGGGCAGCGTCTGCAGCCAGACGCCGGCCGCGGCCCAGGGCGCCAAGATGAACGAGGGCGAGACCATCCGCGTCGTCGTCTCCGAGGGCGCTCCCCTGGTCGAGGTGCCGGACGTCGTGGAGCAGTCCGAGGCGAGGGCCACGGAAGCCCTGGAACGCAAGGGCTTCACTGTCAAGACGGAGTCGGTGGAGGCGGACCAGGAAGCCGGCACCGTCGTGAGCCAGGACCCCGAGGGCGGCACCAAGGCGGAGAAGGGGACCGAGGTCACCCTGAAGATCGCCAAGCAGGAGACGCAGGTCGTTCCGCCCGTGGTGGGCTCTCAGCTCGCCGCGGCGAAGGACCAGCTGACCAAGCTCGGGTACGTGGTCGTCGAGCAGCAGGTCGACTCCGACAAGCCTGCGGGCGAGGTCGTGGCACAGGACCCGTCGGCGGGCTCCAGGCAGCCGAAGGGTGCCACGATCACTCTGCAGGTCTCCAAGGGCCCGCAGACGCCTCAGACCCCGGTACCCAACCTGTTCGGCCAGACCCTCGGCAACGCCAAGCAGCTGCTCGCCCAGGCGGGCCTGCAACTCGGCAATGTCGACGGCTCCAACGACGACAACGCCATCGTCATCGCCCAGGACCCGCAGGCGAACCAGCCGGTCAATCCCCAGCAGCCCGTCAATGTGAAGACTGCGGGTGGCAACGGCGGCAACCCGGGCGGGAACGACAATGGCGGCGGCTTCTTCGGCGGTCCCGCCGGCTAGGGTCTTTCGTTTGGATCAGGCTGGATCAGTGAGCGGGTTCCGGTGCGACAACGCGGCGAGCGTGCGTGCCGGGACACGCGCGCCCGCCAAGATCCAAACGAGAGGCCCCAGGTCCTGACGGCCTTCGTGAGCCCCGGCATCCTGACGGTGCCGGGGCTCACTGCTGTCCCGGCTCGCGGCTGCCCGACTCGCAGCTGTCGGGAAGGAGGGAAGCAGGACGCCCGTCATGGATTCATCGTGAAAACACGGGGGACGGCACTGACGAATCCCCGCCCTTCTCGAATGTCCCAGAGGCCCCGTGCGATCGATCGCAGCCGTTCGCCGACGCCGACGACCCATTCCGTATGAAGCAGAGAGACGCTCGGGCTCTACCGAGGAATCGGTTCTGGGTGGGACGGGGCGACGTTCGCCCCATTCGGTCCCGTGAAGAGCAGGGCACCCCGGCTCAGGAAGCAGCGCACAGCCGGAGACGGCGCGGCTCGGCAATCAGCGCGCAGTTCGGGGCTCGCCGCGGACTCAGGAAGCAGCGCGCAGTTCGGCCGGCTTCGTACGGTCCTTGTCGACCTTCTCCGTGCGCTCCAGCTCGCCCCAGACGACGTATCGGTAGTCGGACGTGTAGACGGGCGTGCAGGTCGTCAGGGTGATGTACCGGCTGGGCTTGGTCCTGCCGGATTCCTTCGGGACCGGCTGGAGGACGTCGACATTGAACTTCGACGTCTCCTTGAGGTCCTTGAAGACCTTGTAGACGTACCAGGTGTCCTTGGTCTCGAAGACGATCGAGTCGCCCGTCTTGACCTTGTGGATGTTGTGGAACTTGGCCCCGTGGCCATCGCGGTGTGCGGCAAGCGTGAAGTTGCCCTGCTTGGCGGACGGAAGGGCCGACCGGATGGGGTCGATGTAGTAGCCCGCGACCCCGTTGTTGAGCGTCTCGGGGTCGGTGCCCTTCTTCACCAGCACTTCACCGTTCCTCATGGCGGGTACATGGAGGAAGCCGATGCCGTCCTTGGTGTCCAGCTCCCCCGGACCACCTGCCCAGCGGTCACGCACCAGGTTGCCGTCCTTGGCTGCCTCACGATCGGCGAGGACGTTCGTCCACCACAGCGAGTAGACGACGAAGAGAGCCAGCAGCACCCCCGCGGTGATCAGCAGCTCGCCGAAGACACTGATGGCGCCGGCAATCCGGCTGCGTGCACGTGCCACTGCACCTGTCCCTGTTGTATGTCGTCCTGAAAGCGGTCATCCGTCAGCCGACGAGAGCGTCGGGCTTGCCCTTGCTGCGCGGGCGTTCCTCGAACATCTTGCCCCACACGATCATGCGGTACGTACTCGTGAATTCGGGCGTGCACGTCGTCAGGGTGATGTACCGGCCAGGACTCGTGAAGCCCGAGCCCGTCGGCACGGGAGCGATGACACCGACGTTCGCCGGCGAGGTCTGCGGGAGGATGCTCGCCATCTTGTACGTGTAGTACATGTCCTGGGTCTCGACGACTATCGCGTCACCGGGCGTGAGGCGGTTGATGTAGCGGAACGGCTCGCCGTGCGTGTTGCGGTGGCCCGCGACCGCGAAATTGCCCTGCTTGTCGGACGGCATGGCGGTCTTGAGCTGCCCGTCGGCATAGTGGCCGACCATCCCGCGGTCGAGCACGGTGTGCTTGTCGATGCCCTCGGCGATGGGGACGACCACATCGAGCTTGGGGATGTGCATGATGGCGAATCCCTGGCCCGGCTCGAAGACGCCTGGTGCGCGGCCCTTGGCCCAGTCGTCCTGGATCTTGTCGGCGGCGGCATTGGCCTGCTGCCCCGCGAGGATGTTGGTCCACCACAGCTGATAGGTGACGAACAGCAGCATCAGCACGCCGATGGTGATGAAGAGCTCGCCGAAGACCCGGCTGGCGACGACCGCGGGGCTGTCCTTCTGGGCTCGGGCGAGACGGCGCGCCTCGACGCGGGAGAGCGGGGCCCCGCTCTCGCTCCGCGCGGACGGCGCTGATGCGGCCCCCGTCCGTGCGGGCGGTGCCGGAGCGGCCCGGCGTCGTCCACGGCCTTTTGCAGCGCGCCGGCGCTCTGCGCGGCCGCCGGTGGGCTGTTCGGGAGCTTCCGCGGCAACCCGGTGCGCGCCTCCCGCCCGGTGCTTGCCGTGCATGGCGTCGGTCCGCACGGCCGTCTCGTCAGTGGGCACCGGCGGGGGAGCCGGAAATGCCTGAGCGGCGGACAGCGGCTCCCGCATGAGCTGGGTGCGTGCCTGCTCGGCCTGTTGCTGCTGCCCGTACCAATCGCTCTGGTAGCCCTGGGAGTCGTCCACGGAGTACTGGCGGTGTCCCGCCCACTCCTGAGGCTCCTGGGGCTCCGGGGGACTGTCCCCGGCCCAGGACCACGGCGATCCCCCCTCGCCGTTCACGCCAGAGCCTTACCCACCACCGGCGCAAGCCCTGCCGAGCGGCCGACCGCGCCCGTGTCGCCGCACTGCTCCAACCAGTTGGCGAGCATCAGATGACCGTGTTCGGTGAGAACCGACTCGGGGTGGAACTGCACGCCCTCGACGGCCAGTTCACGGTGGCGCAGCCCCATGATGATGCCGTCCTCCGTACGCGCCGTGACCTCCAGCTCGTCCGGAACCGTCTGCGGCTCGGCCGCCAGCGAGTGGTAGCGCGTCGCCGTGAAGGGGGAGGGCAGCCCGGCGAAGACGCCCTTGCCGCCGTGCAGCACGGCGGAGGTCTTGCCGTGCAGCAGCTCGGGGGCGCGGTCGACAACACCGCCGTAGGCCACGGCCATCGACTGCATACCGAGGCAGACGCCGAAGACCGGGACGCCGGTCGCGGCGCAGTGGCGGACCATCTCGATGCAGACGCCGGCCTGCTCGGGCCCGCCGGGACCCGGTGACAGCAGCACACCGTCGAAGCCGTCCTGCGCATGCGACGTGGACACCTCGTCGTTGCGCACGACTTCGCACTCCGCGCCCAGCTGATACAGGTACTGGACGAGGTTGAAGACAAAGCTGTCGTAGTTGTCGACGACGAGAATGCGCGCGCTCACTGGCCGTCCACCGTCACATCGTTGAACGGAAGCAGCGGCTCCGCCCAGGGGAACACATACTGGAACAGCACATAGACGACCGCGAGGATCAGCACGAGCGCGATGAACGCCCGCGCCCATGCGTTGCCGGGCAGATGCCTCCAGATCCAGCCGTACATGCTGTCCCTTTCCATTCGGTACGGGACCAGAGTAAAGGGCGCCAGGGGCCTGTGGGTCAGCTGTGGAAAGCTTCGGGTTTGCCGTCCGTCACAGGCCGGACCTCGTCGAGGTACGCCCAGGCGATCAGCCGGTGGCTGCTTCCCCACTCGGGGTCACAGGTGGTCAGCGTGAGATAGCGGCCCGCCCCGTCGAAGCCGGACCGGCCGGGAACGGGGTCGATGACGGCGACATCACCGGGGACGGTCCGGTAGGGCTTCCGCTTGACGCGGTACGTGAACCAGGCCGTTCCGTCCGTCAGGATCACCGCGTCTCCCGGCCGCAGCCGCGGGAAGTCCTTGAACGGGTCCCCGTACGTACGGCGGTGACCGGCCACCGCGAAGTTCCCGGACTCGCCCGGACGGGCGGTCCCGGAATAGTGTCCGAGCCCCTTCTTCAGAGTGGCGGCGTCCGTGCCCTCGAGCACCGCCCAGTCCCAGTCCGCGCCGAAGCGGGGGACGTACATGACGGCGAAGGGCTTCCCCGCGGCGTAGGGGGCGGGCGGACCGGGGGCGGGCGCCGGGGATGCGGGAGTTCCGGGCGCCGCCGGGGTCGGTACGGGCAGCCGGGACCACTCCCGCTGCAGTCTGTCGATCTCCCCGTCCGTCGCGTCCGCGGCCTTCACGCCGGTCCAGAACAGCACGTACGCCACGAAGAGCACGATCACGGTGCCGACGGTGATGCAGATCTCGCTGAAGGTCCTGACGATCAGTCGCACCGGCACCGACGGGCACCTCCCGGGACTAGGGGCTTGCGTTGGATTGGGCTGGATCGGTGAGCGGAGTCCGGTGCGTGCGATCGCAAGGCGGAGGGAAGAGCCCACGCGGAGCGTGGGCGACCGACGACAACGGGACGAGCGTGCGTGCCGGGGCACGCGAGCCCGGCAAGATCCGAACGAGAGGCCCTAGCTCACGGGCTTCGCGTAGTGGAGATCCACTGTGCCCGAGTAACCGGGGAGAGTCACCGTGTCGCGCTCGTCGACTTTCCAGCCGAGTCCGTAGGCCTGCACATAGAGCTGGTAGTTCTGGATGGCCGGCGATGCGGTGAGCGCACGCTTGAGGCTGCCGGGGTCACCGACAGCGGTGATCTTGTACGGCGGGGAGTAGACCCGGCCCTGGAGGATCAGCGTGTTGCCGACACAGCGGACCGCGCTGGTGGAGATCAGCCGCTGGTCCATGACCTGAATGCCCTTGGCACCGCCCTGCCAGAGCGCGTTCACGACGGCCTGCAGGTCCTGCTGGTGAATGACCAGGTCGTTGGCCTGCGGTTCCGGGTAGCCCGGGGCCGCCTGGGCGTTCGGAGGCGCATCATTGAGAGTGACGGAGACGGCCCGGCCACTGAGCTTCTTGGTCCCGGCCGCCTCCTCCAGAGCCCGGAGTTTGTCGTCCTCGGCCTTGGTGGAGCCGTCGTCGCGGCGGGCGAGAGCGTCGACGTCCTCGCGGACCGCGCCGGTGGACTCGTCCAGCTCGGCGTTCTTCTCGCTCCGCTGCTGGATCAGGTCGGAGAGCTTCAGCAGCGAGTCGTCCGTGCGGAGGTTGGTGCCCTTGGCCGTATTGAAGCTGGTGACGAAGATCAGTCCGGCGAGCGCGAAGACGGCGGCCGTCAGCAGCCGGACCGGCCGCCACGCGGGGCGCCGGACCGGCCCTTGGGGGGAGTCGCCGGAATTGCTCAACGTACCCTTACTCCTACGGTCGCCGCGGAAGCACTACGCTAACGGACGCCCGGGGGAGGCCGTGATCCCCCTCTAGCTCCCACCCGGCGCCAGCCACAGTTCCCCTGCGCGGTCACGCAGCGCATCGACAGGAGAGTCCCTCGTGCCGAAGTCACGTATCCGCAAGAAGGCCGACTTCACGCCGCCGCCCGCGAAGCAGGCGACCAACATCAAGCTGACGAGTCGCAGCTGGGTCGCGCCGGTCATGCTCGCGCTGTTCCTCATCGGACTGGCCTGGATCGTCCTCTTCTACGTCACCGACGGCAGCCTGCCCATCGACAGCCTCCACAACTGGAACATCGTGGTCGGCTTCGGCTTCATCGCGGGCGGGTTCGCCGTGTCCACCCAGTGGAAGTAGCTGTCGGCAACGTCTGTCAAGCTCTGCCCCGAGGTTATCCACAGCGTTGTCCACAGCAGTGGGAAAAGGTCTGACGATCTGTGGATAACTCAGGGAGTGTTGACGCCGGTGTGACCACAGCGGCCATTCCAGCGACAACCGCCCACACTGTTCGCCCCTTGCCCCTTCTGGGAAAACCCAGCTCAGAGACAAGGGGCACAGTTGTTCTCCACGGGATGCACAAGATCCGCCACACGCTGTGGACAACTTTGGGGAAAGCTCGCGCTCAGGTGAGCGTGAGGGTCCTTGCCACGACGATTCCCACGACCGCGACCAGAACCAGCGCACAGGTGCCGTACTGCACGAGCGCCCTTCGCTCACGCGGGGCGTGCACCATGCCGAAGACGATGGCCATACCCGCGACCAGTCCGCCCACATGTGCCTGCCACGAGATCCCGGCCCAGGGGTTGAAGGTGAAAAGCAGGTTCAGCGCGAGGAGCACGATGACAGGGCGCATGTCGTAGTTGAGCCGGCGCATCAGCACGACCGTGGCACCGAGCAGGCCGAAGACCGCTCCGGAGGCGCCGAGCGTGGCCGTCGTGGGTGCGTCGAGGAGATAGACGAGCGCACTGCCCGCCAGACCCGACAGCAGATAGAGCGAGAGATAGCGCACCCGGCCGAGCGCCGCTTCCAGCGGACCGCCCAGCCACCACAGCCCCAGCATGTTGAAGGCGATGTGCCAGATTTCCTGGTGCAGGAACGTCGAGGTGAGCAGCCGGTACCACTGCCCGTCGGCGACACCCTCGAACACCGCGTGCGGCGGCGCGGGCCAGGCACCCAGCATGACCAGCTGATTGACCACACGGGCACCGCCCACAGCGGCGGCGATGAAGACTGCGAGGTTGATCCCGATCAGAATTTTCGTGATCAGACGCGGGTCGCCCGATGTGACCGCGGCGCCCACGATCGTGCGTGGCCGGTTCGCGGCCGGGGCGTGCCCGGTGCCCGACCCGCCGCGCACGCACTCCGGGCACTGGAATCCGACCGAGGCACTGACCATGCACTCAGGGCAGATCGGCCGCTCACAGCGGGTGCAGGTGATGCCCGTCTCACGGTCCGGATGGCGGTAGCAGCTCGGCAGCGCGTGCGCCGCCCGGGACTGGTCCGGGCTTCCTGGCGCCTGATCCATGAGATCCCCTTGTCTTGGCGCAATGCATCGCCCCGCTCGTCATACGGACGAGCGGGGCGCAAAGGTTCCCGTACCCGGAACCACCCTCGCGGGATCAGCTCGCGCGGGTCTCGATCACGACGGACTCGATCACGACGTCGTTGACCGGGCGGTCGGTGCGGGGGTTCGTCTGGGCGGTCGCGATGGTGTCCACGACCTTCTTGCTGGCCTCGTCGGCAACCTCACCGAAGATGGTGTGCTTGCGGGTGAGCCATGCCGTCGGCGCGACGGTGATGAAGAACTGCGAGCCGTTGGTGCCCGGGCCGGCGTTGGCCATGGCCAGCAGGTACGGCTTGTCGAAGGCCAGGTCCGGGTGGAACTCGTCCGCGAACTCGTAGCCCGGGCCGCCCGTGCCGTTGCCCAGCGGGTCGCCGCCCTGGATCATGAAGCCGCTGATCACCCGGTGGAAGACCGTGCCGTCATACAGCTTGTCGGTGGACTTCTTGCCGGTCGCCGGGTGCGTCCACTCGCGCTCGCCGGCCGCGAGCTCGGTGAAGTTCTTGACCGTCTTCGGCGCGTGGTTCGGCAGGAGCCGGATGTCGATGTCGCCGTGATTGGTCTTGAGGGTGGCGTAAAGCTGCTCGGCCACGATCTGCCTTCCTTAAGTCTTCTCTGACGTCCACCGATCCTCGCACGGAAGTGCCGTCAGCACAGAAAGCATGACCCGTATGCCCGTCCCGCATGCCGAGGCCGCGCTCAACGGGCATGATTTCGAAAAGGGCGGAAAGGCGAACTGTGCCCAGCCGGGGACGACACCCCCCAGAACCCCGCGACCGCCACCGAGGAGGAGGATCCCGTGACCCGCATGGACAGCGTGCGCGCCGCGACCGACACCGCGAAGGACAGCGTGCTGCACGCCGCGGAAGTGGTGGCGCCCTACGCCGGTACGGCCAAGGACCATGCCGCGCTATACGCACACGAGGCCCGCGTGTACCTCGGGCCGAAGGTGTCACGAGCCGCGCACCAGGCCCGTCACCAGGCTCGCGTCCAGTACGACAGCCGGGTGGCCCCTCATGTGCCGCCGAAGTTGGACGACGCTGCTCACCGGGCCGCCGTCATGACCCGGCATGCCGCGCGTCAGGCGGCGGACTACACGAAGCCCCGGATCGAGCACGCCGTCGCGGTGGCTCAGCCCGTCGGCCAGGAGGCCGCGGCCCGATCCACAGCAGCCCTGGCCGCGCTGCGCGGTCAGGTTACGCCCAAGGAGATCCAGAAGCTGGTCAAGAAGCATGAGCGGCGGGCCAAGGCCGGCCGAGTCGCGAAGGGCGTGGGCCTCTTCGCCGTGCTGGCCGCCGGGCTCTTCGCCGCGTGGAAGTGGTGGGACAAGCAGGCCAACCCGGACTGGCTGGTCGAACCGCCCGCTGCCACCGAGGTCCCGGACCCTGGTACTCCGTTGACATCGGTCGGCGGAAATGACCAGTCGGCGCTGGACCCGGAGGTTCAGGCGAAGCAGACCGAAGCGGACCGTGAGGACCGTCGCTGACCGAGGGCGGACGCACAGGGTCGGCCATCGTGCGGGACACCCGGGCCGTGGCATGACGTCGTACGCGGACGGATGAAGCAACCGAAGCGACCGAAGCGACCGGGGAACCGGAGAACCGCAGGGGAACCGCAGAACCAGCCGAGGCAGCCGAGGCAGAGGGCGCCGGGAGAGCCGAGAGCCTTCCGGCGCCTCATGCTGTCGCCGTGGCGAATGCTGCCCGGCCGACGAGCGGGCGGCCCGGCGGGGCGGCTGCGTAGTCGGCATGGTCGTCGTAGTCGCCGTAGTCGCCGTGGTCGCCGTGGTCGGCCGCGGGAAGGTGCCGGACCGACGGTGAGGTGCCATGGGCCTCGGCCCGGATGCGCTGCTTGATCGTCGGCGGTAGGGAACGGTCCCTCGGTTTCCGTGGCCGGACCACCCCCTGGTGCAGTCCGCATCCGGAAACCGCGCTCTCGGTCCGGTGCTGCTGAGGGACGGTGCCCTCCGGCAGCCAGGGTGCAGGCCGGCTGGTGGCCTTGGCGGAGCGTCCGAATCCGAGATGGGCGAGCAGTGCGACAAGCAGGCAGATGAAGGAGGTCCACATATGCGTGACCTTGACGGCGGCCATGACCCCTCACTTTCGAGTAGGGCGTTTTACATACCTTCCTCATGATGTGTACGCATCTCGAGAATGGTGGGATCTACGCCACGGGTCGGTCGATCTTCAGATGAACACCACCCGTCCGGCCCAGTCGCCCTGATCCGGCGTCACTTCGGGACCGGACCCACAACCCCCGCCTGGACTGCGAAGACGCTCCTGGACACCGGGGTGTGGCGCGCCCTGTAATGCCTCGTCACCGGTCGCGCAACCCGAAGCCGGCGCCCGCCTTTGGTCCGTTGTCGGGATCCCGGCAGGACGACCCCCGACGCCCTGTCGCCACCGCCGCGCCGAAGTCGTCGGCGCCTGTGCACGTGCGCGTCCAGGGCTGCACCCCCGCCCGACTCGGCCGTCGTCGGCCCGCCCGGGCACATGATCGTGCTGCCCGACGATCGGCTTCAGGGTGCCCGACCATGGGCTGGAACCGGCCGTCGGCGAACGCCGCGGCGCACTCCTCGTCGGCGGCGTTGAGTCCGGCGGGGATCGTGCCGCCCACCTCGACCACCGGCCGTGCGGCGCGCAAGGTGCCTCGACCACCTGGCCCTGCGGCGCGCATCGTGCCTCGACCACCGGCCCTGCGGCGCGCATCGTGCCTCGACCACCGGCCCTGCGGCGGGCATCGTGCCTCGACCACCGGCCGTGCGGCGCGCAAGGTGCGGCCATCCACCGGGAAGCCCCCATGCCGCGGCCCGGGTCCAGTCGCACGACGGAGTGGCGTCGGGAACCTGTTCCCGGCCCCGAGGCCAGGGGCACACAAGACGTATGTCGGGGCGCCCGCCTCGGACGAGGACGTTCAGGTGCTCATGGGCATGGGGAGCGGCCGAGACACCTTCACCACGGCCGACGTCCACGAACGACCGCCGTCGCCGCCCGGCTCCACCGTTGCCGCGCGCATCTTCTGCCCCGCACGATGCCGTACCCGACCGGGAGCGGTGCCGCTGCGGCACCGCCGCCACCGGGCACATGCCTCGACGGATGCACAGAAAACCCCCCGACCTGCGTTTCCGCTGGTCGGGGGGTATTCAACCGGTGGAGCCTAGGGGAGTCGAACCCCTGACATCTGCCATGCAAAGACAGCGCTCTACCAACTGAGCTAAGGCCCCGGAACGAAGACCAGAGTACCGGGTCACCCCCCAGATCTTGCAAAAGGATTGGGACTCCCGGTATTCGACCACTCTCCGTAAGATGCTCGTCGGGTTCGCAGCAGCGAAGTCAACGCATTGGGGAAGCGATGGGGAGACGCATATGGATGCAGCACAGCAGGACGCGACCGCCAGAGCCAGAGAGCTTCAGCGGAGCTGGTACGGAGAGCCGTTGGGGGCGCTCTTCCGTCGGCTGATCGACGATCTGGGGCTCAACCAGGCGCGGCTCGCGGCGGTGCTGGGGCTGTCGGCTCCGATGCTCTCCCAGCTGATGAGCGGCCAGCGAGCCAAGATCGGCAACCCCGCTGTGGTCCAGCGCGTGCAGGCCCTGCAGGAACTGGCAGGGCAGGTCGCCGACGGCAGCATCAGCGCAGCGGAGGCGACGGGCCGGATGGACGAGATCAAGAAGTCGCAGGGTGGATCCGTGCTCACCGGCACCGGCCAGACCACGACCAGCTCGGGGGCTCCGACAGTGCGGCGCGTGGTCCGCGAGATCCAGTCGCTTCTGCGGTCGGTGGCCGCGGCCGGCGACATCATCGATGCGGCGGACACCCTCGCACCGACCCACCCGGAACTGGCAGAGTTCCTCAGGGTGTACGGCGCCGGGCGAACTGCGGAGGCGGTCGCGCACTACGAGTCGCACCAGAGCTGAACGACGCGGCACGACGCAGCACACAGCGGGACGAGGCAGAACGCCGGATCAGGGAACTGGGAGCGGGCGCAGCGCAATGGGTGAGGTCTTCGCGGGTCGTTACGAGCTGATCGACCCGATCGGTCGCGGTGGAGTCGGCGCCGTCTGGCGCGCCTGGGACCAGCGGCGGCGGCGCTATGTGGCCGCCAAGGTCCTTCAGCAGAGCGACGCGCACACACTGCTGCGCTTCGTCCGCGAGCAGGCACTCCGTATCGATCACCCCCATGTCCTCGCCCCGGCCAGCTGGGCGGCGGACGACGACAAGGTGCTCTTCACCATGGACCTGGTGAGCGGCGGGTCGCTGGCGCATGTCATCGGCGACTACGGCCCGCTGCCGCCGCGCTTCGTGTGCACCCTGCTCGACCAGTTGCTGTCCGGACTCGCCGCGGTGCATGCGGAGGGGGTCGTGCACCGCGACATCAAGCCGGCCAACATCCTGCTGGAGGCCACCGGCACCGGGCGGCCGCATCTGCGGCTGTCCGATTTCGGCATCTCGATGCGCAAGGGTGAGCCGCGCCTGACCGAGACCAACTATGTCCTGGGAACGCCGGGTTACTTCGCGCCCGAGCAGATGATGGGGGCGGAGCCGGACTTCCCTGCCGATCTGTTCGCGGTCGGCCTTGTCGCGCTCTATCTGCTCCAGGGCCAGAAGCCCGACTCGCGCGCCCTGGTCGAGCACTTCGCGGCGTATGGCACCCCCGGCGCGCCCCAGGGAATCCCCGAACCGCTGTGGCAGGTCATCGCGGGCCTGCTGCAGCCCGATCCAGAGGCCCGGTTCCGTACGGCCACAGGTGCGCGCAAGGCGCTGACCTCCGCCGTCGAGATGCTCCCGGAGCCCGGCATCGACGACGAGCCCGTGGAGGTCTTCGACCAGATCGGCCCGCTGCCCGCAGGCTTCGGCCCCGAAGGGCCCGTGCCTCGCGCGACCACGGCCACCGCGGCGCCCGACGCGGAGGGCCGGGCCGCCGATGTCCCCAGTGCCGCGCCGGATCCGTACGCCCCGCACACGGGGCTGCACACGGGCCCACAGCCCGGCGGACGGGCACAGCAGCCCGAGGAACAGCCACAGCACCCCGGTGGACAGGCTCAGCACACCGACCACGGTCAGGCGGCATCGCATCTGACGGCCTCGCGCTCCGAGACGGGATCCTTCCCTCTCGCCCCGCCTCCGCAGCAGCCCACGCCGCTTCCGCAGCCGGCCCAGCCCTCCGTTCCCGCGCACGCGGCCTCCCCCCATCACGCCATCACGCCGGACTTCGCCCAGGCCCAGACCTCGGCCGTGCAGTACGAACCGGCTCCTACTCGTCAATACACCGGCCACGGCCACCAGGTTCCCGCTCCTGCACCCCCGGCCTTCGCCGCACCCGGATACGCCCCGGTGCATGGCACGGCCCCCACCGCGCCGCACACGCGTCCGGGACCGCCCCCGAAGGTGGCGATCCCGGTGCTGATCGTGGCGCTGGTCTGCTTCGCCGTGGGTATCTGGGCGCTCACCCAGGCCTGACCGCCGACCACCCGGCTACCAGGTCGGGGGCGGTCCGTACTGCCCAGGTGCCGGCGGCGCCTGGGCCGAGCGCCGTCTCGCCAGGAGCATCCAGGTGCCGAGACCGAGCACCAGCACGCTCCCCGCCCCGATCCCTGCAGCCGCAACCAGCGTCATCGCGGCGCTCTTCTCCGCACCGGGGCCGCTCTGTCCGCTGGCCGCCGCCTCCTGGTCGTCCTCGGTGAGGCCGAAGATTCCTGCGGCGCCGTCGTACCCAGGTCCGGGCTTCGCCTTCCCCCTCACATTCACCCGCAGCGTCAGTGGCACGGCTCTGTCGCCGTACTCCTCGGCGAGCTCGGGACTGAGCGTCGCCGACAGGTAGTACCAGCCGGCGAACCTCATCGCGCCCACCGCGCTGTCCGTGGCGTAGCGGTTCTCGTAGGACACCGGTGGCAGCGGGTCCAGAGCCATCGAAGCCGGCTTGCCGGAGTACGACATGGTGTTCCGGTCGACGCCGCCACGGGCGGGATTGTTCAGCGACAGCACGAACGCGTTGCCGATGTAGTTGTCGCTCGCCGGGCTGGTACCGAGATCCGCGCCGACGAAGAGCTGCTGGCCCCAGTCGACCGGCACCCGGTAGAACAGGGTCTGGCCCGGCTTGATGTCGTCACGCCACTCGCCCTGCCCGAGGCTCATGGCGTCGGTGAAGCTCGTGCCGCCCAGGCGCTTCTGCGGGCCGCCGGCGGGAGGCGCGGGGGAGACGGAAGGCCAGTTCTCGGGCGCCTCGGTCGGTCCGGCCGTCCTGAGGACGGGCTCGGAGTCGTAGCGGATCTCGAGATCCCAGTCGTCAGGAGCGGAGGTGGCCCTCGTGGTCCGCTCGACGAGCACGTAATAGGCCCCCTGCTCCTGGCAGGTGGAACTGCCGGACTTGATGTTCCGGTAGGCATAGGCGGCGACGGGCCGGGTGTACCCCGCCGACCCGAACTGCGCATCCTGCGAGCTGCACTGGGCACTCGAACCGCTCTCGAGGCTCACCTTGATGCCGTCGCCGTACACCGCCTTGCCACCCTGCCTGGGCACGGCCACCACCGAGACGTACGCGTTCGTCTTCGCATCGAGATCCACGCGGTAGTAGAGCTTGTCGTCCTTCTTGATGGTGTCGCGGTACGTGGACCCGGCCTCGAGCAGCTGCGCGTTGCTGTTGACTGCGGCACCCCGGACCTTCTTCGCGTCCTCGTCGAAGACGTACCGGCTGGGCTCACCCGCCGCCCGGGCCGTACCGCCGGGGAGCGCCGCCACCGCGCACATCGCCGCCACCCCGGCCAGCGTCACCCGGCCCCTGCTGCGCTGCCTCATCACGCGCTTCCCCTTGTCGTGTCGACGGCCGCCCGGCGCCGCGCCGCCCGCATCCGTACGCATGCGAAGACGAGTCCCGCGACCAGGACGGCTCCGCCGCCCACCGCCGCGGCGGTCGCAGCGCCGGTCCATCCTGCCCCGCCGGTCCCATTGCTGTCTGCGCGCGTGGCCGAAGCGCCCCCCTTGTCCCCCTCCTTGCCCGGCTTCTTCACGAGCACCGGTGCACCGTGCTGCGGCCCGGACCTCTCTTCGCCCAGCACCGCGACCCGCAGCACCACACCGATCTGCGGGTTCTCCGCGATCTCGGCCACCTCGGCTCCGAGCGTGACGGCGATGTAGAAGTCGCCCTTGGCGTGCACGGGAACGACGTTCCCGGGGGCCTCGTGGCGATTGGTCCAGGAGACCGGGACTGTACCCATCTTCAGTGCGGACGGGCGCCCGTTGTAGACCGCTTGCGGGATGAACTCGCCGGTGCCGCCGCCGACCGGTGCCCGTGCCGGTGTGAACACCTCGGTGGCGCCGTACGACAGCTGCGACGAACCATTCCTCAGCGTCGGTTCGTTGGCGAACTCGACGTCGTAGCGGAGCTGCTGGCCCCAGCCCACTGGCACCTTGTACCAGAGCGTCTGCGAGGGCAGCACCCGGTCGCGCCACACGCCCGGAGCGAGCTCCCTGGCATCGTTGAATCCGGTGCCGCCGGCCACGTCCCTCGGGTCGCCCAGCGGGAGGGCGGCGTCCTTGTCGCCCTTTCCGTACTCGGGCTGCGACTCGGCCGGTGTGATCCCCCGTGCGAGCGGCTTCTCAACGCCGTACGTCAGCTCCAGTGGCCACCTGGCGGCGTCGGAGCCGCTCTTGCTCTCCCGCTCGACCACCAACCAGTAACGCCCCGCCTTGTCACAGCTCTTGAAGCCCTGCTCGCTCGGGACGCGGGCCACTGCCGAGGTCAGTGGTGTCGCACCCTCCCGCTGGAGGAAGCGCTCGGTGCTCGACTCGCAGGAGCCCTCGGAGTTGTCGGTGGCGTAGGCGATCATGGTCCGCAGTCCGTCGAAGGTGTCGACCGCCGCCCCCGGTTGCGGCACCGCGGTCGCGGAGAAGTTCACGGTGGAGACGGCGTCCATGTCGACGGCATAGTGCCGTTGCTCCCCCGGCCCTATGGTGTCCAGATACTGCCCCGGCACCAGCGCGGGCGCCCCGCGGCGTTCCGGCGTGCCCTCGACCTGATCGCCCCGGAATCGGTAGCCGTCCGCGGACAGCTGCGCGGAGCGCTGCAGCTGACGCGCCAGCGCCTCGGCGTCGGGTGCGTCGTAGTAGCGCCCGTTGCCGGCCTCGGCGATGCACTCGAGCTGTTCGCGCGCCGTGCCGCGTACCTGGAAGCCGACGGTGTCGATGCGCAGCCCGATGCCGTCGCCGGAGAGCTGTTCGGCGACGGCGCAGGGCTCGGGCGCACCGCAGTTGTCGTCGCCGTCCGAGATCAGCAGGATCGTGCGTGTGCCGACGGCCCCGCCGGGAGGCTCGGGAAGATCCTGGGCCGCCTTCTGGAGCGACAGGCCGATCGGGGTGTCCCCCTTGGGCCGCAGGGACGCCACGGCCTCCTTCACGGCGCCTCGGTCGAGCGCCTCCACGGGCTGGACCAGACGGGTGTCGGTGCATCCCCGGGGCCGGTCCGCTCCGTAGACCCGCAGGCCGGTGGGATGGCCCTCGGGGAGTGCGTCCACGACGGTGCCGACGGCCTGGCGCGCGACTTCCATGCGGGTGCGTCCAGATCCGTCGTCGTCGGCCATCGAGCCGGAGGAGTCGAGCACCATCACCAGGCCGCTTCGCCCGTCCCCACGCGTGGCGGTCGAGTACGTGGCCGTCGCGTCCGGTGCCCCTTGGGCCGCGGACGCTCCGGTGGCCGCCATGGCCGGCAGTGGCCCCGCGGCCAGGGCGAACAGTGCCCCACCGATGACGACCGCCGTCCCCGCACGGCGCCGCATTCGTACCTTCACCCGGTCCCCCTTCACCTAAGCCCATCATTTGCTTTTGCAAGCTAGTGATTTGCTTAGGTGAACTCAAGGGTCCCGGTGTCACGGTCGAGCAACAGGCGGCACCCGCGGGTACGGCTCCCGCGAGCAGCACAGAGCCCCGGCCGCATCGGCGGCCGGGGCTCTGTTGCTCAAACTTGTTTGCGTCTCACACACCCGAACCTGCGGGCACGGAGTCGGTCGCCTCCGTCCACAGATCCTGCTCGGCGCGATCCGCCTGGATCTGGCGGTACACGAGGAGCCCGCCGATGGCGGCCAGTGCGACCAGGAGAAGCTTCTTCACCGCGCGACCTCGTCTTTCCTTGACGTTTGAGGACTTCTGGCGATCGACTATACACACCGATCGATACCGATCGGTGACCTGAGCCCCCGCCCAGCACTGCGCGGAGACGTGCCAACTCCCGCCCCCGCAACGAGGAATCGGCTCCACCATGGCACTCCGGGGCCCCATGGCCCACGAAGACGCGGATCGCCGGGCCGGGAAAGACGGGACCCGGGCTCGCTGCCTGCACACCACGGGACAGGGGCGGCGGCGACGGCGCTGACAGCGGCCGTCAACTGTCGGCTGCACTCGGGCAGGCTCTCCTGCGCCGGAGGACAACGGGGGGTGAGGGCAGGCAACAGCGGCGGCGGACAGCAGGGGCCGGACGCCACCGACCGCCCCGGCCTACGGCGTCTTCGTTGCGGACCGCTTCGCACTCCTGCCGGTGCCGGCGCTGGTCCGCCTGGGCTTGGCGGGCACACTCTTCCGCCTCCTCGGGGCCTCTTCCGTGCCTGCCGCCGTCCGTGCGGGCGCTGCCCGGGTCGGTGCGGTCGGCCACGTGAACTCGATCTCCAGCTCGACCTCCCCGCCACCGACCTCGACCTCGATCTCGCTGCGAAGGTCGTCGGGGATCCGCAGGCTCAGCCTCCCGGGGCCGAGATCCAGTTCGACGTCCCCGCCTTGCCTCAGGGCGGCTGCGAGCGCCATGAGCTGTTCAGCCGCCTCAAGGCGTGACAGCGAGCGCTTCTGCTCAAACTTGAGGTCCCTCATGGCTGTCTCCGATCCGGCAGAAAACCGTGGACAACGTCAATTTTGATGCCATGCACCGGATCGGACATCCTCCCGGCCGGGTGAAGGAACCGGATCGAACCGATGCTCCGCATGGACCGGCGGTCCGGCGCCGCGATCGCCGTCCCGACCGGTGAAGGCCGACGCCAGCCCGACCGCCCACCGAGAAGCCCTACCAGCCACGCACACGTTGTGGACGACGACCGGCGAGAGGCTGCGGCCACGCTCGTGGACCTTCCGCAAGATCCGCTCATCGACTTCGGCCGGAATGCCGGCCGGAGATGCCAAAGACCCCCGACCATGATCGGTCGGGGGTCTTCGAACCGGTGGGGCTAACAGGATTTGAACCTGTGGCCTCATCCTTATCAGGGATGCGCTCTAACCAACTGAGCTATAGCCCCGCCGCGCTGCGCGCTGACCCCTGAAGGTTAGCGCACGTCGGGGGCAGTCCCAAAATCGGTTACCTACCCCCCTGCCCTTCGCCTACTCGTCCTCCGCGAGCGTCAGCTCGACACCGCCCACGAACCCCGCGGAGAGGTTGTAGATGAAGGCGCCGAGCGTCGCGAGCGCTGTGGCCAGCACCACATCGATGACCGCAATCACCGAGGTGAAGATCAGCACGCGCGGCAGCGAGAGGAACGACTGCAGATCGAAACCGTTGCCGTCGCTCGACCCGGTCGCCTCGCTGATCGTGCCGCCGACCGTCGAGAAGACGCCCATCGCGTCCATGACCATCCACAGCACCGCGGACGCGACGACCGTGCAGATGCCCAGCGCGATGGAGAGCAGGAAGCTCACCTTCATCACGGACCACGGGTCCGCCTTGGCCACCCTCAGCCGCGCCTTGCGCGTCCGGGGCTGGGTGGTTGCGCCGGTGCGCGGCCGGCGCACTGCGGAGGCGGCCGCGGGCTGCGCACCGGTCGGTGCTGCCTGGGCCGGCTGAGCGGGGCGCTGCTGGCCGCCCTGGGTGCCTGCGGTGCCCTGGGGCGAGGGGTACGCCTCGGGCGGGTGGTATGGCTGCGTTCCCTGCTGCTGCACCGGCTGCTCCCCGCCGTAGGTCCTGTGCGGGGGCTGCGGTCCCCCTGTTTCCGTCACCGTAATCCCCCTGCCTTCGGCCGAGGTGCCCCCGCCCTGGGAATCCGTGGCGGAGCCAGGGGCGCCGTTCGATCCAGCAGCTCCGGCAGCGGCCGAACCGGCGCCCGTGGCTCCACTCACGCTCTACTCCTCGTGCTCCCCGGTCGAGGGGTCCGTACCCTCGCCGGTCCCGGCGGACTCGATGGCCTCGGCCACGACTCCGTCCTCGACCTCTCCGGCCCCTTCGACCTCTTCGGCCTCACGACCGGCCTCGGCGTTACGAGCGATGCCGACCACGGCGTCGCGCTTGTTTAGGTTGATCAATTGGACGCCCATGGTGTCACGGCCCGTCTCCCTGACTTCGTTGACTCGCGTACGAATCACACCGCCGGAGAGCGTGATGGCAAGGATCTCATCGGTCTCCTCGACCACCAGCGCGCCCACGAGCGAACCACGGTCCTCCACGATCTTGGCGGCCTTGATCCCGAGGCCGCCGCGACCCTGGACGCGGTACTCGTCGACGGCGGTCCGCTTGGCGTATCCACCGTCAGTGGCAGTGAACACGAAAGTACCGGGCCGCACCACATTCATCGACAGCAGCTCGTCGCCCTCGCGGAAGCTCATTCCCTTCACGCCGGACGTTGCGCGTCCCATGGGCCGCAGGGCCTCGTCCGTTGCAGTGAAGCGGATCGACTGCGCCTTCTTGCTGATGAGCAGCAGATCGTCCTCCGCCGACACGAGCTCGGCGCCGATCAGCTCGTCGTCGCCGCCGGCCTCGGTCTCCCGGAGGTTGATGGCGATGACACCGCCGGAGCGGGGCGAGTCGTAGTCCTTCAGCGGGGTCTTCTTCACCAGGCCGGCCTTCGTGGCGAGCACCAGGTACGGCGCCGCCTCGTAGTCGCGGATCGCCAGGATCTCGGCGATCTGCTCGTCCGGCTGGAACGCCAGCAGGTTGGCCACGTGCTGGCCACGGGCCTCCCGGCCGGCGTCCGGCAGCTCGTACGCCTTGGCCCGGTACACCCGGCCCTTGTTGGTGAAGAACAGCAGCCAGTGGTGCGTCGTGGAGACGAAGAAGTGGTCGACGATGTCGTCCTGCTTCAGTTTCGTGCCGCGCACGCCCTTGCCGCCGCGCTTCTGCGAGCGGTAGTCCTCGGTCTTGGTCCGCTTGATGTAGCCACCACGCGTGATGGTGACGACGATGTCCTCCTCGGCAATCAGGTCCTCGATGGACATGTCACCGTCGAAGGGGACCAGCTTGGAGCGCCGGTCGTCGCCGAACTTCTCGACGATGACGGCCAGCTCCTCGCTGACGATTCCGCGCTGCTTCTCCGGGGAGGCGAGGATCGCGTTGTACTCGTTGATCTTCGCCTGCAGCTCGTCGTGCTCCTGCACGATCTTCTGGCGCTCGAGGGCGGCCAGCCGGCGCAGCTGCATCTCCAGGATGGCGTTCGCCTGGATCTCGTCGATCTCCAGCAGACCCATCAGGCCCTCACGCGCGACCTCGACCGTGTCACTGCGCCGGATCAGCGCGATGACCTCGTCGATGGCGTCGAGCGCCTTGAGCAGACCACGCAGGATGTGGGCGCGCTCCTCGGCCTTGCGCAGGCGGAACTTCGTCCGCCGGACGATGACCTCGATCTGGTGCGTCACCCAGTGGCGGATGAAGGCGTCGAGCGAGAGCGTGCGAGGCACACCGTCGACGAGCGCCAGCATGTTGGCGCCGAAGTTCGTCTGCAGATCGGTGTGCTTGTAGAGGTTGTTGAGGACGACCTTGGCCACGGCGTCGCGCTTGAGCACGATGACGAGGCGCTGGCCGGTGCGGGAGGAGGTCTCGTCCCGGACGTCGGCGATACCGCCGACCTTGCCGTCCTTGACGAGGTCGGCGATCTTCTGGGCGAGGTTGTCCGGGTTGACCTGGTACGGAAGCTCGGTGACCACCAGGCACTGCCGGTTCTGGATCTCCTCGACCTCCACGACCGCACGCATCGTGATGGAGCCGCGCCCGGTGCGGTACGCCTCCTCGATGCCCTTGCGGCCCACGACCAGCGCACCGGTCGGGAAATCCGGGCCCTTGATCCGCTCGATCAGCGCGTCGAGGAGCTCCTCGTGGGTGGCCTCCGGGTGCTCCAGCGCCCACTGGGCACCGGCCGCGACCTCGCGCAGATTGTGCGGCGGGATGTTGGTCGCCATACCGACCGCGATGCCGGCGCTGCCGTTGACCAGCAGGTTGGGGAAACGCGCCGGCAGGACCGTCGGCTCCTGATTGCGGCCGTCGTAGTTGTCCTGGAAGTCGACGGTCTCCTCGTCGATGTCCCGCAGCATCTCCATCGACTGCGGCATCATCTTGCACTCGGTGTACCGCATGGCGGCGGCCGGGTCGTTGCCCGGGGAACCGAAGTTGCCGTTGGAGTCGACCAGGGGCATCCGCATCGACCACGGCTGGGCGAGACGTACCAGCGCGTCGTAGATGGAGGAGTCACCGTGCGGGTGGTACGTACCCATGACGTCACCGACGACACGGGCGCACTTGTAGAAGCCCTTCTCGGGCCGGTAGCCGCCGTCGTACATCGCGTACAGAACGCGGCGGTGGACGGGCTTGAGGCCGTCCCTCACGTCCGGCAGCGCTCGGGAGACGATGACGGACATCGCGTAGTCGAGATAGGAACGCTGCATCTCGGTCTCGAGCCCGACGGGCTCGATCCGCAGCTGCGGCCCTTCCTCTTCGGTTCCGGTGGTCGCGGGGGTGTTCTCGTCGGCCATTGCTGGTCTTCGGTCCTTTCGTGCGGTCAGCTGAGACCGACTCAGATGTCGAGGAAGCGGACGTCCTTGGCATTGCGCTGGATGAACGAACGCCGGGCCTCGACGTCCTCACCCATGAGCACCGAGAACAGATCGTCGGCCTGCGCCGCGTCGTCCAGCGTGACCTGGCCGAGCACCCGGTGCTCCTGGTCCATGGTGGTGACGCGCAGTTCCTCGGCGTTCATCTCGCCGAGGCCCTTGAAGCGCTGGATCGAGTCCTCCTTGATCCGCTTGCCGGCCTGCTTGCCGAGCTCGACCAGGGCGTCCCGCTCCCGGTCCGAGTACGCGTACTCGAAGTCGTCCCGGCCCCACTTGATCTTGTAGAGCGGCGGGCGGGAGAGGAAGACGTGCCCGGCCTCGACCAGCGGGCGCATGAAGCGGAACAGGAACGTCAGCAGCAGGGTGTTGATGTGCTGACCGTCGACGTCGGCGTCCGCCATCAGGATGATCTTGTGATAGCGGAGCTTCTCGATGTCGAAGTCCTCGTGGACCCCGGTGCCGAAGGCCGAGATCAGCGCCTGCACCTCGGTGTTCTGCAGGATCTTGTCGATCCGCGCCTTCTCGACGTTCAGGATCTTGCCGCGGATGGGCAGGATGGCCTGGTACATCGGGTTCCTGCCGGACTTGGCCGAGCCACCGGCGGAGTCACCCTCGACGATGAAGATCTCGCACTTGGTGGGGTCGTTCGACTGGCAGTCGCTCAGCTTGCCGGGCAGGGACGCCGACTCCAGCAGGCCCTTGCGGCGGGTCAGGTCGCGCGCCTTGCGGGCGGCGACACGGGCCGTGGCCGCCTGGATCGACTTGCGGACGATGTCCGCCGCCTCGTTCGGGTTGCGGTCGAACCAGTCGGTCAGGTGCTCGTGGACGACCTTCTGCACGAAGGTCTTGGCCTCGGTGTTGCCCAGCTTGGTCTTGGTCTGACCCTCGAACTGCGGCTCGCCCAGCTTGACCGAGATGATCGCCGTCAGGCCCTCGCGGATGTCCTCGCCGGAGAGGTTGTCGTCCTTCTCGCGGAGCAGCTTCTTGTCACGGGCGTAGCGGTTCACCAGACCCGTCAGCGCTGCGCGGAAGCCCTCCTCGTGGGTACCGCCCTCGTGCGTGTGGATGGTGTTCGCGAAGGAGTACACGCCCTCGGTGTACTGGGAGTTCCACTGCATCGCGATCTCGACCGAGAGCAGCCGCTCCTTGTCCTCGGCCTCCACGTCGATCACGGTCGGGTGGATCAACTCGCCCTTGCGGGAGTTGAGGTACTTCACGAAGTCGACGATGCCGCCCTCGTAGAAGTACGTCACCGTCCTGGCCGGCTGTTCCTCGGCCGCCTCGGCGTCGGGGTCGTCGGCGTTCATCGTCGCCTTGGCCGACTCGCGCTCGTCCGTCAGCGTCAGCGTCAGGCCCTTGTTGAGGAAGGCCATCTCCTGGAAGCGACGGGAGAGCGTCTCGAACGAGTACTCGGTGGTCTCGAAGACGTCCGGGTCCGCCCAGAACGTCACCGAGGTGCCTGAGTCCTCGACCGCCTCGTGCTTGGCGAGGGGGGCCGTCGGGACGCCGAGCTTGTAGTCCTGCGTCCAGCGGTAGCCGTCGCGCTTGATGTCGACGGAGACCTTGGTGGACAGCGCGTTGACGACGGAGACACCCACGCCGTGCAGACCGCCGGACACGGCGTAGCCGCCGCCGCCGAACTTGCCGCCCGCGTGCAGGACCGTCAGCACGACCTCGACGGCGGGCTTCTTCTCGACAGGGTGGATGTCCACGGGGATGCCGCGGCCGTTGTCGACGACGCGCACGCCGCCGTCGGCCAGGATCGTCACGTCGATCGTGTCCGCGTGGCCGGCGAGGGCCTCGTCGACGGAGTTGTCGACGACTTCCTGAACAAGGTGGTGCAGTCCCCGCTCACCGGTCGAGCCGATGTACATGCCGGGGCGCTTGCGGACCGCGTCCAGACCCTCGAGGACGGTGATCGCGCTGGCGTCGTACGAGGCGGTGACCTCGCCGTTCCCCTCGGCGGCAGTGGACGGGGTGTTCTCGTTGGGATTGCCGGAATCGGCCACGAAGCGCCCTTTCTGGCACAGCACAAGCCGTTCTCCGGGCTACCGGGAGCGGCTGCGTCGTTCGGCATTAATCGACGGGTCCCGCCCGTCGGGCGGGATTACCTACCAGTCTACCGGTACCGCCGACACGAATGGGGGTTTGCCGGTACCTGAGTCCGCATGTGCCGCCCTCAACGGGCGCCTACCGACTCCCCATATCCAGGAAGGGGCTCCAAGAGGCTCACGCGGGCATTGAGCGCTTCGGCCTGTCAACCTCCGGCTACGGTGAGGGACGCCTCATGAGTCACGTGAGTTTCGGTGGTGTCGAGGTGTGGGCGGGGGCGCGGTTCGGCCGCGCCTTCACACGTCGGCGGAAGACCGGGCGGCGGGCCGGCCGGGCGGCACGGTTCCCGTTCCCCGGCTCACGCTCCGGGGGTGGTGCGGGAGCTGCGGAGCCGTGGGACGAGTGCGTGCGCCACCGGCGGTGCGCAGGTCATCCGGTGCCGGGCCTGCCGGCAGCGCCGGTGCAGGGCGGCTGAGAGCGGGGCCGACGTGGATACGTCAGCCGTATGTGTCGCCCGGCCCCACGCTGCCCGGGGCCCGGAGCGGACCGAACCGGCGCGCCGGTCCACCGGGGCCGAGCACCTTGATCAGCCGGACCGTCCCGTGGCCGAGGTCCTCGTTCAGCCGGGCCACCAGCCTCGGAGCCAGCAGCCGCAGCTGCGTCGCCCACGCGGTCGAGTCGCACTGCACCGTCAGCACCCGATCCTCCGGGTCCTCGTCGTAGCGCAGCGGTATGCAGTGCTTCGCCAGGTCCTCGCCCACGATCTGCGGCCAGCGGCCCATCACTCCGCCCACCGCCGCGGGCGTCTCCCAGCCCCGCTCCGTGATCAGCCGGTTGATCGCGGCGCCCAGCGGCAATGGATCCCTGCCGTCGGCCCGTGCTCCGGAACGCAGACCGCCACCCCGCCTGGCCTGCCGTTTCTCCTGCGCCGCCGCACCTCGAGCCCGCGCCTGTTCCTTGGCCGCACGCAGCGCGACCCGCGCCAGGTCGACACCGGACGGTTCGGCAGGCGGGCTCGACGGCACAGATGCGCCCGACGGCAACGGGATCTCGTTGTCGGTCATGCGCGTTCCACCGCCCCGTCCTCGACGGCGTACCGGGCACCCCTCAGAACCGCCGGAACGTCCTCGTCCACCGCCGCGGTCACCAGCACCTGCTCGCCCGGTGCCACCAGCTCCGCCAGCCGCTCCCGCCGCCGGGCGTCCAGCTCCGCGAAGACATCGTCGAGCACGAGGACGGGCTCATTGCCCTCGGCCCTCAGCAGGTCGTACGAGGCGAGCCTCAGCGCCAGCGCGTAGGACCAGGACTCACCGTGGCTCGCGTATCCCTTCGCAGGCAGCTCGCCCAGCCCGAGCTGAAGATCGTCACGGTGCGGCCCGACAAGCGTGACGCCCCGCTCGATCTCCTGCTTGCGCACGTCCGCCAGTGCAGCGAGCAGCTGTTCGTACAGTTCCTCACGTCCATGGGCCCCGGCACCCGCCGATCCCCGGTAGTCCAGGGCGACCGGACCGCCCCCGGGCGCCAGCTGCTCGTACGCCTTGTCGGCGAGCGGCTGCAGTGTCGCGATCAGCTCCAGCCGCCGGGCCAGCAGCTCCGCCCCCGCCCGTGCCAGATGCTGGTCCCACACATCCAGCGTCGAAAGGTCCATCGACCGCCCGCCGTGCCGCCGCGCCATCGCCGCCGACTTCAGCAGCGTATTGCGCTGCTTGAGCACCCGCTCGTAGTCCGAGCGAACCCCCGCCATCCGTGGTGCACGCGCCGTGATCAGCTCGTCCAGGAAGCGCCGGCGCTCGCCCGGATCGCCCTTCACCAGCGCCAGATCCTCGGGGGCGAACAGCACCGTGCGCACGATCCCGAGCACGTCCCGCGGCTTGACCTGCGACGATCGGTTGATCCGGGCCCGGTTCGCCTTTCCCGGGTTGAGCTCCAGCTCAATCAGCTGGGACCGCTCCCCCTGAGTGACGGCCGCGCGAATGACCGCCCGCTCCGCACCCGTCCTGACCAGCGGTGCATCCGAGGCGACCCGGTGACTGCCGAGGGTCGCGAGATAGCCCACGGCCTCGACGAGATTCGTCTTGCCCTGCCCGTTCGGACCCACGAACGCGGTGACGCCCGGGTCGAGAGGGACCTCGGCCCGGGCGTACGAGCGGAAGTCGGCCAGCGACAGATGCGTGACATGCATGTGGAACGCCGACCTCCCCCGGCTTACCGCTTACTGCTCCCGGCAGGCTTCACCAACAGCCTCTTCCTGCCAACAGCCTGTGGATTACTTCTTGCTCTCGACCGCGTGCCCGCCGAACTGATTCCGCAGGGCGGCGATCATCTTCATCTGCGGGGAGTCGTCCTGCCGGGACGCGAACCGCGCGAACAGGGAGGCCGTGATCGCCGGCAGCGGCACGGCGTTGTCGATCGCGGCTTCCACAGTCCAGCGGCCTTCGCCGGAGTCCTGTGCATAACCGCGCAGCTTTTCCAGGTGCTCGTCCTCGTCCAGCGCGTTGACCGCCAGGTCGAGCAGCCAGGAACGGATGACCGTGCCCTCCTGCCAGGACCGGAAGACTTCGCGGACGTCCGTGACCGAGTCGACCTTCTCCAGCAGCTCCCAGCCCTCGGCGTAGGCCTGCATCATGGCGTACTCGATGCCGTTGTGGACCATCTTCGCAAAGTGGCCTGCACCGACCTTGCCGGCGTGCACCGCGCCGAACTCACCCTCGGGCTTGAGCGCGTCGAAGATCGGCTGAACCCTGGCCACGTGGTCCTCATGGCCGCCGTACATCAGCGCATAGCCGTTCTCCAGGCCCCAGACGCCGCCGGACACCCCGCAGTCGACGAAACCGATGCCCTTGATGCCCAGTTCGACGGCATGCCTCTCGTCGTCCGTCCAGCGCGAGTTGCCACCGTCCACGACGATGTCGCCGGGGGACAGGAGGGCAGCCAGCTCATCGACGGTCGACTGGGTCGCAGCGCCCGCGGGGACCATCACCCACACGACGCGAGGACCCTTGAGCTTGGCCACCAGCTCCTCGAGGCTGGGGACGTCGGCGAGGTCCGGGTTGCGGTCGTAACCGATCACGGTGTGGCCTGCGCGGCGGATGCGCTCGCGCATGTTGCCGCCCATCTTGCCGAGGCCGACGAGACCGAGCTCCATCAGAGAAATCCTTTAAGTCGTGTGCAGTTCTACCCGTGTCCGAGCCTACGCCCGGACACGGGTGCACACCTGTGGGGTCAGCCGCTCATGCGACGGGGCCTCACCCACCCCGGAGGAGGCTGCTCAGCCGCTCAGCCGCACCGGCATGATCAGGTACTTGTACGCCTCGTCAGCCTCCGCGTCCATCGCCGGCTTGCCGCTGAGCAGCGCGGGCTTGGTGGAGGTGGTGAAGGAGAGCTGGGCCACCGGGGAGTCGATGGCGCTCAGGCCGTCCAGCAGGAACGTCGGGTTGAACGCGATGGAGATGTCGTCACCCTCCAGCTGCGCGTCCACACGCTCCACAGCCTGTGCGTCGTCGCTGGAGCCGGCCTCCAGGATCAGCACACCCTGCTCGAAGCTGAGCCGGACCGGGGTGTTCCGCTCGGCGACGAGGGCGACGCGCTTGACGGCTTCGACGAACGGGGCGGTCTCGATCACCGCGATCGAGTTGAACTCGGTGGGGAAGAGCGTCCGGTACTTCGGCAGGTCGCCTTCGAGGAGCCGGGTGGTGGTGCGGCGCCCGGCGCCCTCGAAACCGATCAGGCCTTCGCCCGCCCCGGAGCCGGAGAGGGCGAGCGTGACCGTGTCTCCACTGGTCAGCGCCTTGGCGGTGTCCAGCAGGGTCTTCGCGGGCACCAGGGCCACCGCGGAGGCGTCCGGCGACTCGGGCTTCCACAGGAACTCGCGGACGGCGAAGCGGTAGCGGTCGGTGGAGGCCAGGGTGACGGTGTCGCCCTCGATCTCGATCCGGACACCGGTGAGAACGGGCAGCGTGTCGTCGCGACCGGCGGCGATGGCGACCTGGGCGGCGGCGGAGGCGAAGACCTCACCGGGGACCGTGCCGGTCGCGGTCGGCATCTGCGGCAGGGCCGGGTATTCCTCCACAGGCAGTGTGTGGAGAGTGAAGCGCGAGGAGCCGCAGACCACGGTCGCCCGGACACCGTCTGTGGAAATCTCCACCGGCCGGTTGGGGAGGGCGCGGCAGATGTCGGCGAGGAGGCGGCCGGAGACGAGCACCGTCCCGTCCTCCTCGACCTCCGCCTCGACCGAGACCCGCGCCGAGACCTCGTAGTCGAAGCTGGAGAAGCTGAGAACGCCGTCCTCCGCCTTCAGAAGAAGGCCCGCGAGAACGGGCGCCGGCGGACGGGCCGGGAGGCTCCTGGCCACCCAGGCCACCGCCTCCGCGAGTACATCGCGCTCCACCCGGATCTTCACCGGAACCGCCTCCTGCTGTTTGCTCGCTCGCCCTCTGGCCTTCGTCGTCGGCACGGGCGCTCCCGGTCTGAGCCGGGGCCGATGCCGGAGACCAGTCTGACGCACGGCACCGACACTCGGTGCGGCTCGGGGTCAAGTCGAGACAAGCGTGGGCCAGAGCTCCGGCGACGAGTTGTGCACAGGGCCCTCTTCGAAGCGAATTCCCCGGTAACTCTGAGTGGGAGTAGTAGTAGGGCCTGTGGAAACCGTGGATAACGCCATCCACGCAGGTCAGGCCCGATTTTTTGTCCACCGGCCCTGTGGGCGGGGGCAGTGGACAACCCGGGCTTTCTGTGGACGCCCGAAAGTTCTGCACACCCGATGCACAGGACACAGGGACTTCTCCCCAGTGCTGTCCCCAGCCTTACCCAGGTTCCCCACAGCCCAACCCAGCGCCTTGGTGTGACGCCTTTCACTCGGTCCGGTGATCCCGGGTGTTTCGTTGCCGAACAGTGGACAGCGGTGTGGAGAAGCTGTGGGCAACAGGGCCAAGCCTGTGGGCCGGGTGGGGACAACCCCGTTCCAGCCCTGTGGACGAGTTTTCTGTCCACAGTCTGTGGAGCGCAGTTGGCCACAAATCCACAACCGGCTGACCTCGTGTGATGGGTTCTCAGCAACCGTCCCTGTGGAGGCATTCTGGACAACTCTGCAGTCCCCAGGCTGTGGACGGAAGATCACCCGGATATCTGTGGAGAACAGCCTCGCAGCGGTATGTATTCGAACAGCCCAGGGCGGGCCGGTGGCAGTCCGAGCGCCCGATGACGGCCCGAAGGCGGCCCCGGAACGCAGAAGGGCGCCCTCGGAGAGATCTCCGGGGGCGCCCTTCTGCGCTCTGTGCACAGCCTGCGGCGGCCTGGGCCGCCGCGCGCCGGTGTCTGCGTAGGGTTCGCCCGGGCCGGCGGGGCTGCTCCGGGCCGGCCCGTGTCAGCCGTTCTTGATGCGGTTGGTGAGCTCGGTCACCTGGTTGTAGATCGAGCGCCGTTCGGCCATGAGCGCGCGGATCTTCCGGTCCGCGTGCATCACCGTCGTGTGGTCACGGCCGCCGAACTGGGCACCGATCTTCGGCAGCGACAGATCCGTGAGCTCTCGGCAGAGGTACATCGCGATCTGGCGTGCCGTGACCAGCACCCGACTGCGCGAGGACCCGCAGAGGTCCTCCACCGTCAGCCCGAAGTAGTCGGCGGTCGCCGCCATGATCGCGCCCGCGGTGATCTCCGGAGCGCTGTCCTCACCGCCGGGAATCAGATCCTTGAGCACGATCTCGGTGAGACCGAGGTCGACGGGCTGCCTGTTGAGACTCGCGAACGCCGTGACCCGGATCAGAGCGCCCTCGAGCTCCCGGATGTTGCGGGAGATCCGGGAGGCGATGAACTCCAGTACCTCCGGGGGGGCGTTGAGCTGCTCCTGCACGGCCTTCTTGCGGAGGATCGCGATCCGCGTCTCCAGTTCGGGCGGCTGCACGTCCGTGGTCAGACCCCACTCGAAGCGGTTCCGCAGCCGGTCCTCGAGAGTCATCAGCTGCTTGGGCGGCCGGTCCGAGGACAGCACGATCTGCTTGTTCGCGTTGTGGAGCGTATTGAACGTGTGGAAGAACTCCTCCTGCGTCGACTCCTTGCTCGCGAGGAACTGGATGTCGTCGACGAGCAGGATGTCCACATCCCGGTAGCGCTTGCGGAACGCGTCGCCCTTGCCGTCGCGGATGGAGTTGATGAACTCGTTGGTGAACTCCTCCGAGCTCACGTACCGAACGCGCGTCCCGGGATAGAGGCTCCGCGCGTAGTGCCCGATGGCGTGCAGCAGGTGGGTCTTGCCGAGGCCCGACTCCCCGTAGATGAAGAGGGGGTTGTACGCCTTCGCCGGGGCCTCGGCCACTGCGACGGCCGCTGCGTGGGCGAAGCGGTTCGACGCGCCGATGACAAAGGTGTCGAAGAGGTACTTGGGATTCAGCCGGGCATGCGGCTCACCCGGGCCGGGGGCCGGTGCGGGCTGTGCTCCCAAGGGGCCCGGGGCGCCACCACCGCCGGGTGCGCCACGGCCGGTTGCTCCCCCGGGCGGCGGACCGCCGTGCCGCGGGGGAGCCGGCTCCTGGAGGTCGTGTCGCTCCGAGCGCTGCTGGTCGTACGGACCGCGACCCGGCATCGGCGACCGGTAGTCGTGCTGCGGCTGCTGGGTGTGGGCAGTGGCGTACGGATCGCGCTCCTGGAACCCGCCGAGGTGCTGCTGCTGCCAGGACAGGTCCTCCTGGGTACGCGGCCACGCTCCGGGCTCCGGGCGCTGCTGCTGGTACTCGGGGTAGGCGGGGCGGACGGACGGCAGTCCGTCGCCGCCCGTGGGCCGGTGCCCGTAGCCCTCGTAGGCGTCGTTCTGACGCTGCTCGTCGTGCTGTGGACCCGGGTAGCGGGAGTGCTGTTGTACGGGAGGCGCCGGTGGGCCGGGAGGCTCGGCGGCCGAGTCGTCGACGGTGATCGCGATACGGATCGGGCGACCGCACTCACGGCTGAGGGTGTCACTGATCAGCGGGGCCAGCCGGCCCTCGAGCACCCGCTTGCCCCATTCGTTGGGGACGGCGAGAAGGGCGGTGTCGGCCACCAGCGCGAGCGGCTGACACCGCTCGATCCACTGTTTGTCCTTGGGCTCGATGCTCTGCTGGCCGTCTCCTAGGAGTTGCTCCAGCACTCGTGGCCACACTGCGGCAAGATCGGCAGGTACGTCAGCCACAAGGCACGCTCTCTCACAGGTCCCACGAATGTGTGGTTCTCGGGACGGGTCGGTCAGGCCCGGCAGGCGGGTAGGAAAGGAATTCGAGTTCAGCCACGGTAGTCAGGGCGACCCGCGCGGTTCAAGTTGTTGTCCACAGCCTGTGTACAGAGAGGCCCGCCGTGCTCCTGGTTTGACCGAATGGCGTAGCCGCGCGTACCGTAACCAGGTCGAGTTGTCGATGGCTGCTGCCGCCTGCCTCCGATGGGCAAAGATCACGATCAGTGATCGTGAAGCGGTGCACTCGGGCGTATTGCGAGCTACTCGTGGGCGCACGGTGACAGCCAGGCGATGCCCCGCCACCACACGATTCATTACTGGAGCCCCCGAGTGAGCAAGCGCACCTTCCAGCCGAACAACCGTCGTCGCGCGAAGACCCACGGTTTCCGCCTGCGCATGCGTACCCGTGCCGGTCGCGCCATCCTGGCGAACCGCCGCAGCAAGGGTCGCGCCAACCTGTCCGCCTGATCGCGACAGGTCATGACGTGCTGCCTTCCGATAATCGGCTGAGGCGGCGCGAGGACTTCGCGATCGCGGTACGGCGAGGACGCAGGGCTGGACGCCCTCTGCTCGTCGTCCATCTACGCAGCGGTGCAACGAACCCGCACGCGCCTGGGGAGAGCGCTCCCCAGACACGTGCGGGTTTCGTCGTGAGCAAGGCAGTAGGTGGTGCGGTCACTCGCAACCAGGTGAAGCGGAGACTGCGCCACCTGATACGCGAACGACTGCCCGAGCTGCCCCCCGGTAGCCTGGTGGTCGTACGGGCGCTGCCCGGAGCGGGCGACGCCGACCATGCACAGCTGGCCCGAGACCTGGACGCCGCTCTCCAGCGGCTGCTGGGAGGGGGCACGCGATGAAGTACCCGCTGCTGGCTCTGATCAAGCTGTACCAGTGGACGATCAGCCCGCTGCTGGGACCCGTCTGCAGGTACTACCCGTCGTGTTCTCACTACGGATATACAGCCATCGACCGGCATGGCGCGGTGAAGGGCACTGCCCTGACCGCCTGGCGCATTCTGCGGTGCAACCCGTGGTCGCCCGGCGGTGTGGACCATGTCCCTCCCCGAAAACGACCTCGTTGGCACGAGCTGCTGCGTGATCGCCTGCGCGGTGGCAAGGGCGGGCCACCTCTTGAGACCAGCCCGGCCGCAGAGACCTCGCCCAATGCTCAAGGAGCCTGATTAGTGGACACGATTGCAAGTCTCTTCAGCTTTATCACCACACCCGTCTCCTGGATCATCGTCCAGTTCCACTCGCTGTACGGAGCGGTCTTCGGCCCTGACACGGGCTGGGCCTGGGGACTGTCCATCGTGTCCCTGGTGGTTCTGATCCGTATCTGTCTGATCCCGCTTTTTGTGAAGCAGATCAAATCGATGCGGAACATGCAGGCGCTCCAGCCGAAGATGAAGGCGATCCAGGAGCGCTACAAGAACGACCGGCAGCGCCAGTCCGAAGAGATGATGAAGCTGTACAAGGACACGGGTACCAACCCGCTGTCCTCGTGCTTGCCGATCCTGGCGCAGTCCCCGTTCTTCTTCGCGCTCTACCACGTGCTGAGCAACATCGCCTCGGGCAAGACGATCGGCGTGCTCAACCAGACTCTGGTGGACAGCGCACGACAGGCAGAGATCTTCGGCGCCCCGATCGCCGCGAAGTTCACGGACTCCCAGGAGAAGGTCGCGGCGCTCCACGCTTCGCTGACCGATGTCCGCGTCGTTACCGCGGTCATGATCGTCCTGATGTCGGCGTCGCAGTTCTACACGCAGCGCCAGCTGATGCAGAAGAACGTCGACCTCTC
The DNA here is from genome assembly GCF_056435905.1 of Streptomyces sp. NPDC043861. NCBI lineage: Bacteria > Bacillati > Actinomycetota > Actinomycetes > Kitasatosporales > Streptomycetaceae > Streptomyces > Streptomyces sp. NPDC043861. The sequence goes on along the minus strand of NZ_JBWKDP010000003.1, from coordinate 315,584 downwards.
GGTCAAGACGCCCTACATGCAGCAGCAGAAGATGCTGATGTACATCTTCCCGGTGATCTTCGCCGTCATGGGCATCAACTTCCCGGTCGGTGTTCTCGTCTACTGGCTGACCACCAACGTGTGGACGATGGGCCAGCAGATGTACGTGATCAACCAGAACCCGACCCCGGGCTCCAAGGCTCAGGACGCCTATCTGCAGCGTCTGCTGAAGGGCGTTGGTGCTCACGGTGATGTGCGCGGCCGCCGCAAGCGCAATGTCGTCCAGGCCATCGTCGCGAAGGGCTCGGACCGCAATGAGAACGAGCGCCGGTTCATCACGGGCCTGGCCAAGGCCGGTTTCGTAGCCCAGGCCGACGGCAGTGTGACCAAGAGCGACTCCGTCACTGCCGAGGACGAGAACGGCTCCGCCGCACGGCGCCAGCAGCCCAAGCGCCAGACCAAGGCCCAGCGCCAGTCGACTGCTCAGCAGGACTCCACGGCAAAGCCGTCGCTGGAAAAGCACGACGAGCCGCAGGACACCAAGCCGAAGCCGGCGGGCAAGACCGCCCCCGGTTCCGCCCGCCAAGCCAAGTCCGGACAGCGCAAGGGCCAGCAGCGGCCCAAGCACCCGTCGTCCAAGAAGTAAGAAGGAGTCCATCCGTGACGGAAGGCACCACCTCCGCCGCCGCTGAGGGTGGCGACACCCTGACCCGCTTGGAGCAGGAGGGGGAGATCGCCGCTGATTATCTCGAGGGCCTGCTCGACATCGCCGATCTCGACGGCGACATCGACATGGACGTCGAGGCGGACCGGGCCGCGGTCTCGATCATCAGTGAAGCGGGCAGCCGTGATCTTCAGAAGCTCGTGGGCCGGGACGGCGAGGTGCTCGAGGCGCTTCAGGAGCTGACGCGGCTCGCAGTGCACCGGGAGACCGGTGACCGCAGCAGGCTGATGCTGGACATCGCCGGCTTCCGTGCCAAGAAGCGTGCCGAGCTCGCCGAGCTCGGGGCCAAGGCCGCGGACGAGGTCAAGAACACCGGTGAGCCGGTGAAGCTGAAGCCGATGACCCCGTTCGAGCGCAAGGTTGTGCACGACGCGGTCGCGGCAGCCGGTCTGCGCAGTGAGTCCGAGGGCGAGGAGCCCCAGCGCTTCGTCGTCGTGCTCCCGGCCTGATCTTCGTTGTTCTGTCGGCCCCGTCTGTTTCGCAGGCGGGGCCGGTTTTTGTCAGCCTGTAAGTCAGCCACCACAGCGCGGTAGTGCGGTACGGAAGGACGGTTCCGGTGACGGAGGCAGCAGAGCTTCCCCAAGCGCCCCAAGAGGCGCGAACGGTCTTCGGTGAGTTCTTCCCCGAAGCTGTCCGATACGCGGAGCTGCTCGCGGATGCGGGAGTCAAGCGAGGCCTGATCGGCCCTCGTGAGGTGCCCCGGTTGTGGGAGCGGCATCTGCTGAACTGTGCCGTGCTCTCGGAAGTCGTGCCCGAAGGTGTCACGGTCTGCGACGTCGGGTCCGGCGCGGGCCTGCCCGGTATTCCGCTGGCTCTCGTTCGTCCGGATCTCAAGATCACACTCCTCGAGCCGCTGCTGCGCCGCACCAATTTCCTCCAGGAAGTCGTCGAGCTGCTGGGGCTGGACCATGTCACGGTGGTGCGTGGCCGGGCGGAAGAGGTGCTGGGGAAGCTGCCCCCGGTTCATGTGGTGACAGCGCGAGCGGTGGCTCCGCTGGACCGGTTGGCCGGATGGGGTGTGCCGCTGCTGCGTCCTTACGGCGAGATGCTGGCGCTGAAGGGGGACACCGCAGAGGAGGAGATCGGTGGCGCTCGGGCGGCCTTGAGCAAGCTTGGTGTGGTGGAGACCTCGATCCTGCATGTCGGGGAAGGGATCGTTGATCCGCTGTCCACGGTGGTGCGGGTCGAGGTCGGGGAAAGTCCTGGTGGAGTGCGCTTTGCGGCGAAGCGGGCCAAGGCTGCCAGCACTGGACGCAACCGCCGACGCCGCTGAGGTCCTGCTGTTTCATCGTCGAGCTTGCCGACCCGTCGGCGGCCTGTATCCCCGTACGTACGCATTTCGGAGTGTCGTAACGATGTGACCCTGTGGCGCGTGCATCGTGTTTCACGTGAAACGTCGCTCACTGCTGCAGGGAATCATCAGTCGCGGTCGCGCTGCCACACCGCGTGACCGCAAGCCCCTCGCAAGGGCTACGGACTTGTCCACAGAGGTGGAATTCTCCACAGAACCACCGGCCTCGCTGGTTCACGACCCCGAAAGCATGGCAGGCTCTGCTCATTGCGAGCCTGAAGTCGAGGAGAGTGAATCCTTGCGGTCCGACGCCAACATCGCGGGACCGATGACCGATCCGGTCCCTGGTCCCCGTACCGAGTCCGCGGGGGAGGATGTTTCACGTGAAACACCGCCGCCGATGGACGACACCCCCATTGGTCGCGCTGCCCAATTGGCGGTGGAGGCTCTGGGCCGTGCCGGTGAGGGTCTCCCCCGACCTGAGCAGACACGCGTCATGGTGGTCGCCAACCAGAAGGGCGGAGTCGGCAAGACGACCACAACGGTCAACCTTGCCGCTTCGCTGGCACTGCACGGTGCCCGTGTTCTGGTGATTGACCTGGATCCACAGGGCAACGCCTCCACGGCGCTGGGGATCGACCATCACGCCGAGGTCCCATCGATCTATGACGTCCTCGTGGAGAGCAAGCCGCTCTCCGACGTGGTCCAGCCCGTCCCGGACGTCGAAGGTCTCTTCTGTGCCCCTGCCACCATCGATCTCGCCGGTGCGGAGATCGAGCTGGTGTCTTTGGTGGCGCGGGAGAGCCGACTGCAGCGGGCGATTCAGTCGTATGAGCAGCCGCTGGATTACATCCTCATCGACTGCCCGCCTTCCCTCGGCCTGCTGACAGTGAACGCACTGGTCGCCGGTGCCGAAGTGCTGATCCCCATCCAGTGCGAGTACTACGCGCTCGAGGGCCTGGGGCAGCTGCTGCGCAACGTGGACCTGGTACGCGGCCACCTGAACCCGGCGTTGCATGTGTCGACGATCCTGCTCACCATGTACGACGGTCGGACCAGACTGGCCTCGCAGGTGGCGGAGGAGGTCCGCAGCCACTTCGGTGACGAGGTGCTCCGGACGAGCATTCCGCGGTCCGTGCGTATCTCGGAGGCGCCCAGCTACGGGCAGACTGTCCTCACCTACGACCCGGGTTCCAGCGGCTCGCTGTCGTATCTTGAGGCCGCGCGCGAGATCGCGCTGCGGGGAGTAGGGATCCATTACGAGGCCCAGGCCGCACATGTGGTCAGCCAGAACAACCAGCAGAGCATGTCGGAGGGGATCCAGTGAGCGAGCGACGTAGAGGGTTGGGGCGTGGGCTCAATGCGCTGATCCCGGGCGCTCCGCAGGAGCGGCCGGCGTCCTCGGACGGAACGGGCTCACCGGCCTCGGGAACGGGCCCTGTTCTCACGGCGCAACGGGGTGTGGCTGCCGCCAAGCTGGCCACGCTGCCGGGACCGTCGACCGAGCCCCGATCTGCAGACCCGGAGCCGGAGGCGGCGCCGGAGTATGTGTCCCCCGCCGTGGCGCACTTCGCCGAGGTGCCGCTGGACGCCATCACTCCGAATCCTCGACAGCCGCGCGAGGTCTTTGACGAAGATGCGCTCGCCGAACTGGTCACGTCCATCAAGGAGGTCGGCCTCCTCCAGCCCGTGGTTGTCAGGCAACTGGGCCCCGACCGCTATGAGCTCATCATGGGTGAGCGTCGTTGGCGGGCCTGCCGTGAAGCGGGACTCGACCGCATTCCTGCGATCGTGCGGGCAACGGAGGACGAGAAGCTCCTTCTCGACGCCCTCCTGGAGAACCTTCACCGGGCGCAGCTGAACCCTCTGGAAGAGGCGGCCGCCTACGACCAGTTGCTCAAGGACTTCAGCTGCACGCACGACCAGCTCGCCGACCGGATCGGTCGCTCGCGTCCGCAGGTCTCCAACACGCTTCGCCTGCTCCGTCTTTCACCCCCCGTGCAGCGCCGTGTCGCTGCCGGCGTTCTCTCCGCCGGTCATGCCCGGGCTCTGCTCTCCGTGGAGGACTCCGAAGAGCAGGACCGGCTGGCCCACCGCATTGTGGCCGAGGGGCTCTCCGTGCGTGCCGTCGAGGAGATCGTGACCTTGATGGGGTCACGGCCCATAAGCGCTCCCAAGGCCAAGGGTCCCCGTGCCGGTGCCCGCCTCTCACCGGTGCTCAGCGATCTGGCGTCCCGCTTGTCGGACCGCTTCGAAACCCGGGTGAAGGTCGACCTCGGTCAGAAGAAGGGAAAGATCGTCGTCGAGTTTGCCTCGATCGAGGATCTGGACCGTATTCTCGGCACCCTCGCCCCGGGAGAGGGGCGGGTCATGGAGAAGGGGCTCGCCGAGGAGGCGCCGGACGACGACGAGGTCTGAGTCCTCCGTACAGTCATCAGGGCGGATCGTGTCCGGCACTCGGCGGAACACGGTCCGCCCTTTGCCGTCTCACGGTAGGCGTGTCCTCGCTGGGTGGATACGATGCGTTCTGGTATGGCGCATCCACCTTTACCCATCTCAGAGGAAGGCGAGCCATGCGATCGGTGAGCCGCAGCCGGCTACTGACAGCAGGCCTGGGCATTGGCGCGGTCGGCGGATTCATCGGCAGCCTGCTCCGGGAACGGAGCACGTTGTCTGCTGCCCTTGGCGCGGCAGTAGAAGGAAGTGAGGAGCAGCCTTCATGGGGCGTCGGCTCGTACCGCTCACCTTGGACAACCTTCCAGACCTCCCCAAGCGCTGTCGAGCGTGTGTGTTCTGGGAGCTTGATCCCGTCAGCGGAGAAGCAGCAGTAAGAGCGGGTAAACCAGAGCTGGAGAAGGAAGCCTGGATCTCCGCTGTCTTGCTGGAGTGGGGATCGTGTGGCCGTGTCGTCTATGTCGACGAGGTCCCCGTCGGGTTCGTGCTCTATGCGCCACCTGCCTATGTGCCGCGATCCACGGCCTTTCCCACGAGCCCTGTATCGCCGGACGCCGTGCAGCTGATGACTGCCTTGATCATGCCTGGGTACCAGGGACAGGGGCTTGGCCGGGTGATGGTGCAGACCGTGGCCAAGGATCTGCTTCGTCGGGGGTTCAAGGCCATCGAGGCGTTCGGGGATGCCCGGTGGACCGAGCCGGCCTGTGTGCTGCCCGCAGACCATCTCCTGGCGGTCGGCTTCAAGACGGTCCGTCCTCACCCGGCACACCCCAGACTGCGGCTGGAGCTGCGCACCACGCTCTCGTGGAAGGAAGACGTGGAGTTGGCACTCGACCGGCTTCTGGGAGCCGTGCAGAAGGAGCCGGCGCTTCGGCCACTGTGATCAGCACTGTCCTGCTTGCTTCCCGCATATCGCGAGACGACGAATGGGCCGACCCCCAGGGTCGGCCCATTCATGTTTCACGTGAAACGAAGCGCCGCAGCGTCAGGCTTGGGCAACCTCGTCGCCGATGAAGGGGTCCAGCTCCCGCAGCAGCATGGCCTTGGGCTTGGCACCGACGATGGTCTGGGCGACCTCACCGTTCTGGTACACGTTCAGAGTCGGAATGGACATCACGCCGTACTTGGCGGCCGTGGCCGGGTTCTGGTCGATGTTGAGCTTCACGATCTCGATCTTGTCGCCGTGCTCAGCAGCGATAGCCTCCAGCGACGGGGCGATCTGGCGGCACGGACCGCACCATTCGGCCCAGAAGTCGACGAGAACGGGCTTGTCGCTCTTCAGGACTTCATCGTCGAAGTTGGCGTCGGTCACAGTCTTCAGGGCCACGGCGGCCTCCTTCACTTGCAGGGGTGTGGGGTGTGGGGTCGTTGAGAGGGCGTTGGGTCAGACCGTGACTGCGGCTGCGGCCTTCTCGTCGTCGGCCAGTGCGGCGAGGAAACGCTCGGCGTCCAGTGCTGCGGAGCAACCCGTACCGGCGGCGGTAATGGCCTGCCGATACGTGTGGTCAACCACGTCGCCGGCGGCGAAGACGCCACGCAGGTTGGTGCGGGTCGAAGGCGCGTCGACCTTCAGGTAACCCTCTTCGTCGAGATCCAGCTGGCCCTTGAAGAGTTCGGTACGCGGGTCATGGCCGACAGCGATGAAAAGACCGGTGACGGGCAGTTCGGAGGTCTCGCCGGTCTTCGTGTTGCGAAGCGTGAGACCGGCGAGCTTCGGCTCGCCGTGGATCTCGGCCACCTCGCTGTCCCAGGCGAACTTGATCTTCGGGTCGGCGAAAGCACGCTCCTGCATCGCCTTCGACGCACGCAGGCTGTCGCGACGGTGGACGACGGTGACGGACTTCGCGAAGCGCGAGAGGAAGGTCGCCTCCTCCATCGCGGTGTCGCCGCCGCCGACAACGGCGATGTCCTGGTCCTTGAAGAAGAACCCGTCGCACGTCGCACACCAGGAGACGCCTCGTCCCGAGAGGGCGTCCTCGTTCGGCAGACCGAGCTTGCGGTGCTGGGAGCCGGTGGTGACGATGACGGCCTTGGCCCGGTGGACGGTACCTGCAGTGTCCGTGACCGTCTTGATCTCACCGTTGAGGTCCACGGCGATGACGTCGTCGGGGACAAGCTCGGCACCGAAACGCTCGGCCTGCGCCCGCATGTTGTCCATCAGCTCGGGCCCCATGATGCCGTCGCGGAATCCGGGGAAGTTCTCCACCTCGGTGGTGTTCATCAACGCACCGCCGGCGGTGACAGCGCCCTCGAACACCAGCGGCTTCAGCGATGCTCGCGCGGTGTACAGCGCAGCGGTGTAGCCGGCCGGCCCGGAGCCGATGATGATCACATTACGGACGTCGCTCACGGGTTTCTTCCTCGTCTCTGCAGACTGCCTACTGCCTACTGGGGCCGGGTCAACGACTCTCACCCCACCCAACGGATCCTACGGGGCTTGCATTCCCGCGGTGTCCGACCGGCACGGCGGCAATCAGGGGCGAGGGTAGGCATGTGTCAGCAGGAGCTCGCCCTTACCCTCCGGTGCCGTGTCGACACACGTCGCATCGATCACATATGCCTGGACCTGAGCGCTGTCGCTGGAGTGGGGCAGCACGAGGAGGTACGCCCTGGTACCCGCGTACGTGCCCTGCTCGACCGCGAGAGCTCGATCGGTCCGGCCGGTGCCCTTTTGGACGCAGGCAGGTACAGGGGTGCTCGGCGTGTGCAACGGAGCATTGGGGCTGGCCTCGATACCGACGGAGGATTCCTTCTCCATGCGGGGTGCAGGCTTCGTTCCGCCCGGCGAGGCGTCCCGGGGCGCCTCGCCGGCCGCCAGCAGGGTGCTTACACGCGCCTGGAGCCCGCTCTCCGAGAACTCGGACGCGGTATCCGAGGCTCTGAGGTCGCTCTCGGCATTCTGTGCTCCGTTTCCTCCGTTGCCGACCGACTGGAGGAGCAGCACGCTCATCCCGATGGCAGCTGCACCGAAGGCTGCCCCGAGAACAGCCCTGCGGCGGCGACGGGGAGGGCGACTCCGGCCGGGACCCGTGGCCGCGCGCGGGCGCCCGGAAGGGCGGTCCACAGGTGTGGTCTCGCTCGGCGTCGCCGATGTTTCACGTGAAACATCGGCCGGCTCCTCGTCCGCAGTGGCAGCAATGGGCGGTGCTTCGGCTGCCAGTGCCGCATCGATGCGTTCCGCGATGTCGGCGGGCATGCGAGTCGGTCCCGGGAGCGTGCCCAGGAGGCCGCGGATCTCGTCCAGGGAGGCCCGTACGTCGGCACACAGGGGGCAGTCGGCCAGATGCTCGCTGACGGCGGCCTGACGGGACGGTGAAAGAAGACCCTCGGTGAGATCGGAGATCTCTGAGACGTCCGGGTGCTCAGCCTTGCCAGTCGTGGAGGTCACGCGCGCCCACCTCCGCCCTTCACCGCAGCAGGATCACTTGATCCTGTATCTCTTGCTCCCGACGCCGGTGGGACGGATGGCCCCGGCGTCCGGTTCCTTCCCCGGTCGTGACTGGAGTTTTCCCCGGTGTCCTCGCGTAGATGAGTGAGCATGGGAAGCAGTCGTGCTCGACCGCGTGCGCAGCGGCTTTTCACCGTGCCGGTGGGAACGTCGAGCACTCGTGCCGCCTCCGCCACCGGGTATCCCTGCATATCGACCAGGACCAGTGCGGCCCGCTGATCGGCCGGGAGCGTGGCCAGTGCAGCAAGGAGTTCACGATGGAGATCCTGGCGCTCAGCAGGTGCCTCGGCGGACTCGTGCGGCTCAAGCAGCTGTTCCAGCCGCTCGGTGTCGTCGACGGGGGATGTCTTGCGGTAGGCAGCCTTACGCGCTCGGTCGAGACATGCGTTGACGGTGATGCGATGAAGCCAAGTCGTCACCGCGGACTGACCACGGAACGTATGCGCGGCTCGGAAAGCCGAGACGAGCGCGTCCTGGACGGCGTCGGCCGCCTCCTCACGGTCACCGAGGGTGCGGAGTGCAACCGCCCAGAGCCGGTCACGGTGGCGGCGCACCAGCTCACCGAAGGCGTCGGGATCACCGGCGACGTGCCGGGCCAGCAAATCCTGGTCACTTACGTTGCCGAGCGTGTGGTCCTCCATCGCCGCCTTCCCTCCCAGGGATACGGTACGCGTTCACCGAGGTGAGGACGATGGGTACGCCCCTCCTGGCCGTGACACCGAAACCGACGTCCAGCATGTGATGACGGAAGGGAACAGCGACGGCCTCGATCGTCCCGCCCGGCCCAACGCAGACCGGCGAACGAGGTGCTCCCCCTGAGCGCGAGCGCGGAGTAGCCATGGCGGAGACGTCGCCGATTGCGCCCCGCCGGGCGGTGCCTCCGGGAAAGCACTGGAGGCACCACCGAGAACCCGCCGGCAGCGGTGGGCCGGCCCCTGCACACGCATCAGCCGAGAATGTTGATCTCCGAGATACCGCCCCTGTACCTGTCCGATGAGCCGTCCGAGGGAAGCTCGGTCAGGTGGACCAGTACGTAACGGGTGCGCAGGGGGCGCTCCAGCGTCGTCTTCACCTGGTCGCCGACCTTCTCGGTCTGGCTGAGTCGTTGTGAGAAGTCGCCGAGGGACGTCGGGTTGGATGCGTTCTCGTCCGCGGCGAGCACCTCTATCGTCTGTCCACCGGTGGACATGGCGATGTCGAACCCTCTGACGGTCTGCACCGAACCCAGATCAACGACTATGCCGCTGCCGTCCTTGCGCTGGGGCAGGTTTCCGAAGTTCGGATAGCCCCGGTACTCGGGCGTGACCCAGGCAGTGTCGCTCTTGCCGTCCACTGCCAGCGGTACGTCTTCTTCTTGGATGCCGGTACCGCTGGGCATGAACTCCGCCGCACCGCTGATCCTCAGCGGTTTCCCCGGATCGGCGGGTGGCTTGTCGTCCTTGCCGTCGCCTCCCGCGGACTGGCTCGGGTTCTTGGGGTCGTTCCCGGAAGGGTTCCGGTTGTCCAGCAGCTTGTCGGCGACCTGCCAGCTACCGAGGCCCAGGGCGGCGATGAGCAACGCAGCCACGGCCCACTTGAGCACCTTTCCGGTGCGGCTCTCCAGCGGGGCGGGCGGGGGCACGACGGGCTGGGCGGCCGCAGGGCCGGCGTGGCTCGGGCTACGCCCGTAGGTGCCCTGCTGGTACGTGGTGCGCTGGTACTCGGGAGGCGGCGCGAAGGTCGGCTCCGGCGGACGAATGCGCGGGATCGCCGAGACAGCCTTGGCCAGCTCGTCCGGAGTCGTGCAGGGCGGCTCCTGGCGGGACGCGGTGGCCCCGTCATTGACCAGGGCACGCATGGCCAGCTCGGACAGGCCGCGATGGACGCCTGCCCGCACCTGGTCGGGGGCGATGAGGCCGACACCCTTGGGCAGCCCTGAGAGGCCATACGCGTCGCTCTCGTAGGGCCAGCGCTGCGTCAGCGCCGCGTAGAGGAGAGCGCCGATCGCTTCGGTGTCGGTTCGCTGCGGGAGGTCGGCGCTGATTCCGCGCAGCGCGGCGTTCACGGCCAGGCCGCGGATGCGGTACTGGCCGGTCGAGCTGCGCAGGACCGCGTTGGGCGTGAGGCGCAAATGGGCCAGGCCCTCGCGATGAGCTGCAGCCATGGCCTGGGACAGCTGGCTGACCAGTTGATAGGCGTCGTGCGCCTCCATCGGACCAGCAGCCAGGAGTGCCGTGAGCTCAGTGGCATCAGGAAGCCACTCATGGACGACGTAGACCAGTTCGTCCTCCTCGACAGCGTCGAGGACCTGTACAAACCGCGGGTCACCGAGAAGTGCCGAGGAGCGTGCGGCAGCAAGAACCGAGCGGGCCCGTGGATGATCGGCGGGAAGGATGTGCACGCCGACGGCCCGGCGCAGTTTCTCGTCGACCGCACGCCAGCTGCTGAATCCGTCCAGACGGGTGACGCACTCTTCCAGGCGGTAGCGTCTGGCGAGCTTGTGGCCGCTGTGCAGTTCGGGCGTCCTGATGGTGGGCTGTTCGCTGTCCTTGTGCTCGCTGTCCGTGTCGTCGGCGCTCTTCTCCGCCGTCTCGTCGGCTTCCGCCACCCCGTCGGTCGTGGCCTTGCCCGCCTTGGCGGTCAGCGGGTTCTCACCGCTGTTGTCGGCCACGTCGACGGCAGCCGTGCTACGTTCCGCCACCGTCGTTCCCTGCCTCCCCATCCGTTGCGCCATATCCAACAGCCATGCCAATTGTGCCCACAGTCCGGCGCTATGCACGACACACAGTGGTGGACGATGGTTGTGCGCGAAGTGAGTGTTCTAGCGCCCGAGACGTCCGCGGACCATGCCGACCAGGGCGTTGAGCTCTTCGATCCGCATTTTCTTCGCGGCCAGGAAGAACACGCCTAGCAGTACCACTCCGCCCGCCGTCAGTGCGACAAGTGATCCGAAGGCACCCTCACCGAGCGTCCTCAGCAGGAAGAAGCCCAGTGCGCCTCCTGCCAGCGCCGCCGGGAGGGATGCCAGGCAGAGCCGGGCATAGGTTCGCACCACGTGGGACCCGTCCAGATCGCCGCCCAGCCGATTGCGCAGCCGACGCCAGGCGACACCCACACCGACGGCGTAGGCGAGGCCGTACGAGGCCGCCATGCCCACCACGGCCCACTGGGCGGGCAGGACGAAGTAGCAGGCGGCCGATGCGGCAGCGTTCACGAGCGCCACGATCACGGTGTTGTAGAACGGCGTTCGCGTGTCCTCGTAGGCGTAGAAGCCGCGCAGGACGACGTATTGCACCGAGTAGGGGATCAGGCCGAGTCCGAACGCCATCAGGATGAACCCCATGGAGCGGGCGGCGCCGGTACCGGCGGACGCGTACAGCAGGGTGCACATCGGCACGCCCAGCGCCAGGAACGAGAAGGCGACCGGGACGATGGCGACCGCTGAGTTCCGCAGGCCCTGGGAGATGTCGTCGCGAACGGCACCGGGGTCGTCGTCATGGGCGGCCCTGGAAATGCGCGGCAGCAGAGCCGCCATGACCGACACCGTGATGATCGCTTGCGGCATGCCCCAGATGAGCTGCGCGTTGGAGTACGCGAGGAATCCCGCTCCGTCCTTGCCGGAAGCCGCACCGGCAGCGGTGGAGAGCTGGGTGACCACCAGTACACCGGCCTGATTGGCCAGGACGAACAGGACGGTCCACTTGGCCAGCCTGACGGTCTTGCCGAGTCCGTGGCCCTTCCAGTCGAAGCGGGGGCGGAACCGGAAACCGGTCTCCCGCAGGTAGGGGATCATCGCCAGTCCCTGGACGGTCAGTCCCAGCAGGGTGCCGATGCCCAGCAGCCGCACGCCCTCCGGAGGGATCGTCTGCACCGTCATCTGGGACTCGGCGGACGTGCCGTACACCCAGATGAACAGCCCGAAGGTGAAGATCATGACGACGTTGTTGAGGACCGGGGTCCACATCATCGCGCCGAACTTTCCGCGGGCATTCAGGATTTGGCCCATCACCACATGCACGCCCATGAAGAAGATCGTGGGCAGGCAGTAGCGGGCAAAGGTGACGGCGACGCTGTTCGCCGGCGGGTCGCCTGCGATCGTGGGCGACAGTGCCGCGATCAGCAGCGGCGCGCCGAACACGGCGATGACGACGATCACGCCCAGGGCGACCATGACGAGGGTCAGCAGCCGGTTGGCGTATGCCTCGCCGCCGTCCTCGTCGTTCTTCATCGCGCGCACGAGCTGCGGCACGAAGACCGAGTTGAGGCCGCCACCCACCGTGAGGATGTAGATCATCGTCGGCAGGGTGTAGGCGACGGTGAATGCGTCACCGAGCAGCGCGGCGCCCAGGGCGCCGGTGATCACCAGGCTGCGGACGAAGCCCGTGAGGCGCGACACCAGGGTGCCGGCTGCCATCAAGGCGCTGGACTTGAGGAGCCCCGAGGCCCGGCCGGCAGCCTTCTTGGGCGGTGCCGGCGCCGGAGCGGAGACCTGTTCCGGTTCGGACGAGGCCGCAGGCTGACCGGAACCCTGCTGGTCGCGGTACAGGTGCGCGAACGCATCCGGCTCCGGCTCGTCCTCACCTGCCTTGGTCACCAGCTCGTCCACCCCGGTGAACTGGACCGTACGGGTGTCGTCCCCATAGGGCAGACGACGCGACGGACCATCCGGCTCGGGTGGCGGGGTCTGAGCCCAGATCCGAGGGTCCGGGGCGTGCTGCTGTACGGGCGGCTGCTGGTACAGCTGCTGTTGCTGCTGGGCGCCGGGCGGTGGCGGAGGGTGAGCGGCACGGTCGTATAGCGCTTCCGACACGGGGTCCTGAGCGGAGAGGTCCTGTGCGGGATACGGGGCGTGCACATAGGCGTCCTGGACGTACGGGTCCGCCGTCTCGGGCGACGCCGGCGGCACATGACCCGTCGCCGAATGCTCGGCTGCCTGTGGGCCGGGCGAGGGGTACTGAGACCCCGGGGACGGCGCATTGCCCTCCGCGCCCTCCCCATGGTCACCGTCGTACGGCGCGTTCATGGATACCCCACCTCATTGTCCCCGGCCCGACCGGCCATGACATCGCTCAACGATCCACTTTCTCACCCGTGCCCGACGGCTCCCCGCTTTCCGGTCCGGTGTCAGGGGTCGGGTCACTCGGCTGCTCGGGGCGGTCGCCCTCGTCGTCCGCCGCGGCAGGTTCGCGTGCCGCAGCGCGCTTGCGCTGGGTGTACATCCTGACGCCGGCGAGGACGAGCAACAGTACGCCGCCCGCGATGACAAGCATCACGGTCGGGGTGATCTCGGAGACCCTCACGGTGAAGGTCATCGGGCCGCCGTAGAGCCGGCCGTCCTCGGTGTACAGCTGTGCCGTCACCTGGACCGGTCCGTTGGCGTTGGCCGCGGCGGCGAACTTCACGGACTGGCTGTGCCCGCCCTCGATCTTGATCTGCTGCTCGGCGACATCTCTGTCGTCGTCGAGCTTGAGACGGGTGGGGTTCGATGTCTTCAGCCGAAGCACGAGGTGGTCGACCCCTTGGACCAGCTTGTTCTGCACCGTCACCGGGATCGTCGCGCTGCGTCCCGAGAGCGTCACAGCCGACTTCTGGATCAGCTGCACCTCGGTGGTGAGGTCTTCCAGGAAGCTCTGGACCCCACTGCGATAGGTTGCCGCATCCTTTGCCCTCCCCCGCCACGACGTGGACATCTCACGGTGGATCGCATTACCGAACGGGGTCACCACGCGATCCGGCGCAGTGAGGATGACCTTGAAGTTGTCGAGAGTCTCTTGGGTGGTCTTGATGTCCTGGAACGTCTGGACCGGGAGCTCCCGCGCGCGGAGCTCGTCGGGGTACCGAGAGGTGGCGGGCACGTCGGTGGTCGCATCGGGATCCGGCTTCGCGGCCGCCGCCGCAACCAGGTCGAGAGGCTCGGTCCAGCGTTGGCCGGCGAGGCCATGCAGGGCGCTCGCCATCGTCTGAGCCTGGGAGGCCGAGGGCATCCGCTGCGGCGCGACCACGATGCTGCGCTGCTTGCTCGGTGCCTGAAGGTTGAGCGCCAAGGTCTGCGCGAGGAACTCCTGGACTGCGAGGGTCGAGTTCCGTGCCTTGGTCATGTCTCCCTGGAAGGCGGTGGAAAGGCGGTAGTCCGCGACGACAGCCTTGGTACCTCCACCGATGGGCCGAGCCGCGGACGGCGTGTAGGACACCGAGCCGGTCTCCCGGAGGCTGTCACTCCGGGCAATGATCTTGTGTGCTCCGGCCGAGGTCCCCACATCGACGATCGAAGGATCGATCGCACCGTCCACCGGCCAGGCGAAATCGGTGGACGGCTTCACATGGAGGATGGTCTCGACCGTCGTCTCGGCCACAGCGGTGGCGGGCTGGAGCTGGCTGAGTGACCCCGGGACGTTCTTGCCGCGATGGGCGAGGGACGCCAGGTCGGGGTCGGCGAACGGCAGTGCAACGACCTTGCGTCCCTGGACGGCCTTCTCGAGGGAATCCAGCCACTTCTTGGCCACAGCCTGATTCCGGCCCGGGATCGTGTCCGTTCCGTTTCTGATCTCGTAGTTCCGGGTCATTGCATCGATCGTGGACAGAAGATCCGGATCGATCACCCAGGTCACCGGCAGCTCGCTGCCGAGCGAGACCAGCTCCTCGAGGCGCCCACCGGGGGCGAGCTCCGTCGCCAGGGTGTCGTTCTCGAAGACGGGAGTCTGCTGCTCGTCGGATCCGGTCTCGGCGGACAGACGCGTCGTGGAGATCAACGGCCACATGAAGGTGAGCTGGGTCTTCTTCCCGACAGCCTCAGGCTGCCAGGGCAGGAACGTGCGCTCCATGCCCAGGACCTGGTCGTACGGCTCGCTCCGGGTCTGTCCGGAGAGGGACACACCGAGCTGGTACACACCCTCCTCGTCGAGCCCGAGCTTGCTCACCGGCACGGTCAGCGAGAAGTCCTCACTGACTCCGGCGGCCAGCGCAGGGAGCTTCACGCGGTAAGGAACACCGAGTTCCTCGCCATCGCTGCCCGGCGAGTAGCTGCCTCGCTCGGACGCCTCGTCGATCTCGGCCCGGCCCGACATGTGCGGTCCCACGCGAAGATCAACCTGCGCTTCCGTGACCGGTTCCTTGCCCTTGTTGGTCACGGTGCCGGTGACGGTCAGCGTGTCGTCCTTCACAGGAACGCTGGGGGACAGTGTGTCCAGGGACACATCGACGGTGCTCGAGTCGGCGGCATCCATGGCGGCATGCGCGGGTGAGGCCGCCGGCAGGTACAGCAAGCCGGCGAGCAGGGGTGCTCCCGCGATGAGTGCGACGCTGCGCCGCAGCCACCGGCGGGCAGGAGAGATGTCCATCCCCTGAAATTCTGCCGCCTCGGCCACGCGTTCGTCCGTCCCTTGTCGTCTGATGCGCTGGTGGGTGTCGCTGGCGCTGTCACCGGAAAGGTTCACCGGCTCGCGACGCCTGTACGGCACCCCGCTGCGTTGTCGCATCACCCGAGTACGTCCAGTACGAGGGCGATCCTCCGCCTTGCGATGCACCGCGCCGGACGCCGGGGGATTCCCGGCAGACCCTTCCGGTCGCAGCACTAGGTGCGTCCAGGCATGGTAACGAGGTGCGCTGTGATGAAGTGCTGGGGACTGCTCCACAAGATCGGAACAGCAGCGGGGGTAGGGAAAACGGTGAAGCCACGGTGCGGGCGGGCACGTACCCTTTTCTGTTGTGCCGAATGCCAACGAAGACAGCCCCGCTGCCCTGAGCCAGGTGCAGCATCGCGCGGTCAGCGAACTGCTGCGAGTTTCCCCCGTCGCCGATGATCTAGCTCGCCGTTTCCAGCAGGCCGGATTCAGCCTTGCCCTGGTCGGTGGCTCAGTCCGGGACGCGCTGCTCGGCCGGCTCGGCAATGATCTCGATTTCACTACCGATGCCCGGCCCGAGGACGTCCTGAAGATCGTCAGGCCGTGGGCGGACTCGGTGTGGGAGGTGGGGATCGCGTTCGGCACGGTTGGCTGCCAGAAGGATGCCCGCGTCGGTGACGCTGTTCAGCGCTTTGAGATCGAGGTCACGACCTACCGCTCCGAGGCGTACGACCGGACCTCGCGCAAGCCCGAGGTGTCCTACGGCGAGTCCATCGAGGACGATCTGATCCGTCGCGACTTCACCGTCAATGCGATGGCCGTCGCTCTGCCGGAGAAGGAGTTCATCGATCCGCACGGTGGTCTGAAGGACCTCGCTGAGCGGGTGCTGCGCACTCCCGGCACCCCCGAGGAGTCCTTCTCCGACGATCCGCTGCGCATGCTGCGAGCGGCTCGCTTCGCCGCTCAGCTGGACTTCGACGTGGCTCCCGAGGTCGTCACCGCGATGAGGGAGATGGCGGACCGTATTGAGATCGTCTCGGCCGAGCGAATCCGTGACGAGCTCAACAAGCTGATTCTTTCTCCGAACCCGAGGAAGGGCTTGGCGCTCCTGGCGGACACCGGACTTGCGGAGCACTTCCTCCCCGAGCTCCCGGCTCTGCGACTGGAGAGTGATGAGCACCACCGTCACAAGGATGTGTACGAGCACTCACTGACCGTGTTGGACCAGGCCATGGACCTGGAGGAGAACGGCCCCGACCTCGTGCTGCGGCTGTCTGCGCTGCTTCACGACATCGGCAAGCCGAAGACCCGACGCTTCGAATCGGACGGCCGGGTCTCCTTTCACCACCACGAGGTGGTGGGCGCAAAGATGACCAAGAAGCGGCTCACGGCGCTCAAGTACTCGAATGACATGGTCAAGGACATCTCGCGGTTGGTGGAGCTGCATCTGCGCTTCCATGGTTACGGCGCCGGGGAGTGGACCGACTCTGCGGTGCGCCGGTATGTGCGCGATGCGGGTCCCCTGCTCGAGCGCCTGCACAAGCTGACCCGTTCGGACTGCACCACGCGGAACAAGCGGAAGGCGAACTCGCTGTCGCGCGCGTATGACGGCCTCGAGGAGCGCATCGCCCAGCTCAAGGAGCAGGAAGAGCTCGACTCGATCCGCCCGGACCTCGACGGGAATCAGATCATGGAGATCCTCGGCGTGGGTCCCGGTCCGGTGGTCGGTAAGGCTTACAAGGCCATGCTGGAGCTACGTCTGGAGCATGGGCCGATGGAACGCGAGGCAGCCGTAGCAGCGCTCAAGGAATGGTGGGCGACGCAGGGCTGATTCGGCGATGGGCCGAAGAGCCGACGATGTTTCACGTGAAACATCGTGGCTCGAAGGTGATCGAGGGCTGATGTTTCACGTGAAACATCAGCCCTCGCGCCATTGAGTCATGGCGACGGCGACGATGGCGTACAGAGCCGAGAGCGAGAGGACGAGCGATACGGACTTGCCGTCCGGGGGGAGCATCAGTGCTGCCACGCCCGCCGCGCCGACAAAGGCGACGTTGAAGAGCACGTCGTAGAGAGAGAACACCCGGCCTCGGAAGGCATCGTCGATGGACGTCTGCACGATGGTGTCCGTTGCGATCTTCGCTCCCTGGGTGATGGTGCCGAGGATGAACGCGGCAATGAATATCGGGATGGGCGAGAAGGGCAGGCCCAGGGCCGGTTCGAGTGCTGCGGCCAGACCCGCGCACATCGCCACCCAGCCGTACTGTCCGAGGCGATCGACTGCCCAGGGCGTGATGAGGGCCGCCGTGAGGAAGCCTGCCCCCGATACGCCCACGGCGAGTCCGAGCAGAGTCAGTCCCTCCGACTCCGTGCTCGACCATGCATACCGGCAGAGCATCAGGACCATGACGGTCAGCGCGCCGTAGCAGAAGCGGAGCACGGCCATCGCCCAAAGGGCCCGGGCAGCGGTCCGCCGCTCCGCCAGATGGTGCAGCCCGTGCAGGAGTCCGCGGGCCGTTGAAGCCACCGCGGCGGCCAGCTCGGGTTGCACCCGTTCCGGATCAGGGCCGAGCAGTGTGCGCTTCATCCGCAGGGACGCGAGCCCGGCGCCGAGATAGAGAGCGGCCCCCAGGAGGACCACCACGGCGTCGGAGTCGGAGGTCGTCACACGTACAGCGAAGGCGAGCCCGGCGCCCGCGGTCGCAGCGAGCGTGCCCGCTGTCGGTGAGAGGGAGTTGGCCATGACGAGCCGCTCTTCATCGACCACGCGTGGCAGCGAGGCGGACAGCCCGGCCAGAATGAAGCGGTTGATGGCTGTGACGGAGAGCGCGGAGACATAGAAGAGCCAGTTCGGGGCGGAAGCGAGGATCAATGCCGCAGTGCCGGCGGCGAGCAGGGCCCGCAGGACATTGCCGTAGAGGAAGACCTGACGGCGCTGCCAGTGGTCCAGCAGGACTCCGGCGAAGGGCCCGACGAGTGAGTAGGGCAGCAGCAGTACGGCCATCGCAGAAGCGATCGCGGCCGGGGAGGTCTGTCTCTCGGGTGAGAAGACGACGTACGCGGCGAGTGCAACCTGGTAGACCCCGTCGGCCGACTGGGACAGCAGTCGAACCGCGAGCAGGCGGCGGAAGTTCGTCAGGCGCAGGAGTACGCGCAGATCACGTACGACAGGCATGTGCGCAAGCGTCACACAGGAAGAGGGCCCCCGGGCAGATGCCACGGGGACCCTCGGAAGTCCGCAAACCCACATGTCGAGTGGAACGGCGCCGGTGCGATGCGGTCCGGCTCGGGAGGGCGTGTCTCCCTGCCCTGCGAGCAGGCGCCGGCCTGTCCGGCCGGCGCCCTGTCCCGCCGGCGCGCCGCTCAGTGCCGCCGGCGCGCCGCCCCTGTCTCGCTAGCGCTCGACTTCACCCTTGATGAACTTCTCGACGTTCTCGCGAGCCACGTCGTCGAAGTACTGGACCGGCGGGGACTTCATGAAGTACGAGGACGCGGAGAGGATCGGGCCACCGATACCGCGGTCCTTGGCGATCTTCGCGGCGCGCAGGGCGTCGATGATGACACCCGCCGAGTTCGGGGAGTCCCAGACCTCGAGCTTGTACTCCAGGTTCAGCGGGACGTCACCGAAGGCGCGGCCCTCGAGACGGACGTACGCCCACTTGCGGTCGTCGAGCCACGCCACGTAGTCCGACGGACCGATGTGGACGTTCTTCTCGCCGAGCTCCCGGTCGGGGATCTGGGAGGTGACGGCCTGCGTCTTGGAGATCTTCTTGGACTCCAGGCGCTCACGCTCGAGCATGTTCTTGAAGTCCATGTTGCCGCCGACGTTCAGCTGCATCGTGCGGTCCAGGATGACACCCCGGTCCTCGAAGAGCTTCGCCATGACGCGGTGCGTGATCGTGGCGCCGACCTGCGACTTGATGTCGTCACCGACGATCGGAACACCGGCCTCGGTGAACTTGTCCGCCCACTCCTTCGTGCCGGCGATGAAGACCGGAAGGGCGTTGACGAACGCGACCTTGGCGTCGATGGCGCACTGCGCGTAGTACTTCGCAGCGTCCTCGGAACCCACCGGGAGGTAGCAGACGAGCACGTCGACCTGCTTGTCCTTGAGGATCTGGACGACGTCGACCGGGGCCTCGACGGACTCCTCGATGGTCTCGCGGTAGTACTTGCCCAGACCGTCGAGGGTGTGGCCACGCTGGACCTTCACGCCCGTGGACGGCACGTCACAGATCTTGATGGTGTTGTTCTCGCTGGCACCGATGGCGTCCGCGAGGTCGAGGCCGACCTTCTTCGCGTCGACGTCGAAGGCGGCCACGAACTCGACGTCCCGCACGTGGTACTCGCCGAACTGGACGTGCATGAGGCCCGGCACCTTGGCGGCCGGGTCGGCGTCCTTGTAGTACTCGACGCCCTGCACCAGCGAGGCGGCGCAGTTGCCCACGCCGACGATGGCTACGCGAACCGAACCCATTCCGGTTGCTCCCTGTTTGTTCTCGAACGAGACCCTGCGTGGATGCGGGGTCTCACTTGGTGGTGTCATCGGACGGATCCGGCGGGTCAGGGTGCCCGGAGGGGCGCCCCTCCGGGGCCGTATCGCCCCGGTGCCGGGGCAGGCCGCCCGTCTCTCCAGATGAAATGTCCTGCTGAGTGCTGTCGCCGGAGGAAGGGGATCGTCGCCGGTCCCGCCCCGCCCGCTCGCTCTCGATGAGCTCGTTCAGCCAGCGCACCTCGCGCTCCACGGACTCCATGCCGTGTCGCTGCAGCTCAAGCGTGTAGTCGTCGAGGCGCTCACGTGTCCGGGCGAGAGATGCGCGCATCTTCTCCAGCCGCTCCTCCAGCCGGCTGCGACGGCCCTCGAGCACTCGCATCCTCACCTCGCGCTCCGTCTGCCCGAAGAAAGCGAAGCGGGCGGCGAAGTGCTCGTCCTCCCAGGTGTCGGGGCCGGTGTGGGACAGGAGCTCCTCGAAGTGCTCCTTACCTTCCGCGGTCAGCCGGTAGACGATCTTGGCTCGACGTCCCGCGAGAGAGGCGGCCAGCGCATCCTCGGGGGCGCTGCCCGGCTCTTCCATCAACCAGCCGTTGGCGACCAGCGTCTTGAGGCAGGGATAGAGGGTCCCGTAACTGAAGGCCCGGAAGATCCCCAGCGACGTATTGAGCCTCTTGCGCAGCTCGTATCCGTGCATGGGAGCTTCGCGGAGCAGCCCGAGAACGGCGAACTCGAGGATGCCGGAACGTCTGCTCATCGACCGCCTCCTCCGCCTTCCCGGGTTCCTATGCCGCTTTGATGTATCGACTCGATACATCCAGACGATAGAACGGTGGTCCTGCTGCGACAAGGGGGGCCATCGTGACCGGCGTCACATCCCCAATTCGCATCAATCGAGTTGCCTTCTTTGAGGTGAATTTCACGTCAAAGTCCGTTTCGGACGTGCGTAGTCTGTGCGGCATGCAGACCACCGGGAACCGTGTGACGCCCCCAAGCGTCGTCATCCTGGATGCATCACGGATGAGCCCGTCGCCGGGCTGGTCCGTATTCATTTCGGGGGGACCGGATCTCAACTGCCGCTTCCAGGCGTTCATGCCTGCCCGAGGAGTAGTCGTTCGATGAGCGAGCACCGTCGCAAACCGCCGCAGCCCCAGGGTGGCGGACGTGCCGCGGCCAGGCGCGCCGCCCAGCAGCCCTCAGGCCGCCGCGCGGCCCCGCCCCGGGGCACCAGCACCGGATCCCCTTCCGAGGGGTACGGGCAGGAACCGATGCCCTCGTACGGAGGGCGCGCCGAAGCGCGGCGTGCTGCCCAGCGCGGCGGTGGTGGCCGCAGGAGAGCCGCCGAAGGCGGTGCGGCCGGCTACGGCGGCCACGGAGGCGGCCGGCGCGGCGGTGGCGGCGGTCCCGGTGGGCCGGGCGGCCGTGACTGGGGCGGTAGCCCCGGGAAGAAGCGGCTGATCGACTATCCCCGCCACGACAAGTACGGCTGGCGCCGCTGGGTGCCGTCGTGGAAGCTCACGACGGGGCTGTGCCTGGGCTTCCTCGGCAGTCTGATGGCGGCGGGGACCATCGCCTACGCCATGGTCGGGGTCCCGAACCCCAGTCTCGCCTCGAAGGCGCAGAACAACGTCTACTACTGGGCCGACGGCTCGCAGATGGCCGCCACCGGTGGTGAGGTCAACCGGCAGATCATCCCGATCGAGCAGATCCCCCAGGACATGCAGAACGCGGTGATCTCGGCGGAGAACAAGACTTTCCGGCAGGACAAGGGAGTCGACCCGATGGGTATCGGGCGAGCCCTCTTCAACATGGCCAGGGGTGGCCAGACCCAGGGTGGCTCGACCATCACCCAGCAGTACGTCAAGAACACGCGGCTTACCCAGGACCAGACCCTGAGCCGTAAGTTCAAGGAGCTGTTCATCTCCATCCGGGTCGGCGCGGACCTGACCAAGTCCGAGATCATGGCGGGCTACCTGAACACGGCGTACTACGGTCGCGGTGCCTACGGGATCCAGGCCGCGGCGCGTACGTACTACAACAAGGACGCGACCCAGCTGAACGCGAGCGAGTGCGCCGTCCTCGCTTCGCTCCTCAAGGGTGCGACGTACTACGACCCGGACGGCGCCACGGCGATCGACCCCGAGGCCACCCGCGAGAACAACACTGCGCGTGCGACCAAGCGCTGGAAGTGGATTCTCGACGAGATGGTCAAGGACGGCCATCTCGACGCTACGAAGCGCGCGACGTTCCAGGAATTCCCCCGGCCAGACCCGCCGAAGAAGAACGCCCAGCTCGGCGGACAGATCGGTTATCTCATCGACCTGGCCAAGGCGAACTTCGTCAACAACAACGACCGGGGCATCACGGCCGACGAGCTGACCAAGGGCGGCTACCAGATCCATACGACCTTCGAGAAGACGAAGGTCAAGCTGCTCGAGGACTCCGTCAAGAAGATCTACAAGAAGAACATCGATCCGAAGAAGCGCCCGGAGAAGGACACGCATGTCCAGTTCGGCGGCGCCTCGGTGAACCCCAAGACCGGGGCGATCGTCGCCATCTACGGTGGTGAGAACGCCACCAAGCACTTCACCAACAACGCAGACCAGACGGGTGCCCAGGTCGGGTCGACCTTCAAGCCCTTCGTACTCGCCGCCGCGATGCAGGACGGAGTGCGCGATCCCTCGCTCGGTGCGGATCAGGGTGCGGAGACCCGTACGCGTGTCGACCCGGACAAGAGCAAGTACAACGGCGCCAACAAGCTCAAGATCAAGAACTACGACGGGACCGTCTGGCGCAACGAGGAAGGCAAGGAGTGGCTTCAGGCCAACGACGGCCAGAAGTCGTACAAGGACATCACCCTGCGTGAAGCCATGATCGACTCGGCGAACTCCCCCTTCGTCCAGCTGGGCATGGATGTCGGCATCGACAATGTCCGCCAGGCGGCGATCAAGGCGGGCCTGCGGGAGCAGAGCCTGGTCGCGGCCAACGTTCCGTCGTTCTCCATCGGCATCTCCGACCCGAGTGCCATCCGGATGGCGGGGGCGTACGCCACCTTCGCTGCCGAGGGCAAGCAGCGCGACCCGTACTCCGTGACCAAGGTCGTCAAGAGCGGGAGCACTGTCTACGAGCACGAGGACAGGGCCAAGTCGGCCTTCTCGTCCGCCATCTCGAGCAATGTGACCGATGTCCTGAAGGATGTCGTCGAGAAGGGCACCGGCACGAACGCCCGGCTCCCTGATCGTCAGGTCGCCGGCAAGACCGGTACCACCGACGGCAACAAGTCGGCCTGGTTCGTGGGCTACACGCCGCAGCTTTCGACGGCCATCGACATGTACCGCATGGACGACAACGCGGAGAACAAGAAGCGCAAGTTCCTCGAGATGTTCGGTACGGGCGGCCAGCAGAAGATCCACGGTGCGTCGTTCCCCTCCGAGATCTTCCGGGAGTACATGTCCGGTGCTCTGAAGAACCAGGAAGCGATCCCGTTCCCGGAGCCCGAGCCTCTCGACGCCGAAGCCGTCTACGGTGGCGGCCAGCCGAGCCCCACGCCCAGTTCGGCGCCTCCGGCCGAGCCGTCCGAGTCGCCTTCGGAGTCCCCCTCCGAGTCGCCTTCGGAGTCCCCCTCCGAGTCGCCCGAGCCCAGCAACTCCTGCGGCCGGTTCGACTGGAACTGCCCCCCCACCGGCGGTCAGGACGGTGGAGGCGACACCACCGGTACCGACTCGGGTGGCACCACCGACGGCGGTGCCACCGACGGCGGAGTGACCACCAGTCCGTCACCGCCCACGGCAGGCGGCGACAACGGGGGCACCCAGGGCAACGGCAACAACGGTGGCGGCTTCTTCGAAGGTCCCGAGGGCTGAGGCACGCCGCTGCGGACCTGCCACGAGGGCCGCTTCACCGGAGGAAGGACTCCGGTGGGGCGGCCCTCGCCCATGTTGTCCACAGGCCCGGACGAGGCGGCCCCGGCGTACGGCAGGATGTGCCCTATGCCGACCTCAGAGAAGACGAGCGTGCACCAGGGCCAGCCGGTCGTACGTCCCACGCAGCGGGACGAGGTCGCGGCGGCCGGCAGCGAACTGATCGGCGGCCCTCTGGGCCGGTTCGCGCAGGTCGGCACCAGCCGGGTCACGCCCGTGCGGGTCATCGCGCTGGTCGCGATCGGAATGTTCGCGCTCGGCATGGTGCAGAAGATGCCCTGCTACGACTGGGCGTGGTTCCGTGGCGCCAGCTCGCAGTACACGCACGCCTGCTACTCCGACATCCCGCACCTCTTCATCGGGCGCGGTTTCGCGGACGGTCTCGTTCCGTACTTCGACCGGCTCAGCGGTGACATGGAGTACCTCGAGTACCCCGTTCTCACCGGCCTGTTCATGCAGGTTGCCGCCTGGCTGACGCTGCCCTTCGGCGGCTCGGTCCAATTCCGCGAGCAGATGTACTGGATGGTCAATGCGGGGATGCTGCTGATCTGTGCCGCCGTCATCGCGGTCTGCGTCACCCGAACCCACCGCCGCCGTCCCTGGGACGGTCTGCTCGTCGCCCTCGCGCCCGCATTCGCGCTCACGGCCACCATCAACTGGGATCTGTTCGCCGTGGCCCTCACTGCCGCAGCGATCCTGATGTGGTCGCGCGGACGGTCCCTGGCTTTCGGCATCCTCATCGGGCTCGCCACGGCCGCCAAGTTCTATCCGGCGCTGGTGCTCGGGCCCTTGCTGTTCCTGTGTCTGCGGGCGGGCAAGTACCGGGAGTACGGGACGGCGGTACTGGGCGCGGCGAGTGCCTGGCTGGTCGTGAACCTTCCGGTGATGCTGCTCGCCCCCGAGGGGTGGAAGAAGTTCTACAGCTTCAGCCAGGAGCGGCAGGTCGACTTCGGATCCTTCTGGCTGATCGTCACCCAGCGCACGGGCGTGCAGTTCGAGGTCGATGCGGTCAACACGTACGGAACGCTGCTGATGATCCTGGCCTGCATCGGCATCGCGGGGCTGACCCTGACCGCTCCGCGCCGGCCGCGCTTCGCGCAGCTCGCCTTCCTGGTGGTGGCGGCTTTCATCGTCACCAACAAGGTCTACTCGCCGCAGTACGTGCTGTGGCTGATCCCGCTCGCCGCGCTGGCCAGGCCGCGCTGGCGGGACTTCCTGATCTGGCAGGCCTGCGAGGTCATGTACTACCTGGGCATCTGGATGTACCTCGCCTACACGACCAGTGGTGACAAGCACCAGGGACTGCCGCCGGAGGGGTACCAGCTGGCGATCGCCGTGCATCTGCTGGGGACGCTCTACCTGTGTGCGGTCGTCGTGCGGGACATCCTGATGCCGGAGCGCGACGTCGTGCGCCAGGACGGGTCCGACGACCCTTCAGGAGGGATCCTGAACAGGGCGCCGGACGTGTTCGTCCTCGGTCGGGCGGCCCATCCACCGCGCCACGCGGCACACGCGGTCGAGGGGCCCAGGGTGGAATGGGGGACCAGCGGGTCCACGGCGGGCTGAGCGGCCGTGGAACGCCGGCACTAGCAGTCGACGAGGCGGTCGAACTGCGTGGTCGTGTGGCGCAGATGGGCGATCAGCTCGTCGCCGACCTTGGGCTCCTGTGAGTCCGCCGGGATGAACAGGATCGAGACCTGCATATGCGGGGGCTCGGCGAACCAGCGCTGCTTGCCGGCCCACACGAACGGCGACAGATTGCGGTTGACGGTGGCGAGTCCTGCACGCGCGACGCCCTTGGCGCGTGGCATGACGCCATGCAGGGCTTTCGGAGCCTCCAGGCCGACACCGTGGGAGGTGCCACCGGCCACAACCACCAGCCAGCCGTCCGACGCCGCCTTCTGCTGGCGATAGCCGAACCGGTCCCCCTTGGCGACCCTGGTGACGTCGAGGACCGAGCCGCGGTACTCCGTCGCCTCGTGGTCGCCGAGCCACAGCCGGGTGCCGATCCTGGCGCGGAATCGAGTCTGTGGGAACTGCTGCTGAAGGCGGGCCAGTTCCTCGGCGCGCAGATGGCTCACAAACATGGTGTGCAGAGGAAGCCGGGCAGCTCTCAGCCGGTCCATCCAGCCGATGACCTCCTCGACCGCGTCCGAGCCGTCCGTACGGTCCAGCGGCAGGTGCAGTGCGAAGCCTTCGAGCCGTACGTCCTCTATGGCGGCGTGCAGTTGGCCGAGATCGTGCTCGGAGATACCGTGCCGCTTCATCGAGCTCATGCACTCGATGACGACACGTGCACCGACCAGTGCGTGCACTCCATCGACCGACGACACGGAGCGGACGACCCGGTCGGGCAGCGGAACTGGTTCCTCGCCACGCCGGAAGGGAGTGAGAACAAGGAGGTCTCCGCTGAACCAGTCCTTGATCCGGGCGGCCTCGTAGGTCGTGCCCACGGCGAGCATGTCCGAGCCGAAGCGGGTCGTCTCCTCCGCAAGGCGCTCATGACCGAAGCCGTATCCGTTGCCCTTGCAGACCGGGACGAGGCCCGGGAACTGGTCGATCACGGACTTCTGGTGCGCCCGCCAGCGCGCGGTGTCGACGTAGAGGGAGAGCGCCATGGCCGGGACCGGAACCTTTCTGGTGGCAGCGGTGTATCAGAGATATGAGCGAGGTTACGGAAGGATCAGCGGCGCGACATGTAGATGTCGAGTGCCTTGTGCAGCAGCTTGTTGAGCGGGAAGTCCCACTCGCCGATGTACTCGACGGCTTCGCCGCCGGTTCCGACCTTGAACTGGATCAGACCGAAGAGGTGATCGGTCTCGTCGAGCGAGTCGCTGATGCCCCGCAGGTCGTAGACGGTGGCGCCCATGGCGTAGGCGTCACGCAGCATCCGCCATTGCATCGCGTTCGAGGGCCGGACCTCGCGGCCGATGTTGTCGGATGCGCCGTAGGAGTACCAGACGTGCCCCCCGACGACGAGCATCGTGGCCGCGGACAGGTTCACCCCGTCGTGCCTCGCGAAGTAGAGGCGCATGCGGTTCGGGTCCTCGTTGTTCAGCACCGTCCACATGCGCTGGAAGTACGAGAGCGGGCGGGGCCGGAAGCGGTCGCGTACGGCGGTGATCTCGTACAGCCGCTGCCACTCGGCGAGGTCGTCGTAGCCGCCCTGGACGACCTCGACGCCGGCCTTCTCGGCCTTCTTGATGTTGCGCCGCCACAGCTGGTTGAAGCCCTTGAGAACGTCGTCGAGCGACCGGTTCGCCAGCGGCACCTGGTAGACGTACCGGGGCTGGACGTCACCGAAGCCCGCACCACCGTCCTCGCCCTGCTGCCAGCCCATCTTGCGCAGCCGGTCCGACACCTCGAAGGCACGCGGCTCGATGTGGGTCGCTTCCACGTCGCGCAGCCGCTTGACGTCCGGGTCCTGGATTCCGGCCTTGATGGCGGGGGCGTCCCAGCGGCGGATGACCACCGGAGGGCCCATCTTCACGGAGAAGGCGCCCTGGTTCTTCAGGTGGGCGAGCATCGGCGTCAGCCAGTCGTCCAGGTTCGGGGCGTACCAGTTGATGACCGGGCCTTCGGGCAGATAGGCCAGGTACCGCTTGATCTTCGGAAGCTGGCGGTACAGGACGAGGCCGACTCCGACGAGCTCGCCGCTCTTGTCGAACCAGCCGAGGTTCTCGGAGCGCCATTCGGTCTTGACGTCCGCCCACGCCGGGACCTGGCAGTGACTCGCCGCGGGCAGGCTCTGGATGTATGCCAGATGCTGCTCTCGGCTGATGGTCCTCAGGGTCAGGCTCATGCGGGGCGCTCCTCGGCAGGTGTGTCCCCATGGATACAGGGGTTCCGGCTCTCGCGCCGAAGCCTACTGCGCCCGAGGAGCGCCTGGTCTGGCCCTACAGGTTCGGAAGCTAGCCGAACAGGCCGCCGAAAAGCCCGCCGCGGGCCATCCCGAGGAAGAAGCCCAGTCCTGAGGCACCCAGTCCGATGACCGTCAGGAAGCGCTCGCGGGTTGTGGCGGATATGAACTGGCCGTACCCGCCAGTGAGGATCCCGATCAGCCCGGACCACGAGGCGAGCAGATGCAGGCTGTAGAACTGCGCGGACACGAAGGACACTGCGCCCAGGACCAGCGTCACCACCATCAGGGTGTCCTGAAGCGGATGAGGCTTGCCGTCCGTCGCAAGGAGAGAACTGGAGGGGTTAGGTCGCATTGCCTGTGCCATGGAGACCTCCTGGCCTTCCGGAAGGCGGCGCATTGTGACACCGCACACACCCGATGCGTACAGAGTGCGGTCCCCTGCACCCGGATTTCAACCGGAAGCGGGTGTGCGGGTACTGTGTACGGTCTGCACCGGTGTCTGCCCAGGGCTCAGTACTCGGTCCTCGCTCGTCGAGGCCGATTGTCAGTGGCTCCTGATTTACTCATAGACATCGATGCTTACGCATCACGACCCTCCTGCCACGGAACGACCGTGGCCGCTGAGTCCAAAGGAGGTGGGTTCCACATGCGTCACTACGAGGTGATGGTCATCCTCGACCCCGATCTCGAGGAGCGTGCTGTCTCCCCGCTGATCGAGAACTTCCTCTCCGTCGTCCGTGAGGGCAACGGAAAGGTGGAGAAGGTCGACACCTGGGGCCGTCGTCGTCTCGCTTACGAGATCAAGAAGAAGCCCGAGGGCATCTACTCGGTCATCGACCTGCAGGCCGAGCCTGCGGTCGTCAAGGAGCTCGACCGCCAGATGAACCTGAACGAGTCGGTCCTCCGGACCAAGGTCCTCCGTCCCGAGACCCACTGAGCGCGTAGCTCAGAGGTCATCGGGCTTCGAGTAGCAGCAAGCAGCCAGAAGCAATCCCGCCGAGAGGTTCACCCATGGCAGGCGAGACCGTCATCACGGTTGTCGGCAATCTTGTCGACGACCCCGAGCTGCGCTTCACCCCGTCCGGTGCGGCGGTCGCGAAGTTCCGCGTCGCGTCCACCCCCCGCACCTTCGATCGTCAGACCAACGAGTGGAAGGACGGCGAAAGCCTCTTCCTGACCTGCTCGGTCTGGCGTCAGGCGGCGGAGAACGTCGCCGAGTCGCTCCAGCGGGGCATGCGCGTCGTCGTGCAGGGCCGGCTGAAGCAGCGGTCTTACGAGGACCGCGAGGGTGTCAAGCGCACGGTCTTCGAGCTGGACGTCGAGGAAGTCGGCCCCAGTCTCAAGAACGCCACGGCCAAGGTCACCAAGACCACCGGTCGCGGTGGCCAGGGTGGCTACGGTGGCGGCCAGCAGGGCGGCGGCAACTGGGGCGGCGGTCCCAGCGGTGGCCAGCAGGGTGGCGGCGGTGCTCCCGCCGACGACCCCTGGTCCTCCAGCGCGCCGGCCGGCGGCCAGCAGCAGGGCAGCGGCGGTGGCAGCTGGGGCGGAGGCTCCGGCGGCGGCTACTCGGACGAGCCTCCCTTCTAAGGGGTGCGTCCCATCGGGACGGTCCCAGGGGCAGCTCGTACCCCCACTTCTTGATCACACAGGAGATACACCATGGCGAAGCCGCCTGTGCGCAAGCCGAAGAAGAAGGTCTGCGCATTCTGCAAGGACAAGACCGCGTACGTGGACTACAAGGACACGAACATGCTGCGGAAGTTCATTTCCGACCGTGGCAAGATCCGTGCCCGTCGCGTAACCGGCAACTGCACGCAGCACCAGCGTGACGTCGCCACGGCAGTCAAGAACAGCCGTGAGATGGCGCTGCTGCCCTACACGTCCACCGCGCGCTAAGGGAAGGGTGACCTAAACATGAAGATCATCCTCACCCACGAGGTCTCCGGACTCGGTGCCGCTGGTGACGTCGTCGACGTCAAGGACGGATACGCTCGCAACTACCTGGTCCCGCGCGGTTTCGCGATCCGCTGGACCAAGGGTGGCGAGAAGGACGTTGAGCAGATCCGCCGTGCTCGCAAGATCCACGAGATTGCGACCATCGAGCAGGCCAACGAGATCAAGGCCCGGCTCGAGGGCGTGAAGGTGCGTCTGGCCGTTCGCTCCGGCGACGCCGGCCGCCTCTTCGGCTCGGTCACCCCGGCTGACATCGCTTCGGCGATCAAGTCCGCCGGTGGTCCGGACGTCGACAAGCGTCGCGTTGAGCTCGGTGCGCCGATCAAGACCCTGGGCGCGCACCAGGTGTCCGTGCGTCTGCACCCCGAGGTTGCCGCGAAGCTCGGCATCGAGGTTGTCGCCGCCTGAGCGACTGCTCCGAGAGCATGAGAGAGGGCCGTACTCCCTTGGGGTGCGGCCCTCTCGCCGTTTCACGTGAAACACACGCCACCGTGAACCCGGCACGGGTGATCATCCGGGGGCTCGGTCGGTCACTCGGCCGGTCAGCGGGTTGCGCCCGTCACGATCCAGCGGCCCGAGCGGGCACGAAGCCACAGCGTGAGCATGCGGACCACCATCATCAGTGTCATGGCCCACCACAGTGCGGTCAGTCCCCCACCGAGGAGGGGCACGAGCAGGGCTACCGGCGCAAAGACCGCCAAGGTGACCAGCATCGCCCCGGCCAGATAGGGGCCATCCCCGGCACCCATCAGCACGCCGTCCAGCACGAAGACCACACCTGCCACCGGCTGCGAGAGTGCCACGACCAGCAATGCCGGGAGCAGAGTGCTGTTCACTGCCGGATCACCCGTGAACAGGGGAATGAACAACGGCCGGGCCAGCGCGATCAGGGCGCCGAGCACCATCCCGGAGAGGATCCCCCACTGCACCATGCGGCGACAGACCTGTCGTGCGCCTTCGGCGTCGCCGGCGCCCAGATAGCGACCGATGATCGCCTGGCCCGCGATCGCGATCGCATCCAGTGCGAAGGCCGTCAGGCTCCAGAGGGCAAGGATGATCTGATGCGCGGCGATGTCGGCGTCACCGAGACGAGCCGCGACGGCGGTGGCGATCAGCAGAACGGCACGCAGGGATAGCGTGCGAACCAGCAGGGGCACACCGGCGTGAGCGCTGGCGCGTATGCCCGCTGCATCGGGGCGGAGCGATGCTTTGTGACGGCGGGCTCCGCGCACGACGACAACGAGATAGGCGGTTGCCATTCCGCACTGGGCGATGACGGTGCCCCAGGCGCTTCCTGCGATGCCGAGACCGGCGCCGTACACAAGCCCGACGTTGAGGGCCGCGTTGGCAGCGAAGCCACCGAGGGCTACATACAGGGGAGTGCGGGTGTCCTGCAGGCCGCGCAGCACCCCCGTGGCAGCCATGACGGCAAGCATCGCGGGGATGCCCAGGCTGGATATGCGGAGATAGGTTATGGCGTAGGGAGCGGCAGTCTCGGACGCGCCGAAGAGCCCGACCAACCAGGGGGCGGCCGGAAGGATCACCGCGACCACGAGGGCGCCCAGGAACAGGGCGAGCCAGATGCCGTCCATGCCCTGACGGATGGCGGCTCCGAGGTCGCCGGCGCCTACTCTTCGCGCGACCGCAGCCGTGGTGGCGTAGGCGAGGAAGACGAAGACGCTCACACCCGTCATCAGCAGGGCGGCGGCCACCCCGAGTCCGGCGAGCTGAGGGGTGCCGAGGTGGCCGACGATGGCGCTGTCCACCATCAGGAAAAGCGGCTCGGCGACGAGAGCGCCAAAGGCAGGAACGGCGAGCGCGATGATCTCGCGATCATGTTGACGTCGGCTGGTCTTCGGTGCCACGGGGGCCTGAGTCATGGGGTCAATCTAATCTTCCACAGGTAATGGATGCAAAGCTTTTCTGCTCCTTACCAATCCATGAGACACGGCTTCTGCTGTGCGCCGTTTGTTCTGATCTTGATCCGGCTGGAGAAGTTTTTCTCCCCCACAGCCGGTGGATGGAAAAGATGCAGGTCAGACGGCTCATGTGGGGAGGGCTATGACTTTGTCCACAATGCTGTCCCCCGGTCCGTGCACAGGTTCTGTGGGGTTCTCCACAGCATCTGGTCGGTCGTCCACATGGCCTGTGGATAACCAGATTGGCTGACGGTGCCCGCGGCCCTAACGTGTACCGGCGCCCGACGCGCCGGAAGTGGAGTCGGGCCGCTCGTTTTGTCAGTGCCGTGCCTTAGAAAGAGTGGCACGGTGAGGTCCGCGGAGCGGACGGGAGGGAGGCGGCCGGTGACCATTCCCGAGCCCCTGGACGATCCCTGGGCCGACATCGGTCCGGGGGACCGTCTGCCGGTCTCCCGACCCCGACGCGGAGAGGGCCGCGGCCGTGGCCGCGAGGAGCAGCACGACCGCGGCCGGGAGAGCGCCCCGTGGGAGGACGGTGCCCCCGGTGGGTTCGAGCGGGTACCTCCGCAGGACCTCGATGCCGAGCAGTCCGTCCTGGGCGGCATGCTGCTGTCCAAGGACGCCATCGCGGACGTCGTGGAGATCATCAAGGGGCATGACTTCTATCGGCCTGCCCACGAGACCGTCTACCAGGCGATTCTCGATCTCTACGCCAAGGGCGAGCCGGCCGACCCCATCACGGTGGCCGCAGAGCTGGTCAAGCGTGGCGAAATCACCCGCGTCGGCGGTGCCTCGTATCTCCATACGCTCGTACAGTCGGTGCCGACCGCTGCCAACGCCTCGTACTACGCGGAAATCGTCCATGAGCGGGCGGTGCTGAGGCGTCTTGTGGAAGCCGGCACCCGAATCACGCAGATGGGATATGCAGCCGACGGCGACGTCGACGAGATTGTGAACTCCGCCCAGGCGGAGATCTACGCCGTCACCGAGCAGCGCACCAGCGAGGACTACCTTCCGCTCGGCGACATCATGGAGGGCGCGCTCGACGAGATCGAGGCGATCGGTTCACGCAGCGGTGAGATGACCGGTGTGCCCACCGGCTTCACCGACTTCGACTCGCTCACCAATGGGCTGCATCCCGGCCAGATGATCGTCATCGCCGCTCGTCCCGCGATGGGTAAGTCCACGCTGGCGCTGGACTTCGCCCGGGCCGCCTCGATCAAGAACAACCTGCCCAGCGTGATCTTCTCCCTCGAGATGGGCCGCAACGAGATCGCGATGCGTCTGCTGTCCGCCGAGGCTCGGGTAGCCCTGCACCATATGCGCTCCGGGACGATGACGGACGAGGACTGGACCCGGCTGGCTCGCCGGATGCCGGACGTCTCCCAGGCTCCGCTCTACATCGACGACTCGCCGAATCTGTCGATGATGGAGATCCGTGCCAAGTGCCGCCGTCTCAAGCAGCGCAATGATCTGAAGCTGGTCGTCATCGACTATCTGCAGCTGATGCAGTCCGGTGGTTCGAAGCGGGCCGAGAGCCGGCAGCAGGAGGTTTCGGACATGTCCCGTAACCTCAAGCTGCTCGCCAAGGAGCTCGAGGTCCCGGTGATCGCGCTCTCCCAGCTGAACCGTGGCCCCGAGCAGCGTACGGACAAGAAGCCGATGGTCTCCGACCTGCGTGAATCCGGCTCCATCGAGCAGGACGCGGACATGGTCATTCTGCTGCACCGCGAGGACGCCTACGAGAAGGAGTCGCCCCGCGCGGGCGAGGCGGACCTGATCGTGGCCAAGCACCGTAACGGCCCCACGGCGACCATCACCGTCGCGTTCCAGGGGCACTACTCACGCTTCGTGGACATGGCTCAGACCTGATGCCGCATTCGTAGGTCTCAGATTTCGTGCCGGAATCTCACGGTCGATGTCGGATCGAAGTCGGATCCGACACTGAGCTGAGATTCGCAGGTCTCTGCCGTACCTCGTTCGAGTGGAAGCGTTGCTGGTTTGCTCCCGTCAGCGTGTTGGGCGGGAGCATCGTGCTGCCGAGGGCAACTCCAACTCGGGAGTGGGGATGGAAGCGACGGTCAGCTTTCGTGGGCACGGTGGCGGGGTTGAAGAGTGTCCTGGGCGTCTGTGGCACCGGCGTCGCTGCAGACGGCTCATCCGTGGCGGACGTTCCGCTGGTACAGGGAACGGAAGCACTACTCGGGCACCTACTGGTCGGCGACGATGCGCGACCACGTGATCTACCAGTCACGACTTGAACTGTCGCGTCTGCTCTTCGCCGACTTTGATCCGTCCGTACACGCCATCGTGGCCCAGCCCTTTCTGCTGCAGACGGTGCTGGAGGGGCGACTGTCCCCTCAGCGCCCCGCTACCGGGCCAGGGTGAGCAGGACCCTCTCCAGCATCTGTCGCAGGGCTGTCCGGTCGGTGGTGTCCGGGCCGGGTCGCGTCACTCCGTCGTACGTGAGTCCCTCAGCGAAGGCAACCACGATCCGCCCGCCCTCTTCCGGATCCGGGCTGCCGAGAGCCGCCGCCAGCATCCGCGCCTGGCCGACGAAGCTCTCCCGGGCGCGGAGCAGTTCGGTGCCCAGCTCCCCTTCCGGGTGGCGCGCCGTCAGGAGGATGATCTCCAGGCGGGCGCGGGTGCGGTCGCGTTGGGGGCCGAGCCAGTGGGCGAGTACGCCCGCGAAGCGGTCGGCGATCTGGCGTACCGGCGGCGCCTCGGCCAACTCTCCGGAGACGGCCGCCGCTTCGATGTCCGCCACCTCCTGTTCGGCGATGAACGCGACCACGGCGGCAAGCAGCGCCTGCCGGGTACGGAAGTAGTAGCTGGTCGACCCGGCAGGCACCTTCGCCTGCCCGTCGACCGCCCGGTGGGTGAGCCCTCGCAAGCCCTCGTCGGCGATGACCGCCACCGCCGCGGTGAGCAGCGCCTGTACACGGGGGCTTCTGGCGGTGCTCATGCGACGGCCCGCTTCCTGAGCCTGCGGAGCATCATCCGGCGGACGAGGCCGCTGAACGGCTCGATGAACCGCCAGTACCGCCCCATGGCACGACGAGCCGCCGCGTCAAGGCACAGGACCCGGGTCTCGGTGACGACCCGCGTGCCGCCGGTGGCGGCGTCCGCGGCGAATCGCATGCTGAACGTCGCCTTCGCGTAGCCGGGTTCGTCAAATGCCAGGAACTCGCGAGGGCCTGTGACGTCCGGCCGTCCGTCGGCTGCTCCCATGGTCCACCACTGCCCCACGATCCCCCGGACCGTCTCTCGCGGCGGGTCTTCGGCCAGCAGCAGGAAGCTGTCCCGCAGGTCCTTCTCCGGGACCGGTGCCTCTCCGCCCCGTCTCTTCAGGCGGCCGAGCAGCCGCCGCACGGCGAACAGCGCCCGGACGATCGGCCCCCACCCCTCGCCGCCGGCCTGCTCCATCTCCTGCCACGCCGACCACACCGTGTCCAACGGGGCCGGGATGACCGTCTGGTGCCGGGAGCCGAAGTCCGGGCGGGGAACGAACGTACCTGCAAGTCCACTCATACCTGTGACTCTACATTTGTAGAGTGCATGGGGCCGGGCGTTCGGCAAAGTCAGCGCGGACCCGCCTGGATCAGGGAATGGGGTGGAGGAAGTCTGGGGTCCTGCGCGTCGGCAGATCGCGTCCCGGCCGAGCTGACCTCGTGGCCCCGCGGAGGCTTCTTGGGGTCATCTCGACATGACCCCGACCCTTCCCGCACCGTCCGAGCCGTCGACACCGCTCAGCTCCTGGTCCTGCTCCAAGAGGCCGCCATGCACGGCTTCAGCCAGCGACTTCCGGTCGACCGGCTCCAAGAGCACCTCGCCGCAGAGGCGACGCACTACCTGTTCTCCACGCTCGTGCAGCGGCTCACGCACCGTCCCGAGGTGCTGCTCCAGGGGATGTGCCAGCAGCTGCTGACCGTCAGCACCGGCGAACAGATATGGGGTCTCCTCGACGTCCTTCCCGGCACCTTCGACAAGATCCCGGAGACCCTGGACACAGCTCCAAGGCTGACATCGCCCAGCGCATGGAGCGAGCACAGGCCCTGCGTGAGTGGGCAGGGCCCGGCGACCAACGCCTGGCCGTCACGGCCGGCGCGCAGGGCAGGGTTCAGTCGCCCCAGCCTCCCCACGGCCTCCGACAGGCGCAGGTCGACCCGGGCAGGGCTGTTCGGATAGATCTGGACCATGGACGAACCTTTCGAGTCGCTTCTGCCCACTACGGAACGGGCCCTGTTGCACCGTATGGCCATCGCTCAGTCCGAGGGCCGCGTCCCCTCCCTGATCGGGGCGGTGACTCGGGACGGACGTCCCGTCTGGCGCGGCTCGCGAAGCAGTACGGAGGGCCATACGCCCGACGCCGACACCCAGTACCGCATCGGATCCCTCACCAAGATCTTTACCGCCGTGCTGGTAATGCGGTTGAGGGACGAAGGGCTGCTGGAGCTGGACGATTCGCTGGAGAAGCACCTCCAGGGCACCGGTGTCGGTCAGGTCACCATTGCCCAACTGCTCTGCCACGGCGCGGGGCTGGCCGCCGAGAGCCCCGCCCCGTGGTGGGAGCGCACACCGGGCACGCTTCGGCCCGAGCTGAGCGATGTACTGGGAGAGCAGCCTCTCCGGCACTCCCCTGGCCGACGCCACCACTACTCCAACCCCGGCTACACACTGCTCGGTTCCCTGGTCGAGGCGGTCCGGGGAGAACGCTGGGAGGACGCGCTCCGGCGTGAAATCCTTGAACCGCTGGGCATGAGCCGTACAACAACCCGGCCACGGGCTCCCCATGCCCAAGGGTGGGCGGTGCACCCCTGGGCGGATGTGATGATGCCCGAGCCCATGGAGGATCTGGGTCTGATGGCACCGGCCGGACAGCTCTGGTCGACCGTCACGGACCTCTGCAGGTTTGCCGGTTTTCTCGCCGAGGGGGATGACCGTGTGCTGGATTCGGATTCCCTGCGGGAGATGCGGACGCCCTCCGTGCCGCCGGAGGCCGGGGAATGGGACAGCGGATATGGGCTGGGCCTTCAACTCGTACGCAAGGACGGACGCACGCTCGTTGGCCACACGGGGTCGCTCCCGGGGTTTCTCGCCTGTCTGTGGATGAGCGTGGATGAGCGTGTCGCTGCGGTGGTGCTCGCCAACGCCACCTCGGGGCCGCTCACCTCCGTTGTGGCCGCAGACCTTGTAGGCATCGTGGCCGACGCCGAGCCGCCCTTTCCCGAGCCCTGGCGTCCGATGGCGGAGTTCGATGAAGAACTGCTGCACCTGGTGGGGCTCTGGTACTGGGGCACGTATTCCTTCGGCCTGAAGCTGGTGGAGGCCGGGGGGCTGGAGCTGTATCCGTTGAAGGGCAGTGGCCGTGGTTCGCGGTTCCGTGCGTCCCCGGACGGCACATGGATCGGGCTGGACGGTTATCACGCGGGGGAGACGCTGCGTGTGGTGCGGGGGGCCGATGGGACGGTGAGCCATCTGGACCTGGGCTCGTTCGCCTTCACACGGGAGCCCTATGATCCGGGGGCCGATGTGCCGGGTGGAGTGGACGAGGGCGGCTGGCAGGGTATGCAGCCGTAGGGCCTGGATGCGAGAGCGCGCCTCCCGTCCGGGACTCCCGTGGTCTGCCTGTTTCACGTGAAACGGGCCAGGCTGTCAGTCCGTCGGCTCACGATCCGGCGGCATCCAGGAGCGCGGCGTGACTCGTGGCTCGCCGAGCCGGGCCGGGAACGGTGAGGCTTCCGCCTTGACAGCGGCGGAAGCCCCTCGCTCAGGAGCCGGGAGCAGCCGCTGGACGATCCGTCTGCGTATGCGGGCGCGGGCAGCGGTGTTGCCCATGTGCCGGAGCAATCGCTCCGGCCGCTCGGTCTGGGCCTCGGCGGGGCGAAGGGCCGGCCAGGGTTCGCTCGTGGGTCCAGGTCAACCGGTTCGAGGTCCAGGAGCCTTACGGACCTTCGGCGGATGTGTCCCTCGGCGGCGGCCACCCGGGCGACAGAGGTGGAGACGCCCTGCACGGTCTCGTACTTCTTGCGCCGGGAGGAGGTCAGAGTGTGCGCTTGAAGCCCGTGTGCGAGGCCTCGAAGCCGAGGCGCTCGTAGAAGCGGTGGGCGTCGGTGCGAGAGACATCCGAGGTCAGCTGGACCAACTGGCAGTTCTGGCGGCGGGATTCGTCGACAGCCCATTCGATGAGCTGAGTGCCCAGCCCGCTGCCCCGTTCCTCGCTGTGGATCCTCACGCCCTCGATGACCGAGCGGGTGGCGCCGCGTCGTGAGAGGCCGGGAATGACGGTGAGTTGCAGGGTGCCCACGACGCGGCCCTCGCGCGCGGCGACCATCAGATGCTGGTTTGGGTCATCCGCCAGCCGCTCGAATGCCGCCGTGTACGGGGTGAGGTCGTCCGGTGACTCCCGCTGAGCGCCCAGCGGGTCGTCGGCGAGCATGGCCACGATTGCGGGGATGTCGGAGAGGGCTGCGGGCCGTATCTGTAGATTGCTCATGATCGACAGCCTATGCGGTCGTGTTGCTCGGCTGCCCTTCACCTTCGTCGGTCCTCAAGGCGCTCGCTTCTACGAGGAAACGCTCGTCGGCGACGCCGGGACCCCCAGTTCCTCGACCGCCCTGACGAGGGGGGCCAGTTCAGGGTTCTTTGCGGCCTCGCCCAGTGCCTCGCGCAGTGCTGCGTTGCTTGTGGGCCTGGCCTCGGCAAGCAGGGCCAGGCCCGCTTGCGTGACATCGGTGTAGATGCCGCGCCGGTCGGTGACACAGAGGTAGCGGCTGAGCAGTCCACGGTCCTCAAGGCGCGTGACCAGGCGGGTGGTGGCGCTCTGGCTGAGCACCACGGCGTTGGCGACCTGCTTCATCTGGAGATGGCCGCCCGGGCCGTTGTGCTGCCGGCTGAGGACATCCAGCAGTGAGTACTCGCGCACGCTCAGGTCGTGCTTCGCCTGGAGGGCACGCTCGAGATGGGCCTCGATCCGGCCGTGCAGCAGGGAGAGTGCGCACCAGCCCTGGGCGAGGGCGGTCAGTGCCGGTTCCGTCGCTGTCATCGCTCTCTCCTTCGTTCCGACGCGCCGTGGCCCCAGCGGGCCGTGTGGCCCTGCACAGGTGACGGGATCCAAGGATAGACCACCCCTGCAATAGCCCGCGCTTGCAATTAATCGGCGTCTGCAATTATTGTGGACGCTCGTAAGGCGCAGATGCAATCTTCTGGGAAAGGTGAAACCCATGCCGCTCGCGCTCCTCGCCCTCGCCATCGGGGCCTTCGGTATCGGCACCACCGAGTTCGTGATCATGGGGCTGCTCCCCGAGGTTGCGGACGACTTCCAGGTGTCCATCCCGACCGCCGGGTATCTGGTCACCGGCTATGCCCTGGGAGTCGTCATCGGCGCCCCGCTGATGACGGCCCTGGGCACCAAGGTGTCCCGTAAGCGCATGTTGATGCTGCTCATGGCCCTGTTCATCGTCGGGAACGTGCTCTCCGCAGTGGCCCCGGTCTTCGGCGTGATGCTCGTGGGCCGAGTAGTGGCCTCGCTGGCGCATGGCGCATTCTTCGGCATCGGCTCAGTGGTCGCGGCCGATCTGGTCGCGCCCGAGAAGAAGGCAGGTGCCATCGCGATGATGTTCACAGGGCTGACCGTCGCCAATGTGGTGGGTGTCCCGCTGGGCACGTACATCGGCCAGAGCGTCGGCTGGCGAGCGACCTTCTCCATCGTCGCCGGGCTGGGGGTGCTGGGTCTCG
The DNA here is from genome assembly GCF_056435905.1 of Streptomyces sp. NPDC043861. Classification (NCBI taxonomy): domain Bacteria; kingdom Bacillati; phylum Actinomycetota; class Actinomycetes; order Kitasatosporales; family Streptomycetaceae; genus Streptomyces; species Streptomyces sp. NPDC043861. Next base: position 276,486 of record NZ_JBWKDP010000003.1, on the reverse strand, counting down.
CCGGAGTGGCCAGGTTGGTGCCGGAACAGCCCAGGCCCGAGGGCGTACGGCTGCGTCACGAGCTCGCTGCCTTCCGCAATGTGCAGGTCCTGCTGGCCATGGCGATGACCGTGCTCGGCTTCGGCGGCGTCTTCGCCGCGATCACCTACATCACGCCGATGATGACCTCGGTCGCCGGCTTCGCCGACTCCTCCGTGACCTGGCTGCTCGTCCTCTTCGGCCTGGGCATGGTCGGAGGCAATCTGGTCGGCGGCAGGCTCGCGGACCGTGCGCTGATGCCGCTGCTCTATGTGTCGCTCGGCGCGCTCGCCCTTGTGCTGGCGCTGTTCACGTTCACGGCCCACAACAAGATCGCGGCAGCCATCACCATCGTGCTGATCGGGGGACTGGGATTCGCCACCGTCCCGCCACTGCAGAAGCGGGTCCTGGACCAGGCGTCCGGTGCTCCCACGCTGGCCTCTGCCGTCAATATCGGCGCCTTCAACCTCGGCAACGCACTGTCGGCCTGGCTCGGCGGCGTGGTGATTGCGGCCGGCCTGGGGCTCACCGCCCCGAACTGGGTCGGTGCGGTTCTCGCAGCGTCAGCGCTCGGGCTCGCCGTGCTCTCGGCTGCTCTCGAGCGTGGCTCTGCCCGTCGGAAGAGCCAGATCGTGGCAGGGGCAGGGGCAGGGGCGAGGGAGACGGCATCCGCACCAGTGGCACGGCGCTGACCTTCTGGTTCAGCCCGCAGCGACCGTCAGCGGTGCGAAGCGCCGGGTCCAGTCTCCCGGCAGGGCCGAGATTCCAAGAGTCATCACGGCATTGAAGGCGATCGGTTCCAGACCGTTCGCCTTCAGCCAGTTGAGGAGTTCCTCGTGTCGCACGTCGATGTCGGTACGCAATGGGCGGTCCGTGCCCGAGGCGAGCGAGGCGATCAGAGACTTCGCCGTGTCGGTGTCGCGGGCGATGAGAGGGCCGACGACATGGGTCTCCATATTGGGCCAGGCGGCCGCATACCCCGTGATGACACCGCCGGACTCCGCAACCCTCAGCTGGTCGGCGAAGGCAGGAAGGCGGGTGATCATATGGGTGCGGTCCAGGCCGAAGACCTCGGCGTCGAGACGGAGGATCTCGGGGAGGTCCTCGGCGGTCGCAGGCCGCGTGCCGACCGGAGAGGCGGGGCCGGCGGGCCGGAAGCGGCCGCGGACCATTTCGACGCGGCCGACGTTGGCGAAGCCGAGCTCCTCGTATAGGGGCTCTCCGTACGGCGTGGCATGAAGGGTGAGCGGTGTACTCCCGGCCTCGGCCAGTACGTGTTCCATCAGGCGGCGCCCCACGCCCTGGCGTGCGTACCGGTTGGCCACGAGCACCATGCCGATGGCTGCGAGACCGGTGTCCTGTGTCAGGCCCTGTCCGTACGAGGTCACGACGCAGGCAGTGACGAGACCCTTGCCCGAGGGATCGTCGATGCCGTATCCCGTCCCCGCCGCGAGCAGCAGACCCCATTTGTGCTCCTCGCGCGGCCAGCCGCGGTCCTCGGAGAGATCGGCGCAGGCAATCAGGTCTGTCCTCGTCAGACGCCGGATGGGCAGATCGCTGAGCGGTGTTGACATGAAGTTCAGGCTGTCGGATGCAGTGATCGTTCGTCCAGCGCTTTACCGGAAGTGGCCGAGACCCGCAGGCGGCGGCCACGCCGCGTCATCCCCCACGGTTTCAGGACCGAGATCGCAGTCATGAAGAGATATGCGGACAGGGACACGATCGGGGCGGCCAACAGGCCGGACGGGTCTGTTGCCGGCAGTCCCGCGGCGGCCTCCTCCGCAGCCGTGTTGATCCCTGGCCTCAGCGAGAACACCGTGAGTGCGGTGGTGGTCAGCGTGAGCCAGAACTTGGTCCAGACCCAGCGGTGACGGGCCAGCCCCCATGGCGTACCGAGGGACAGCATGAGTCCGCTCCCAAGAGTCAGGAGAGCAACAGGAATCATCAGCCAGTTCGCGAAGACCGCCATCGAGCGATACGAAGCCTCTGCTGCATCAGGGGATCCGGAGGCGGCTGCGGCGACACTCAGCCCGAGGAGTCCGAGCGAGAGCCCGAGCCAGCCTGCCGATGCGGAGACATGGACGACGAGGACGGCCTGCCGTGCTGGACGCTTGAGTGGTTTCACGTGAAACACCGTCCCGCGCAGCTGTCTCTTTGCGCGTCTGACGGCGGGAGTATCCGTTCGTACTAGCCTCGGCGTACAGGGCGAGGCTGTGCCATTCGGATCCAGATGCTCGACGCGTTCGGCGAAAGTGAAGATCGCGAACCGACACTGTGCAGAGCGCGAGGTGAAACTCGGTTCCGTGCGTTGTCCGGGGGGATTCCTTGCCCGATGCGCAGATCTTCGTCGTGGTTCCTGTTGCGGTGGCGATGAATGCGGACCATCATCTGTCCCGGCTCGCTGCGCATGTCCAGGCGGGAAGCCATCTGCGGGATGCCGGCGAACTGCTGTGATTCCCTCGGTAGTTCGAGGGCCGGGTACAGCCTCGGGATCAGGGCCCGGCCGCGACTACGGACATGGGGCAATGGAGCCTAACGGGAAAGCGGGCGTGGATACCCGGACTTTCTGCTCTTTGTCCGACGCGGAGGCGCCGACTGGCATGCTGCGACGAGAGGTGTTGCGGGCAGTGTCACAATTCAGTCCCACTCGTCCCGATTCCCCCATTGGTAAAGGTTAGTGTGGCCGGGCAGTAGTCCTGAGACAGCGCGAGGAATTGACGGCACGTTCCGGACCAGCGGAAGTGCGTAGACCGACCGAAGATGCTCGAGGCGAGGCACACAATGGACGCTCCGACCACCACGTCGGCGGACAATGGCACTTCAGGCGAGAACGGTGCGAACGGTGGGGGTGACTGGTTCGCCCCTCGTAAGCAGAGTGGCGCAAGCCGGTCCGCGCCTCGTGCGGCGGATGGTGGCAGAAGCGAGGACGGCGAGGGCCGAATAGTCTCGCCGAGCCGTCCCGTGGCCGCGATACGTCCAGTGGGCACCGGAGCCGAACGAGCCTCCGCTGCGGCATCGCCGAACGGTGTCCAGGCTCACCCCGAGCAGACTGGATGGGAACCGCTCACCCCCCGGTCCCATGACCTCCACGCGCCCATGGCGCCGGCTCCCGTCCCCGAGGCGATCAGCCATCAGCCCCCCCGCCCGGGACCTACGGATCACACGACCGCGTACCGGCAGCGCACCAGCGCGTCTCCGGACGCGATTCTCGTCCGGCGGACCATGGCAGAGATCGGGCCCGTCGCCGACAAGGTCACCTCCTACTTCTACGCCTTGCTCTTCGTCCGGCATCCCGACCTGCGCTCCCTCTTCCCCGCCGCGATGGACACCCAGCGCGACCGTCTTCTCAAGGCTCTGCTCACCGCCGCCGAGCACATGGACAACACTTCCGTGCTCGTCGACTACCTCCAGCACCTTGGCCGCGGCCACCGCAAGTACGGAACCCAGCCCGCGCACTACCCCGCCGTCGGTGAGGCACTGATCGGGGCGCTCAGCCGCTACGCCACGAGCACCTGGAACGCGGAGACCGAGGCCGCGTGGGTCCGCACTTACACGACGATCTCCCAGATCATGATCGACGCGGCCGCGGAGAACGAGCGCCACGCGCCTCCCTGGTGGCACGCCGAGGTCGTCTCGCATGATCTGAGGACGCCCGACATCGCGGTCGTCACCGTGCGTCCCGATCAGCCGTACCCGTTCCTGGCCGGGCAGTACACGAGCCTGGAGACGCCGTGGTGGCCGCGGATCTGGCGGCACTACTCCTTCGCCGGTGCTCCGCGCTCCGACGGGCTGCTGTCCTTCCACGTCAAGGCCGTCCCGGCCGGCTGGGTCTCGAACGCCCTGGTGCACCATGCCCGACCCGGGGACGTGCTGCGCCTCGGCCCGCCCGCAGGATCCATGACCGTCGACCACACCACCGACAACGGCATGCTCTGTCTGGGCGGCGGTACAGGCATAGCGCCGATCAAGGCGCTGGTCGAGGATGTCGCCGAGCATGGTGAACGACGGCCGGTGGAGGTCTTCTACGGGGCGCGCAGCGACCATGATCTCTATGACATCGACACGATGCTCCGGCTCCAGCAGAGCCACCCATGGCTCCAGGTGCGACCTGTGGTCGACGGCAGGGTCCAGCTGCCCGATGCAGTCCGCGAGTACGGTCCGTGGAACGAGTACGACGCGTATCTCTCCGGCCCGATCGGGATGATCCGCAGCGGTGTGGACACGCTCCGAGGCATAGGTATCCCGTTCGAGCGGATCCGCCATGACTCGCTCGAAGAACTGGTCGCCGCGGCCGACTAGGTCCTCTCCGGGCGGTCCTTGAGGATCGGACCTTCGGATGCATGGGGTCTCCCCAGGCCCGCAGGGCCGAGGAGGAAGCATCGCAAGGCTGTGGGGCCCTCGCCGGACCGGCGCGGAGCAGGCAGGCTGTCCGCACCACCTGCTGCCGTCCGGCCGGACCTGCGGGGCCGGCCCGAACGCGAGGTGTGCGGCGGACGGTCGGTGCCGGCCGGGAGCAGGGGTCAGCCCAGATCGGGAGCGTGCATCGCACGCACGCCCTCGATGTTGCCGTCGAGATAGTGCCGCAGCGACAGCGGTACGAGGTGGACGGCGGCGATCCCCACGCGGCTGAAGGGCACCCGGACGATCTCGTACTCGCCGCAGGGCTGCTCCACCTCGGGGCCATGGCGCCGCGTCTCGTCCATCGCCGCCAGCCGGCAGACGAAGAAATGCTGCACCTTCACACCCGAGACCCCACCGTCCACGATGTGCTCGACGGTGTCGACGAAACAGGGCACGACGTCGACGATCTTGGCGCCCAATTCCTCGTCCACTTCACGGTGGAGTGCTTCGACGACGGTTGCGTCCTCGGGCTCGACCCCGCCGCCCGGGGTCACCCAGTACGGATCCATGCCCGGCTTGGTGCGCTTGATCAGGACGAGATCGTCGCCGTCGAGCAGGATGGCGCGTGCGGTGCGCTTGACCACTGGCCGTTCGGTCATGGCAAGAGAGTGGCCCACGACGCCCTTTCTGAAACGCCCGACCACCCTGCTGTCTCCCGGCGTCACCCCCCATCACCCGCCCGTCACCAATTCGCCGCCGCACGCAGGAGTTCTTCGTGCGCTCGTGCGATGTGCGGCAGCGCGAGCGTTCCTGTGCGTACGGCGAGGACGTATGTGCGCAGGGAAGGAACGGGGGGGTCGAGCAGCGCCACCACCCGACCACTCGCGAGGTCGCTCGCGCACAGATAGCGCGGCAGCACGGCCAGACCGGCACCCGATGCGGCGGACTCCAGGACGGCCCGTAAGTCGGGCGCTATGACGGTGGCGGCGGCGGCCGGCCGGCGGTCGAAGACGGCGGTCCAGTACCGGGACACGAACGGCAGGGATTCGTGGACCTCCACCACCGGAAGTTGTTCGAGGACCAGGGAACCCTTGTCCCGCAGCACACCGGGACCCAGCCGAGCCGCCCAGCGCGGTGAGGCGACCAGGACATGCTCCTCGTCGCAGAGCGGAGTCGACGTGAGCAGTCCGCCGCGCGGGCGGGCCGTGGCGATGGCCAGATCGTGATGTCCTGCGGCCAGGCCCTCGAGGGTCTCCTCGGCGTTGCCGACGAAGGACGTACGCAGGGCAAGCCCCTGCGCGATCAACGGGGTGAGGGCAGGGAGCACGCGCAGGGAGATGAATTCGGGCGGCCCGGCAAGATGCAGGGTGCGGACGCCCGACTCCTCGTCCAGACCGGCCTCGGTGATTTCGACGAGGGCGTCGAGATGCGGGGCGGCCCGGTGGGCGAGCTCGTCGCCGACGGTCGTGGGGGTGACGCCGCGCGCCTGGCGCAGAAAGAGAGGCCGGCCCAGCTGCCGTTCCAGGGTCCGGATCTGGCTGGTCACCGCGGGCTGGGAAAGACCCAGCAGCGCGGCGGCGCGGGTGAACGAGCCGGCCCGGTGCACCGTGATGAATGTGCGCAGCAAGGCCAGGTCCATCGTCCAACTATAAATAAGTCGATAGGCCGCTGTCGCTAGCGTGATTGGACACTGACGGAGAGTCAACTAGCCTTGTTCGAGCGGTTGTCCGCTGCGTGGAACCGGGACGGTCCGAGCCATGAGGGGGGAGGCTCGGACCGTCCTTCTGGCCTACCCCGCTCAGCTGCAACTGCTTGGCGGGGTAGGTCTTCCAGATCAGCCCTGGGGAGTCTGTGGGGAGAATCAGAATCCGGGGGGAGCTCCACGGCGCGGCGGGGGTGAGGAGCTTGTCGATCGCCGCGGCACCCTTCTTCCCAGACTGCGGCATGAAGTGCGCGTAGTGCTCGAAGGTGATGGTCGGCGTCTCGTGGCCGAGCCAGTGTGAGAGCGTCACCACGTCCTCGCCACCCTGCAGCGTCGTGGAGGCGTACGTGTGCCGGGTGACGTGGAACCCATTGCTCCGGGACTCACCAAAGGCCCGCCGTCCGGCGCCCGGGGCAGGCTTTGCTATGACCCCTGCCTTTGCGAGGGCCGGCTTCCAGGTGCCGACATTCCAGTTCTTGAAGTTGCAGGCGTTCCCTGCAGCGTTGGTGAGCACCAAGGCGTGCGTCTGCTTGGCGGCGGCATCGGCTGCACCCCACGGCAGCTCGATCTTGACGGGGCCGTACTCGTGCATGTGGCGCCGTAGCTCGGCCATCACCGAGTCGGGCATGGGTACGACGCGGGTCTTCTCACCCTTCGGCAGCTTGAAGAGCATCTTGTTGCCGTCGAGCTGAACCTGGCGTCGTACGTGAAGAACGGCCGCCTCGAAGTCGATGTCGGCCTCTGACAGCCCGAAGACCTCGCCCTGGCGCAGACCGCAGCCCACGCCGAGCACCACGGCGATGCGGTGCCGCGGATTGATCGCCTCCAGGACAGCCCGCACGACATGCGGCTGCCACGCCTCGCGCTTCTCCTTGATCTTCCGCGAAGGCCAGGCAACGGTCTTCGACCGCATGATGTTGGTCCGAAGGCGCTTGTCCTCGATGGCCGTGTCCAGGATGGCCGCGAGGGTTGAGCAGATGGTGTGGCCATAGCTGCCGGCTACGGTCTCCTTCAGGTAGGCGACGAACTTCCTGCCCACGGCGACGGTGATCTTGTTGAGGGGAAGCTGGCCGAGCTGCCCCCGTATGTGCTTGAGGCAGTCGTTGAGGTTCTTCCGGCTCTTACCGGTCTTCGGCTTGCCGGGCAGCCAGTCCGCGTCGATGTACGCGTCGAGCGTGATGTCCCCGTCGCGGGGGTCGACGAACTCCCCCTCGGCCGATTTCGAGGCCGCGCTGTTCAGCCACGCCTTCGCATCGTCCAGCGTCGCGAACGTCTTGGCGCGGACGCCAGGGATGCCGGCGACCTTGTAGCGCTTGCCCTTGCCGTATCTGGCGGTTCTCTTGCGCTTGCCGGTCTCGGGATCGGGGCGTTTGGTCAGCCACCGGTCCTCGATGTATCCAGCCACTCAAGTTCCCTTCTGCGGATGCGGAGTCGGACGCGGAGCATGTGTTCCGTGACGTTGAGCTCTTGGGCGGCTTCCTCATGGGAGGTCGCCCAGTTCAACGCCCCTTCGAGGTCGACAGCCGGCATCAACTTGCGGGCCGCCGCTTCATCGGCTCGGATCTCTTGTCTGCGAGCCCAGACGTGTTCGACGGGCGAGGTGTTGCTGCATTCGTCGTCGTGGCTGATGGCGTGCTCGACCTCGTGGGCCAAGGCGCAACGTTCCTGTACGCGGGTGAGGCGTCTAGCCATGACGACCAGGCGGCGGGACGGAACCCACCATGACCATGAGTCGCGGAGAGGGGCGTAGCGGATGTTCAGGCCCATCTCCTCGGCTGAGTCCCAAGGGTTGTAGGGCTCGGCGAGGGCCTCCAGAGCGCGGCGCGGGGACAACAGGTGCGGGCGGCGCACCGCGTCGGTGTGCTCGGAGGCGTGTGTGGTCAAGGCGTCCTCGTTTCACAACGTACAGAACGTTTGTTCGATCCTGTGAGTATAGCCGTTCCGTACGCAACTGGTTACTTAGAGTAACGAGACTCTAGCCCTCTCGCTGTTCGGCGTCGAACTGCCGGACCGCCTCGTCGACAATCGCCCGGTCCGACTTCGGCCCGCCGTCGCCTCGTGGTGAGTGGGCCACCGCCGCAAAGTGGTCCTGCGTGAGCGCGCCTGCCCCGGTACTTGCGGCCATGGCCGAGGCGAGAAGATCTTCCGCCGCGGCGTCGAATCGGGCGATGGCCTCGGCGCTGGCGCCCATTTCTTCGCAGATGCGGCTGAACGCCACGGCCTGCCGGAGTGCGGCAACCGCGCGCCCTGACGGATTGATGGCTACGGGACGGGTTGCCGTCGGTGTGGCCGCCGTCGGCAGGGGTGCGGTGATCGGATCGCCGCCTTCGAGGATCTTCTCGACGCTCCCGTCCGCCCAGTCGAGGGCGGTCGCGATGCGGTCGATCGTGGGGGGCATCCGGGTCGGCGGCTTGCCGGATTCGGCGGTGACGACGCTCTTCGTTGACGTGCCGGCGCGTGTCGCCAGGTCGGATTGGCTCCAGCCCTTGCGTACGCGGTGGGCCCGGATGAAGTCGCCGAGGCGCCGCCATGCTGCGGGGTCTCGTTGCACCTTGTCTCCCGCTCGGGATTTGCAACGTTACAACGTTGCGTTGTAGGGGTCTGGCTGAGTGTGCAGCATTCTGACGCAACATGCAACGGCATGAAACGCATGGAGTGAAGCGAAGGGAAAAGATCGTTGTTTCGCTTCACTTCGTTACCTACTCTGTAGCCCTCGCTACGCATCTGGCATATGCCGCTGATGTTCGGGAGGGGAGCTACATGTCCACGTCCACGTCTTCGACTCCACACACCTCACGCTCGGTCCAGGGCAGAACGGTCGTCACGCCCGCTGTCCTAACCACGCGGGAGGCCGCCGTCTACCTGGGCGTGGCGGTACCGACGCTGCGTGTCTGGCGGCATCGACGGCGCGGCCCGAAGTCCTTCCGTATGGAGGGACGTGTCGTCTACCGGCGCAACGCGCTGGATGAGTACCTCGATGCGTGCGAAGCCGCTGATTCACGCTCCAACGAAGAGCTGAACCCGCTGAACGCCGCCCCGGAGCTCAAGCAGGGCCGGAAGGAGGCAGCGTGATCACGGTCCGGCTCAGCGAAGACGGCCGACGGTTGGTCGTGGACGCACCGGAGTTCACCGAGCTTGTCGTCGGAGCCGTGGCAGCGGAGCACGCCGAGGGCCCAGAATCCGTCGCCGCCTGGTTGGACGAGATCGCCGGCCGACATCGCACGTACGAAGGACTGGCGGGCCTTAAGGAGGTTCGCGATCTGCCGGAGTACGTGGTGGAGGGGGCTGCTGCTGCGCTGGACGCGGCACGCGCCGAGTTCGTCTCCAGCCTTGCCGCTCCGATCGAGTTCACGGTGAGCGAGCGAGATGCGCGGCGCCTCGCTGTGGATCTCGCGCGGCACGCCGGGCTCGCCGCGGCGGCGCACATCCGAGCCGGAGGCGTCCGATGACGTTGATACGGACCGACGCCGGGCGAGGCCATCGCTACACGCTCGATGGCGAGCCGGTGATGGGCGTGACCACGCTGATCGGCGGAGGCTTGCCGAAGCCCGCGCTGGTGGGCTGGTCAGCCAAGCGGGCAGCCCGGTACGCCGTGGACAACTGGCGCCGCCTCGCGCCGCTGGTCGCCTCAGGCGAAGCGGACTCGGCGTACGACGAGATCCGGCGAGCGCCGGCGCGGGAGGCCAACGAGGCGGCAGCGAGGGGCGTTGAGGTGCATCGCTTCGCCTCGTCACTGGCCCGCGGCGAAGCGGTGGATGTGGCCGACGAACTGCGCGGCTACGTCGCATCGTGCGCGGACTTCCTGCACGACTGGGGCGTCGCTCCGTTGCTGGAGGAGGTCGTGGTCGGCTCTCGTGTGCATAAGTACGCCGGCACGTTCGACCTGGTCGCCAAGCTGCCGAGTGGACAGGTGGCGCTCTTCGACTACAAGACCGGTGCGTCCGGCGTGTGGCCGGAGGCCGCTCTGCAAGCCGCCGCCTACCGCTATGCCGACTTCTACCTCGGTGACGGCGGAGCCGAGGTGCCCATGGCGGAGCTAGACATAACCGCCGCCTACGCCGTGCACCTGCGGCCCGACGGATACGCCGTGCACCCGCTCGACGCGGAGGAACAGACGCTCCACCGCTTCCTCGATGTGGCCGCGGTCGCCCGGCATGCCAAGCACCTGCCCGATCTTGTTCTTGACCCGGTGGCCCCCGCCCAATCGGCCCCGCCGGCCGAAGCCCATTGACGGAGGACCCCTTGAGCCTGGAAGCCATGGAGTGGGTGTGGGAGCACTCCCGCGCCCGCGGTGTGGCCCGCCTCGTGCTGCTCGTCATCGCGGACCGCGCGCCGGGGGTGGACTGCTCCGCCTACGCGGGAACCACCATGCTCGTCCGCCGTACCCGCGCGTCGCGGTCGGCAGTGATCACCGCCGTCGACAAGCTCGAAGAATCCGGCGAGCTGGAGATCGTCCAAGGCCGGACCGGCCCGCGCGGCGAAACCCGCTACCGCCTCCCGCACGCCGCCACCCACGTCCGCGCCATGTCCGAGTCCAGCGGGTTTGGTGGGCCGATTACGAGCGGTCCGGCCAACGGACCGGTACGGAATCCGGACCACCCGTCACCGGACCCCAGGGGTACGGCACCGGGACCGCAGGGGTACGGAAGCCGGACCGATGGGGGTACGGAGCCCGGACCCCCAAACCAGTCTGAACACAACCACCAAGACAAGAGCAGCGCAGCTCCGCGCACGAGCCGACAGACGATCCCAGCAGATGCCTGCCCTCTTCTGGGCTCGCTTGCCGAGGTCGGCATCGACGTGGCGTGGAACCTTGCGCCCGGCGAGTGGGCAATCGTGCTCGCCGCGGTCCAGCGGTGGGGAGTCGAGGCGATGGCGCAGGTCGCGGCCGAACGGACCTCCGGGCGGGATATCCGCTCCGCCCGCTACCTGCTGGCCATCTGGCGCGACTTCAGCAACTTCAGCCACGCGCCAACCCCGCAAGCCGCTGGGGAGGGCACGAACGTCGTGCCGCTGCGCCGCCCGCCCGGCTCGCATAGCGACAACCTGCTGGCTGGCCTCGCCCTACTCGAAGAACGGGAGAACGCGCGTTGAACCGCCGAGAAGCCGCAACCCTGCTGCACTTCGTCGCCACTCTCGACGGCCGGATCCGCCGTACGCTGACCGACCCGCAGCAGTCCGCGCAGACCATCGACGAATGGGCCGAGGCCCTTGCCCATGTCCCGGCCAGTACCGCCGACGGCAGTTGGGACGTGGCGAACGCGGCCCGCCGCTACTACGAACAGCACCGCGGCGATCGCACCGCGCGCTACTACGCGTACGAGCCGCACCACGTGCTCGCCGCATGGGCCGAACAGCGCGGCGACAGGATGCGGCGCCACATGGATCCCGTGCCTACCGCCGACCCCGACGACGTACGGGCTTACCAGGCCGAACTCGCCAGCGCGCGTGCGGCCGTTGCATGCGGCCAAGCTCCCCCGGCCGTCTACCGCCCGGCGGTCGATGCGGCCGGACAGCACCGCCTCGCCGCTCTAACCACTGCCATCGGCTCCGGCTCGGCCTCGTACGTTCCCGAAGCGATCGCCGGCCAGCTTGCAGCCCACCGGCCCAACCGCGCGGCGCGGAAGGCCGGTGAGCCGGATCCGCTGAGTCAGCCGTGCACCTGGTGCGGCGCTGCGGAAGGGCAGCCGTGCCGCGGGGGCTTTCGGCCGCGGGGGAAGGGGCGAACCGTGCGAGCGGAGCCGCACCCCGGCCGACTGGAAGCCGCCCGCGGAGCAGGTGGTGGGGATGGCCGCTGACGTTGTCGCCGCTCTCGTGGTCTTGATCGTCATTGCGTCGGGTTTGCCGCTCGGCCCGTTGGCCGCCCGCCGTGACCCAGGCCCATTGCGCCAGCACCCGGCGGACACCCGCGGCGCGTGTCCCGTCCACTGCCCCACTTGCGCCGCCATTGCAACGGAGGAACCGCTTTGAGCACCGAGAGCGATATCGCGACCGTGCCCTGCCCGGCATGCGGGCAGCGGCACCTGTCCATCACCTACCGGCTCGCTGTCCGGACGGTCGCCTCGCTCGCTGGAGGCCAGCCGATGATGGCGGCCACCTCGCGACCCTGGCTGATCTGCGGCGCCTGCGGCCTGGAGGCCGAAGGGAAGCCTGCGATCCCCTGAGCAAAGCACGAAGGGACGCGCCCAGTGTCGGCCAGACAACGATGGGCGCGCCCCTTGATCGGTGAGACCACCGTACCGCCGACTGCGTCCGGAGCGCTCACCATGAACCACCTCGCCCGTATCAATGCCGAGACCACCGCCGCCCTTCGCCGCATCCGCGAACTGTGGGGCGAGCTCCTTGTCGCAATCGAAACGCCGCCCGCTGATGTCTGGCCGCCGCGTCAGCTTGCCCACACGCTGCGGCCGGCGGTCGACCCGGGCGAGCCGCTGAACACGCGGCTGCCGCTGGTGCTTCGCGAGTACGAGGCACCGGTGAACCTGACCGCGCTTGATGCCGGACTCGTCATCGAGGAAACCTTGTTCGACCTCGCCGATGTACTGGCTTCGGTGTGCCAGAAGGCGGCATCGGGCGACATACGGCGGTGGGAGCTCCGCGCAGCCTTTTCCCCGGGCAGCCGTCGCCATGGCCTGCACTGGGCTTGCGTCTGGATCGAGGGCCGCGTTGTTGGCGAAGACACCGCGCCGGAAGCTCAGGCGGACGGCACGATGAGTCCCGCCCCGTTCCTCCCGCTACACGAGCGGCATCTATTGGAAGCCCGCAGGGCGGTGCGGGAGTGCGAGCACCGCCTTCTGCGTACCCTCGGAATGGACTACCGAGACACCACGATCCCGGACCGGCCGTGCCCTTGGTGCGGAGCCGAACTCACCCTGCATACCGGCCCTGACATCCCGCCCGCGGTCACATGCGCAACAGGTCGCTCTTGCACAGCTCCCGTACTGACAGATGACCGTGGTCGGCGGATCTGGCGGTGGCGTGAACTTCCAGAACTTGCCCAGGCCTTGAGCGCGTTGGCTCATTGGTAGGCACGGCGACGGCTGGTCCTCGGGGGTGCCAACGGGCTGACGATGGGCACCCCCGAGGGTTGAGTCAGATGCCTCGCCGGCCCTCGAAGACGACGAGGAACGGGGAGACGTATCCGGAGGCCTCAACGGCAGAGGTACGCCCGGAGAGGACCAAGGCCAGGCCGGCCGCGAGGGCGCCGCCGTACATCACGGCGCGCACGATCTCGGAGCGCCCCGTCTCCTTGGCGTCGGAGCTTCCTTCCTTGCCGGACGCGGGAGCCGTGTCACCGGCTCCTTCTTCCTGAAGATCGGAGAGCTCGCCGCTGTGGGAATCGGACATACTGGTGCCTGCTCCTGTTCTGTGAAAGGGCTGAGAGCTGGGCCACCCGCGGCGCCTAGGAAACCCGCGGGTGGCCTGTTATGTCTGCGGTGATCTACGACCGTGATGCTGAGCGCACTGTCGTCGCGCTCAGCTATGCGCGTATCCATCCCCTTCCGGCCATATGGCTGTGACCTGCACAGATGTGCACAGGTCAAGCAGATCCTCCTCGGGCTTGGAGGGCACCAGAAGCGCGAGGGCAGGCTCTGGCGAGATGTGACGGCGGTAATCGAAGAGCTGGCCGATGGCCATGCGCAGGGCATCGCGGTTTACGGTCCCCTTCGCTTCGATGAGCACTTCGTCGGTGGCGTCGAAGATGTCGGTAAAGAGAGGCTTGAGTACGCCACTCGGGGTGATCTTGTGGCGCATCACCTCGTGCCCCAAGCTGCGCAGATGCTCCACGTAGTCCCGGACGAGAGCGGCTTCCCGTCGTTCCGCCTCGTAGGGCTCGCGCGACGGGTCGACCAGCGCCCGCTCGGTGTGCTGCTGCTCCACATCTACGTTGGTGACGGTTGTCTCCCTGGTCGGCGTGTGGGGCAGACGGGCGCCCATGTGCGCGGCGACGGTCACCGGGCTGAGGCGGAACATGATCACGCTGCGCAGCTCACCTTCGGTGTCAGGCGCATCGGTGCGGTACCAGGGGTCTTCCTTGGCGAGGGTGAACTCGCCGAGATACTGAACGGTGCCGGAAGCGACGACTTGGAACAGGCGGAGCGCGCGGCCGTCTTGCTTGTGGGTCAGGATGGCCAGGTTTCCCTGCGTCATCTTCTGGTCGCCGCTCTGGCCTTCGCCGGAGTAGTGGTAGTGGCCGTCGTTGCCCCAGCCGTCGAAGTAGCCATGTCGGGCACCCTTCGAAGGGTCGGTGAACAACAGGATGTTGTCCGAGACCCGAGACGGGCCGATGCCGCCCTGCCGGCGTCCTCCGTACACCTCGTGGACGTCTATCCGCTTGAGTTGCTGCCCCTCCTCGATGCTCCACTCCGCCACTCGCGGCTCCAATTTTAGGTACGAATCTGACCCTAAAACTATAGCCTACAGTTTCGTGGCGTGTCGCAAGGGTGGTATTTCTGCCGGAAGTTGGGGCGACCAGCCGCGGGGAGTGGGAATCAGGGAGTGCTCTCAGCTGGTGGCTCTCGGTGTACGCCGAGAGCCACCAGCGCCGTCCGTCGCTACGGTCTGACGTTCACGGAGACGCCTGCTCGGTAACGCACAGTGGATTCACGCACGTCGGTGGAGCGTGCAGCGTGGGCCATCCGGGCATGACGGCGACTCCTGGGCCGAAGCCAAGGCTGATTCCGGATCCGGGTTCCATCACACGAGAAGGCACGTCAACTGGCTCGGTGTCGATCATGGTCCATCGGACACCGGTGATGCTCTCGGTGAAGTCCATGCAGACCGCGTCCGGTTCAGAGTCCTGCCAGGAGCGGACGCTGTGCACGTGGCTCACAAGCGTCTCTGAACATGCGTCGCGGTGGGTCGGCCGCCACGGGATTGCAGTTCCCCCCGAAGGCCAGTTGCCGGACCAGTTCGGAACGCCGGGCCAGCCTTTACGGAAGTAGGTGTACCGACTCCAGCTGGCTTCCACGTCCTCCGCAAGTTCGCCTGAAGCCGCTTCTACGACCGTGCGGTGATAGGACAAGTCGGCGGTAGCCAGCGTCACCCGGCGGCGCCCGCGCGCGCTTCGTACCGTGCAGTGCAGGAAGCCCCAGCCTCCAGGTACCGGGACGAGGCTTGTCCCCGCGCACCATGCTTCGTACGTTAGGCCGATCTTGCGGGCTGCGGCGGGGTCTATCTCCGAGTACTCGCTGACGCGTGTGTCTACAAGGTGAGCGCTCACGGCCACGGGTTTAGGGCCCTGGTCCTGCACGGCTCGCCACCGGTCTCGGCCGGCGGCGTCCTCCGCTTGAGCGAACTGGGCGAGCCTGGCCTGCCGGCTCAGTGGTTTCGACTGCATGCCCCAAACGCTGCCGCAAGCCGAGACGGGCAGGCCAGTCGGGTGACAACGGCCGTGGGGGGCTCTTTGGAAGTCGCTCCCGACGCCCGTGACCTGTGCGAACAGTGCTGGTGGGTCGCATCGCGTAGGTGGGAGGTGATTCACCCGAACGGAGTAGTTCGTTATCTTCGCGTGACCTGTCAGGTGTTGTGCAGGCCGGCCCGAGGGCTCGCGGTGATTGCGCATCTGGATTCGGGCAGACCCCTCGCTGAATGCGACTGTAATCATTACAGTAACTATTACTGCATTCATTGCAGGGCTGGACCTCACCCAGCACTCTCCAGCGAAGGGAAGAGACCCCATGCGCTACGCCACCACCACCCCGAACGGCACGGAACTCCACCGACAAGACCGCGGGCTGGTGACCGCATGCTGCGGTGTGGAGGCGCCGTACGACACTGACACTGACGCGTCCGTCTTCGGCCTCATCTCCGGTGCCCTGACCGCCTGTCTTGCGTGCGAGAACGTCGTCGCCTCCCGTCCCGTCGACAACAGGCACGGCCACCTGCCCGAGGATGTCGGCCATGTCGACACCCGGATCGCGGTGCTTCTCCTGGCCGCTGCGGGTAACGAAGCGGCCCACGTCGATGGCGACATCAAGGAGGACGCCCGAGGCTTCCTCGTGCAACCGTGGGGGCGCGACCGGATCGTCGTCTACCCCGTGCTCGGCGGACAGATCGCCGTGACTATGGACGCTCAGGCCATGGCCTCGGCGTACGAGCGTGCCCTGATGATCGCCGGATGGGACACGGACCGACCCAAGCCCTGGGCCGTCGTCGCCCGGCGCCCCGCGGATGGTGGGAACACGTTCACTAACGTGGTGCCTGACGTACCGGCCGAACGCCCGGCACGCTGACCCGCATGCGTCGGCCGGGCATCTCTGCCCGGCCGACGCGCTGGCCTGGAACGAGGGATCACTCGATGGACGATGCCGAGCAGCTGACTTACGAAGACGCTGTACGCATCCGCCGTGAAGCCGAAGAGCTTCAGCGGCAGCTCCCGCGCATCATCGTCGAAGCCCGCGCCATCAAGTCCGCGGCCGTCATTGCGCGTGAACTGAAGCTCACGGAGGGGCGCGTCCATCAGATCCTGCGCGCGCAACGGGACGCGGAGTCGGGTAAGTGAAACGGGCTCGCCTCGGCGACCTCACCGCCGGACGAGCCCTGACCGGACGGGGAAGAGACCCTCGTCCGGGTGCCCTCACCCTACTGATGACTCGCGGCGCCCCGCGTCGGTGACCCATCGCGTCGGCTCGCTTGTCAAGCGCTTCGGCCGAGATCCTCGATTCCGCCTCCCGAGTCAGGCGGCCTGGGCATGATGAGCCTATTTCTCCTATCTGGGGGCTCAGTTGTCGATTCACGTCTGTACGAGCACGATCGACGAGCTTGAGGCTCGAGTCGACCGTGCCGAGGGTATCGCCCGCATTCAGAACACGACCGTGCGCAGCCTTGAGGGCAAAGAGCGCCTTCGGCTGCCGCGTCTGCGTGCCGTCTACCGTCTCTTGGGCCGCCGGGGCTTGGACTGCTACCCCCGAGTGCCTTACCACTCGGAAGAGGGCTGGTCCTTCCTGGTGTACCGCCGGGAGTTGACGGCCGTCGACTTGAGGATCGTGGGTCCTGAAGTGCGAGACTCCCTGATCCGGGTCCACGAGGAACTGCACAAGCCTCAATGGGGGCCGGGATACGCCTTCGAGCGTGCTCTGCGGAAACTGGCCGCCGCGCATCAGCCTGCCGACCGGTCTGGTGGCACTCGCCGGGCGGCCGCATAGGGGCTTGCTCCGTTAGCGTTCCGTGATCTAAAGTCAGTGGCGCTTCCGGTGTGCCCGGAAACAGCCGCCAACTTCAGACACGAGCCCCGCCACGCATCCCCCGTCGTGGCGGGGCTTCGTCATGTTCCGCCTCGGGAGGTGATCGCATGCCGACCAGTTCCCCGGGCCTCTTCGACGACGCGGCGCCCGCGCCGCCGACGCTCGGCCCCCTGCCCGGCATCCATCCGTTCTCTGTCCTGCGTACCGAACTCGGCCCGTGGCGCGAGCGTCGCCGGGCCTGGAACGACCTGGGGCTCGCCAGCCGCTCCGGGCGCGAGCACGTGAGCACGTACGCCAGCAGCGGCGAGTTCGCACGGAAGCATCTGACCACCATCAACGGCGGCCTCTCCACCTTCGATCCGGTCCTCGCCGAGGTGTCGTACGAGTGGTACTGCCCGGAGGGCGGTTCGATCCTCGACCCGTTCGCGGGCGGTTCGGTGCGCGGGCTCGTCGCCGGCAACGGCGGCTACAGCTACACCGGCATCGACCTGTCGCCGGTCCAGGTGGATGCCAACGACGATCAGGCCGCCGACTGGGCCGCGCGCGACCTGCTCGCTGCCGATCCTCGCTGGCTCCTTGGGGACGCCGCGGATGTGCTGCCCACGCTCGAAGCCGGCTCGTACGACTACGTGTTCACATGCCCGCCGTACCACAACCTGGAGAAGTACTCCGATCACCCGGCTGACCTGTCAGCGATGCGGTGGAAGGAGTTCGCCGAGGTCTACCGCGAGATCATCGCGGCGTCTGTGCGCTGCCTGGCTGATGACCGGTTTGCCACTTGGGTGGTCGGCGAGGTCCGCAACTCGGCCGGCGCCATCCGCGGGTTGATCCCGCTCACTATCGCAGCCCACGAGGCCGGCGGCGCCCGCCTCTACAACGACGCCGTGCTGATGAACACCCTCGGCACGGTGCCGATGCGGCTGGGCAACCAATGGCGCGCGAGCCGCAAGATGGGTCGCCACCACCAGTACGTATTCACTTTCATCAAGGGCGACCCGAAGCGCGCTACCGCGCGCCTGCGTGGCGAGGCCGCGTGAACGGCTACAACCTGCTCGCCCGCACGCTTGCAGTTCCCGACTTCACACCAGCGGTGACCCCGGTGG
The DNA here is from genome assembly GCF_056435905.1 of Streptomyces sp. NPDC043861. NCBI lineage: Bacteria > Bacillati > Actinomycetota > Actinomycetes > Kitasatosporales > Streptomycetaceae > Streptomyces > Streptomyces sp. NPDC043861. Next base: position 258,136 of record NZ_JBWKDP010000003.1, on the reverse strand, counting down.
AAGAGCACGGCGGCGTGCTAGTTAAGCGTGAGGACGCATGGTCACGCGGCGGTGCCTCCGGCGCGAAGGCCCGCGCCCTGTTCACCGCGGCCAACGGAATGGCCGGCATCGTGAGCGCTGGCGCCCGCATCAGCCCACAGCTGGAGCGTGCCGCCCTCGTCGCCCGTGCCCTTGGTATCCCGGCCCGCCTCCACACCGGATACGGCGCAGACACGGACGAGACTGGTCTCGCCTTGGCTGCCGGCGCCGAAGTGATTCGGCACCGCCCACCCCGCATGTCCGTGATCCGCGCCCGCTACCGTAGCGACGCGGAAGAGCTCCGCCAGCGGGACTGGGCTTCCATCCCGTTCGGGATGGAGCACCCGGCCTACCTTGCACAGGTTGCGGAGCAGGCGGCGCTGCTTCCGTGTCTCGGTGTCGAGCGCATCGTCGTGCCGGTCGGTTCCGGCATCACGCTTGCTGCGATCCTCTGCGGTCTTGCGACCGCCGGCCATACGGTGCCGGTCCTCGGAGTCCGGGTGGGCGGTGATCCACGCACCCAACTCGATCGCTATGCGCCGGGCTGGCAACGTCGTACGGAGCTGGTTACCAGCCCGGTTCCGTACGCCGACACCGTTACGAACGTCTTCGGCGCGCTCACCCTCGATCCCCACTACGAAGCGAAGGCTCTGCCTTATCTCCGGTCTGGTGACTTGCTATGGACAGTGGGGGTCCGATCATCTGCAATGTGATCGATCCGATGGTGGCGTGACTCGGCACCCCACTGGGGGAGTCTGGATGGCGGGGTACAGAGACATCGCTGTCTGCCGGTACGTCAGACAGGCGGTGGGCGGCGCTGCCAGGATGTGACCATGTCTACGCCGATGGACTGGGCGATGCCGATCTTTATCGTTTCGGCTTGTTTGGTGTTGCTCCTAAGAGCACTGCAACCGATGGTGGCCAAGCGTCTCGAAGCAGACGTTGAGAAGGAACGACAACGGTTAAAGGCCGGACTTCCGGCAAGCGGAGAGCCTCCGGCTGACCGGACGTCTGCGCAGCAGGAGAAGTTCGGCAACGTTCTGATCGAGTACTACGTCTTCGGGCTTGTGCTGGCGAAGCGGAGCTTCTCGGTCAGTCTGATGTGCTCGGTCATTGGCGGATTGGTGCTCATCTGCGGCGTCGCCATGGGCATCTATAAGGCCGAAACCAGTGGGGACCTCTATCTAGCGATCGTCACCGGTAGCGCAGGTCTCGTTGTGTCCGTTATCGGTGCTCTGTTCCACCGTCGCGCGGACCTGTCGCTGAGGCACATGCAGGAGCAGAGCAAGGGGCTGCGCCTGGATATGAAGGCCGAGCGGGACGCAGGACAAGCCGTCCGGCTGCTCAATGACGTCGACGAAGATCACTTGAAAGCGCACCTTCAGGCCGCACTGATCCTCAAGTTCTCCGGCGCCGAGCTGCCCGACCTGACCAACGTCGTGCCACCGATCGACCTCACAGAGCGACACATGAACGGCGCGGCGACGCCTTCTGTCATTCCCAGCGTGGTCACTGGTCCCGACAAGCCGACGACGGGCTGATGCCGACGGAGGTGATCGGTCATGCCTCACCTCCCAGCCAGCCGTTGCGGCAGCTGCGGCAACCGCCGTGACATCAGAGGCAACTGCCCTGCCTGCCGACGGACCACCGACCGGAAGGCCCGCCGGACCCAGGCCGAATGGCGCTGGGTCTACGACGACCGTCGATGGCCGCCCCTACGTGACCAGGTTCTCTCCGAAGAACCCATTTGCCGCGGAGCCTGCGGCCGGCCCGCGACCGTGGTCGACCACATCCGTCCCCACCGCGGCGACGAACAACTGGCGTTCGATCGTTCCAACCTGCAGGCAATGTGCAAGGGCTGCCACGACGCGAAGACCGCACACGAGACCGCCTTCGCCGGAGGAGGCACCAGGCGGGCCGGCCGAGCACAGGTGACCCTGGTGTGCGGGCCACCGTGCTCCGGTAAGACGACGTACGTCCGCGACCGTGCCGATCCCGGCGACCTGGTCGTGGACTGGGACGCGCTTGCCCAGGCGCTCGGCTCCCCCCACCCCTGGGCTCACCCTCCGTCCCTGACACCGTTCATCGCCGAGGCCCGCGACGCAGTGGTCGCCCGCCTCGCCCGCCGTCACAACCTGAACCGGGCCTGGATCATCGCCACCGCACCGCGTGAAGCGGACCGCCAGCGCCTGGCCCCCGACGCGCGCGTGGTCATCCTGGCTACGCCGGAGGGCGAGTGCCTGCGACGGGCCCGAATCGACGAGCGGCCAGCTGATACTGCCGAGGCCATAGAGTCCTGGTGGCGTACCTACCGGGCTGACCAGCACACCCAGCCGACGTGATCCGCCCCCGGGGAGGGGGATGACGATCTTGCCGGTGGGGTGGATCCCGCGCGCAGGCGGGGGTGGTGCGGCCTCGACCGCGAGTTTCGGCCGGTTTCATCACCAGAGGCAGCAGGTGGGGGTGTTGATCGTGGGCGCTCGCGGACCCGTTCCCCAGCCGGACAACGTCCGTACGCTGCGCGGCAACCCCGGCGGTCGCTCGACTCCTGCACGGGTCAAGGCGCCGCCGAAGGCGCCGAGCCCGCCGACTTGGCTGGACACCGAGGCGAAGGCGGAATGGCGCCGCGTCGTCCCAGATCTGGACCGGCTTGGCGTGCTGGCCAAGGTCGATCGAGCGGTCCTCGCTACCTACTGCTCGGCCTGGTCCAAGTTCGTGGCCGCCGAGCAGGCGATCCAGCGCGACGGACTGACCGTGATCGGGCACCGCGGCGCCGAGCGCAAGCATGTGGCCTGGCAGCAGTGGAGGGAGGCCGCCGGCGTGGTCGCCCAGCTGAGCCGCGAGCTGTTCGCCTCGCCGAACGCGCGGCTCCGCTCCATCAAGCCGGAGGGTGACGACGATGGGGAGGACGACATCCTCGACTGAGTCTCTACGGGCGGCGCTGACCGAGGAGATTGACCAGGCCATCGCGGTCTGGGTGATCGAGGGTCTGGTCGACGCAACGGAATGGATGACAGAGCAGCGCAGGCCACTGCTCGTGACACCGCTCCCGGCGGCACCCGGTACCTGGTTTGACCGGCCCGCAGTCGAGCGGGTTCTGAAATTCTTCCTGCTGCTGAAGCAGCTGATCGGCTGCCACGCCGGGCGTGAGTTCCGGCTGATGGACTGGCAGGTGCGCTACCTGATCGCGCCGGTGTTCGGACTGAAGCGGCCGGATGGGTATCGAGTCATCCGCACCGTCTGGTTCGAGATCCCCCGGAAGAACGGCAAGAGCACCATCTGCTCGGGGCTCGGCCTGCACCTTGCATTCGCGGACCGCGAGCAGGGCGCCGAGGTGTACGCGGCCGCCGGCGACCGCGATCAGGCGAACATCGTGTTCCGCGCAGCCGCCAACATGGCTGCCGGGTCGGGGCCGCTGAAGAAGAAGCTGGGGCGTCGCGGTATCCAGCGGAAGCTGCTGGAGCACCCGGTCACGCACTCCATCTTCCGGGCGCTGTCATCCGAAGGTCTGCGCGCGCACGGTCTCAACGTCCACGGCGGTGTGATCGACGAGGTGCATGTCCATCGGAACGCGGATGTGGTGGACGCGCTGGAGACCGGTACCGGCTCCCGCGCCCAGCCTCTGATCATCTTCATCACCACCGCGGACGACGGCGCGGAGACAGGCAGCATCTACGCCACGAAGCGCGAGGAGATCGAGGCGCTGGCCGGCGGTCACGCCGAGGACCCCACGGTGTGGGGTGTCGTGTTCGGCGCGGACGACACCGTGGAGGACTTCGACCCGTTCGCCGAGGACACACTGCGGACCGCAAACCCTGGCTACGGGGTGACGGTGCTGGCGGACTACTTGCAGGGCAAGGCCGCACAGGCGAAGCGGTCTCCGCAGCAGTTGAACCGGTACCTGCGGCTGCACCTCAACGTCCGGACGAAGCAGACGACGCGCTGGCTGTCGATGGACGACTGGGACGCTTGCGCGCGGACCAGCACTGGCACACCCGTCTCGGTATCGCTGGCGGAGTTGGAGGGCAGGGACTGCTACGGAGGCCTGGATCTGTCCAGCACGACGGATATGACCGCGTTCAGCTTGTGGTTTCCGCCGGTATCGGACGATCCGGCCGAGCCGCATATATGGGTGCCATTCTTCTGGCTGCCTGAGGACAACGTGGCGGCGCTCGAACGGCGCACGAAGGTTCCGCTCCAGCGATGGGCCGAGACCGCTGGGCACGCAGGCCCAGCGCTCCGCCTGAGCGAGGGCAACGTCGTCGACTACCGCTCCGTACGCCAGTTGATCACCGAGCAGCTGGTGCCGCGGTTCCACATCAGGGCGATCGGCTACGACCGATGGAACGCCACCGAGACAGTGTCCGAGCTGATGGACGACGGCCTGGAAATGGAGCAGGTCTCCCAGGGCTATGCCGGGCTGAACCAGCCGTGCCAGCAGCTGGAGCGCTTGGTTCTGTCCCGGCGGTTGGCACACGGCGGGCACCCGATTCTGCGCTGGCACATCGACTGTGTCGGCATCAAGACCAACACCGATGGCTACGTCAAGCCGGTCAAGCCGGAACGGCAGCAGTCCTCAAAGCGCATCGACGGTGTCGCGTCCGGACTGAACGCGCTCGCGATGCACCTAATCCGGGCCGAGCCGGAGGAACCAACCGAGCCGAACATCCGCATCATCGGTGCCTGACTCGAAGGGGGCGCGGCCATGCACGAACGCGCCCAGTGGGTGTGTGAACTGGCCGGACTCACGGCCGGCACGGCCGGAGTGGTGATGGTCGGCGCCGGGTTTGGCGGGCTCATCGGATCCGGCCTTGCGCTTCTCGCTCTGGCCGTGCTGCTCATCACCGTGGGGAATCTGCGCGCCGGAGGTGACGGCTGATGCCGCTCGTACGCAATCTCCTCCGCGGCCGCCCAGCGCGAGAGCGCTTGGAGCGCGGTCGCAAGACCCTGCCACCACTTACCGCCCGGACCACGGCGGCCGACGTCACGGTGACACCGGAGCGGGCGCTCCAGGTCGCCGCGGTGTTCTCGTCCGTGCGGCTGCTCGCGGAGACCGGCAGCATGCTCCCGGCAGGACTGTTTCAGCGTTCCAGCTCGTCCCGGACGCGGCTGGACGACCATCCGATTGCACCGGTGCTGACGCACCAAGCCAACCCTGGCACGCCGGCCGGGGAGTTCTGGGCCCAGATGCTGGGCTGGATGCTGATGCGCGGCAACGCTGCCGCGTACATCGAGCGATCAAACGGCGGCACTCCGGTCGGCCTGTGGCCGATCGCGTGGACCAGTGTCGAGCCGCGCCGGGTGAAAACGACCGGCGAACTCGTCTACAAGATCACGCTCGACGACGACGAGTGGGCGCCGATCCGAGAGGCCGATGGCCTGGTACGTGCCGAGAACCTGCTGCACTTCCGCGCCTTCGGCATAGGCGGCGTGGAAGGACTGTCCCCGATCGGCATGGCTCGCCAAGCGGTCGGCACCGGGTACGCCGCTACCGCCTACATCGGTTCATTCTTCGCCCGTGACGCGAGCCCGGGCGGCATCGTCTCCGTCCCCGGCACGCTGGGCGAGGCCCAGTACGAACGGCTCGTACGGCAGTGGCAAGACCTGCACGAAGGATTCGACAAGTCCCATCGCCTGGCAGTGATGGAGGGCGGCGCGAAGTGGGAGAAGACCACCCTCTCCCCGGCCGATGCGCAGTTCCTGGAGGTCTACAAGCTCACTCGAGCGGAGATCGCCGGCATCTTCGGGGTACCGCCGCACATGATCGGCGACGTCGAGCGGTCCACATCCTGGGGATCGGGCATCGAGCAGCAGTCGCTCGGATACGTCATCTACTCGCTGCTGCCGTGGCTGACCCGACTTGAACGCACCGCGCAGCAGCTGCTCGGAGACCCGAGCCTCTACCTGAAGTTCAACCCGGACGCGCTGCTGCGCGGCGACACCACCCAGCGGTACAGCGCCTACGCGCAAGCTCGGCAGTGGGGATGGATGAGCGTCAACGACATCCGCGCCAAGGAGGACGAGGCGCCGATCGAAGGCGGCGACGAGTACCTGCAGCCGCTGAACATGGTCCCGGCCGGGCAGGCGCCGCCGCCCGCCCAACGTGCGCTACCGGCACCGCACCGACGGGCGGAGGACAGTGCAGAGTCCCCTGCGGCCGAGGAACTGCCCGCGTGGATCGAGCGGCACTACGAGGCAATCTCGGCGTTCTTCGCTCAGCAGGGCGATCAGGCCTTGGCCGCGCTGAACGTCAACCCCGACGCCTCCGCGGAGGACCTGATCGACCTGGCGGCGGATAACGAGATGCTGACGGAGCTGCTGCTCACGCTGGCCCGCGGCCTGGCTGCCCAGGTTGGCAGTGCGACCGCGGCCGCGCTCGGCGGTGCCTTCGTCGCTGAGGAGACCACGGCCGCGCTCGCGGCGAGCGCTGCATCGACGGCAGCGAACATCAACGACACCACGGTCACGGAGCTGCGGCGCACGGTCAACGTCGATCAGGCGCCGGCCGAGGTCCGCCGTGCAGTGCGGGACATATTCGACGGAATGACCGCAGCCCGCGCCGAACAGCTCGCCAAGGCACGCGTCACCTATGTCGCCAATTTCGGCGCACACGAGGGCGCCAAGCACGCCGGCGCCAAGACGAAGACCTGGCGCGTATGGGGCCCCAACCCGCGCAAGACCCATGCCCGCGCGGACGGTCAGACCGTCGGCGTCCGGGAGGACTTCGTCATCGGCGGCCGCCGCGGCCGCTGGCCGCACGACCACAGACTCGGTGTCGACGAGATCGCCGGGTGCACCTGCCGTCTGCAATTCAACCTGGAGGACCCCGATGCGGACTCGTGAGGTGCGGGCTTTCCCGCTCACCGACCTGCACATACGGGCCGCCGACGACACCGCGGCCCGGCTTCGGTTCCGGGGTCGGGCCATCACCTACGACTCGCTGTCCGAAGACATGGGCGGCTGGCGCGAGCGCATCGTGCCCGGCGCCGCGACCCGCACCCTAGGTCAGAAACCCGACGTGCGGTTCCTGATCAACCACGACCCGAACCTGCTGCTGGCCCGTACGGCGGCCGGCACCGCCACCCTCACCGAGGACAACGCCGGGGTGATCGTCGAGGCCGACATGGCGGACGTGTCCTACGCCCGGGACCTGGCCGTATCGCTGGAGCGCGGCGACATCACACAGATGTCATTCGGGTTCTGGGTCACCGCGGACGGCTGGCAGGGCAATACCCATGAGGTATTCGGCATCGACCTCGACGGTGGCGACGTCAGCGTGGTCACCTACCCAGCGTTCGCTGCTACGTCCGCCGAACTCCGCTCGGCCGCGGCCCGCCGCACTGGCCAGTACCCGGCCTCCCCGGAACCAGAAGCCGTCACACGGGCGCTCGCCGAGGTCCGAGCGGGCAAGGTCCTGTCCGCCGCAAACCGGCAGCTTGTCCAGGATGCCCGGGACGCTCTGGATGCCCTGCTGACCGCCGCCGACCGGTCCGGCCCAGCGCCGGCGACGTACCCGCTGGAGCGGGCCAAGCGCCGGCTGCACGAGTACGAGCTGCTCGTCCAGCTGTAACCCGACATCCTTTCCCGGCCGACCGGCCCGGGACGCACCACACCCCTACCAGCAGTGAGGAGCACAGCCATGCCTACGAGCGTGGAGCTGCGCCAGCAGCGGGCCGGCGTCGTCGAGTCGATGCGGGCCATCACTGAGCACGCAGAGTCCGAGGACCGCGGCCTGAACGCGGAAGAGCGCCAGAGCTACGACCTGCACGAGGCTGATTTCACCACCCTGACCGAGCGCATCGAGCGCCAGGAAGCCGAAGAGCAGCGCGCCGCGCGGATGGCGGAGCCGATCCGCCGCGGAGCCGACCGCCCGGACGATGGCGGGGACGGCACGGGCGAGGCCGGTGCGAGGCGGCGCCGAGCCGCGTTCTTCCAGGCCCTTCGGCGCGGTGCCCGGCTCGCCCCCGAGCAGAGGGCCCTGGTGGAGAACACGGCAGGTGAAATCTTGGTCCCCGAGGACCTGGAGGCAGAGATCCTACGGTCGCTGCCGAAGCTGACCGTGGTGCGCTCGCTCGCCTCGCAGCGGTCCGTCACGTCCAACCGCATCCGGCGCCGGTCGCTGTCGGAGGTGACCGTCGGCTGGGGTGCGCTGGAGACGAACGAGCAGACGCTCACCGACTCCATGCCGTCCACTCCAACCGAGGAGTTCACTTACGTCGAGGACCTGTACGGCCTGGCGAAGATCGGTGAGGACGAGCTGGACGACTCCGACGTCAATCTGGAAGCGTTCGTCCGTGACTCCTTCGCCCGTGCGATCGGAGAGAAGGAGGACACCGCGTTCACCGTCGGGGCCGGGCATGCCTCGAACCAGCCCGTCGGATTCATGACCACGGGCGGCGGCGTGCCGGTCGTGACCGCCGCGAGCGGCAACACCACTGTCAAGGTGGACCTGTTCAAGCAGCTCATCTACGCCGTTCCGGCGCAGTACCGCCGCAACGGCGCCTTCGGTATGGCGTCGTCCACGGAGCTGGCGCTGTCGCAGCTGAAGGACAACAACGGCCAGTACCTTTGGCAGCCCTCCAACCAGGCCGGCCGCCCCAACACGTTCATTGGCTATGCGATCCACAACCAAGAGGACATCGCCGCGCCGGCCGCCTCGGCGAAGGTCGCGATCTTCGGAGACTTCAACGCTGGATACCGCGTCTACGACCGACAGGGCATGACGGTAAAGGTCCTCGACCAGCTGTACGCCGAGCAGGGCATGATCGGCTGGAAGGTGAAGATGCGTGTCGGCGGCGACGTCGTACGCGAGCAGGCCCTGCGGATCCTTCAGCTTTCGGCGACGTGATGCGGATCCGGATCATCGCGGTCACGTCCGTCGCGGATGGGGCCGGACATAACTACCGCTCGGGCCAGGTCGCCGACGTCGACGAACCACTCGCGGCTGCATGGATCGCCGCCGGCCTCGCCGCGCCCGCAGACCAGGACCAGGCCGATGCGCCACCGCCGAAGAAGCAGGCGGCTGCCCGACGAGCCTCACGCACCACCAGGCGCTGACCGCAGGGAGACACAACCGTGGCAGCCACCTGGGCGAGCCCCGAGGAGCTGCGGCTCCACCTCCGCCTCGCCACTATCGACACCGCTCAGGCCGACGCGGCGCTGACAGCCGCCGAGGCGGTCGTCCGCGGCGAGCTCCAGCAGACCATCGACGCCTTCACCGCCGACACCGCCCACCTCGTCGGCAACGGCCGGCGCATCCTGAACCTCCCCGAGATGCCCGTCACCGCCATCGCCTCGGTCACCGAGGACGGCGTGCCCTTGGTGACCGGCACCGACTACCACTGGAACCGGTACGGCATCCTCACCCGTCTCGGCGCGTGCTGGCCCGTGGATGTCGCCCTAGCGGTCGTCTACGACCACGGCTACACCACTGTTCCCGCCCCGGTGAAACAGGTCTGTCTGCAGGTTGCCGGACGGGCCTGGGTCAACCCACACGGCGTGGCTGCGGAGTCTCTCGGCGACCGCTCCGTCACCTACGACCGGGGCCGTACCGGGCAGGCACTGACCGACTACGAGCTAAGAATCCTCGCCCCGTACGCCAAGGGACCGGAGGACAGATGAGGAGCACCCATGGCGATTCTGAGCGTCCAACCCATCCCCGTCGGTGGCCTCCGGCCGACATACGCCGCCGCCTCGACGGGCGGCGACTCCGCGCCGGTCGGAACGGGGTTGCTGCTGCACGTCATCAACGACTCGGCGACCTCCGTCACCGTCACCCTCGCCACCCCCGGCACCGCGGGCGGCCTCGATATCGCCGAGACCACCCAGACCATCCCCGCCGATGGCCACGCCGTCGTACCACTCCGCCCGGTGTACCGCAGCCCGGTCACCGGCCGCGCAGCAATCACCTACAGCTCGGCCACCTCGGTGAAGGTGGCCGTCCTTCAGATGCCGTGATCGGGCATCTGCTCAACCGACAGCTGGTGGTCTGGCGGCCGGCGACCGTCGACGACGGCGCCGGAGGACAGCAGACCAGCCTCGTGACGCAGGGCACCGTCGCCGCGAAGGTAGACCAGCCCTCGGCATCGGAGCGCCTACTGGCGCAGCAGGCAGGGGCTGAGCACACCCACAGCATCTACCTCTCCCCGGCCGCCGACGTGCGCCGCGGTGACGAACTGCGTGGAGACGGCCAGACGTTCGTGGTGCTGGCCGTGGCGGAGCCCTCGGTGCCCGTCTACCGCAAGGCGGAGTGCGAGCTCATCGAGCGAGGAGGCTGACTCGATGGCGAGACGGCGCGCGCGCATCCGCGTGGACATCGAGGGGCTGGCCAGGCTTCGGGACCAGCTGGAGGACCTCGGGCCGGAGATCCTTGAGGCCGCCCGACGGACGGTGCGGGAGTCCGCCGAGGCCGTCCGCGACGAGACCCGGCAGGCCGTGCGCATAGACACCGGCAACCTGCGTGACAGCGTCGGCATCCGCTACAGCGACGATGGACTGACCGCCGAAGTCGGCTGGTGGGACTCCGACGACTTCTACGCCACCTTCCACGAGCACGGCACCCACAGCCTGCCCGCGCAGCCCTCGCTCGGGCCAGCGCTGGAGGCCGAACGGGCCCGGCTGCGGGACCGACTCACCGCCGAGGTGCGGAGGACCGTGCAGTGACCGCGCCTTTCCCGATGTTGCCTGTGCATCAGGCGGTGTACCAGCGCCTGACCGGCGACTCGATACTCATGGGTCTCGTGACCGGGGTGTTCGACTACGTACCGGAGACCGCCGCCTATCCGTACCTGGTGCTCGGCGAGGCGGTCGAGAGCCCGGACAACCGGCACGGCGCGTTTGGCCGCCAGACGGTGCTCACGCTGCACGTGTGGTCGCAGTACCGCGGCTTTCGCCAGGCGCTCGGCATCGCCGATCGGGTCACCCGGCTGCTCGACCATCAGCCGCTGACCATCCCCGGTCTGCACCACGTCGCCACACGCTACGAGTTCGGCCAGACGCTCACGGACCCTGAACCACCCGGCGACATCCGGCACGTAGTGCTGCGCTTCCGAGTAGTCACCGAGCAGCCGGCTTGACCCCGGATAGCCCTGCCCCGCGCCCGCAATGGGTGCGGGGCCTCTTGCTGTACAGAACAGGAGATGACCCATGGCCGGTATGGACGGCTTCGGCGTCCAGCTCAAGCGCGGCGACGGCGCCACCCCCACCGAGACGTTCACCGCGATCGCCGACATCACCAACCTCGGCGGCCCGGGCCTGTCGCGGGAAACCATCGACGTCACGAGCCACGGCTCCCCAGACGGCTGGATGCAGTTCATTGGCGGGCTGAAGGACGCCGGCGAGGTGTCCGTCGACATCAACTACCAGCCCGTCTTCCACGACTTCCTGGTGGCCGACTTTGAGGACAACGACCCGCGCAACTACAAGATCGTCTTTCCCGACGATGCGGCCACCACCTGGACCATCAAGGCCATCCTCACCGCCTTCGAGCCGGAGATGCCCTACGACGACAAGGCCGCGGCGTCGCTGACGCTCAAGGTCTCCGGCAAGCCCACCCTTTCGTGATTGGACACCGCCCCATGGCTCTGCTGACCAAGGACCAGATCTCGGCCGCGGACGACCGCCGCCACGAGGACGTCGCCGTGCCCGAGTGGGGCGGCACCGTACGCCTGCTCGGCCTGTCCGGCACCGAGCGTGACGCCTACCAGGCTTCGCTGGTTGTCCTCGGCCCCAATGGCGCCGTACAGCGCATGAACATGGTCGACGCCAGCGCCAAGCTGGTCGCCAAGTGCCTCGTCGGCGACGACTTCCAGCGGCTGTTCACCGACAAGGAAGTCCGCGATCTCGGGGCGAAGAACGGGGAGGTGCTGCAGCGCCTGTATCGGGCAGCGCAGCGTCTGTCCGGTCTGGGCAAAGAAGCGCTCGAGGAGAAGGCGGGAAACTCCGAAGCCGCCCCGAACGGCGGTTCTATTTCCGCCTAGCGGCCCACCTGGGGATGACAGTCGGTGAGCTGCTCGCCCGGTGCAGCTCTGACGAGCTGACCGAGTGGATGGCCTATGAGCAGGTCACGGGGCCACTCGGCCAAGAGCGCGTGGACGTCCTCAACGCCATCACCGCAGCGACCGTCTCCAACACCGCTCGCGGCAAGGGCCGCAAAGCGTCCGTGAAGGACTTCCTGCCAAGGTGGGACCGGGGCGGCAAGCAGGCCATGGGCTGGCAGGAGATGCTCGCCGCGGTCAAGGCCATGAACCGGCGCATGGGCGGCAGTGACATGACTGACCGGGGGTGATGGCGATGGCGACGCTGGCGGAACTCCTGGTCGCGGTCGGTATCGACGCTAGTGACCTGACGGGTGGCGCAGAGACGGCGGCAGATGACGTCGAGCAGGCACTGGCCGGGATCGGCGACGCCGCCGACGGCGCGGCAAAGGACGTCGCTCAGGCCGCCGACCAGGCGTCGTCGGCGCTGGCCGATGTCGGTACTTCTGCCGAGGCCGCCGCCGACGGCGCCCAGGATGCGGCCGCTGGCGTCGAGGGGAACCTGCGCGGCATCGCCGCGGCGGCCGCGGGCGCGGCGGTCGGCGCCATGTTCGTGCAGGGGCTGACCGAGGCCATGGATGCCTCGTCAGCAAATGCCAAGATCGCCAGCCAGCTGGGCCTGAGTGAGGCGGAAGCGTCCCGAGTCGGACACGTCGCCGGCGACGTGTTCTCTGCCGGGTTCGGCGGCGGGATCGACGAGGTCAACGCCGCGCTCGGCGCGATCGTGCAGAACGTCGGCGATATGGGCAAGACCTCTGATGCCGAGCTGCAGCGGATGACCAAGTCCGCACTCGCCCTGGCGGACACGTTCGAGTTCGACGTGAACGAGGCCACGCAGGCCGCGGGAACTTTGATGAAGGCGGGCCTGGCTAAGGACGGCACCGAGGCCCTCGACCTGTTGACTGCGGCGGCGCAGAAGCTGCCGCCGATGATGCGAGATGAGCTGCCTGCCGTCGCGTCGGAGTACTCGATGTTCTTCGACCAGCTCGGGTTCACAGGCCCGCAGATGTTCGGGCTCCTTGCCCAAGCCGCACAAGATCCCACGTTCCAGTTGGACAAGCTCGGCGACGCGGTCAAGGAGTTCACCCTGCTCCTGGCCGACACCGACGCGGTCAAGGAACCGCTGAAAGAGCTCGGTCTGAACGTCGCGGAGATCCAGAGCCTCGTCAACACCGGCAAGGGCACGCAGGCGTTCGACCAGGTAACCGCCGCACTCAAGGGCGTTGAGGACCAGACCACCCGCACCCGTCTGCAGGCTGCCCTGTTCGGTGGGCCGGGTGAGGACATGGGCAATAGCTTGCTCAGCCTTAATGCCACCGCCGCGGCCGCCGCAACGGGCATGGACAACGCGTCCGGCGCCGCGCAGCGGGTGACGGAGAACATGCAGGGCTCGCCGGCTCAGCAGTTCGAGAGCATCATGCGGACCCTGTCCTCGACCCTGGGTGAGTTCCTTGCACCCGTGCTGGCCGCCGTGTCCGGATTCCTGAAGGAGCACCCCGGCCTAGTTCAGGTCCTCGTTCCAATCGTCCTCGCCCTAGCGGCTGGCCTGGCTGTCGCCGCGGTGGCTCAGTGGGCGATGAACTCGGCCATGCTTGCCTCCCCGGTCACCTGGATCATTGTGGGGGTCATGGCGATGGTCGCCGTGATCGTGCTCATCGCCACCAAGACACGCTGGTTCCAGGACATCTGGAGCGCGGTCTGGGGCTTCATCCGTGGGGCCGCCGAAGCCGTCGGCCGCTGGTTCACCGGAACCCTGTGGCCGTGGATCCGAGGGGTCTGGGACAACATCGCTGGCGGCGCCGGTGATATGTGGAAGAAGATCAAGTTCTGGTGGGATGTTCTCGTCGCGTACGTCACGGGCATCCCCGGGCGCATCGCGCGCGCCGCCTCCGGCATGTGGGACGGCATCAAGAATGCGTTCCGTTCCGCGGTGAACTGGATCATCGGCAAGTGGAACAACTTCAGCTTCACCATCGGCGGCGGCAGCATCCTCGGCGTCGACATTCCCCAGGTGCGGCTGGACACCCCTGACATCCCCTACCTCGCCACTGGTGGCCTGGTGCAGGCGTCCGCGGGCGGCACCCTCGCTGTGATTGGTGAAGGTCGCGAGGACGAAGCAGTACTGCCGCTGTCCCGCCTGGACGGAATGCTCCGCGGCGTAGCGACAGCCGTCCGCGGTACCGGCGACGACAACCAGACCACGCGTGTCGTGCTCGATGTCCAAGGGGGCTCGGACGAGCTCGTCGACGTCATCCGCGCATGGGTCCGCCGTCAGGGAGGCGGAGACGTTCAGTCCCTGGCGGGATAGGAGGCAGCCGGCATGGTGTTTCCTGACCACCGCGTCGAACTTCGCATCGATAACGCGTGGACCGACGTCACCCCTGACGTCTACAACCGTGACCCGATCCGGATCCGCCGCGGCCGCTCGGCGGAGGGCAACCGCGTAGAGCCGACCCGCTGCAACCTGACCCTGAACGATCGCGACGGCAAGTACAGCCCCAGGAACCCGGCGTCGCCCTACTACGGGAAGATCGGCCGCAACACACCGATGCGTGTCACGCTGCCGCTTGATGACACCGTCATGGCCATGGCCGGCGGAACCGGCAACGGAGTCACCACCCCCGACCATGCGTCGCTGGACATCACCGCGGATCTGGACATCCGCATCGACGCCAGTTTCGAGAACTGGCTCGACTCCACCTCGCTCGATTACATGGATGTGGCGGGCAAGTACCTGCCGGCGGGTGACCAGCGATCTTGGTTGCTGTCCGTTGGGCCCGACGGAGACCTGCGGCTGGTGTGGACGACCAACGGCACCCTCGGCACGGCGCAGACCCGGGTCAGTACTGCCACGATCCACGTACCCGCATCCCAGAGGATGGCCCTCCGAGTCACTCTCGACGTCAACAACGGCAGTGGGGGGAACACGGCCACTTTCTACACCGCCGCGAGCATCGCAGGACCGTGGACCCAACTCGGCCAGCCTGTCATCAGCGCGGGCACGACGTCCGTGTACGCGAGCACCGCCAGTCTCCAGGTCGGCTACATCACCGGCACGCCACGCGCCGCCCTCGGCAGCGTGCACGCGTTCGAGTTGAGGCAGGGCATCAACGGCTCCGTCGTGGCCGACCCTGAGATCCGCACCCGTACCCCCGGCACCACCAGCTACACCGCAAGCAATGGGCGGGTGTGGACCATAGGGGCTGGGGCAAAGCTCACCGACCGCATCACGCGGTTCGAAGGCGAAGTTAGCAACTGGACCGTGCGCTGGGACGCGTCCGGCAAAGATGTCATCGCAGAGGTAGAGGCCGCGGGACTTCTGCGCCGGCTACGGCAGGGCCCTCCGCCGCTGCCGTCTGCGCTGCGCCGTACCGTGCCCGCGCTGACCCCGACCCCGTCCGGGTACTGGCCATGCGAGGATGGCGAGACCTCTCGGCAGGCGGCCTCAGGCCTCCCAGGCGGGCCCGCCATGAAGGCCGACGGGAACGTCGCCTTCGGCGCCGAAGGCAGCGTCATCGGGTCCGATGGCGCAGCCGACCTCAGCAACTCAGGCACCCTCACCACCACGATCCTGCCAGCAACGGGGCCCGGCTGGTCCGTGCTCTACATCCTCGATCTGCCGTCAGGGTCTACCGCTCGCCCCTCTGTCGTCGTCCAGACCCCTGGATCGGTGTGGCAGGAATACCAGATCTCACCGAGCAGCGATGGCAACACGATCAGCGTCACAGCCGTCTCCACCGACGGAGCGGCCACCCTCGCGGTGTCGTCTACCGGCCTCGGGCTTGCTGGCGCCGGTCCGCGCCTGGTGTGGCTGAACGCCACCCAGAGCGGATCTAACATCCAATTCGCTCTGACGGTCTTCACCGCCGGAGCCACCTCCTGGGGCAGCCAGACCGCCACCATCACGAGCGACACGGCCAACCCCATCACAGCCGTCGGCGTCAACCTGAACAAGCCGGCAGTGGCTACGGCCGGGCACATCAGTCACATCATTGTCGGTGTGCCTCTAAGCACCGGCCTGGTCACCCAGATCAGTACGGCTGCCGCCGGCCACGCCGGCGAGAGAGCAGGCGCTCGCCTGCTGCGGCTGTGTTCCGAGTCCGAAGTCGACGCTCGCGTTCAGGGCCGCGTCGCCGAGACGGAGCTGACAGGTGCCCAGGTCTCAGACACCCTGAACAACCTGCTCAACGAGTGCGCAGACGCCGACGGCGGGATCCTCTATGAATGGCGGCGGGGCCTGGCGCTGCGCTACCGCAGCCGCGTCATGTCCTACAACCAAGATCCCGCTCTGGTGCTCGACTACGACGCCGCTGGCGAGGTGCCGGCACCGCTGGAACCGGTCGACGATGACCAGGCCACGCGAAACGACGTCACCGTCCAGCGGGCCCGAGGGTCAACGGCCCGCATCGTACAAACCGAGGGCCCGCTGTCCATCCAGGCGCCGCCCGCCGGCGTCGGACGCTACGACGAGAGCGTCACGCTGAACCTGGCCAGCGACGACCGCCTTGAACAGATCGCAGCCTGGAAGGTGCATCTGGGCACGTGGGACGAGGCTCGGTACCCCACCATCCGCTTGAGACTGCACGGTGCTCGGCACCTCATACCCGCCGTGCTCATCCTCGACGTCGGGGACAAGATCGTCATCCGGAATCCGCCGCTGTGGCTTCCGCCCGACGACATCCAGGTCATCGTGCAGGGCTACACCGAGAGCATCAGCCTGTATCAGTGGGAGCTCACTCTCTCCTGCACACCAGCAAGGCCGTGGACCGTCGCCATGGCTGACCAGGCACGGGCGGATACCGGCGGGTGCATCACCAACGGCTCGACGTCCTCTTCCTCCGGCATCGTCAACGTCGTCACCTCCGTGGGCTCCAGGCGCTGGATCGACTCAGCCACGTACCCGTCCGAGTTCCCCTTCGACATCCGCGTCGGTGGAACGGAGGTGATGCGGGTGAAGAGCTGCTCGGGCACAGGCCTGAGCCAGACCTTCTCCGTCACCCGCGGCATCAATGGCGTCACCAAAGCGCATCCGTCCGGCAGTGACGTCCGGCTCGCCGAGCCCGCCTACGTCGCCCTCTAGGGAGGTAGCTTGCCGGTCCCCCGAACTGCGTGGCTTGCCGGAATGCGGATCACCGCAGACCGCCTCATCGCCACCGATCACCAGTGCGGCGTCGTGTCGGTGTCTTTCACGAGCGCGACCTCGCATACCGTCGCCGTGGCGTTTCCCGAGCCCTACCCCACAGCGCCTGTCGTCCACACAGAGATCACCTCGGGCGCGGGGCCAACAGCACGGTGGGGCTCCCGCGCCATCAACATCACGACGAGCGGGTTCACCCTGTTTCTGTTCGTTACCGATGCTGCGAACACGGCCGCCACCTGGTCCAGCCAGCCCGTGGCTTGGACCGCCATAGCCATCTGACCCCTCGTTATCCCCGCCGCCCCGTAGCCGTCTCGGCCGGGGCTTTCTTGTTGCCCGGGAGGGCTTATGAAGCTCGTTACCCGCGCCCAATGGGGCGCCCGCCCGTACCGGAAGCCGAACGGGGCGATCCCGTACGCCGGACCTCCTCGGGGCGTGAAGGTTCACTACCTCGGCACCGCCTACTCGGACCGCCCGCACGAGCAGTGCTCGGCCTACATCCGCAAGCTCCAGAACTCCCACATGGACGGGAACGGCTGGTCTGACATCGGCTACTCGTTCGTCGTCTGCACCCACGGCTACGTGTTCGAAGGCCGCGGTCTGAAGCGCCGCAATAGCGCGAACGGCAACACCGGGCTGAACGAACGTGACTACGCGGTCTGCGGGCTTGTCGGCTCCTCGGGGCTGACCCAGCCGACCGACGCTCAACTGCACGGACTCCGGGACGCCATTGACTACTGCCGCCGCGAAGGACCGGCAGGCTCCTGGCTCGGCGGCCACAAGGACGGCTACTCCACCAGCTGCCCCGGCGATGCCCTGTACCGCTGGGTACAGAAGGGCGCGCCCCGTCCGAAGGACGGGGTCGAAGAGAAGCCGGGCAAGCCGCCGGCCAGGCCCGTGGTGGACCTGTCGCGGCTGATCGCCGCGGCCAAGACCGACCCGCCCAAGTCCGGTAACCCCGTCTCCTACGAAGGCGTGCGCGTTGTGGAGGACGCGCTCGTCGCCGAGGGCCTCCTCGATCGCGCGCTGGCCGACGGCCACTACGGCACCGCGACGAGGAACGCGTACTCGGCCTGGCAAGAGCAGCTCGGCTACAGGGGACGCAAACCGGGCCAGCCCGCTGACGGCATCCCCGGCAAGACCACTCTCACCCGCCTCGGCGCCCGCCGCGGCTTCGTCGTAAAGGACTGATCACATGACCACTACCGGATTCTGGAAGGCCACCGCGGAGCGCGCGGTCCGCACCTTCGCCCAGGTCCTCGTCGCTACCCTCGGACTCGACGGCGTCGGCGTTCTCCGCGCTGACTGGGGCGACGGCCTATCCCTCGCCGCCGGCGCTGCACTCCTCTCCGTGCTCACCGCCATAGCGACCAGCGGCGCGGGCGGTACCGGACCGGGCATCACCGAGAGCGTCGCCGGTGGCAAGGGGTGAACAACGAATCCGTCCCGGTCGTGACGATCACCGCGGCGGAGATGTACGGCGAGCTGCGCGCGACCCGTGAGAGCGTCAGTCGTATCGAGGGCAAGCTCGACGGGCTGGCCGGCATGACCGAACAGCTCGATGACCACGAGGAACGCCTTCGGCGCATCGAAGCGAATCGGTGGCCGATCCCCACTCTCGCCGCGGTCGCCGCCGTCACCTCAACCCTGATCACTGTGTGGCAACTCGCCAGATCCTGAACACACCACGCCCCCGTTCACCGGCTCTGCGCCGGTGAACGGGGGCGTCTCTTGTCGTTGATGGCGATCGCTACGCCGCGGCGACCAGCTCGCGGGCCCGTTCGTTGAAGTCGGCGACGAGGCGGTGGGTACCAAACGGCTGCATCTGGCGCTGCAGGTCCTGCACGGCCTCGATGCAGCGCGAACTGTTGACCTGCCGGGACAGCGTCAGCGTCCGCAGCCCCGCAGCGTGAGCCGCTTCGAGGTCGCGCCGCTGAAGATGCGAGGCAGCGAGAGCAGCCTGCGACATCGCACCACGGCGCGCGCGTCGCTGCTTGCGGGCATGGTCGATGGACTGCCGGGCGTGCTGCTCTGCGGTCGCTGCCTCTCCAAGGTCCCGGAAGGTGTTCGCGTGCTCGCCATGGAGGTAGGCGGGGTCGATGAAGGCCGCCCACTCCTGCTCGTCCTCCAGGCGCACCCGGCTGTACGCCGCCTCGGAGTTCGCCACGGCCCGCGCCGCTTCGGCCTTCTCCCCGAGCTTGGCGTGGGCTCGCGCCTCAAGCGCCCACAGGTCGGCAAGGCAGGCCGGTGATGTGTTCTTGCCGAGCCCGGCGCGGCCGGCCTGCGCCAGCCGCCTTCCCTCCGCCGGATTACCGAGCAGCGTGGCCTGGTCGGCCATGCCCGCCAGGACGTGAGCGCCCAGCGCTGCGTTCTTCGATTCCTCGGCAAGGCGGAGCGACTGAATCAGGTATCGCTGAGCGGTCCCATGCGCCCCGTTGTCGTAGCTCATCCACCCGAGCAGATACGTCTGCTCGGCGGCGGCTTCGCACAGTGCGCGCCGGACTTCCTCCGTGTGCGTACGGCGCAGCAGGGGGTAGACGTGCTGGTTCATGTACGCCGCCAGGACGAGTCGACCGGAGCCGCCCCCCTGGAGAACATCCATCTTCTGGAACTCACCGAACATGTTCTTGACGGCAGTCACATCTTCGAGGCGCACACGAGGCCCTGGTTCGGGCTGCTGGTCAAGCGTGTTGAGCAGCCAGTCTCGCGACGGGCCGACGGCAGCAACGGCGGCGAACGGTGCCGCGGCCAAGAACTTACGACGGTCCACGTCGGCCCTCCCCAAGTCGGCAACGGCTTCCACCGTAACGGCGAACGAGGAGTTGTAGGCGAGCGATCGGTCCCCTGTTCCGCACTCTGGGAAGCCAAGGTCGTACGTCGTGACCCGAAATCCGACCTTGGCTGAGATGACGTCGGCGATGATCTCAGGCACGGGCATCCGCGGCTGGAGCCCGTTCAGCCACCGCCGCACCGCCGTCGCATCGGGCTGGATGTTGGGCTGCCCCCACAGCTGAGCTGCGGCTTTGATCTGGCGGGCCAACTCCTTGTTGCTCAGGCCGGACCGCTCCAGCCAGCGCGCAAAGTCCGTGTTCGGCGACGTCATGTTGAGTTCCTACCCCTTCACCACGCGTGGTAGTTCAAGTGCCACCCTTTGCCACCGCCTCCGACGGTACCCCTGGATCCGGCGCAGCGGTTGCCTGGTTGAGCGAACCAACCGCGGAGGCAAGGGAGTTGCGCTCATGCCGAGACCGGTGGGGCAACAGTTCCCACGAGCCGACGCTTCGGTGCCCGAGGCGCGTTCCTTCTTACGTCGCTGGCTCAGCGAGTGGGGGATCACCGACCGCTCCGACGATGCGCTGATCTGCGTCTCCGAACTCGCCACGAACGCGGTCCGCCACGGCTTGCCCACGGGCGGCCCCTTCGCGGTGAGGGTCTCCTTTGACGACGGCTGTCTGCGCGTCGAGGTGCACGACGGCACGCGACGCGAGCCGCAGATGAAGCAGCCGACCGCAGACGCCACTGCCGGGCGGGGCCTGCTGCTTGTGAACGCACTCGCGGACGGATGGGGGGTGGAGCCGCACGCCGCGTGCGGCAAGACCGTATGGACGGAGTTCAAGATCAGCACCCAGCGGGAGCTACCGAATGGTGCAACCCGATGCTGACTCGGTCCACCGACTCCCGGCCCACTGCCGGCCTTCTCGCCTCGCTTGCGCTCTGGTACTGGATCGACCTCACAGAGGTCGGCCACGTTGCCTTCCTCCTGCTCGCCCATCCGCCCGAGCGGCGGGAGAACGAGTCACCCGAGGTGATCGAGGGGCGAATGCGCGGACTCGCCCGCGCACTTGCGCTGGCTGAGCCGGGCGCGATCCTCCCCGACATCGGACCGCGGTTCTACATCAAGCAGGAGTGTTACGCCGTGCTCAGCCTCGACGGCTGCGACTTCTCATTGTGGGCACCGATCGGGGCGGACTGGGCGAGGTTCGTTGCCGATGGCGCAACCGTAGCCGTGGCGGTTGGTCTGGACTCCCTGCCACCACACGCACCGATGGGTGTGGTCAGGCCATACGTGACCCGCGGGGTCATGGAAGGGCGGTTGTTCCTCGGGAAGACCCAGGCCCGGCACCCGTGGCAGTTCACCGCGTAAGGGGGCCCGCCTGTGTGACGCCGAGAGAGTGCGCACGAACAACATTCACTAGGCCCCGGCGGCCGATGGCACGGCCGCCGGGACGCCAACAGCTGTCTGGAGCTGATGACGCAATGCGTGACTTTATCGCGTGCCTCTGTATCTGGTTAGGTCCGGGAATGGGGCGTGCCTGGCGCGACTTAGTTGCCCGGGTCACGAATCGATATGCCCCCGTCGTGGCGCCGATGGGGCGGCCCGTTCTCCCCGAGCCGCCGCCGTACGCGCGCCGACCGCTGCCAGAGCACGTACTGGAGCGCCGCCGGCCGATAGACGTGACCGACCTCCCGCTCGTACGTCCGTACGTATTGGCGATGAGCCATGGATAGAGCATCCGAGCTGTTCCGGTGCGGCCTCTGCAGATGTCTCGTCCCCTTCTCGACGCTCCGGTCCGAGTCATTCCTCTGGCGGGACGCCGAGCAGGGCGAGCACGCGACACAGCGCCACGTCTGCCTCGATGCGGCCGCCTGCTTCCTGCGCACCGTGGACCCGGACACCTGGACTCGGCTGGGGGCCGCGGTCCCCATCGGCCACGAGCCCGCGCCACTCGCTGCGCTCGCTCAGTGCCAGCTGTGCGAGATCGCCGCGCGGGTCGAGGACCTCGACATGGCCCGAGAGCTGGACGACATGGATCTTGAATGGTTCGAGTCCGTGATCTGCACCGACAGTGAGGCGTGCGCCGCCCGGTCGAGCGTCTACCGGCGCGTACCGCCAGACCACCACCCATGAGCTCCTGCTCCTGCTTCGGGTAGCGGAGGGCTCGTCAACACAAACCGCTGCCTGGAGCGGGGCACCACCACACCCCGCCATCCGCGGGCCCATGGCGACCGTTGGGTCAGGGTCGCAGCCCAGAAGGTGTCCTCGTCAACGTTGGGAGGCCCCCATGCATCAACTGATCGTTGCCCCGTTCCTCGGCAACTACTTCGTCTTACGCCCCGGCAGCGCGAGCGGGATGAAGATACCGGCGCACCGGTACCTCGAACTCCAGCACGTCGTCACGACGGCTGCCGAGATTCCTGTCTGGCTGCTCGGCCCTGCACGGCGGCAGTGGGGGCTCGGCCTGGAGGGGCGCAGGTCGAATGAAGCGTTGCTCGTCCGCAGCCCGTCCCCGTACGGCCACGGCCGGGCTTCGTACGAGCTGAACCTGGGCTGCAATTTCGCGTGCAAGCACTGCTATCTGGGTTTGAAGGAGTTCGCCGGCCTCGACTGGCCTGAGCGCGAGACGCTCCTGCATATCCTCCGCGATGCCGGCGTCGTCTGGCTTCAGCTCACCGGCGGCGAGCCGACGATCGACCGGTACTTCGGAGCGGTCTACTCGCTCGCCTACGAGCTCGGGATGATGATCGAGGTTCTGACCAATGGATCTCGCCTCCACAACCCGTTGATCCTCGACCTTCTCACCGGCCGCCGCCCGTATCGGCTGACACTCAGCGTCTACGGCGCAACCGAGGAGACATACGACGGGCTTACCCAGCGCCGAGGAGCCTGGAAGCAGTTCAAACGGGGGCTGGACGCCGCGCACGAGGCCGGGCTGCCGCTGGAACTGACCGTCATCGTCACCGAGGAAAACGTCCACGAGGTCGAGGCGATGCACGCCCTCGCCGAGCGGTATGGCGCC
The DNA here is from genome assembly GCF_056435905.1 of Streptomyces sp. NPDC043861. NCBI lineage: Bacteria > Bacillati > Actinomycetota > Actinomycetes > Kitasatosporales > Streptomycetaceae > Streptomyces > Streptomyces sp. NPDC043861. The sequence continues at coordinate 235,148 of NZ_JBWKDP010000003.1, read as the reverse complement.
GTGATGCGCGAGTACTCGCACATGTCACCCACTATCTACGGCGGAGCGGAGTCCCTGCCCTCCCAGGCCGCGGCCTATCTGGGCGAGCGGAAACCGTTCACCGGCTGCGACGCCGGCCACACCTCCCTGCACGTGGATCCCCACGGCATGGCCAGCGTCTGCAAGGTCTCCCGCGACGATCCGATCCCTCTTGTGACCGAAGGAGTCGCGGGACTCGCCCGGCTCGGAGGCATCGCCGACCGGGCGCTGGGGCGCCAGGGCGGATGCGCGGGCTGCACCCTGAGCGAGAAGTGCAGCACGTGCATGCCGCTCGTGGCCCTGTACCGCAAGGCCAATGCGCCCCTGAACCGGTACTGCCAGCACACCGAGAAGGGGAGGAGGTAACACCCACCATGTCCATCGTCGCAGTAGAGATCACTCCCGGGCCGCAGGCCGAGGAGGAGATCGAGTTCGTTGACGACCTCGACGCCATCGCCGGCACTGAGGTCATGCTCGGTTGTGGGGAAGACAACCCGTACTAATCCACAACCTGTGGGCCGCCCGCGCCACGCGGGCGGCCCACCGCTCTCCTGCCCCTACACTCCCGCCGTGGTGACCATGAGACTGCACTGGAACGACCTCCCCAGCGCCACCCGCGACGCCGTAATCGCCCGTACCGGACCTATCTACGCTGCGACGACGGCGGACAAAGGGCTCAACAGCGAGATCGCAGCGATCCTTGAGACGGGTGCCGGCCGTGTGTTCGTAAAGGGCTTGCGCTGCGATCACCCTCGCGTCTGGACCCAGCAGCGCGAGGCCGCCATCAACCCGTACGTCGCCCCGCTCGCCCCGCGCCTCCTCTGGCGGATCGACGACGGCGAATGGAACCTCCTCGGCTTCGAGCACCTCGACGGCCGAGCCGCCAACTACAGCCCCTCATCCTCAGACCTGCCGCTCGTCGCCGAGGCGATCATCGTGCTCGCTTCCGTCCGCGCCCCGGCGGACATCGAGCTGAAGCAGATCGAGCAGCGGATGGCCGACTACCTCGACACACCAGACGACGCCGAACTCCTGCGCGGCGACACCCTGCTGCACACCGACTGGACCCCGGACAACGTCCTCATTGCCGACAACGCTGCCCACGTCGTCGACTGGGCCTGGCCCACCCGCGGCGCGGCCTGGATAGACGCCGCATGCTGGGTTGTCTGGCTGATCGCCTCCGGCCATACCCCCGAGGGCGCCGAGCAATGGGCCGCCAATGCCCCGGCCTGGGCTACCGCGCCCACCCGAGGACTCGATGTGTTCGCCACCGCCCAGCACCGCCTCTGGGAGGGCATCGCCGCGGACGCTCCCGACGTCCCGTGGAAGCAGGCCCTCGCCAACGCCGCGGCCCAATGGTCCGCTTACCGTCGCGACTGACACGGGGAGACCCGATGGCAACAGACCCGCCCGTCCACTCCTTCGAGACGCTCACCACCCCCGAGGGAAAGCAGGCGGACATCGATGTCGAGATGATTGCCGTTGTTCGCGAACTCTGGCGCCTCGGCTTCGCCACCACCGCCTGCTGCCAAGACGTTGGCGAAGCCACCGCCGGCGTTCGCGCCGAACGTGCCACCCCTCTCGGCTACGGCGGGGACGGGTTCATCGCGTATCACCGCGGCTACGCGCTACTGAAGATGCCGACCACCGACGCCCAGCGGTTCGTGGCACTGCTTGCCAATACCGAAGCCTTCGGCGACCGGATACGCAGGCCCTGGAGCGTCGGCTCATGGAGGATGAACGTCCCTCTCGAAGCGGACGGCCTAGCCGCCGCCGCCCTCCTGCACTTTCCTCGAGCCCAGATCCCCGAAGTTGTCTCGATCCTTCGTCACCGATGAGGGATCTCGATCCAACGCAGCGGCCACGCTTTGCTCTTGGTGACGGGACACATGGAGGCCGTTCCTGCGTTTCCTGGCGTCTGGTCTGCAGATGGTGCCAGGCTGGAGTACATGAACGAGCAGTCTGAAGCTGAACGGCGGCTTGCTGCCCGAGGCGTGCCCATCCGAGACGACGACTGGCCAGACTCCGCCCGGCCAGAGCACGACGGCTACGCGAAAATCAAGGACCCAGGGGATGGGAGCCTAGTCGTGTGGCTCATGGTGCGGCCGGGCATTGACGCGCACGCGCGCGCGGCGTTTGCGGACTGGGCCGAGTCACGAATTGATCGTTTCTTCGAGTATGGGGCTGATCCGGACGGCTGGCAGTGGGTGCCGGCGGATGAAAGTTGGCAGATGTGGGTACGGCAGATGGAGCTGCCGGACCTGTAACCGGCGACTGCCGTCGGCGCCGGGGCTCACATGGATTGGCCAGTTCCTTCGGCCGTTTCGCTCACATGCCAGGACCTGGAGGCAACTAGAAGGCTTGTGCAGATTCTGATTCCTGGACGAGGACAGGAACGCCTTCGATCTTTTGAGGGATGTGGCTAACGCTGCAGCCAGGCTCGACGTAGACGGTGATAGCCGGGCGGCCCCGAAGACGGGCTACTCCGACGCCACTGACGCCCTTCAGCGCAAGGAGCTCTATCGCGTGCCGCTCCTTGGCGATGCGCGCTTCCTTGAGGCTCTCGTGGCGCTTCATCTCAGCAACGATACTCCGAGCTCATCCAAGACGTAGGTGATCCGGTTCACAATGGATCGACGAGCGGTGCCTCCGCAAACCATGCCAACGGGGCGACGTGTCTCGGCCTCAACCACCAGAGCACCTGAATCACCACGCCAGCTGAACGTCCCCCCATCAACAGCCTCAACCCCAAGCTGCCGCACCATTGCTACATCGCCGCGGGCGAGCTCGACGGGGACATCCAGCCAGAGGTCGCTCACCCTGCCGGTGGTGACCCCGGTTGTCCGCCCGGATTTGCGGACCACGAGGCCCAACCGTGGGATGTACGGCTCTGATTCCAGCGGTCCCACGCCGTAGATGAAAGGCGAGACTCCACCATCGGAGACCTCGGCAACGGCAGCATCTATCCGATTGGGTCCGCCCAGAAAGTCCAGGTTCTGCCAGGTGGCTAGCTCGGCAATGCGATCGGCATCAGTCCCACTGTCGGCTGATGCTGGCTGTAGAAGGGCATCACGCGCCTGCGCCTGGTTTTCGCAGGCGATCACGTGGTTACACCCGACGCCACATAGATCACCTTCGCGCCGTCCGATCAACCCGAGTGTTCCGGTAGTGCCCGAAACGTGTCCGAACGACAGGCCGATGACAGCAGGGCGGTAGCGGTCCCGTTCCCCAAAGGCTACGAACGGACCATCATTTTCAATGAGCTGAAGGGCCACGCCGGCCACCTTCCCAGGTATGGCGCCCTCATTGTCGACGAACTCCTTGCCGATCACGTAAACAGCCACGCACGCCTCTCCGGTGCCGTGGCCGTTGAGCGTCTGCTCTCGAATCCCGACGCCTACGACGTTCCCCGAGCGCTCGATACCTCGGCCAACGCGCACACCAAAACCTACGGGAGCCAGCAAAAGCTCCTTGGCCTCTTCATGTGCAGCCAGTACGCGATCAGTGACCTCTACGCCCATATATCCACCATAGGAACATATCGGGCATATCTGCCTGATGGTGGCCGTTTGCTCTAAGTCACCCTCAGTTCACGATGCGGCATGACATGGGATTGTCTAGCGGAAGGCCGTGGGAACTGCCCTCCCGCCCAGGTCGAGCTGGGTGGGAGGGGCCGTTTCAGCGCGTTTCCTGGGGAGAATCCGGGGAGTCTGGGGAGCCTCCGGGGAGCGCGCGCCCGATAGATCGAGCACCGAGGGCAACGCCATGAAACGCACATCTTCGCAGCTCATGGCCCCGCAGGGCGGATCTGACCCGGATCACCGGGGGAGGTCCGAGTTAAGAGGGGGGAGGCTCGGACCGTCCCTTCGCGTGCGGCAGGCCATCGGCCCGCGGCGGGGCGCCGCCGGTGCCCCCGCCGCGGGCCGGCCCGGGACGCGATCGATGACGGCCCCGCTTCCGATGTCAGACAACAGCCGCGGCCTCCAGAGCGCGCAGCACATCCGTCACCAGATCATCCGGATCCTCCGCGCCGACCGAGAACCGGATGAATCCTTCCGGGACGGCGTCACCGCCCCAGCGGCCCCGGCGCTCGGCGCTGGAGCGGACGCTTCCGAAGCTCGTCGCGTCATCGACGAGGTGGAGCCCGGCCAGGAAGCGCTCCGCGTGTCCGCGATCGGGCAGGGTGAAGGAGACCACCGAGCCGAAGCGGCGCATCTGCGCCGCGGCGATCTTGTGCGAAGGGTCCTCCGGCAGCCCGGGGTAGCGCAGTCCCGTCACCTCGGCGCGCCCGGCCAGTGCACGAGCGAGAGCCAATGCGTTCGCGCACTGGCGGTCGTTCCTCAGATGCAGCGTGGCCAGCGAACGGTGTGCCAGCCAGGCCTCCATCGGGCCCGGGATCGCGCCGACGACCTTGCGCCAGTGGCGTACACGGGCGGCGAGTGCGGGGTCCCGGCAGACCACATAGCCGAGCAGCAGATCTCCGTGACCGGTGAGTCCCTTTGTGCCGCTGGCCACGGCGAAGTCCGCGCCCAGCTCCAGCGGACGCTGGCCGAGGGGCGTCGCGAGCGTGTTGTCGACGGCGACCAGGGTCCCTCCTGCGTGTGCCGCGTCCACGAGCCGCCGCACGTCGCACACGTCGAGGCCCGGGTTCGAGGGCGTTTCGATCCACAGCAGCTTCGCCCCGTCGATCACGGACAGCTGTGCGTCGCCGCCCGTCGGCGCCACCCGGACCTCGACGCCGAAGGCCTCCAACTGCTCCCGCACCAGCGGCAGCGCCTGATAGCCGTCGTCCGGCAGCACAACCACGTCGCCCGTCTGCACCTGGGAGAGCAGCACCGCGGAGACTGCGGCCATCCCGGAGGCGAAGGCGACGGTCTCGGGACGGGAGTCATCCCCCGCGCCATCGCGGCCCGCATACGCCCCGGGGGCCTCCAGCTCCCCGATGGCCCGCTCCAGGAGGGTCCAGGTCGGGTTGTCGTCGCGCCCGTAGGCATAGGGACCCGTCGGCTCGCCCGGCAGGTGGTAGTGCGCGGCGAAGACCGGTCCCGGCAAGGCCGGTTCGTACTTCCGCGCCTCGGGCAGCCCCGCTCTGACCGCCCTCGTGCCCTCGCCCATGCCCGGCCTGCCGCTCGTCGCCGTCCCGCCGCTCATGTCGCCCGTCCTTCCGCCTGTCATGCCGCCTGCTCCTCGACAGCATCCCGGACCGCGGCGAGCAGACCCTCGCTCGCCGCCTCCACCATCTCCAGACATTCCTCGAAGCCGTCGATGCCGCCGTAGTACGGGTCGGGGACATCGAGATCGTCGTGGACGACCGGATCGTAGGAGCGCAGCAGTCGCACCTTCGCTGCGTCCGCCTCCGTCGGCGCGATCCGCCGGAGTTCCCGCAGATGGCTCTCGTCCAGGGCGATCACCAGGTCCAGCCCGGCGAACCAGGCGGCGCGGAACTGCCGTGCGACATGGCCCGACTCGTAGCCGCCCGCCTGCAGGACGGCGACGGCCCGGTGATCGGCGCCGTCGCCCTCGTGCCAGCCGCCCGTGCCGGCGCTGTTCACCGTGACGAGACCGTCCAGCCCGGCCTCCTCGAGGCGTGCACGGAAGACGGACTCGGCCATCGGTGAGCGGCAGATATTGCCGGTGCACACGAAGCAGATGGAGAAGGCATGGGGGAGAGACATGGGACGCTCAGTCCTTGTCGTCCGGGAGGACGATGTTCAGCGCCCACGACACAATCGAGATGATCAAGCCGCCGAGCACGGCCGTCCAGAAGCCGTCGACATGGAAGCTCAACCCGAGCTCCCCGGCGAGCCACGAGGTCAGCAGCAGCATCAGGGCATTGATCACCAGGGTGAACAACCCGAGCGTGAGGAAGAAGAGCGGAAGCGTCAGCAGCTTCGCGACGGGCTTCACAAAGAAGTTCACCAGACCGAAGAGCAGGGCGACGAGGACCAGCGTGAGCACCTTCTTGCCGGTGCTGGTGCCGGTGAGTGTTATGTCTTGGATCAGCCAGATCGCCACGGCCAGGGCCCCGGCATTCGCGATCGTCTTGACGAGGAAATTCATCATGTGTCTGATCGTGGCAGACGTGATCGGGCCAAGTGCAGGGGCGGACGGACGATGAAAGCATTTCGACTGGACGAGCTGGAGGCGGAGCGCGCCGCCAACGACGGTGCGTATCTGCAGTTCCTGCGCGAACGGAACATGTCGGCCGGGTTGTACGCGCTGAACGCGGGCGACCTCGACACCCAGAAGCCGCACGGTCAGGACGAGATCTACTTCGTGGTCAGCGGCCGGGCCTCGATCACGGTCGGGACGGAGACGACCCAGGTGGGGCGCGGCAGCGTGGTCTATGTCCCGGCGGGTGCGGCCCACAAGTTCCATCACATCACCGAGGATCTGCGGGTCATGGTCGTCTTCTCTCCCCCGGAGAGCTGACCTGTCGGTCGGGTTTCCCTAGGGGTCGGGTCAGGGGAGTTCAAGGGCTGCGGAGGCTCCGCGGGCCTCCGTGCGCCCCTAGCATCGATGGCGGAGGACAACCCATAGAAGCGAGGTAGGAACGATGGCGGTGCAGGAGATATTCGCGGGGATGCCCTGGTGGGTGAAGTGGGTCGCGATCCCCTTGATCGCCATCGTCGTGTTCGGCGGGCTCATCGCCACCGTGATCGGGATCGTCATCGGACTGCTCTTCAAGGTGCTGGTGTTCGTGGCGCTCGTCGGTGGACTCGTGTACGTCGTACGCAAGTTCACGGGGTCATCGTCGTCGCGCGGTGACTGGTAGCGCGTACGTACGTTAGCCCGCGCGGGGGAACGGTGAACGCGAAACCATACGGCCGAACGGAGGCTGCCATTAGAGTGGCGAGCGCCTGCCGTCCCCTGGGAACCAGGGGTCGACAATCGCCGTGAACAGCGGTTCGTGCGATCTCCTGGGTCGTTCCCGCGCTTGAACCCAGGCGCCTGGACCTGCTCAGGAGCTCGGCAGGCGCGCGGGGGCGGCCCCCGCAGGCGGGCTTGCCGCCCGTCACCACGCCCGGGGGTGACCTTTGGCCACAGCTACGGCTCCTGCTCCTGACCTTGCGCCTGCCACGACGGCACAGGCCGCTCCCGCTCCGGGCGCGGCGTCCGCGGCTTCCGCACCCACCCTGATCGGCTCGGTTCAGCGCGCGCTGAGACTGCTCGAGGCCGTGGGTGCGCACCCGGGCGGAGCTCCCGCCAAGCAGCTCGCGCGTGAAGCCGGCCTGCCCCTCCCCACCGCCTACCACCTGCTGCGAACCCTGACGTACGAGGATTATCTCCGGCGCGAGAACGGCCTGTTCCTCCTGGGCGAAGCGGCTGTGCGGCTCGCGGTCGGCGGAGCGCTGCAGAATCGTCGTGGCAGGATCGAGGACGCGCTGGTCCACTGGCGGGACGCCATCGGCGCGCCTGTGTACTTCGCCGTCTACCGAGAGGGCGAGATCGAGCTCGTCGCCTTCGCGGACAGCCGGTACACGCACGCCGTGGAGGCGTCGGCCGATATCCGTGAGACGGGTCATGCCCATGCAATCGGGCAGTGTCTGCTGAGTCAGCTGGACGAGAAAGCCCGCAATGACCATCTCGACCGCCACCCCGTTCAGGCGATCACTCCCTATACGGTCCGCAGCCGGCGCGCGCTGCTGGAACGCCTCGAGCAACTGGACCAGCTGGATGCGACGGGCCGGATGAAACCGGTCGTCGAGAAACAGGAATATGCGGTCGGCACGGTCTGTGCGGCAATTCCGGTTGCCCCTGCGGCTGGTACCACGGCTGCCGCCCTGGCGATTTCCCTCCCGCTTCACCAGGAAGAACGGCTGCTCCCCGCAATTGATCAACTGCGCGTCGGGATGGAAAGCCTGCTGAGCCCCTTCGCGCTCTCTATCAGTATCTGAAAAATCACTCCTTGTGATCTGCTAGTGGGTGCAGCACGATGGCGTCAAGAGGGCCTTGGGTGTTCATTCCCGGCCGTTTCATCCACTGCGGGGTTACTGATGCGCGAGTCGGTTCAGGCCGAGGTCCTGATGAGCTTTCTGGTTTCCGAGGAGCTCTCGTTCCGGATCCCGGTGGAACTCCGGTACGAGACGGAAGATCCGTATGCGGTCCGGATGACCTTCCACCTGCCTGGCGATGCGCCCGTGACCTGGGCTTTCGGTCGTGAACTGCTCGTCGACGGCATCAACGGACCGAGCGGGGAAGGCGATGTGCGCATCACGCCGACCATGTCCGAGGGCCTGCCCGATGTCTCCATCCGGCTCCAGGTCGGCGCGGACCGGGCACTGTTCCGGGCGAGCTCCGCGCCCCTGGTGGCCTTCCTCGACCGCACGGACAAGCTGGTTCCCCTGGGGCAGGAACGCACGCTCGGTGATTTCGAGGACCATCTGGAGGAGGTGCTCGGTCGGATCCTCGCGGAGGAGAACGCGGGCTGAAACGCGACCGACAGGTGCGCTGAGGCGGGGACGCCCAGGTCACTTCTTGCGCCGACGGCCCCTTCCGCCGCCCCGCGCCGCCGTGCTCGTGTCGGCCGCGCGGTCGGCGGAGACGACCAGGGCGGCCAGTGCGGTGGTCACCGGCACCGACGCGACGAGACCGATCGATCCCACCAGTGTCCGTACGATCTCCATCGCCACCAACTCGCTGTTGGCCACCGTTCCCACGCCGGACTGCGCGATCGAGAAGAGCAGCAGCAGGGGCAATGATGCGCCCGCGTAGGCAAGTACGAGCGTATTGACGACCGAGGCGATGTGGTCCCGGCCGATCCGGATGGCCGACTGGTACAGCGCGCGCGGCCCCATGGTCGAATCCGCCTGGTGCAGTTCCCAGACGGCCGATGTCTGGGTCACCGTCACATCGTCGAGCACACCGAGCGAGCCGATGATCACGCCGGCCAGCAGGAGGCCGGACATGTCGATCTCGGGGTAGAGACCATGGATCAGACCGGTGTTGTCGTCCGTGTTCCCGCTCAGCGCCGCCCAGCCGATGAAGAGCGAACCGAGCAGTCCGATGAGCAGCAGCGAGATGAGCGTGCCGAGCACCGCGACCGAGGTACGGGCAGAGACGCCATGGCACATGTAGAGCGCGATCAGCATGATGGCGCTCGCTCCGACGACCGCCACCAGCAGCGGATTCGAGCCCTGCAGGATCGCGGGCAGGATGAACAGGGTGAGCACGGCGAAGCTCGCGGCCAGTGCGATCAGGGCCATCACGCCGCGCATCCGGCCCACGACCACCACCGCGAGTGCGAAGATCCCGGCGAGCAGGGCCAACGGGATTTCACGGTTCACATCGGAGACCGAGTACTGGAGTTCGCGCGGCGCATCCGGCGCATACGCCACCACCACCTCCTGGCCCTCGTGCAGTTGCCGTGGTGCGTCCGGCTGCACGATCTCGAGGAACGTACGGCCCTTGTCCTTGCCGGTCGTGACCTCGACCGTCGCCTTTCCGCACGTTCGCTGCTGTGAGTTGACCGCTTCGCGCCCCTCGGGCGTCGGGGTGTCACCGGTGGGCGGCACCTGCGCGGCATTGACCTTGTCGCAGTCGACCTGCTCCACCTTCACCACCCTTCCCTCCTCGGTCTGCCGGTCGAAGCCGACACCTGTGCGCTCGTGCCCCGGTGTGCCGCCGGGCCAGAGGACGACGAGCCCCACGACGACTGCCGTGGCGAAGGGAATCAGCACCGCGGCGATGACCCGCCGCAGATGCCGGGAGACGGGCGCGGCGGGGCCGTGAGCGTGTGCATGGCCATGGCCGTGATCGATTTCGGGGCCGTTCGCTCCGCGGGCGCCGGCCTTGCGGTCGTGGGGTTCGGGCGTCTGCTGGGAGGAGGTCACCGCCAGATCATCGCAAGAACGGAGGAGGCCCACTGTTCAGCGCGCCCGGCGGGGCGCTAGCGTGGTGGCACCTTTGCACACGCGGGAGCTCGGAGCACCGGGCTGAGAGGGCGCTGACCGCCGTACAACGAACGGGACAGCTGCGCCGACCGCCGAACCTGTTACCGGGTAATGCCGGCGTAGGGAGTAGGTCACGATGACCGTTCAGGACACACGCACGCCTGCCTCCAACTCGAACGAGGGCGAGAGCGGGAAGTCCGTCGGCTGGCACAAGGGATATGTCGAGGGCTCCCGCCCGGACATCCGCGTGCCCGTTCGTCAGGTGCACCTCACCAATGGCAAGGACGTGACCCTGTACGACACGTCCGGGCCGTACACCGACCCCACTGTCGAGACCGATGTCCGCCGCGGGCTGTCGCCGCTGCGCGAGAACTGGATCATCGGCCGCGGCGACACCGAGGAGTACGCCGGCCGTCCTGTCCGCCCGGAGGACGACGGAATCAAGCACACCTCGCCGCGCGGCGGGCTGCGCAACCTCGACGCGGTGTTCCCCGGCCGCCCGCGCCAGCCCCGCAGGGGCCGCGACGGACAGGCGGTGACGCAGCTCGCGTACGCCCGTCGTGGTGAGATCACGCCGGAGATGGAGTACGTGGCGATCCGCGAGAACGTCTCCCCCGAGGTCGTACGTGAGGAGATCGCAGCGGGGCGTGCGGTGCTGCCCGCCAACGTCAACCACCCGGAAATCGAGCCGATGATCATCGGCAAGCGGTTCCTGGTGAAGGTCAACGCCAACATCGGCAACTCCGCGGTGACTTCCTCCATCGAGGAGGAGGTCGAGAAGATGACCTGGGCGACCCGCTGGGGCGCGGACACGGTCATGGACCTCTCCACGGGCCGAAACATCCACACCACCCGCGAGTGGGTACTGCGCAACTCCCCCGTGCCCATCGGTACCGTCCCGCTCTACCAGGCGCTGGAGAAGGTCGACGGCCGGGCCGAGGAGCTGACCTGGGAGATCTACAAGGACACCGTCATCGAGCAGGCCGAACAGGGCGTCGACTACATGACGGTCCATGCCGGCGTGCTGCTCCGGTACGTGCCCCTCACCGCCCGCCGCAAGACCGGCATCGTGTCGCGCGGTGGCTCGATCATGGCCGCCTGGTGCCTCGCGCACCACAAGGAGTCGTTCCTGTACGAGAACTTCGAGGAGCTCTGCGAGATCCTCGCCGCGTACGACGTGACGTACTCGCTCGGCGACGGCCTGCGACCCGGCTCGATCGCGGACGCCAACGACGAGGCGCAGTTCGCCGAGTTGAGGACCCTCGGGGAGCTCAACACGATCGCCAAGCGCCACAACGTGCAGACGATGATCGAGGGCCCGGGACATGTTCCGATGCACAAGATCAAGGAGAACATCGACCTCCAGCAGGAGATCTGTGAAGAGGCGCCCTTCTACACCCTGGGGCCCCTGACGACCGATGTGGCGCCCGCGTACGACCACATCACGTCCGGCATCGGTGCCGCCATGATCGCCTGGTGGGGTACGGCGATGCTCTGCTACGTCACGCCCAAGGAACACCTCGGCCTGCCGAACCGGGACGACGTCAAGACGGGCGTCATCACCTACAAGATCGCGGCTCATGCCGCCGATCTCGCCAAGGGGCACCCGGGCGCCCAGGAGTGGGACGACGCCCTCTCCGACGCGCGCTTCGAGTTCCGCTGGGAGGACCAGTTCAACCTGGCCCTGGACCCGGACACGGCACGGGAGTTCCATGACGAGACGCTGCCGGCCGAGCCGGCGAAGACCGCGCACTTCTGCTCGATGTGCGGACCGAAGTTCTGCTCGATGAAGATCAGCAGGAGCATCTCGGAGCAGTTCGGCGGTGATGAGCAGGCCACGACGGATGCCGAGATCGCCGAGGGCATGCTCCAGAAGTCGAAGGAATTCGCGGAGAGCGGTAGCCGCGTGTATCTGCCGCTCGCCGACTGAGTACAGTCCGGATCGGCCCGCGACCCAACCGGGGGAGTCGCGGGCTCCCTCCCCTCCGGGCCGACGGCATCGCCGCCGGCCACCAGGGGAGACCGCTGCCCCGGGGAGCCTCAGTTCCCCGGAGCAGCGACGGTGCCGGTGCCGTGCGTTCACGCCCGGGCGTGCCCGGGCCGTCTCTCAGGCGGCGGGGAGTTTTGCCGCCAGCACGTCGACCGGGCGGATGTCCGGGGCCTCGGCGAGCAGCGGGGCCGCGTCGGCGAGCGCTGCCGCGATCTTCCCTTCGAGGTGGGCGCGGCGGGCGTCCTCACTGCCGAACGCGTCGAAGACCCCGAAGGAGGTCGGACCGAGACGCAGGGCGAACCAGACCGTGGTGCGGTCCTCCTGCTCGGCCAGAGCGACCGCGCCGGTGAGGAGGTCCTGGATCTCCTGTGCGTGCTCAGGCTTGGCCTCGATACGGGCGAGCAGGGCAAGGCGGACGGATTCATGGGTGCTGGTCATGAGAAGCGTTCTCCGTGGATGGTCGGGGTGGCGTTGGTCCGTTTCCGATCGGTGTGATCAACGTACGGCGCCGACCGAGGTCGTCCCAGTGGCGGATCCGACACTTCTTCTACCGTTTCCGACATGGAGATCGAGGGCTTGCCGATGCCGGAATCTTCGATTCCGGGGCTGTCGTGCCAAGTGACGTCCTGCTGACGTCAACGAGCCGTGGGACGAACTTCGAGCCCCTGCACCCCTGAACGGTGAATCGCGCGGGTCCGCACGGCCCCGTGCGTACGGGCTGCGGGCCCGGCCGTGGGAACGCCGTAGAGCTCAGCCGCTCTGAGTGAACTCCCGGGCCAGGGCTCCGGACGGCCTCCGCTGCGGGACGGCCTCCCCTGCGGGACGGCCTTCGCCGCCCGCGACGGCCCGCCACCCGCGACGGCCTCCGCCTCCCGGATGTCCGGCGGCTACTCGGGCTGGTGCTCGGGCGGGCCGAAGTCCGGACTCGTGAAGTCCGGGCTGGTGAACGTCGGCCGGGAAGTGGTGGAAGAGCCCTCGCTCGGGCTCGAGAAGTCGGGCCCGCTGTAACCGATCTTGGGGATCCGGTTCACCCGGCGGGGCGGGGCCGGGGAAGTCGGGTCGGTGCTGGGGTCGGCGAGGGCGGCCCGCAGAAACGGGATGACACCCCGCTCCAGGACGGCGTGCCGCCAGGCATCCTTGGCGCGAGCCACCTCGTCGGGCAGTTCGCCGCTGGTCTCCTCGGCGGGCACCTGGGTCGCGCCGTTGCGCAGAGCGGTGATCAGCAGGCCGATCGCGGCGGCCAGAAGACCCGCCGCCGCGAGTGCCCCGAAGAACCAGCCGGCCGTCAGCAGGGTCTCCGCAAAAGCGGGTTCAGGGCTGAGCGCCTTCAGGACATAACCCACGAGCAGAAAGATCACCGCGGCGGTGCCCGCGAGGATCGGCGCCAGCACGGTGAGGACGGCGCCGAAGCCCGCCCCGGCACCGGCCTCTGCCGTGTCGCCGACCGCAGGTCCCAGCACCGAGCTCGCGACGGACGAGGCAGTGGGCGAGCGTTGCTCCTCGCGGAGTTGCACGTAGTACGCATACTCCGGGGCGGCTGCGCTGGTTATCAGCGCGGTGGCGTTGAGGGCCATCGTGCGCAGTTGTTCGGCGTTGAGCCGCTTTCCGACGGCGTCGAGATCCGGGCGTTCGTGTGCGTTGCGCAGCGCGTCGTCGAGGATGCGCTCGTATTCGGCGCGATCCTCGGTCAGCAGGTGCGGAGCGCTGTTCATGTGCATCCCCCGATGCTCCGTAGGGCCGGATTGCCCGCGTGGATGGGCAGTTGGGCGGAAACGGAGGAGAGCCTGCTACGGATAAGCCGATGGTAGAGCGGTCAAGGCACGGGGTGACAGGGGGTTTCCGGAAATCGCCTCCCCCGGATTGCCTCAGCTCTGCAACGGAAACTGGACGACCAGCAGCTTTCCGGCCATGGTCACGCCGCCGTCCATCGCCACGGCAAGCCCGTCCGCGTACACGTGCGGGCCCTCGACGACCGGTCCCGAGTCGCCCTCGCCGTCATCGGCGTCCTCGGTGCCCACCTGGCCCAGCAGATAGGGAATCGGGCTGTGGCCATGGACGATGCGCCGGCCGCCGTATGCGCCGAGCAGTTCGCGCACGGCCTCGGGGCCGTCGTCGTCACGGAAGGCGAAACGCTTGGTGAACTTGCGGAAGAGGTCCCAGCACTCGTCCGCGTCGTTCCGGTTGAGGATCTCGTGGACGTTCTCGTTGACGTCCTCGATGGTCGTGCCGAAGTCGAGGTAGGCCGTCGTGTCGGAGTGCATCAGCAGATGCCCGTCCTCCTCGACCACGGCGTCCAGTCGGGACATCCACTGGAGGTGGACGTCCTGGAGCCGGTCCATGTCGCACTTCTGGCCGCCGTTGAGGAGCCAGGCGGCCTGGAAGGTGGCGGTACCGGCGCCGGAGTTGACGGGGGTGTCGGCGAAGCGTTTCGCGCCGATGAGCAGCAGCTCATGATTGCCCATCAGGGCCTTGCAGTAGCCGCCGGCGGCCGCGGCCTCGGCGGAGAGCCGCATGACGAGGTCGATCACGCCGATCCCGTCGGGACCGCGGTCGGTGAAGTCGCCGAGGAACCAGAGCCGGGTGTTGCCGGCCGCCCAGTGGCCCTCGGCGTCGATCAGGCCCTGCTCGGTGAGCGCGGCGAGCAGCTCGTCGAGATAGCCGTGGACATCTCCGACGACAAAGAGCGGGCCGAGGCCGTCGGGGACGGGACTCTCCGCCTCGACGGGCGTGACATTCACCTGAACGGTGTCTCCGCGGCGGTTGATCACCGGCAGATCGCGTTCGGTGGGTGTGTACCCCTCGGGCAGCTCATCGTCCGGATAGGCGTTCCCGGGGTGGGCGGCCGGCTGCACGGACGCGCCGACGCCATGGGCGGGTGCCTGCTCGGTCACGGGCATGGCCTCGTGCGCCGCGGCGGTCTGCTCGGGCACGGGAGGGTGCTCATGCATGGCAGCCTGCTCGGCCACGGGCACGGGAACGTGCTCATGCGCGGCAGACTGTTCAGGGGCGGGCGGCTGTGACTGCCCGGCGACCTGTGACTGCACCGGAACCTGCGCATAGGGGGGCACCCGGAAGTCACGCAACGTCGCCGTCCGCACCACGGGTTCCTGACCGGCCCCCTGAGTCATCGACCCCTCCACCACCGTCGCGCCGCCGTGCACCGTCGGACCGGCCTGGTCGGGGGAGGCCCTCGGTGTCGTGCGCCCATCATAGGAATGCGGCTCGTGCTGTGTGACGCACCAGGGGTGCTGAATCCGGGTAGAGCCAGGGTTCGGTGACCGCTTCGCCCTAATTGGGGTGATCCAGGGTTCGGTGATCGGGCCACTCAGTCCTGAGTCTCGTCCTGGGAGGGCGACCGCGGGGGGCTCACCGTCGTCCGGGGGAAGCGGCGCTGTGAGGACGTACGGATGATGAGTTCGGTCGGTATCACCTGCTCGACCGGTCCGCCGTCGTCGACGCCCTCGATGGCGTCGATGAGCAGCTGGACCACAGCGGTGCCGATGCGCCGGGGCTTGAGCGAGAGCGTGGTGATGGGCGGCTCGGTGTTGGCGTACACCATGGACTCGCTGCAGCACACCAGCAGCAGGTCGTCCGGGACTCGCAGCCCGTACCGCCGGGCCGCGGCGAGAAGATCGGTGCCGTTGGGGTCGAAGAGTCCGTAGACCGCGTCGGGGCGGTCCGGCCGGGCGAGCAGCCGGTCGGCGGCGACGGCGCCCGCACACGGGTCGTGTGCGGGATAGGCCTCGTAGACCGGGTCCTGGCCGACCCGCTCGCACCAGTTGAGGTACGCGGTGGTCGAGAGCCGGGTGTAGGTGTCCGTGGTGGTGCCGGTGAGCAGGCCGATGCGGCGGGCGCCGGCGGCCGCGAGATGATCGAGCAGGTCGAGTACGGCGGCTTCATGGTCGTTGTCGACCCAGGCGGTGACGGGAAGAGTGCCTGCCGGGCGGCCGTCGGAGACGACCGGCAAGCCCTGGCGGACCAGTTCCGTGACGACCGGGTCGTGGTCGGAGGGGTCGATCACGACGGTGCCGTCGAGGGCGACGTTCGACCAGACGTCATGGCGCGAGGTGGCCGGGAGGATGACGAGCGCGTACCCGCGGGCGAGTGCGGCGGAGGTCGCGGCTCTGGCCATTTCGGCGAAATACGCGAATTCGGTGAAGGTGAAAGGTTCATCCCCGTACGTGGTCACCGTCAGGCCGATGAGTCCCGACTTGCCGGTACGGAGCGTTCTGGCGGCGGCCGACGGGCGGTAGCCCAGTCGGTCTGCGACCTCGCGCACGTGGCGGCGCGTGGCGTCCGGGAGTCTGCCCTTGCCGTTGAGTGCGTCGGAGACAGTCGTGATGGAGACACCGGCTGCGGCGGCCACGTCCCGGATGCCTGCCCGACCCTGCCGGCGGCCCCGGCGCGAAGTTTCTGTCCGGCTCACCTGGTGCTTCCCTGCTGCTGTCATGGCGAGCCGATAGTAGGGCGATGACGAGTGGTTGGTCCGGTCGCATATGCGCTCGTTGACAGGTACGTTTCTGCATGGCGAATGACCCGTAATTGTCTTTGAATCAAAGGGTGTTGATGGGGTCTGCGGTGGTCTCACGGTCGTCAACCGGCATGGGCCTGCCATAAGGGCGATGTCTCGAAGAGGTCTCAACTCACCACTACGGGTGATGCGCGCCACGGAGTGAGCCACCGGCGCGCGCCCAGATGGGGAGCGCTCCCCCTTTTCTCCGCGTTCCGCCTCCGCCCATTCGCAGCAGCCCGGAATCCTCATAAGGTGAGCAGCATTGGTGAGTGTGTAGGACGGTCGAGGAGGACCTGCGGTGAGTGAGACGAGCCCCAAGCTGCGCGCCGAGCTGGATGGCATTCCCACCTACAAGCCCGGCAAGCCGGCCGCGGCCGGTGCCGAGGGCCCGGCTGCCTTCAAGCTGTCCTCCAACGAGAACCCGTATCCGCCGCTGCCCGGAGTGATGGAGACCGCGGTCGCCGCGGCAGCGAGCTTCAACCGCTACCCGGACATGGCCTGCACCGGGTTGATGAACGAGCTCTCCGACCGTTTCGGCGTGCCTGTCTCGCACCTGGCGACCGGTACCGGCTCGGTGGGCGTCGCCCAGCAGTTGCTCCAGGCCACATCGGGTCCCGGTGACGAGGTCATCTATGCGTGGCGGTCCTTCGAGGCCTACCCGATCATCACCCAGGTCAGCGGTGCCACGTCCGTCCCGGTGCCGCTGACGCCGGGCGATGTGCACGATCTGGACGCCATGGCCGACGCGGTGACCGACCGGACCCGGCTGATCTTCGTCTGCAATCCCAACAACCCCACCGGAACCGTGGTGCGCCGGGACGAGCTGGAACGGTTCCTCGACCGGGTGCCCTCCGATGTCCTGGTGGTGCTGGACGAGGCGTACCGCGAGTTCATCAGGGACACGGCCGTACCGGACGGTGTCGAGATCTACCGGGAGCGGCCGAATGTCGCCGTGCTCCGGACCTTCTCCAAGGCCTACGGCCTGGCCGGCCTGCGGGTCGGCTTCGCGATCGCCCACGAGCCCGTGGCGGCTGCGCTGCGCAAGACCGCGGTGCCGTTCGGCGTGAGCCAGCTCGCCCAGGACGCAGCGGTGGCGTCGCTGCGGGCCGAGGACGAGCTGCTCGGGCGGGTCGGCGCCCTCGTCGCCGAGCGCACGCGGGTGTACGACGGGCTGGTGAAGCAGGGCTGGACGGTGCCGCAGACCGAGGCGAACTTCGTCTGGCTTCGGCTCGGCGAGCGTACGGTCGACTTCGCCGCGGCGTGTGAGCGGGCGGGTGTCGTGGTGCGGCCGTTCGCGGGTGAGGGCGTGCGGGTCACCATCGGCGAGTGCGAAGCGAATGATGTGTTCCTGAACACGGCGGAGGCGTTCCGCAACGCGATGTAGCGGGCCTCCGGACGATCGGGAGAGCCCCCGCGAGCACCCCGCTCGTGGGGGCTCTCCCATGCTGCCCGCGTGCTGTTCGGTGATCCCCGCCCCCCGGGCCCTCAGGGCCCCGAAGTCGACACTGCGTGGGGACGGCCGGCGGTGCAGCAAGCCGGTGACCGGCAGAGGGGGACCCGCTCACTCGTACGGTTTTCGGATAGGTCATAATTGCTTGTGAATGTGAACGCGTTCACAAGCACGATCCCTATGGTCCCGGTTTTCGGTGGGATGGGAGGGGCGAGTGCTGCGTGATCCGTGATCAGGCCGATGTGACCACGCCGACGTAAGGAGAGACGACGTGGACCTCGCTCTGGCGCCAGAGACCCTGGCGCGCTGGCAGTTCGGCATTACCACCGTCTACCACTTCCTCTTCGTCCCGCTGACGATCTCGCTGGCCGCACTGACGGCCGGACTGCAGACGGCGTGGGTGCGCACGGAGAACGAGAAGTACCTCAAGGCGACCAAGTTCTGGGGCAAGCTCTTCCTGATCAACATCGCCATGGGGGTGGTCACCGGCATCGTGCAGGAGTTCCAGTTCGGCATGAACTGGTCGGACTACTCGCGCTTCGTCGGTGATGTGTTCGGTGCCCCGCTCGCGTTCGAGGCGCTGATCGCCTTCTTCTTCGAGTCCACCTTCATCGGCCTGTGGATCTTCGGCTGGGACAAGCTTCCGAAGAAGATCCATCTTGCCTGCATCTGGATGGTCTCGATCGGCACGATCCTGTCGGCGTACTTCATCCTGGCGGCCAACTCCTGGATGCAGCACCCGGTCGGTTACCGCTTCAACAAGGAGAACGGCCGGGCCGAGCTCACGGACTTCTGGCTCGTTCTCACCCAGAACACGGCGCTGACCCAGGTCTTCCACACCCTCACCGCGGCCTTCCTCACGGGAGGCGCATTCATGGTCGGTATCGCGGCCTTCCATCTGGTGCGCAAGAAGCACGTCCCGGTGATGAAGAGCTCGCTGCGGCTCGGCCTGGTCACGGTCGTCATCGCCGGCCTGCTCACCGCCATCAGCGGCGATCTGCTCGGCAAGGTCATGTTTAAGCAGCAGCCGATGAAGATGGCCGCGGCCGAGGCGCTGTGGGACGGCGAGGGTCCGGCGCCCTTCTCCGTGTTCGCGTACGGCGACGTCGACAAGGGCCACAACAAGGTCGCGATAGAGATCCCCGGCCTGCTGTCCTTCCTGGCCAACGACGACTTCACCTCGTATGTGCCGGGGATCAACGACACGAACAAGGCCGAGCAGCAGAAGTACGGGCCGGGGGACTACCGGCCCAACATCCCCGTCACCTACTGGGGATTCCGCTGGATGATCGGCTTCGGCATGGCGTCCTTCGCGATCGGTCTGGCCGGACTCTGGCTGACCCGCAAGAAGTTCATGCTGCCGCGGTCGCTCAGGGTCAGTGAGGACGAAGTGCCGCATGTCGTCCTCCTCGGGAAGCCGCTCGGCCCGAAGCTCACCAGGCTCTACTGGCTGGCGGCGATCTGGACGCTGGGCTTCCCGCTGATCGCGAGCTCGTGGGGCTGGATCTTCACCGAGATGGGCCGGCAGCCCTGGGTCGTGTACGGCGTGCTGCGCACCCGTGACGCGGTCTCCCCCGGTGTCTCCACGGGCGAGGTGATCACCTCGATGATCGTCTTCACGACGCTCTACGCGGTACTCGCCGTGATCG
The DNA here is from genome assembly GCF_056435905.1 of Streptomyces sp. NPDC043861. Taxonomy (NCBI): domain Bacteria; kingdom Bacillati; phylum Actinomycetota; class Actinomycetes; order Kitasatosporales; family Streptomycetaceae; genus Streptomyces; species Streptomyces sp. NPDC043861. The sequence goes on along the minus strand of NZ_JBWKDP010000003.1, from coordinate 215,635 downwards.
AGGTCAGGCTGCTGGTGAAGTACGTGAAGGCCGGGCCTCCCGAGCTCACCGAGTCCGACCTCAACCCGCCCACCAGGATCGGCGGCGACGACCGTGACGCCGACCGGCCTATGGCCTTCTCGTACTGAGACCGACAGGGAGCTGAGGCATGGAACTCCATGACGTCTGGTTCGTACTCATCGCCGTTCTCTGGACCGGCTATTTCTTCCTCGAAGGCTTCGATTTCGGGGTGGGCATCCTCACGAAGCTGCTCGCCCGTGACCGGGCCGAGAAGCGCGTCCTCATCAACACCATCGGTCCTGTCTGGGACGGAAACGAGGTGTGGCTGCTCTCGGCGGGCGGGGCGACGTTCGCCGCGTTCCCGGAGTGGTACGCCACCCTCTTCTCGGGCTTCTATCTGCCTCTGCTGATCATCCTCGTCTGTCTGATCGTGCGCGGAGTCGCCTTCGAGTACCGGGTGAAGCGGCCGGAGGAGAGCTGGCAGCGCAACTGGGAGCTGGCGATCTTCTGGACCTCGCTGGTGCCGGCCGTGCTGTGGGGTGTGGCCTTCGGCAACATCGTGCGCGGAGTGAAGATCGATGCGGAGATGGAGTACGTCGGTACCTTCGGCGATCTGCTCAATCCGTACGCGATCCTCGGCGGACTGGTCACACTGTTCCTGTTCACGTTCCACGGGACGGTGTTCGCCGCGTTGAAGACGGTGGGCGACATCCGTGCCAGGGCGCGGAAGCTGGCTCTGCCGCTGGGCGTGATCACGGCCCTGACGGCGTTCGGCTTCCTGGGCTGGACCCAGGCGGACAAGGGGGACACGGCCAGTCTGGTGGCCATGACCGTCGCTGTGGTGGCGCTGGTCGGGGCGATCGTGGCGATCAAGGCGGGACGGGAGGGGTGGTCGTTCGCACTGTCGGGTGTCACGATCGCGGCCGCGGTCGCGATGCTGTTCCTGACGCTCTTCCCGAACGTCATGCCGTCCTCGCTCAATGAGGAATGGAGCCTGACGGTGACCAATGCCTCCTCGAGCCCGTACACGCTGAAGATCATGACCTGGTGTGCGGCGATCGCCACGCCTCTGGTGCTGCTCTACCAGGGGTGGACGTACTGGGTGTTCCGGAAGCGGATCGGCACGCAGCACATCGCCGATCCGCACTGAGTACCAGGCCCTCCGGGGTCCGCACGCCCCGAGCCAGGTACCGATCACTGAGCATCGCGCACAGGGCTCCGTCGACCTGCCGTCCATGAGTAGGGGATGTTTCACGTGAAACCCGTCGACCCGCGTCTGCTTCGGTACGCCAGGGCCACCCGCTTCTTCATGGCGGCTGTGGTGGTCCTCGGCCTTGCCGGGGCGGCGCTGGTCGTCGCCCAGGCGATGCTCATCGCCGAGGTGGTCGTGGGGGCGTTCCAGCAACGGCTGGACGTTTCCGGTCTGTGGACGCCACTGGTGCTGCTCGCCGGGGTTGCGGTGGGGCGTGGGCTGGTCGCATGGCTGACCGAGCTGGCGGCGCACCGGGCGAGTGCGGCGGTCAAGAGCGAGCTACGGATGCGGCTGCTGGCACGCGCTGCGGCGCTCGGTCCGGGGTGGCTGAGCGGGCAGCGCACCGGATCCCTCGTCGCCCTGGCCACACGTGGGGTGGACGCGCTCGACGACTACTTCTCGCGCTATCTGCCGCAGTTGGGGCTTGCGGTGGTGGTCCCGGTGGCGGTTCTGGCGCGCATCGTCACCGAGGACTGGGTGTCGGCGGCGGTCATCGTGGTCACGCTGCCACTGATTCCGATCTTCATGGTGCTGATCGGCTGGGCCACCGAGGCCCGGATGAACCGTCAGTGGGCGCTGCTGTCGCGACTGTCCGGGCACTTCCTTGATGTGGTCGCCGGACTGCCGACGCTCAAGGTGTTCGGGCGGGCGAAGGCACAGGCCGAATCGATCCGGTCCATCACCGCCGAGTACCGGCGGGCGACGCTGAAGACGCTGCGGATCGCCTTTCTGTCGTCGTTCGCGCTGGAACTGCTGTCGACGCTGTCGGTGGCGCTCGTGGCCGTGGGCATCGGAATGCGGCTCGTCCACGGTGACCTCGATCTCTACACGGGCCTGGTGGTGCTGATCCTGGCGCCCGAGGCCTATCTGCCGATCCGGCAGGTCGGGGCGCAGTACCACGCGGCGGCGGAGGGCCTGTCGGCGGCGGAGGAGATCTTCGCCGTGCTGGAGAAGCCCGTGCGGGGCGGAGGTGCGGGGACGCCGGGCTCGGTACGGCTTGAGCTCGCACAGGTGACGGTCCGTCGTGAAGGGCGCGCGGAACCGTCGCTGGACTCGGCGTCGCTGGTGGTGGAGCCGGGAGACGTGGTGGCCCTGGTGGGGCCGAGCGGGGCGGGGAAGTCGACGCTTCTCGATGTGGTGCTGGGGTTCGTTCCGCCCGACGAGGGCCGGGTGCGGGCAGGCGGAGTGGATCTGGCGTCGCTGGACCTGGATCGATGGCGGGAGTCGATCGCATGGGTACCGCAGCGCCCGTATCTCTTCGCGGGAACGGTCGCGGAGAATGTGCGGCTTGCGCGACCGGACGCGACCGATGAGGAAATCATGGCTGCCCTGCGGGATGCCGGGGCGTACGAGTTCGTCTCCGGGCTGCCCCAGGGCATGGGCACCCTGCTCGGCGAGGACGGCACCGGGCTGTCAGCGGGACAGAGGCAAAGGCTCGCGCTTGCCCGTGCGTTCCTCGCCGACCGCCCCTTGCTGCTGCTCGACGAGCCCACGGCCGCGCTGGACGGAGAGACCGAGGCGGGGATCGTGGACGCGGTCCGGCGGCTGGCGGCCGGCCGCACCGTGCTGCTGGTGGCGCACCGGCCGGCGCTGCTGGCCCTCGCGGACCGGGTGGTGGAGCTGGGCGCTTCCCGGGCGGTGCCCTCTCCCACCCGTCCGCCCACGGTGGAGCAGGCCGGGGACTCCCCCAGCGCCACCGGGCTGCCGCGGCCCCTGTCCTCGGCGGCCGGTGCGGCCGGTGACGGGGCGGAGACGGACAGGGGCGGTTCCGGGGCGGGGGGACAGCACTCCGCCCGGTCCTCGGCTGTCGTAGCGGGTGCGGGTGCGCTCCTGGGTGCGACGTCTCATGGGCGGCAGCGCGTCGCTGATCCGCAAGGTGCCGATGGTTCACGGGACGCAGACGCGACACGGGAAGTCAGCGGGCCACGGGATGCCCATGGGTCACAGGACTCCGGAGCGGAAGCGCCCGACCGGACCCGGCGCGACGGTGTTCTGGCACGGGTGCGGGGGATGGCCGGAGGGCTGCGGGGGCGGCTGGTGCTCGGGCTGCTGCTCGGGAGCCTGGCGATGGGGTCCGCGGTGGGGCTCATGGCAGTGTCCGGATGGCTCATCTCCCGGGCATCGGAGCAGCCTCCCGTGCTGTATCTGATGGTCGCCGTGACCGCGACCAGGGCATTCGGGATCGGGCGGGCCGTGTTCCGTTATGCGGAGCGTCTGGTGTCGCATGACGCAGTGCTGAGGATGTTGGCCGATATGCGGGTCGGTGTGTACCGGCGGCTGGAACGGATCACGCCCGCTGGGCTGCGGCGTGCCCGGCGCGGCGACCTGCTGTCGCGGCTCGTCGCCGATGTGGACGCCTTGCAGGACTACTGGCTGCGCTGGCTGCTGCCCGCGGGTGTCGCCCTCGTCGTCGGGGCCGGTTCGGTGGGCTTCACGGCGTGGCTGCTGCCCGAGGCCGGTGCCGTGCTGGCCGTCGGGCTGCTCGCCGCAGGGGTGGCCGTGCCGATGGTGAGCGGTGCGTCTGCGCGACGGGCCGAGGGCAGGCTCGCCCCGGCGCGGGGTGTGCTGGCGACCCGCGTCGTGGATCTGCTCCGTGGGGCGGCGGAGCTGACCGTCGCAGGCGCGGTCAGGGGCCGGGTGGCCGCGGTGCGGGAGGCCGACCATGCGCTCACCGGGATCGCGTCGCGTGCCGCGTCCGCCACGGCGCTCGGCGGCGGACTCTCCGCCGTGGCCTGCGGGCTGACCGTTGCCCTCGCCGCGTGCACCGGTGTCATGGCAGTGCATGCGGGCCGTATCGAGGGCGTGGAGCTCGCCGTCGTCGTACTGACCCCGCTTGCCGCGTTCGAGGCGGTGAGCGGGCTTCCGCTCGCCGTGCAGTACCGGCAGCGGGTGAAGCGGAGTGCCGAGCGGGTCTTCGAGGTGCTCGACGCCCCGGTGCCCGTGCATGAACCGCACACCGGGGCACCTGCACCGGCTTCCGCGTTTCCGCTCCAGGTGCGCGGCCTCGCCGCCCGGCACGCGGACCGGCAGAGCGACGCGCTCACGGGGTTCGATCTGACGCTCACCGCAGGCAAGCGGGTAGCTGTCGTCGGGGCCTCGGGTTCCGGCAAGACCACACTCGCCCAGGTACTGCTGCGCTTCCTGGACGCGCGGGCGGGCACGTACACCCTGGGCGGGACCGACACGGCTGCTCTGGACGGCGACATGGTCCGACGCTTCGTCGGCCTCTGCGCCCAGGACGCGCACATCTTCGACAGCTCCATCCGGGAGAACATCAGGCTCGCCCGCACCGATGCCTCCGAGGACGAGCTGCGGGCGGCGCTGGCCGGTGCCCGGCTGCTGGAGTGGGCCGACGGTCTCCCCCGTGGCCTGGACACGCTCGTGGGCGAGCACGGAGCCCAGCTGTCCGGCGGTCAGCGGCAGCGCCTCGCCCTCGCTCGCGCACTCGTCGCCGACTTCCCCGTGCTGGTGCTCGACGAGCCCGCCGAGCATCTCGACCTCGTCACGGCGGACGCCCTCACCGCTGATCTGCTGGCTGCCACCGAGGGGCGTACGACACTGCTCATCACCCACCGGCTGCGCGGCCTCGACGCGGTCGACGAGGTGGTGGTGCTGGACGGCGGCCGGACGGTGCAGCGCGGACCGTACGCGGAGCTCGCGGCAGCCGACGGGCCCCTGCGCCGGATGCTGGAGCGTGAGCGTGCCGGTGATCTGCTGGCCAGCCGACTTCGGGAGCCGACTTTCCAGTCCAAATAGGGCTTACTACGCTCAGGAGCATGACAGCGCCCGGTGCGAGCGGTCCGGAAGACCACGAGGGCCCCGGGGACCGAAGAGGGCCCGAGGACCCCAGGGGTCGTCTCGAGGCCGCCGCGAAGGCGGCCCTCAGTCTCCGGAGTCTGTCCGCCGAGTTCATCGCCCGCCTCCCCGAGCTGCTCGAGGCGATGGGCTCCTCCGGCACCGGTGCGGAGCTGCACTCCACCCTGGACCGGATCTGTCAGACGGCCACGGAACTCGCCGGCGCCCGCTATGCCGCAATCGGGGTCCTCGACGAGGCGGGCCGGGGACTCTCCGACTTTGTTGCGCACGGAGTGACCGAGGTGGTGGCCCGGCGCATCGGTCGCCGGCCGGACGGGAGGACGGGGCTCCTCGGCGCCCTGATGCGCGAGCCCGAGGCGATCAGGCTCGCCGATCTCACGAAGGACCGGCGCGCTGCCGGATTTCCGCCGGGCCATCCGCCGATGCGGTCCTTCCTCGGAGTGCCGGTCCGGGTGCAGGGGGAGATCTTCGGCAATCTCTATCTGGCGGACAAGCGTGGCGGGGACGAGTTCACGGACGAAGACTTCCATCTGGTGCGTGTTCTCGCGGCCGAGGCGGGCATCGCGATCGGCAATGCCCGGCTGTACGAGGCCGCACGGCAGCGCGAGCGCTGGATCGACGGCTCGGTGGCCGTCACCACCGCACTGCTCTCCGGCGGGGACGCGGACGACGCGCTGTCCGTGGTCGCGGAACAGGCGCGGATGCTCGCCGATTCGGCCGCCGGCGTCGTGCTGCTGCCTGCCGGGGAGGGAGGACTGGAGGTCGTCGCCGTCTCCTCGGAGCGGCCGGCCGTGCCGCTCGGCGCGGTGATCCCGGCGGACAACCCGGCTGCCGTGTCACTGCTTGCGGGCGAGTCGGTGTTCGCTGCGGACGCGGACGCCGATCCGCGCATGCCCCCCTGTCTGGCGAGCGAGTACGGGCCGAGCATGCTGTTGCCGCTGCAGAGTGGCGGCCGGGTGCTCGGTGCGCTGGCAACACCGAGGGCAAGGGGGGCGCGCCGGTTCACCGTGAGCGAGCGCACTCTGGCCGCCCAGTTCGCCTCGCAGGCCGCGCTGGCGCTGATGATGGCCGAGGCGCAGCGGGACCGGGAGCGGCTCGCCGTGTACGAGGACCGGGACCGGATCGCCCGCGATCTCCACGATCTGGTGATCCAGCGGCTGTTCGCCACCGGGATGATGCTGGAAAGCGCCCAGCGGAAGTCGCTCGTGCCCGGTGTGCAGGAGGGCGTGGGAAAGGCGGTCGACGAACTGGATGTGACCATCCAGGAGATCCGCACCGCGATCTTCGCCCTGCAGCAGGGGCCGGTGGAGGCACCCTCGGGACTGTGCACGCGTGTCCTGCGCGAGATCAACATGGCGGCCGTCCCGCTGGGCTTCAAGCCCTCGCACCGCTTTCTCGGCCCGGTCGACTCGGCGGTCGGCGAGCTGACCGGCAAGAATCTGATCGCCGCGCTGCGGGAGGCGCTCTCCAACGCGTTCCGGCACGCTGAGGCAACCCGTATCGACGTCGTCGTCGATGCGACGGTACGGCTGGAGGGGCTGCACGACCGGGGAGACGGCCGCAGGGTGCGGCTGTCCGTCGCGGACGACGGTGTGGGGATTCCGGAGGGCGGCCGGCGCAGCGGGCTGCGCAACCTCCGGCGGCGCGCCGAGTCCCTCGGCGGATCGAGCTGGTGCGAACCGGGGCTCGCGGAGGGCGGCGGCGGTACGACGGTGATCTGGGAGGCGCCGCTCCAGCTGCGCCCGGGCGCGGGAGCCGGACGGGATCAGCCGGAGGCATGACGGGTCCGGCGTGCCCGGCGCCTGGCTGACCGTCAGACTCCGTTGCAGGCACCGGGGGGCTGCTCCGGGCGCGGGCTTTGCGCAGCGATTGGGCTGGTTGGCGGTACGACACCGACGAAATACCGCACATCAGACAAATGTGGTGTGACGATCCGGACATGGGCCACCAACACCGCGACCGGCACAGGCTGCTGTTTGTGTCGTTGATGTGCCTGCTGCTGGTCCTGCCCGCACCGCGGGCCACCGCCACCGACGGGCCGACCGTCAGTGCCCAGGTGGCCGGGCTGCTGGAGGAGGCGGCAAGGGCGACCGTGTTGTACGAGCGGGGCCTGCATGCCGCCGAGGTCGAGCGTGCCCACACCGAGGTGCTCCAGCAGCGGCTGGCACAGCGGCGCCGCGAACTCTCGCGTCTGCACGACAGGATCGGCATGGTGGCCCGCGCCCAGTACCGCAGCGGAGGCTCCCTCGCGGTGACCGCGAAGCTGCTTCTCACCGACGACCCCGACGACATGATGCGCGGGTGGCAGCTGGCCTGGCAGATGGAGCTGGCGGTGAACAGGCTGCTGGACGAGGCCAAGAAGGCCGAGCGCCGGAGCGCCCGGGCGGAGCAGAAGGCGCGCATCGCCTGGCTCGATCTGGACGCTCGCGCCGAGCGGCTGGCCTCGCTCAAGCAGGGAATCCAGACCAAGCTCGAGACGGCTCAGTGGATGCTCCAGGCCCAGGCCGACCGCAGTGCCGCGGCCGGCCAGTGTGCCGGAGCGGTACGGCTCGACCAGCCGCCGTTGCCGGAAGGGCCCAACTGGGTGGCGCCGGTGCAGAACTACACGCTCTCGGCCGGTTTCGACAGTGCGGGCGAACACTGGGCACACCGCCACACCGGGCAGGACTTCGCCGTCGGCATCGGCACGCCTGTGCGGTCGGTCGGAGAGGGCCGGGTGGTTTCGGTGTCCTGCGGAGGCGGCTTCGGCATCGAGGTCGTCATCCGGCACTCCGACGGCTGGTACACGCAGTATGCGCACCTTGCCGCGGTCACCGTCGACCAGGGCGACTGGGTGAGCACCGGGCAGTGGGTCGGACAGGCGGGTACAACCGGCAACTCGACGGGGCCGCACCTGCATTTCGAGGCCCGGCTCACGCCCTATCTGGGCTCCGGGGTGGATCCGGTGGGCTGGCTGGCGGAGCGCGGGGTGTCGGTCTGAGCCGGGTGCCGGCTCCGTCCTGGCAGGTTTGAGGGCCGCTCGCTTCCCGGGCCGGCCGGTTCCGACGAGGTCGCCTCGGGACCGCGTCCGACGTGCCACACGAGTACGGGTGCTGTGAACACCACTGCCGCCGACCGCCGTTCCGCAGGCCCCGGAAATTCCGGGCAGGTGCTGGTGCCGACGGTCAGCGGCGGGGACCGGCGCCTGCCCGTGGGCCCCGCGCGAGCGTGGGCGATGTGGTGGTGGACCGACCGTGCTGTCGACAGCCGGTCCACGCCCAGAGGATGACCGTCGGCCTACGGCACCGGTCGTCGACGTGCCGCGCTACGCCTTGTGCGCGGCGAGTATCTGCTCGATGACGACCGCGACCCCGTCCTCATTGTTCGCGACGGTCCGGCCCGAAGCGGCGGCGAGGACGTCCGGGTGGGCGTTGCCCATCGCGAACGATGTGCCCGCCCAGGTCAGCATCTCCATGTCGTTGGGCATGTCGCCGAACGCCACGACCTCGTCGGACGAGATTCCCCGCTGCGCGCAGCAGAGGGCGAGGGTGGAGGCCTTCGAGACGCCCTTGCCACTGATCTCCAGCAGGGTGGTGGGGCTGGACCGGGTGAAGGAGGCCAGATCGCCCGCCGCCGTCCTGGCCAGGGCGAGGAAGCCGTCGGGCGTCAGCTCGCCATGGTGGGCGAGGAGCTTGAGCACGGGCGCCCCGCCGCCGGGCACCTCCTCGTGGAGGAGCTTCTCGGCGGTGGCCACGGTGGCCCCCGGGTCGAGATGGAAGGGCGGGTAGTCCGGCTCGTAGTGGATGCCCGTGCTCAGCTCGACCGCGAACGAGGTGCCGGGCGCCGCGTCACGCAGCGTCCTGACCACGGTGAGGGCGGTGTCCCGCGCCAGGGGACGTGCCTGGAGAAGCCTGCCGCCGGCATGGAGGTCGACGACCGCGGCGCCGTTCGCGCAGATCGCCAGGCCGTGGCCGTGGACGTGATCGCTGACGACATCCATCCAGCGCGCCGGGCGGCCGGTGACGAAGAAGACCTCGATCCCGGCCTCTTCGGCGGCGGCGAGCGCCGCGACGGTGCGGTCCGAAACGGACTTGTCGTCGCGCAGCAGGGTGCCGTCGAGGTCGGTTGCGATCAGCCGGACGGTGGCCGGGAGGGGGAGAGGATCGTTAGCTGAGGTCACAGACGCATTGTCCCGTACCGGGGTGCACGTGCGTGCGGGAGGTCGCACATCTGAGTGTGCGGCCCTGCACCCACAGTGGTCAGCCCAGCTGCGAGAGGCCTTCGGTGGCGATCCGCTCGAAGACCCTCAGGTCCGCCGCGAAGACCGATTCGGCGATCGGCCAGTGGACGACGAGCTCGGTGAAACCGAGCTCCGTGTGCCTTCCCGCGAAGTCGACGAAGGCATCGAGCGAATCCAGTGGGTGGCCATGCCCGGCCGTCGTGATGGCCGGGTCGAAGTCCGGGGTGAAACCGGTGAGCAGGATCCGGTCGAGCTCCGACTCGTCCCGGCCGGCCTCGGCGCACGCCTTGCCCAGCTTGCTGACCTGCCCGGCGATCGCCTCGAGCGACTGTTCCGGGGTCCCCGTCCCGTACAGCTTCGGGTCACCCGTCGTGACCCACGCCTGTCCGTACTGTGCCGCGAGCTTCAGCCCGCGAGGTCCGGTGGCGGCGACGGCGAAGGGGAGCCGCGGCCGCTGGACGCAGCCCGGGATGTTCGATGCCTCGGTCGCGGAGTAGAAGCGGCCGTCGGACGTCGTCCCTGCCGGTTCGCGCAGCAGCTTGTCCAGCAAGGACACGAACTCGCCGAACCTGTCCGCACGCTCACGCGGTGTCCAGGGTTCCTCGTCGCTCCTGAGCAGGGTCGTCGCATCGAAACCGTTGCCGCCGGCGCCGATACCGAGGGTGATACGGCCGTCGGAGACGTCGTCGAGGGTGATCAGTTCCTTGGCGAGGGTGACCGGATGGCGGAAGTTCGGGGAGGTCACGAGAGTGCCCAGGCGCAGCGTGCCGGTGGCTGCGGCGGCGGCGGTCAGGGTGGGCACGGCACCGAACCAGGGGCCGTCGCGGAAGGTGCGCCAGGCCAGGTGGTCATAGGTGTATGCGGCGTGGAAACCGATCTCCTCGGCCCGCTGCCAGAGCGCCCTGCCCCCGTTGTTCCAACGGTGCACGGGAAGGATCACGGTGCTGAGGCGCAGGTGGGACGTCATGCCCTCCAGCGTACGTTGGCCGTGTCGCCGTCCCGGTCGGCGTTTTGTGCCCGGCCGAAACCCCAGGTCATGCGGGGGTCAGCCGGGAAAGCGCAGAAACTTCGGCGGAACGGCATCCGTGAGCCAGACGCCATTGGCGCTGACATGGAACACATGGCCGGCCCGGTGCATCGCGCCGGCGTCCACGGAGAGGACGACGGGGCGGCCGCGACGGGCGCCGACGCGGGTGGCGGTCTCGCGGTCGGGCGAGAGATGGACATGGTGGCGTGCCATGGGACGCAGGCCCTCGGTGCGGATCGCCTCGAGGCTGCGGGCTGCCGTGCCGTGGTAGAGATACGCGGGCGGCTCGGCGACCGGCAGGTCGAGGTCGACCTCGACGGTGTGGCCCTGGTTGGCGCGGATCCGGTCGCCGTCGATCGTGAAGCGCCGCTTGTCGTTGACCGCGACGACGTGGTCGAGCTCGGCGCGGGTGAAAACGAAGCCGTGTGCGGCCGCGGCCCGCATCAGCTCATCGATGGTGACCCAGCCGTTCGCATCGAGGGTGATCCCGATCCGCTCGGGCTGATGCCGCAGATGTTTCGAGAGGTACTTCGACACCTTGACGGTGCGCTGTTCGTTCATGCCGTCAGAGTGCCCGCGGATGTCGGCCCGCCGCCACGCGATTTTCATTCGGACGAAAGTGCTCCACATGTTTGGTCCACAGCCAAGTGCGTTTTCCACAAGGGGACTTGGGCGATCTGTGGACAACAGTCCTGCGATTCAAGGAGTTTGTCCAACTTCGCCTGATTCGACATGGTTTGAAGTGAGTGAATCCAATGTTCTTGTATGCAGCTCCCGTTCCGTCGCTGCGGTGATGAAAGCCTCCGTGTTCACCACGCCAACCAGGCGCTGAACCGCACGAATTGTGGCGATCGGCAGTGACACCGGGTGCTGCTGGTCATCGGGCACCGGAGGGCCCTCGGCGCTCAGGTGGTTCTGCAGATGCCGGGTGGCGAACATCTGCATCGCTCTGGCCAGTTCGGCATCGACCGTCTGCTGTGCGAGCGGTCTCAGTCGCCGAACCAGCGAAGCCGCTTCCGCCGCGTCCGCGTCCGTCGGTGGCCGATGACCCAGATATCGGGCAAATACATGCTCAGTCGTGAACTCCAGGAAACGAACGGCGATGTGTTCGACCTGAACGCGAAGCTCCCTCAGATGCCCGGAGATTGCGAGCAGTGGTACGCCTGCCGCGTGCAACTCGGCCGCCACCGCGAGCTCCTGGGGGCTGGGCACCAGGAACTCGTCCTCCCGTCCCGGGACGCGCTCCAGGACTCCGAGCTCCACCGCCTCGGAAATGGCCTGATCGTCCGGTTGCCCGCCGAAGGTCTCGTTCAGCTCCGCGCGGGTGATCCGGTCCGCCACCTCGTCGGTCCACGGGCCGTGCACCTCGGCGACGAGTCCGAGTACCCCGCCGAGCCCCCTTCCCGTGTCCCAGGCCTCCAGCAGCTCCTTGATCGACGCCAGGGTGTACCCCCGGTCGAGGAGGTCGGCGATCTGCCGCAGCCGGGACAGGTGCGTGGCACCGTACACATTGGACCGCCCGCGTCGCTCGGGCTTGGGCAGCAGTCCCCGGTCCTGGTAGGCACGAATGGTCCGTACCGTGGCGCCGCTGTGATGCGCCAGGTCCTCGATGCGGTACTCCGACCGGTACCCGGCTGCCGGCTCTCCGGACACGACGCTCACTCCCTACTGCCCCGTGGCGGTGCGTGCCGTCGCTCCACACGCGCCGCGCGGAGGCCACGGGCGACGACTCGGGACACCCGACCGCCGTGCGCAGCAACCCTTCCTGCGAGGGATGGTACGACCGTCCGGGGCCGCCGGGTATCGCCGGACCCGGCGCTCTGCCCGCCGGACGGCACCCCGCCCGGCGGGGAGCGCCGGGCGGCGGCCGCAGTCCGGCGTACGGCTGCTCACAGTGGCGGCTTCAGCCGGGCTGCCGCACGCAGAGCCCCGGGGGCGAAACGGGACACAAGACGCGCACCGCGGGCTTCCGGTGTCACGGGCACCACCGCCTGGTTCCTCACGACGGAGCGCAGCACCGCATCGGCCACCTTTTCCGGAGGGTAGTTGCGCAGCCCGTACAGCCGGGATGCCTTCTTCTGCCTGCGCTTCTCCTCCTCCGCAGAGACTCCGGCGAAGCGGGCGGTCGCGGTGATGCCCGTGTTCACGATGCCCGGACAGATCGCGGAAACCCCGATGTCCTGTGCCGCCAGCTCGGCGCGCAGACATTCGCTGAGCATCAGCACAGCGGCCTTCGATGTCGCATAAGCGGGAAGGGCTCTGGAGGGCTGGAACGCTGCGGCCGACGCGATGTTGACGATGTGGCCGCCCTGGCCGCGCTCGGTCATCTGCCTGCCGAAGATCCGGCAACCGTGGATGACGCCCCACAGGTTGACGTCGAGCACCTTCCGCCAGTCCTCGCCCGTCGTGTCGAAGAACGAACCGGACAGACCGATGCCCGCGTTGTTGACCAGCACATCCACGATGCCGTACTCGGCGGCGACCCTTCCCGCGAGCTTCTCCATCGCCTCCTCGTCGCTGACGTCGGCCGGCTCGCCCCAGGCGTCCGGCGCACCGATCAGCCGGGCCATCTCCGCAGTCCTGGCCGCACCTTCCGCGTCGACGTCGACGGCGACGACCCGCGCGCCCGCCTCCGCAAAGGCGAAGGCCGTGGCCCGGCCGATGCCGCCGGCCGCACCCGTCACCAGCACCAACTGCCCGCCGAACCGCTCGGCATACGGACCGGAGGCGGTCTTCTCCCGGGCCGCCAAGGCCGATCCCGCCCGCTCGCCGTCTTCGTTCCTGGTCACGAACCCGGTGATCCAGGCGGCCAGTTGGTCGGGGCGTGAGCGCGGCACCCAGTGCTTGGCGGGCAGTGTGCGCCGCACCAACCGCGGTGCCCACCGGCCCAGATCGTCGTAGAGCCGCTCGGACAGGAAGACGTCCTCCGTGGGAGTGATCAGCTGAACCGGTGCATGGGCATAGGCGTCGGAACGCGGCCTGCGCAGCCGGGCGCGTATGTTGTCGCGGTAGAGCCAGGCTCCATGCGCCGCGTCGGACGGCAGCGAGGCGGTCGGGTACCCGTCGCCCGGCAGCTTCTCCACCCGCTCCAGGATCCTGGGCCACCGTTTGCCGAGCGGACCGCGCCAGACCAGCTCGGGCAGCACGGGCGTATGCAGCATGTACACGTACCAGGACTTGGCCCCCTGGCCGAGCAGCTGGGCGACACGACGCGGGGTCGGCCGGGTCATGCGCTGCTTGATCCAGTGCCCGAAGTGGTCGAGGGAGGGCCCGGACATCGACGTGAACGACGCGATCCGGCCCTCGGTGCGCTTCACCGTGACGAACTCCCAGCACTGCACGGAGCCCCAGTCGTGTCCGACCAGATGCACCGGCCGGTCCGGGCTGACGGCGTCGGCGACGGCGAGGAAGTCGTCCGTCAGCTTCTCCAGCGTGAAGCCGCCACGCAGGGGCAACGGCGCTGTCGAGCGGCCGTGTCCCCGGACGTCGTACAGCACGACATGGAAGCGCTCGGCCAACCGGCCGGCCACCTCGGACCACACCTCCTTGCTGTCCGGGTAGCCGTGCACCAGCACGACCGTCGGCTGTGTCCTGTCACCGAGCTCCGCGACGCACAGCTCGATGCCGCCCGTATGCACCCACCGCTCGCGCGCCCCTTCGAGCCCCTTGCCCACGCCCGCCTCGGTCACGCCGCCTCCTCCTCGTCGGCCCAGCGCCGCACATGCGGCAGATCGTCGTCCAGCCAGAACGCGCTCTGCTCCGGGTCACCGGAGTCGGTGACGACCAGGAGCTCCTCGAACTTCGCACCCGTGCCCCGGAATCCGAGGTGCGGCTCGACCGCCCACAGCCCCGGCGACGGCGGGTGGTCGGAGATCTTGTACGGAGACCACAGCGGCGACCAGCCGTCCCGGTGACCCCGCAGAACGTCGCCCGCGAGACCCTTCAGGGACTGCGCGCCGAACCCGAGGACCGTCGGGGACCAGGAGCGCTGCCTGACCCGTCCCACCTTGTGGGCGATGACGCCGACGGGATAAGCGCGATGCCTGTTGGCATAGCCCTGCCTGACCATCAGCCTGTCCACGTCCTCGTAGATCTCACGCAGCGAGCGGCGCTCGCGCACCTCGCGCAGGATCAGCTCGCGGTGCGCCCGGAGATCGGTGAGCAGTCTGTCGTGCAGAGGGTGGGGCCCCAGACAGCCGGAATAGCCGATGTCCGCAGTGAAGCCCCTGTGCACCGGAGCCATGTCGAGGATGAAGGGCATCCCGGCCTCCAGCTTCCGGTCGGTCGGGAAGAACTGCAGCGGCAACCTGAAGTTGACGAACGCCGTCCGGTCGCCGAACCAGGCGAAGGGCAGATGGAACCAGTCCCGCACACCCCGCTCGCGCAGCCATTCCCGCTGCATCCGCGCCGCCTCGCGCTCGGTCACCCCCGGCCGGAGCTGTGCCGCGACGGCCTCCGCGCAGTCGTAGGCAAGACGCTGCACCTTCCGGAACCCCTGCAGCTCCGCAGTCCGTTCACCGGTCACTGCCGGGGTTGCGCGGGTTGCGCGGGTTGCGCGGGTCGTGCCGGCCATGCGCGCCACCGTCCGTCCCTCGTCATACGCGGTACGTGGTCGTAACTTGACACTGATGAATGTGACAATGCCCGGCGGCGGCGTCAAGAGACGTGCACCAGCCTGTGGACAACCCCGGACCGGGTCCTCCTTCGGCGGGGTCCCCCTACGGGCCCGTACGCCTCGAGTCTGATGCGGAACCAGCCGCCAGGGCTGACGCCGGATGTGGTGCGCGCCACTACCTTCGAACCGTGACTGTGATCGTGACCGAAAGCCTGAGCAAGCGGTACCCCCGGGTGACCGCGCTTGACCGGCTCTCCCTGGACATCGGGCCCGGTGTGACCGGACTCGTGGGCGCCAACGGGGCCGGCAAGTCCACACTGATCAAGATCCTCCTGGGTCTTGCCCCCGCCACCGAAGGACGGGCCGAGGTGCTCGGTCTGGACGTCGCCACCTCCGGTGCCGCGATCCGTGAGCGCGTCGGCTACATGCCGGAGCACGACTGTCTGCCGCCCGATGTCTCGGCCACCGAGTTCGTGGTCCACATGGCGCGCATGTCCGGTCTGCCGCCGACCGCTGCACGCGAGCGCACCGCCGACACCCTCCGCCATGTCGGCCTCTACGAAGAGCGGTACCGCCCCATCGGCGGCTACTCGACCGGCATGAAACAGCGCGTCAAGCTGGCACAGGCCCTCGTCCACGACCCACGGCTGGTCCTCCTGGACGAGCCGACGAACGGCCTCGACCCGGTCGGCCGCGACGAGATGCTCGGCCTGATCCGTCGCGTGTACACGGACTTCGGGATCTCGGTCCTGGTCACCTCCCACCTGCTCGGGGAACTCGAGCGCACCTGCGACCACGTCGTGGTCGTGGACGGCGGCACCCTGCTGCGCTCCAGCTCCACCAGGGACTTCACCCAGATCACGACCACCCTCGCGGTCGAGGTCACCGACAGCGACACCCATCCCGACGGGACGGCGGCGCTCCGCGAGGCCCTGACGGCCGCCGGAATCACGCTGCACGCGGGTGTCGAGGACGGTCTGCCCGGCGCCGGCCACATCCTCCTGCTGGAGGCGGTCGGCGAGGAGACGTACGACATCGTCCGCGACACCGTGGCCGCCCTGGGGCTCGGACTCGTCAGGATGGAACAGCGTCGCCACCACATCGCGGAGGTCTTCCGCCCGGATTCGGCGGCCCAGCCCATGGAGGTGCCGGCGCGATGAGCACCGAGACGACCCGGACCGGGACCGCCGGCAACGGGGCATCCCGTATCCACAACATCGGATACCGCAACTACGACGGTGCGCGCCTCGGCCGTGCCTATGCGCGCCGCTCCCTCTACGCGCAGTCGCTGCGCGGAGCCTACGGACTCGGCCGCTCCGCCAAGTCCAAGGTGCTGCCGATGATCCTGTTCGCGGTGATGTGCATCCCCGCGGCGATCATCGTCGCCGTCGCGGTGGCCACCAAGGCGAAGGGCCTGCCGGTCGACTACACGCGCTACGCGATCATCACCCAGGCGGTGATCGGCCTGTTCCTGGCCGCCCAGGCCCCGCAGTCCGTCTCCCGCGACCTGCGCTTCAAGACCGTGCCGCTGTACTTCTCGCGGCCGATCGAGCGCGTCGACTACGTCCTCGCCAAGTACGGCGCGATGGCCTCGGCCCTCCTCGTGCTCACCGGGGCCCCGTTGCTGATCCTCTACATCGGCTCGCTGCTGGCCAAGATGGACTTCGCCGAGCAGAGCAAGGGATTCGGACAGGGACTGGTCTCGGTGGCGCTCCTCTCACTCCTCTTCGGCGGCCTCGGCCTCGTCATGGCCGCCCTCACCCCGCGCCGCGGCTTCGGAGTCGCCGCTGTCATCGCCACCCTGACGATCAGCTACGGGGCGGTGTCCACGGTCCAGGCCATCGCCGAGGCGACCGGGGCCTCCGGCGGAGTGGAGTGGCTGGGGATCTTCTCGCCCATCACGCTCATCGACGGTGTGCAGACCGCCTTCCTCGGCGCGAGCTCCTCCTTCCCCGGCGGCCACGGTCCCGGTGCGGGCGCCGGTGCGGTGTATCTGCTCGTCGTCCTCGCGCTCATCCTCGGCTCGTACGCCGTGCTCATGCGCCGCTATCGAAAGGCCGGGCTGTGACTACCCTCAACATCGACCGCACCTCGCGCTGGTTCGGCAATGTGGTCGCCGTCAACGACGTGACCATGACCATCGGCCCCGGGGTGACCGGACTCCTCGGCCCGAACGGCGCCGGCAAGTCCACGCTCATCAACATGATGGGCGGGTTCCTCGCCCCCTCCACGGGCAGCGTCACGCTCGACGGCCAGGCGATCTGGCGCAACGAGTCGGTGTACCGGCAGATCGGCGTGGTTCCCGAGCGGGAGGCGATGTACGACTTCCTCACCGGGCAGGAATTCGTCGTCGCCAATGCCGAGTTGCACGGTCTGGGCGCGAAGGCGGCCCAGCGCGCGCTGGCCACGGTGGAGATGGAGTACGCGCAGGACCGCAAGATCGCGACGTACAGCAAGGGCATGCGCCAGCGCGTCAAGATGGCGTCCGCCCTGGTGCACGAGCCGAGCGTGCTGCTCCTCGACGAGCCCTTCAACGGTATGGACCCGCGCCAGCGCATGCAGCTCATGGAGCTGCTCCGACGCATGGGAAGCGAGGGCCGGACGGTCCTGTTCTCGTCCCACATCCTCGAGGAGGTCGAGCAACTCGCCTCGCACATCGAGGTGATCGTGGCGGGACGGCACGCAGCCAGCGGCGACTTCCGCAAGATCCGCCGACTGATGACGGACCGGCCGCACCGGTACCTGGTCCGCTCCAGCGACGACCGTGCCCTGGCAGCCGCGCTCATCGCGGACCCGTCGACAGCCGGCATCGAAGTGGACCTCCAGGAAGGGGCGTTGCGGATTCAGGCGGTCGACTTCGGCCGGTTCACTGAGCTGCTTCCGAAGGTCGCCCGCCAGCACTCGATCCGGCTGCTGACGGTGTCGCCGTCGGACGAGTCCCTCGAATCGGTCTTCTCCTACCTCGTAGCGGCCTGAAAGGAGCCTCGACATGTACAACCCGACAGTCGCCCGGCTCACCTACCGGGCCCTCCTCGGACGGCGCCGGGCGGCGATCCTCTTCCTGCTTCCCGGCCTGCTGCTCCTCATCGCCGCCGCGGTGCGGGCGCTCAACGGGGTGGACGACCAGGTCGCCGCCGATGTACTCGGCGGATTCGCCCTGGCGACGATGGTGCCGTTGATCGGTGTCATCGCGGGGACCGGCGCGATCGGCCCCGAGATCGACGACGGCTCGATCGTGTATCTCCTCGCCAAGCCCGTGAAGCGACCGACGATCATCGTCACCAAGCTCATCGTGGCGATCGCCGTGACGATGGCCTTCTCCGCGATCCCCACGCTGCTGGCGGGTCTGATCCTCAACGGCAACGGTCAGCAGATCGCGGTGGCGTACATGGTCGCGGCCCTGGTCGCGTCGATCGCCTACAGCGCGCTGTTCCTGCTGCTCGGCACGATCAGCCGGCACGCGGTCGTGATCGGACTCATCTACGCACTGGTGTGGGAGGCGCTCTTCGGCAGCCTCGTGTCGGGGGCGAAGACCCTCAGCGTGCAGCAGTGGTCGCTGGCCCTTGCGGAGGACGTCGCCGGAGAGGGCATGGTCGCCTCGGACGTGGGCCTGCCTCTGGCGGTGTCGCTGCTGGTGGGTGTCACGGTGCTGGCCACGGGCTACGCGGGACAGAAGCTGCGGACGCTGACACTGGCCGGGGAGGAGTAGCGGGGAGGCTCCGGGACGGGTCGGTGCGTTCGTTCCGGCGGCGACCGGTTCCGGTCGCCGCACGGGCCATGGGCACCCCTCTCCGTTGTCCCGGAGCTCACGCCGTCCCGGCACTCACGCCCGCTTGACGGGGCGGCGAGGACACTGGCCGCCAGGAGAGACGGAGGAGCCGCCATGGCCGAGGAGCCGGTACCGGAAACGGGGGCGGAGCCAGGGGCGGGAACCTGGGAGTCCGCTGATTCCCCGGAGCCCCCGGAGCCCCCGGAGTCCAGGCGGTCCCAGGAACCCGGGCGACCCCGGGATCCCTGGGACGAGCTCGTTCTGGACCAGGACTTCGTACAGGCCGCGGAGACGGCCGAGCCGTCGGCTCGGGCGCGTATGCTCGCCGCCCGCTGGCGCGCCTCCGCGCCCGAGCCCCAGCCGTGGCGCTCCGACGAACCGCCCGCGGGATGGTTCTGGAGCCGGGCGCGCAGACGTCGGCGGTGGCGGAGACGGAAGAGCTGAGGCCCGAGGCGGCAGCGGAGGCGGGCGGCGGGGGGACGACGCCGCAGGAAATTCGGTGGCAGGGAACTGCCCGCGCGGGCAGAGTGGTGGGAGCAGTCGCGCAGAAGTGCATCGAATATTTCTTCGATTCCTTCGATGCGGCGCATGTGACACCACGCATGGGCACGGCGAATTTTTCGAGACCGGGGAGGGGCGCGGCGATGACCGAGAGTACGAGTCCGTCGAGCTCCCAGCAGGGCAGCGCGCGGCAGGCTTCGGAGTAATCATCGGACTCCGTCGAGCCGACCGCAGACAGCTGCCAGGGCGGCCGCTTCGAGCGCGCATCCGCGCGGGCCGCCCTCCCGGAGGATTGGCCGAGAGGTAAGGCACCGGCTTGCTAAGCCGTGGTCGGGGTCAACCCCGCGCGCGTTCGATCCGCGCATCCTCCGCACAACATCACTGAAGAAGCCTCGGACGGTGTCCACCCGCGGACGCCCCGGACCGTATCCACCGGGCCGTGTCGGACGGGTGCCCGCCGGGACGGCTCCGGCAGGGTCAGCCCGAGAGCAGTTGTTCCAGCACCACCGCTACACCGTCGTCGTTGTTCGAGGCCGTGACCTCGTGGGCCACGGCCTTGAGATCGTCGTGAGCGTTGGCCATGGCCACGCCATGAGCGGACCAGGCGAACATCGGGATGTCGTTGGGCATGTCGCCGAAGGCGATCGTCTGCGATGCCTTCACACCGAGCCGACGGGCGGCCAGGGAGAGACCGGTGGCCTTGCTCAGGCCCAGCGGGAGCATCTCCACGATGCCGGCACCGGCCAGCACCACGTCCACCAGACCTCCCACCGTGCCACGGGCGATGCGCGTGAGGGTGTCGTCGTCGAGCGACGGGTGCTGGACGTAGACCTTGGTGAGCGGTGCGGACCACAGTTCGGCCGGATCGTCGCAGAGGACGGCCGGGAGCGGCCCCTCCTGCATCCGGTAGCCGGGGCCGACCATCACCTTGCCTTCGAGGCCGTCGCGAGCGGCGGCGAGAGCCAGCGGGCCTACCTCGGCCTCCAGCTTGGCAAGCGCGAGACCGGCCAGCTGCCGGTCCAGGGTCACCGAGGTCAGCAGCTTGTGCTCGCCCGCGTGGTAGACCTGCGCGCCCTGGCCGCAGACCGCCAGGCCCCGGTAGCCCAGGTCGTCCAGGATGGGGCGGGTCCACGGGGTGGCGCGTCCCGTGACGACGATGTGCGCGGCGCCCGCCGCCGTGGCGGCGGCGAGCGCGGCGCGCGTGCGCTCCGAGACCGTTTCGTCGGAGCGCAGCAGCGTTCCGTCGAGATCCGTGGCTATCAGGCGGTAGGGAAAGCTCACTTGCCCACGGGCTCCAGCACTTCACGGCCGCCCAGGTAGGGCCGGAGCATCTCGGGCACCCGCACCGAACCGTCCGCCAGCTGGTGGTTCTCCAGGATCGCCACGATCGTGCGCGGTACGGCGCACAGTGTGCCGTTCAGCGTCGCGAGCGGCTTGACCTGCTTGCCGTCACGCATGCGCACCGACAGCCGGCGCGCCTGGAATCCGTCGCAGTTCGACGCCGACGTCAGCTCGCGGTACTTGCCCTGGGTGGGAATCCACGCCTCGCAGTCGAACTTCCGGGACGCCGACGAGCCCAGGTCACCGCTCGCCACATCGATCACCTGGAACGGCAGCTCAAGACCGGTCAGCCACTGCTTCTCCCATTCGAGGAGCCGCTTGTGCTCGTTCTCGGCGTCGTCGGGGTCGACGTACGAGAACATCTCGACCTTGTCGAACTGGTGGACGCGGAAGATGCCGCGCGTGTCCTTGCCGTAGGTACCGGCCTCGCGGCGGAAGCACGGCGAGAAGCCCGCGTACCGCAGCGGAAGCTTGTCGGCGTCGATGATCTCGTCCATGTGGTACGCCGCGAGCGGGACCTCGGACGTGCCGACGAGATAGAAGTCGTCCTTCTCCAGGTGGTACACGTTCTCGGCGGCCTGGCCGAGGAAGCCCGTGCCCTCCATGGCGCGCGGGCGGACCAGCGCCGGGGTCAGCATCGGGATGAAGCCGGCCTCCGTGGCCTGGGCGATCGCCGCGTTGACCAGGGCGAGCTCCAGGAGCGCGCCGATGCCGGTCAGGTAGTAGAAGCGCGAGCCGGAGACCTTCGCGCCGCGCTCGACGTCGATGGCGCCGAGCGCCTCGCCGAGCTCCAGGTGGTCCTTGGGCTCGAAGCCCTCGGCACCGAAGTCACGGATCGTGCCGTGCGTCTCCAGGACGGTGAAGTCCTCCTCGCCGCCGACCGGTACGTCGGGGTGGACCAGGTTGCCCAGCCGGAGCAGCAGCCCGCGGGTCTCCTCGTCGGCCTCGTTCTGCTCGGCCTCGGCGGCCTTCACGTCGCTCTTCAGCTGCTCGGCCTTCTTCAGCAGCTCGGCCCGCTCGTCCGGGGACGCCTTGGGGATGAGCTTGCCGAGCGACTTCTGCTCGGAGCGGAGTTCATCGAAACGGACGCCGGACGACCTGCGCCGCTCATCGGCGGAGAGCAGGGCGTCGACGAGCTCGACGTCCTCTCCACGGGCGCGCTGGGAGGCGCGAACACGGTCGGGGTCCTCACGGAGCAGGCGAAGGTCAATCACCCCACCAGGCTACCGGTGTGCGCTCCCGCCTCCCCAGTTGATATTGATTGCGTGTCCCTTTGTCCCAATTGCCCCGAATTAGGGAAAGGGGAGGCAAGGAGGAGCGGGCTTCCGTCAATGAACCGGACGCCAGTCCCGAAATGGGGCAAGTCTCCCTCCCTGCTTGACCCACCCCCCTTGTGGAGTGCGGAACTTGGGGGTCGTTGTCCACAGGGATGCGGAGCTCCGATGAGTTATCCACAGGCTGCTGGGGTGATCTGTGGATTACGGAAGAGATCATTCCGAAAGTGACATGAGGAGCGGGGGATTCCTCTTTCAAACCTGCCCCACACGCTCTTTCGAGTGGCAATTCCTCGCTCCAAAGAGTCGATCAAAGGAATTGTGCTGACGCGGGCAGCCGGTAGGGCTGTGGACCCATGTGGGATGACTGAGGTGATTTGTCGACCTTGTCGTTCTGTGATGTCGACTTGTCCCCAGGTCGAGAGTCCAGCCTGTGGATAACTTCTGTGGGCAAGGAAGGCAGGAAGAGCGTGCAGAAGCCATCGACCTAGGCGAACCCCGGGTTACGCCCGCCCGTCCTGACAGCGTGCCAGCCACTCCGCCGCATTCACGAACTCCGCGTCCGACGTCCCTGGCCGCAGCGCACGCGCCGTCTGCGCCGGCGTCGACACGCCCGCCTGCGGATACGAACCCAGGAATCGCACCTCCGGGCAGATCCGCTTGAGCCCCATCAGAGCCTCGCCCACCCGCCGGTCCGAGATATGGCCCTCGGCGTCGATCGCGAAGCAGTAGTTGCCGATGCCTGCACCGGTCGGCCGCGACTGCAGCAGCATCAGGTTCACCCCGCGCACCGCGAACTCCTGGAGCAGCTCCAGCAGCGCACCCGGGTGGTCATCGCGCTGCCAGATGACCACGGACGTCTTGTCCGCCCCGGTCGGGGCCGCCGGCCGGGCGGGGCGGCCGACCAGCACAAAGCGGGTCTCCGCGTTCTCCGCGTCATGGATCTCGGTGACCAGCGGTTCGAGACCGTAGGTCGCCGCCGCGAATGCACCGGCGAAGGCGGCGTCGAAGCGGCCTTCCTGGACCAGCCGGGCGCCGTCCGCGTTCGACGCCGCCGACTCCCACACGGCGTCGGGCAGATGGGCGCGCAGCCAGTTCCTCACCTGCGGCTGGGCAACCGGGTGTCCGGTCACCGTCTTCACGTCCGACAGCTTTGTGCCGGGCCTCACCAGCAGTGCGAAGGTGATCGGCAGCAGCACTTCCCGGTAGATCATCAGCGGCTCGCCGGAGGCCAGCTCGTCGAGCGTCGCGGTGACACCGCCCTCCACCGAGTTCTCGATGGGTACGAGCGCGGCCGCGGCCTCCCCGTTCCGTACGGAGTCGAGTGCGGCCGGTACCGACACCATGGGGACGAGCTCTCGGGTCGCGGCCTCGGGAAGCGTGCGCAGGGCGGCCTCCGTGAAGGTGCCCTCAGGGCCGAGATAGGCGAAGCGCGTGGCGGACATACCCGTCACCCTAGTGCGCCTACGCCCCTCGCTGCTTTCGTCGCCCTCGCTGGTTCCTCGCACCGCAGCGCCTGCGCCCGTGCCGTCGTTCCCGTCACCCGTGCCGTCCCTGTCGTGTCACGTCAGGTCCCGTCATGACTCGAGCAGACGCTGCCCGACGTATTCACCCTCCTTCGGCCCGCCCGGGACGGCGAAGAGGCCGCTCGATTCATGACGGATGAACGCCGACAGCGCGTCGCCCCGGTCCAGCTTGCGCTGCACAGGCACGAAGCCCTTGAGCGGATCCGCCTGCCAGCAGACGAACAGCAGCCCGGCGTCCGGTGTGCCGTCGACGTCGATTCCGTCGTGGAACGAGAACGGGCGCCGGAGCATCGCGGCTCCGTCGTTCTGCTCCGGCGCCGAGATACGGGCATGGGCGTTGTCAGGGATGACCAATTTCCCGTCGGGGCCGGTCTTGTCCAGTCCGAGTTCGGTCGTCTCGCTGCCACCGGTGAGCGGGGCGCCGTCCGACTTCCGCCGGCCGATCACCCGCTCCTGGTCCTTCAGGGACAGCTGCTCCCAGTCGTCGAGAAGCATGCGGATCCTGCGGACGACCGCGTAGGACCCACCCGCCATCCACGGGTGACGCCCGCCGGACGGGACGAAGACACGCCGGTCGAAGTCCGGTTCGGCGGGCTTCGGATTGCGGGTGCCGTCGATCTGCCCCATCAGATTGCGGGCGGTCATCGGCGCCGCCGTGGCTCCGGGCGAACGGTTGAAACCGTTCATCTGCCAGCGCAGCCGCGCTGCCCGGCCGGCGTCCTTCTGGATCGCACGCAGGGCGTGGAACGCGACCAGCGCGTCGTTCGCGCCGATCTGCACCCAGAGATCGCCGTCGGAGCGCCGGGCGTCGAGCTGGTCCGAGGAGAAGGGGGGCAGCGGGTCCAGCTCGGACGGGCGCTGCGCGGCCAGCCCCGTACGGTCGAAGAAGGTGCGGCCGAAGCCGAAGGTGATGGTCAGCGAGGACGGGCCCGCGTCCAGGGCGACGCCCGTGTCACCGTCCCCCACCGGCTCGCCGGCCATCAGCCGTGCCGCCGTCGCCGACCAGCGCCGCATCAGTGCCACGGCTTCCCTGCGGCCGGCGCTCGCGCCCGCGCCCGCAACGAGGTCGAAGGCGACGAGATGGCCGCGGGACTGCATGGGCGTGGTGATGCCCGCCTGGTGGTCGCCGTGGAAGGACTCGGTGGCGGAGCCGACGGTGGCCAGCGCGGTCACCGGTTCGCCCGCGGCTGCGGCATGGGTCGCGGCACCGCCTGCCGCGCCGAGAACCAGGCCGGTGGCGCCCGCGGCGCCGACCGTGCCCAGCAGCCGGCGTCGCGAGATCTCGATACTGCTGTCGCTCATTGCACTGTCAGCCGATCTTCACGTTCTTCTCGACGGTCGTCTGGTCGATGTCCGACGTCCGTACGGTGATCTGGACCTGCCACTCCCCGGGCAGCGGGACCTGGATGTTGTTCGCACCCCATTGACCGGTCGCGATGTGATCGGGGACGACCGGGAGCGGTCCGATCGCCTCGGCCTTGAGGGTGAACGCGACCTTCACCTCAGGGATGTCCAGGGGTCGTCCGTTGGGCCGGTTCACCCACAGGCGCAGCCCGTTGGCGCCCGAGCGGCCCGGGTCGATCTTCAGCCGGACCGTGCCCTTGCCGTCCTTGCCGCCGCTGTCGAAGGGCAGGGTGAAGTCGACGGGGCGGCTGGGTACGGCGCTGGACGCCTGGCCTCCGCTCGCTGCCCTCACGGCTTCCTCCGTGCGTCCGGGCTCGGTCGAGGTCAGCACGGTCGTCACGGCGAGGAGCACGACGGCGATGCCGGCCTCCGCGAGCACGGAGCGACGCAGCCCGTTGCGGGCCGGATCGGCGTCCCTGAGCCGCTTTCGCCGGGCAGTGGCCAGTGCGGCCCTCTGGCGGGCGAGTTGCGTGGCACGCTCGGGGTCGGAGCCCTGCGCTCCCGGACCGTCTGTCTCGGCCCTGTTCCCGTCAGCGGCTCCGGCGTCCGCCTCGTTCCCGTCGGCGTCGGCGTCCGCCTCGTTCCCGGCGTCGGCGTCGGCGTCGGCGTCGGCCTCGGCCTCCGCAGCCGCCTCGTCATGCCCGTCCGCCCCCGGCGCGGAAGCCTCCGCGAGCTGTGCCGTCCACCGCCGCGAGACCCACGCCACCGCCACGAGCACGGCGACCAGGCCCACCTTCACCAGCAGTAGCCGGCCGTAGGAGGTGCCCGTGAGCGCCGACCAGGAGCCGACCTGGCGCCAGGACTGGTAGAGGCCGGTCAGGGTCAGCACGACGACCGAAGCGAACGCGACCCGGGAGAATCGGAGCACCGCCGTACGTTCCAGGGAAGGCGTCCGGTACAGCGCCACCAGCACCGCCACCAGACCCCCGAGCCAGCAGGCCACGGCCAGCAGATGCAGCACGTCCACGGGCATCGCGACGCCCGGCTGGATCCCGGTCGACGCATGCTCGGAAAGCGCCCAGGTGCCGGCGATGCCGGCTGCGACGACAGTGCCGCCGACGGCGAGCCCGAAGGTGAGGTCGCCCTTCTCCTTCGCATCGTCCCCGGAAGCCTCGGCGTCCCGCCTCGCGTAGGCCCCGAACAGCACCGCCACGAACAGTGCGGCGGCGCCGAGCAGCAGCAGCCGCGACACCAGCGCCGCTCCGGTCTTGGTGTCCAGTACGGACTTCAGCCCGCCCAGGTCCAGGACGTCGGCCAACTCCCCGGAGCCCGTGTAGGGGTTGCGCAGCAGCAGCATCGCCAGCGTCGCCACGATGAGTGTCACCCAGCCCCGGACCACCAGCCGCTGCATCGGCCGTTCACCGGCACCGCGCGGCCAGCACGCGAGGATGAACGCGGCACTGCCCGCGAGCAGGATGAACCCGGTGTACGCGGCGTAGCGCGCGATGTCGTACAGCGTGCCGACGAGTCCGCCGCCCGCCTCCTGTTTCGGCAGCTCCACCACCGTCTTGGAGGGGGTGCCGATGGAGAACGTGAACGCGCCCGCGATCGGATGGCTGTCGGCGGACACCGCCTGCCAGGCGACCGTGTAGGTGCCCTTGGCCAGGCCCGGGTTCAGCGAGACGCCGTACTTGACGAGGCTTCCGCTGCACAGGTTCTGCAGTTCCCCGGTGTCGACCCGTTTGCTTCTGGGGTCGAGGACCCGGATCGAGCTGTCACCCATGGCGACCTGCTCGGAGAAGGTGAGTGTGACGTCCTTGGGGGCGGTGGCGAGCACCGCCCCGTCCTTCGGGGTGCTCCCGGTCAGCGCGGCATGCGCACTCGCGGGCGTCGCGCCCATGAGCACGGTGCCGACGAGCGCGGCCGCGACGAGGAGCAGCCGGATCAGGGAGGTGCCGGGATTCCGTGTCCCGAAGCGCGGGGCGGTGGCCGTCATGTTCTGTCCCCTCGGTGTGTCAGTGGTGCTTCGGGTTGTACGTGCGTTCCTTCACCGGAAGCTCGATCCTGACCGGTTCGGACTTCTCGAAGTGGAGCTCCACGGACACGTTGTCGCCCTGCTCGGGCTTCTGCTTCAGGCCCATGAACATGATGTGGCTGCCGCCGCGCTCAAGAGCCAGCTCGCCGTTTGCAGGGATGTCGAAGGACTTCACCTGCTGCATCTTCTGGTTCTTGGTCTCGTGGATCTGCACATCGGTGGCTATGTCGCTGGTGACCGAGGTGAGCTTGTCCGCCTCACCGCCGTTGTTGGTGACGGTGAGGAACCCGGCCGCCATGTCGTCGACGGGCTGGGGCATGAACGCCCCGCTGACCTTGAGCTCGGGAGCGGATCCGGAGCCGGACGAGCAGCCCGCCAGAGTCAGTCCCGCCGTGAGGGCGACGACGGAGGCGAGGGTGGAGCGGCGGGTCACGGGTTCTCCCCCTTGATGATCTTCGGCAGGTCCTTGGCAAAGTCGTCCGCGCGGGTGCTCTCCCCGTACAGGACATAGCCCTGGTCGGTCGTCGGGGAGAAGGCGATCACCTGCGTGCCGTGCATGGAGACGACGGAACCGTCCTTCTCCTTCTTCGGCGGATCGATGCCGATGCCGAGCTGGCGCGCACCCGCCTGAATGGTGGCGAAGTCACCGGTGAGGCCGACGAACGACGCGTCGCCGGCCGAGGGGAGCCACTTGGCGAGCTCCGCGGCGATGTCCCGCTCGGGGTCGGTGGTGACGAAGACGACCTGGAGCTTGTCCTGGTCGGCCTTGGGCAGCTGCTTCCTGGCGATGGCGATGTTGCTCATCGTCAGCGGACAGACGTCGGGGCAGTGCGTGTAGCCGAAGTAGACCAGCGTGGGCTTGCCCTTGGTCTGCTCGCGGAGGTCGTACTGCTTGCCCTTGGTGTCCGTCAGGACCAGATCGGGCTTGTCGAAGGGGCGGTCCAGGACGGTCGCCGCCTTGGTCCTCGGCTGGGCGGACAGATCGGCGAAGCCGCCGGTGGAGGACGTCTTTTCGTCGCCCTGGGTGAGGGCGAAGCCCGCCGCGACGGCCAGTACCGCCGTGGCGGCGAGCACCGCGATCAGAGGGGTACGCCGACGCGGACGGTTCGGGTCGTCGTTCTTCCGGATGTGCATGAGGTTCTCCCAGGAGGGGTCCGTGCTCGGCCGTCAGGCCGAACGACGCCGGCCGGCCAGCACGCCGAAGGCGACACCCGCGGCACCGGTCACGATGCCCACGACGGCCAGTACGCGGGCGGTGGTGTCGCTGGTCCCCGAGTCCGCCGCGGCTCCGGAGGAACGGCCGTCCTTGTGTTCGTCGCCGTGCCCGCCGTTCTTGCCCTCGCCCTTGGCGTCGGACCCGGCGCCCCCACCGTGGTGGTCAGCGGTCGCCGCGGACAGGGTGAGCACGGGCGCCGGGCTCTCCGGCTCCGCCGCGCCCTCCTTCGGCTCCTCGATCCAGCGGACGATCTCCTTGTTGTCGTACGTCTGCAGGGCCTTGAACACCAGCTTGTCGGTGTCCTCCGGCAGCTTCCCCAGCGAGACCGGGAACTGCTGGAACTCGCCAGGGCCGATCTTGCCGCCGTCGGCGGTCCAGGTGATCTTGGAGACGGCCTCGGTGATCTGCTTGCCGTGCACCGTGAGCGGCTTGGCGAGCTTGGTCTTGGTGACCTCGGCCTTCCAGCCCGGGACGGGCTGCGGCATCACGGAGGACAGCGGGTGCTCGGCGGGGACGGTGACCTCGAGCTTCACCGTCGAGGCGTCGTCGCGCTCGTTGGGGACCTTGAAGTTGACCGTGGCGTAGCCGCCCTTGGCGGCCTCGCCCTGCGGCTGCACGCTGACGTGCGCGAAGGCGGTGCCGGAGAGCAGCAGGACGCCCGAGGCGGCGACGGAGGCGGCGACGGCGAGACGAGAGAAGTTGTTCATGGCAGGGAACGCTCCACGTGAGCAGGAAGGTGATCGGTCCGCGCACGGATGCGCACGGACGCAGCGACACCACTCCCGTCGAGTGGGTCGCTTCAGACTGCGAGGGCGTACGGCACCGGAGGGCCGCGTCTGATCACCGTGTGCTGGAGTGCCCCGGCCGCGAGTGGCGGAGGGTCGTCGGTGAGTGTCCGGGCACGGGCCCGAGGGCCGCTGCCGGGTGCCCCCGGCAGTCCGGCGAGGAGAGCCCGTACGAGAACGAGCGCGGCACGCAGGGAGCGTACGAGCGCCGCTTCCGCGATCTCGGTGGCGCCGTCCACCGACAGCCGTGCCAGCCGGAACAGTGCGACCTCGCCGCGCCGCAGCAGCCAGCCGACGACGACCGCGGCCAGCAGATGGCCGAGCACCATCGGCGCACCGGGCAGCAGCCCGGCCGCTTCCGGGGCCACATGACCCGGGTGGGCGGTGTCGGCGGCATGGCCGACGCCTGCCGGATCGATCCCGGCGCGGACGAGGACCCGATGGGCGTCGGCGGCGCTCAGTGACGTGGCGCCGGCACCGCACAGGAGTTTCGCCGCGGTCCTGATCAGCGCGTCGTCGGCGGTCGGTGCCACCGCGAGCTGACGCTGGCCGAGGCCGAAGAGCGTGTGCAGGGCGAGCTGCCCGCCCGCCAGGGCCGTGGCGATGACCGGCAACGAGTGCTCACGCCCGGCGAGCGGTGTCGCCACAGCGAGGGTGAGCAGGAAACCTGCCACCAGCGTCCACCAGGGGATGGGCGCGCACGAGGCCAGTACATGCCCGAGCGCGGACAGCACGACGCAGACCGCGGCGAACACCGCGGCCCTCAGCAGCCGCAGACCGGCTCCGGCGTGTGCGATCGGGGGCTCGACCGACGGGTGGGCAGACATGGCCGGGACATCATCGCACTGCGTCCGCCGAGGCCGGGCAGCAGGCCCGGAAGGCCGGCTCCGGGGCCGCTCCACGCACGCGCTCCCCGGCATACACCGGGTTGTACACCGGTGTAGGCCACCTGCGCGTCCGCCGAACGGGGGCATTGGCGCCCTGCACGTCGGCCACACGCTTACGAGCGCGGCCTTGCGGCAATAGGTAACGGTATGTCGAGCCGCAGCCAGGAGGCTGGAGCATGAGCATCTGGTGGTCTCTCCATTTGCGGCGTGAGGCTGCGAGCGTCCCGCTCGCCCGTCGCCTTCTCCTCGGCACGATGGAGACCGCAGGCGTCGACCCCGACATCTCCTACGATCTCTCGGTCGCGCTGAGCGAGGCGTGCGCCAATGCCGTGGAGCACGGCGGGAACGCGGAGACGGACGCCCCTTCGGCGGCCTACCGCGTGACGGCGTATCTCGACGGTGAGAAGTGCCTCATCGAGGTGGCGGACTCCGGACCGGGTTTCCCCGACGGCCGCTCCGCACCTCCTCTCGCCTCCCTGGTGCCCACATCGTCCCTGTCCGCGGAGCACGGACGCGGACTCTGTCTCATCGAGCAGCTCGCCGACCACGTCCACTTCGGGAACCGGCCGGGGCGCGGGGCGGTCGTCAGTTTCGACAAGATGCTGAAGTGGCGGGAGGGCGCCCTGCTCAGGGTGACCTGAGCGGGAACGCCCTCCGCTGTCCTCTGCGCCTTGTCGCCCCTCGGCACGCCGGTGGGCCGTTAGCCCGTCGGTCCGTGCGCCGGGGGTCAGCCCTTGAGCTGCGCCATCCAGGCCTCGACCTCGTCGGCCTGCCGCGGCAGCGAAGCCGACAGATTCCGGTTGCCGTCCTCCGTGACGATGATGTCGTCCTCGATCCGGACGCCGATGCCCCGGTACTCGGCGGGCACGGTGAGATCGTCCGCCTGGAAGTACAGCCCCGGCTCGACGGTCAGGCACATGCCCGGCTCCAGGATCGCTTCCACGTACGCCTCGGTCCGTGCGGCAGCGCAGTCGTGCACATCCATGCCGAGCATGTGGCCGGTGCCGTGCAGGGTCCAGCGGCGCTGCAGACCGAGCTCCAGGACCTTCTCCACGTCCAGGTCCCCGAGCAGCCCCCACTCCACCAGCCTGGTGGCGAGAACGCGCTGCGCGGCGTCGTGGAAGTCGCGGAATGCGGCGCCCGGCTTCACCGCGGCGATTCCGGCCTCCTGCGCTTCGTACACCGCGTCGTAGATCTTGCGCTGCAGCTCGCTGAAGCGGCCGTTGATCGGCAGCGTGCGCGTGACGTCCGCGGTGTAGAGCTCCGTGGTCTCGACACCGGCGTCGAGCAGAAGCAGTTCGCCGGGGCGTACGGCGCCGTCGTTGCGCACCCAGTGCAGGGTGGTGGCGTGCGGACCCGCCGCGCAGATCGAGCCGTAGCCGACGTCGTTGCCGTCGACGCGGGCACGCAGGAAGAAGGTGCCCTCGATGTAGCGCTCGCTGGTGGCCTCGGCCTTGTCCAGGACCCTGACCACGTCCTCGAAGCCGCGGGTGGTGAAGTCACAGGCCTTCTGCAGCTCGGCGATCTCGAACTCGTCCTTGACCAGGCGGGCCTCGGAGAGGAAGACGCGCAGCTCCTCGTCGCGTTCGGCGGTGACCTTGTCGGTCAGGGCCGCCTCGATGACGGCGTCGTGGCCGCGGACGTTACGGACCGGGCCCGTCGCCTCCCGCAGCTGCTCGGGCAGCTCCCGTACGTCCTTCGCCGGAATGCCCAGCAGCTGCTCGGCCTCGGCCAGCGAGTGGCGCCGGCCGACCCACAGCTCGCCCTGGCCGTCCAGCCAGAACTCACCGTTCTCCCTGTTGGAGCGCGGCAGCAGATAGACGGTCGCCTCGTGGCCGCTCGTCCCGTCGGCGAACGTCGCCGGCTCCAGGACGAGCACGCCGTCCTCGGTCTGGTCACCGGTGAGGTACGCGTACTCGGTGGAGGCCCGGAACGCGTACTCGGTGTCGTTGGAACGGGTCTTCAGCCGGCCCGCGGGGACGACGAGACGCTCGCCCGGGAAGCGGGCGGAGAGCGCGGCCCGGCGGCGCGCGGTGTGCGCGGCCTGCGGCACCGGCTCCAGGCCGTGGAGCTCGGTGTCGGCCCAGCCCGACTTCATGTTCTCCGCGAGCTCGTCGGAGACACCCGGGTACAGCCCGTTCTTCCGCTGCTTGATCGGCTCTTCGCCCGACTCTTCCGGGGTCTCCGGAGTGAGCTCCTCTGCCACGGGTCCGCCTCCTCGTTGGTACGACACTGAACCCTCACCCATCGTACGGTCGTGCGGAAGACCGCCCGGTGCCGCCGGACCCGTGGCACGGAGTCGGCAGGCGGTCGCGACGCCGTCACGACAGGTGTCGTGCAGGGGTCACTCGAACCAGGCCGCCATCAGCACCACGTCCTCGGCGTCCTCGGCGTCCTCGGTGGTACCGGCGGCGTCCTCGGCGGAGGCGAGGCCGTCGGGCAGCACGGTCCGCAGCACATGGTCGACGATCGCCGCCGGGTCGTGGCGGGCGGCCCGCGGCACACCCGCCGCCGCCGCGTGAAGCCGGGAGAACGCCCGGTCCATGGGATCGCCCGTGCGGCGCAGCAGCCCGTCGGTGTAGAGCAGCACCGTTTCTCCAGGTGCCGGCGAGAACTCCACGCTCGGCGCCTCCCAGCAGGCCAGCATCCCCAGTGGCGCCGACAGTGAGGTCTCGATGAACTCGGTGCGCCGTTCCCCGATGATCAGAGGTGGTGTGTGCCCCGCCCCGGCCAGCACGACCTTGCGCAGCGCGGGCTCGCAGTACGCGAACAGCGCGGTGGCCGAGCGAGCGGGTTCCGTGAGCCGCAGCAGCAGTTCCAGATCGGACAGTACGGCGACGGGGTCCTCACCCTCCATCACCGCGTAGGCCCGCAGACTCGCCCGGAGCCGGCCCATCGCGGCCAGGGCGCTCGGCCCCGAGCCGGAGACCGAGCCGACGGCGAGCCCCAGCGCGCCTTCGGGCAGCGGCAGCGCGTCGTACCACTCGCCGCCGCCCCGCGGTCCACCGAGATGCCGGGCCGCGAGCCGGACCCCGGGCACCCGGGGCAGCCGGCTGGGCAGCAGCTCCTCGGCGATGGTGGCCAGCCGCTTGCGCGCCCGGTCCAGCTCGAGGAGACGGGCCAGATGTTCGGTCGCGTAGCGGCCGTAGAGGCCGACGAGATGACGCCGGCGCTCGATCGGCTCGGCGGGCTCGTCGTAGAACCAGACGGCGACGCCCAGTTTTCCCGCTCCACCGGTGGCGAGCGGCAGGGCGTAGCTGGCGGCGTAGCCGAGGCGCGCGGCGACCTCGCGCAGTCGGGGGTCCAGGTGCTCGTCGCCGAACAGATCGGCCTGCGCGACCGGGGCGGGGACGCTCGCGGGAGCTCCGTCGAGGATCCGGCCGTAGGAGGTGGCGCTGCGCGGGACGGTCTCGATGTGGCCGAGGTCGGCGTGGGCGAGGCCGAGGCCGACGGTGATGGCAGGACCGCGGTCGTACGGAGGTTCGAGGACGACCATGCCCCGGCGGGCGCCGACCAGCGCGGCGCCTGCGCGCAGGAGTTCATGGAGGGCGTCGTCCAGCGTGCTCGTTCCGGCGAGACGCTCGGTGAGTTCGTGAAGGGTCGTGAGGTCGGACACCCACCCGGCCAGCCGGTCCTGGATCAGCGTGCCGGGAGCGGTGTCGGGGACGGAGGCGGACGCGAGAGGGGCGACAGTGTGAGCGGACGCAGGAATCGTTGAATCGATTCCAGCCACTTTCGGCAGGTGAGGGGCGCTCATGGCAGCCGGCTCTCCGACTGGTTCGTTTCGGCCAATAGCATCGCAAACCCCCATGTCATTCTGCGCCGCTATCAATGCATCCACATGTACACGCACACATGAGGGGATGTCCAGCATTGTCCTGCCGAAATTGCTGGTGTCCATGGGGTGTTCGAGGAGCTTCTAACTTGGCCAAAAATTGCCCCCCATGGCGCCTATTTGCGGTCGACTGAAGGCGTTCGAGAGGGTGTACCTCCTGGGACCGAGTCCTGGGAGGAGCGTCATTCCGAGCGTCATGGGTACGTAAACGGTGATGGCCAGGGGCAGTTGGGACGGTCCCGGAACCTGGCGGGGAGCCCGGGCGTCTTAACCGTCGAGGCCGCCGCGCCCCATCCCGAGTGGCGGGACCAGTACAGCGGGACGGCAAAGCGCCATGCACGCGCCACCCCTCGCCACGCGTTTAATGGACACAGCCCACTTCGTTCGGTTTCCCGGCGGTGTTCGTCGCCGCATGTGATCAGGGCTCCCATGCCCGTGGCAGGCCCATGGCGCGGGTGGTGACGTGCCGACTTGGACGCACAGCGAGACGCACGGCGGTACGCACGGTGAAGTGATGCACACATGGTGTGATGTGGCCCTCGGCGTTCAACGGAAAGGACGAGCGCTCATGCGCGAGATCCCCGGAAGGCGACGCAGGCTCTGGTTCCGGCGCAACCGGCATGAGGGAACGCCTGCCCAGCTCGATGCGGCGCTCACCTGCGCAACGGCATGGCACTGGCCCGTGCTGCCCGGCGTGGGACTCGGGCCGGCCGGACGCGGTGACCGCGGACGCGGCTGTGCCTGCCCCGACCCCGAGTGCGTCGTCCCCGGCGCGCACCCGTTCGACCCCGGAATTCTCGCGGCGACCACCGATGAGCGGATGGTGCGCTGGTGGTGGACCAACCGCCCCACGGCACCGATCGTGCTGGCGACGGGTGGCCGGGCGCCGTGCGCGGTCAGTCTGCCCACAGCGGCAGGGGCGAGGGCGCTGGCCGCACTCGACCGCATGGGCATCAGGCTCGGCCCGGTCGTGGCGACCCCGACCCGCTGGGCGCTGCTCGTCGCCCCGTACTCGATGGAGCAACTGGGCGAGCTGCTCTATGCCAAGGACAGGGTGCCCGGATCGCTCCGCTTCCACGGCGAGGGCGGCTATCTGGTGCTGCCGCCGTCGGAGGCCGGCGCCGGGCAGGTCCGCTGGGAGCGGGCGCCGCTGCCGGGATCTGCGAGGCCGTGGCTGCCGGATGTGGAGGCGGTCGTCGATGCCCTGGTGGAGGCGAGCGTGAGCGCGCCGGCCCCGGAGGCGGGGGACGGCACCCGGCTCACGTACTGAGTGGTCCGTACTGGGTCGTCCGTACTGAGTGGTCCCTGCTTCGTCCGTGCTTCGTCCGTGCCGGGCCGGTCTCTGCCGTGCCGTCGGCCGGACTCGGTCCCTGTGCATGGGTCCGGGCGTACGGACCCGTACCGGGTCCACGCGCGCCACGGGCCGCCGTTGCGAACGGAAACCCGGGGCGTGCCCGGTCGTAGGGCGTGCATCGCCTCCGGCGGTGCCGGACCAGGCCGGGACGGTCGCCGGGCCGGATCCCCGGTGGGGGCGGATGCCCGATCGGGGTCACCAATCCATAGCAGATGGCAAGACCACACCCCGCCCGGGAATTCTGGCTGGAATCGATGCGGCCCGCGCGTCACTCCGGGCCCACGCCGCTGCCCGTCGGGGCCCGGACATGCCGCGCCGGCCGAGTGGCGGGGACGTAGGCGGCCGAGGCGTCCGGGTGCGGTTCGTGCGAGGCAAAGGTCCGGGCGCAAGCCGGTCCCCGTTCCCGCAGCCGGGGCGCGGGCGGGGGTGCTGCAGACGCATTGCTTTGCCGTGGCGGGCGATGAGCCGTGATCCGCGAAACGCCTCGTGAGAAGGCCCGAGGTGAAGCGAGTAAGTATCCGGCGGTCTTGGACTGCAAGGGTTCCGGTGATCTCGGATAAGGGACCGCTGGCGCCTGGCGCGGACAGCAACTGATCGGCTGCCGGGGAGAGTTGAGGCCCGGTGGTGCGACGGGCGTAATTCGGGAATAGCAACGCCCGGTCGCTGGCGACGGGGGATGCACCAGCGACCGGGCTTCAAGAACGGTAACAAGAGATCTGCTGTTCGCAAATTCGATCTCGGGTATTCGGACAGCGAATTACCAACCCATGGGGTTGGTTGTGACCGGGATCACCTGTCGGATGACAGGAATCTTCACTGTCCGGACACAGACCGCACGGTCGGTCAGCTGAGGGTCACCTGGCGATTGGTGAGCCCGCCCCGCGCCCGGCGCTCCTCCCCGGTGAGCGGGGCGTCCACGGCGAGCGCGGCGGTGAGGCGCTCGGCGAACTCCGCGGCCGGCTTCTCGCACTCCTCCGCGCCCATGGCGCTCGGCAGGTCCCAGACCGGGACCATGAGTCCGTGCGCACGGAACGAGCCGACGAGACGCGTGCCTTCGCCGAGGCTCGTCGTGCCCGCGGCGTGCAGCCGGGCGAGCGCGTCGAGCAGCTTCTCCTCGGCGTGCGGCATGACCCAGCGCAGATGGTTCTTCTCCGGGGTCTCGCACCAGTACGCCGCGTCCACGCCGGACAGCCTGACCGTGGGGATCGCGGCGGCGTTCGCGCGCTCCAGCGAGGCGGCGACCTCCGGACCGGCGTTCTCCGCGTTGTCCGGGATCCAGAATTCGAATCCCGTGTGGACGACCGGCTCGAACGGGGCTGACGGGTCGAGCAGATCCTGCAGCCGCGGTCCGTCCGCGGGCGCGCGCTCGCCGCCGACCGGCGAACCGGGCTTCGCGGTGAGTGCGCGGCGCAGTGTGTCCGCCAGGTCGCGGCTCAGGTCGCCGGAGGACGTGTCGTTCTGCAGAGCGAGCAGCACGGCGCCGCTGTCGCGGCGCAGGGCCGGCCAAGCCATCGGGAGGACGGTGGCGAGCGTCACCGACGGCACGTCGTCGGGCAGTCCGTCCTTCAGGGTCAGCTCGACGGTGGCGGCGGGGACCAGCTCACGCAGGGCGACCCAGTCGCACTCGGCGGGGAGCCCCTCGAAGGGGCGCTGGACCAGTTCGGTCACGGCGTGCGCGGCGGCCCGGCCGTGACAGGCCTTGTAGCGACGGCCCGAACCGCAGGGGCAGGGCTCGCGGGCCCCGACCACCGGGATCTCTCCGTCGGTGATCTGCGGCTTGACGGCCTTCGTCTGGGGGCGCTTCTTGGCCATGGTGTGGGTCTCTCCCGAGGACTGCGGTGCTGTGGGTGCCTGTGTCTCGGGCGCGAGCCTAGCCGTTACGGTGCGACCACCGGTTGCTACCTGTCGTCGTCGTCCTCGTACGCGTCGTCGACGTACGGTGCCCGGCGTCGTGCTGGGCTGCCGTCGGTGCCGCCGGCCGGGCGCCCCGATTCGGCGTCCGCACCGGCCGTCCTGGTGCCTGACCGCGAATCCTCGGCGCGCACCGCGCCTGCGGCGTCCGCAGGCGCTCATGGCGGCGTGCCCGCCGTCAGGCCTCGTCGTACGCCTCGTCGTACGCGTCCACGAAGCCGAACGCGGCCGCGTGTCCCGGGCTGGTGACGCGCGTAGCGAAATCGTCGTGACGGTGCCCTTCCGCAACGAGCGCCCACACGGTGACCTCACCCGTGGCGCCGTCCCGTACGCCCCAGTCCTGGGCGAGCGCGCTGATGATGTTGAGCCCCCGACCGCCGCGTGCGGTCACCGACGGCGTGGCCGGAACCGGACGGGTCGGACCGCCTCCGTCCGTCACCTCGACGGTCAGCCTGCCTGTTCTGTCGACGCGCCACGCAGCGCGGATGTCACCTTCCCCGATCTCCGAGCGCCCCAGCGGCCTGCCGTGCCGGCAGGCATTGCTGAGGAGTTCGGAAAGGATCAGAACAGCATCGTCGACGACCGATTCGGACACGCCGCTGCGTCGCAGCTGCTCACGCATCCGGTGCCGTGCCTCACCCACGCCCGCAGGGCCATGGGGAACGGCCATGCTCGACGACGTGGGCACCTCCTGTGCCACCACCAACGCCACCCCCGAGACCTCCTTTGCCCCACGCCACGGTGTGGATGCCCCAAGGGACTGGACCGGAAACCGGCCAATACACGTCTGGTGACGCACTCGTAACGGTCGAACACGGAACGAACGCGCCGGTGCACTCCCTGTAGCAGCCGCTAGCGGCGGCCCAGTTGAGCCAGGACCTGCTTGGGGCGGTTGGTGATGATCGCCTCGACCCCGAGGCCGACGCAGAGTTCGACGTCCTCCGGCTCGTTCACGGTCCACACATGGACCTGGTGGCCCGCTGCATGCAGCCGATCGACATAGGAGGGGTGATTGCGTACGAGCCGGATACCCGGTCCCGCGATACGGGCTCCTGCCGGGAGCCGGACCTCGCGCATGCGCAGCGGAGGGAACTGCATCAGATAGACCGTGGGGATCTGCGGTGCGGCGGCCGCGATCCGGTGCAGCGAGCGTGCCGAGAAACTCATGATCCGCACGGGCGACTCGGCGGGGTCCGCCGGGCCGTCGAGGCCGAACCGCTTCAGCAGCTGGAGCAGGCGGTCCTCGACCTGGCCGGCCCACCGGGTGGGGTGCTTGGTCTCGATGGCCAGCTCGATCGGCCGCCCTGCATCGGCGACCAGCTCCAGGAGGCGTTCCAGGGTGAGCACGGACGTGAAGTCGCGGTCGCCCCAGTCCGGGCTCTCGTCCCGGTCCTTCCAGGAGCCGAAGTCGAGCGCCGCGAGTGCCGAGAGCTCGAGGGCGGAGACGGCGCCACGGCCGTTGGACGTACGGTTGACGCGGCGGTCGTGCACACAGACGAGATGGCCGTCGGCAGTGAGCCGTACATCGCATTCGAGGGCGTCGGCCCCGTCCTCTATTGCCTTCACATAGGCGGCCAGGGTGTGTTCTGGGGCGTCCTCCGAGGCGCCTCGGTGAGCGACGACCTGGATCGGGAGTTGTGTCACTGCGTCATGGTGTCATCGTCGCCATGAGGGCGCCGCACCCCTGTCCGCAATGTCCGGGATAAGGGATGGCGCGGATATGCACAGGTCCTGCTTACAGTGGCCTGACGGCCAGTGGGAAAAGCTGGGCGCAGCGGACGGACCGGAAACCGACACGGAAGCGGAATCGAGGAGACAGAGCTGTGAGCACCGAGAACGAGGGCAACGAGGGCACTGCGGGCAGGGCTGTCCCGTCCGTACCTCCTGTGCCACCTCCCGGGCAGGCGGCCGCTCCCGAAGGTGCGGCCGGATACGGGCCCGCCGGTGATGCGGCCGGGCACGGGCCCGCCGGTGATGCCCCGACGCAGCAGATGCCGCCCGCACCGCAGATGCCCCCGGCGCCGCCGGCGTCGGCCCCGGCCGGCCCGGCACACCCTGCGGCCCCGGCCGGCCATGGTGCCGCCGCGGGCGGCGCCGGGTGGCCTCCTCCTCCCCCCACCTCGCCCTGGGGCTGGGACTCCACCGCGCATGCATCGGGGCCCGGCCCTGCGGCCGGACCGCGCAGGCGCTATGGCGGGCTCGTCGCCGCCGTGCTCGCGGCCGCACTCGTCGCGGGCGGGGTCGGCGGCGGCATCGGCTACTGGGCGGCCGAGCGCAACGACGAAGCCGGAATCTCCACGACCGTCTCCGCCGGCGAGGCTCCGGCAAACTTCAAGCGTGATCCCGGCACGGTTGCCGCGGTCGCGAACAAGGCCCTGCCGAGTGTCGTCACCATCGACGCGAAGGCCGAAGGCGGCCAGGGCCAGGGCGGCACGGGCACCGGGTTCGTCTACGACAAGCAGGGCCACATCCTCACCAACAACCACGTGGTGGAGTCCGCTGCCGACGGCGGCACTCTCTCCGTGACCTTCTCGAACGGCAAGGCGTTCGATGCCGAGGTGGTCGGCCGGGCCCAGGGTTACGACGTCGCCGTACTGAAGCTGAAGGACGCCCCGTCAGGCCTGGTCCCGCTGCCGCTCGGGAATTCGGACCGGGTCGTGGTCGGCGACTCGACGATCGCGATCGGTGCGCCCTTCGGCCTCTCCAACACCGTGACGACGGGCATCATCAGCGCCAAGAACCGCCCGGTCGCCTCGGGTGACGGCTCCAGCGGCAAGAACTCGTACATGAGCGCCCTGCAGACCGACGCATCGATCAACCCCGGAAACTCCGGTGGCCCGCTGCTCGATGCGAGCGGTGCGGTGATCGGCATCAACTCCGCCATCCAGTCCGCGGGCGGCAACGGCCTCGGCCAGTCCCAGGCCGGCTCCATCGGCCTCGGTTTCGCCATTCCGATCAACCAGGCCAAGAACGTGGCCGAACAGCTCATCAGGACCGGAGAGCCCGTCTACCCGGTGATCGGCGCCGCGGTGAGCATGACCGGCCAGGGCAACGGTGCCGTGATCCCCGCCCAGGGCTCCGGCAGCACCCCCGCGGTGAGCCCCGACGGTCCGGCCGCCAAGGCGGGCCTCAAGGCGGGTGACGTGATCACCAAGTTCAACGGCAAGCCCATCGACAGCGGTCCCACCCTGATCAGTGAGATCTGGAACCACAAGCCGGGCGACAAGGTCTCGCTCACCTACGAACGCGGCGGTAAGGAGTCCACGGTCGACGTCACCTTGGGGCAGCGCAAGGGTGACAGCTGACGGGCTAGGCTGTGCACGCGCACGTCACCCGTGATCGCCACGGGCGGTGGTGCGCAAGGTGGGTTGCCCGAGCGGCCTAAGGGAACGGTCTTGAAAACCGTCGTGGCAGCGATGTCACCGTGGGTTCAAATCCCACACCCACCGCCAGGTCAGCGTGTGTGCTGGTCAGAAGGGGTGCCCGGAGCTTCCGGGTACCCCTCTCGTATTCGAACTGTCTCAAGGTTTCTCGCCTGTGCCCCGCTGATGACCAGGGCGTGTGGCCCAGAAGCATGCCCTGAGGATCAGAGCGTCAGCACAGGCCGAGTGGAGGAATCCTCGTACATGTCCTCGCCGTCCGGGCCGTACACGAACTCGGCCATGAAGGGGTTACGGTTCGCGGTGGCCAGGGGCAGCCAGGCCAGCAGCGTGCCGTAGCCACCGCACACCGACTCGCCGCCGTCTCCGCCGTGGACCGCGATGACGTCGCTCGTCAGCTCCGAGCGGTAGGTGTCGTAGGCGATGCGCAGGCCGAAGGCGTTCGGCTGAGTGTGCGGGCCGGTTCCATCCCCGTACGGGATGCGGTCCATGGGGCAGGTGTCGCCCCACCGGAACAGCGTGTCCGCGCCGGCTCCGCAGGCGTGCTCCCACTCGTCGGAGGTCGGCATCCGTAGGCCGCGGGCTGCGAGGACAGCCAACATGTCGGCAGGGGGCTCGGTCAGGTTCTCGTCCTCCACGGCCATGAGCACCGCAGCCAGGACGACGCTCCGGCGTGGACTGAGCAATTGTGCGAGGTGGGCTCGAAGATCGGGCCCGAAGCCGTATCCCTGATCCAGGCTCTCCTGGTAGTCGGCGGTCTGCTCGGGCGTCGGCTGCCAGGCGGCGAGGTCGAATCCGAGTGTCACTGCGCCACCGGGTATGAGCGCGAATTCCTGGGCGTTCCGCTCGATGCGGACGCGGTGGAGCGGGGCCCCGAGGTGCTCAATGGTTTCGACGACGGTCACACGGCCATCGACTCGGGCCGCCGCCTTCTCGGC
This sequence comes from Streptomyces sp. NPDC043861, assembly GCF_056435905.1. NCBI lineage: Bacteria > Bacillati > Actinomycetota > Actinomycetes > Kitasatosporales > Streptomycetaceae > Streptomyces > Streptomyces sp. NPDC043861. Next base: position 174,610 of record NZ_JBWKDP010000003.1, on the reverse strand, counting down.
GACGCGACGTGCGGTAGGCAGGTCGAAGGAACGCCACTGGTCAAGACTGAGATCGGCGAGAGACATGTGCCGCAGTGTCGCAGGCGGGTCTGACATGGATACCTGTTGCGGGTTCCCGGTGGCCATGGCTCGGGACCTGGCTGACGTCCTGCTTCGCCCTCGGCGTGACGTTCGACGACGAGGCCGAAGGTCACGCCATCGACGGTCAGCAGGAAGGGGCGGATCGCGATGTCCCCGTGCTCGCGCTGGGGGAGGGCATCGAGCATGGCCGCCATTCGCGCGTCCGCACGGGCCAGTACGGAGTCGTCGTCGCTCGGTCGTCGCTGCTGCTCGGCGCCTTGTCGATGAGCTGGTTTGCCTGGCTGCCCGGCTGTGCAGGCATCGTGAGCGTGGCCCGACGCCTGCACAGCCGCGGTCATGGCGTGACACGTTCAGTGAGTACGACTGACGTCACGGCGGTCAGCCGCCGCTACCAGCCATGAACGAGGTTGCAGCCGATCGGCTGCAGCTTCCTTACCCGTCCAGCCGATACGCCGAACTCGGCTGCAGCTGTGTGGGACAGCCTGGGGTCCCCTTCACCCAGTGCCGGACCCAGGTCGCTTCGGTCCCGGTTTCCCGTGGAGAGGGCAAGGAGAACGCCCGGCGAAACCCATGGGGGCAGCGCCGAGGCAGGGAATGCCAGGAGAACTACTTCTTCCACTGGACGTCGTAGGCCACCAGTGCGTACTGGCCGCACTCGCCCTCGAACTTCCAGTATCCGCGGCCGACCCACTTGCCGTAGTGCGTCTTGCCGTTGCGGCAGTCGGTCGACGTGCGGGCCTTTCCACGCGTGACGTGGCAGTCGGCGCTCCAACCGTGGCTGGTGGTCTTCCAGTTCTTGCAGGTGTAGCCGTAGTCGTTGGCGCTCGCTGCACCAGGCATGGCGACGAGCATGCCGCCCGCGAGGACGGTGGTGGCGACAGCGGCTCCGAGGCTGCGCATCACACGCTTCATGTTTCCTCCGTTACCCGCTCATATACGCACGGCACGGCACGGGGCGGAGCGGGTGAGGCGCCCCCCGCCGCCCGGTTGATGATCTTACCGGGGAGGCGGGGTGCCCTGTGTCGCCGCCAACTGGAATGGGGCCGTGCCGTTCTCGGCGCCGCCCGGGCGCCTGGTTGGTCGTGTGTTGCCCCAGCTGGCGCAAGCACGCAGAGAGAGCGATGCGTCGGCCATCCGATCGAACCCCTGAAGTGGGTGCAGGGCTTGGCCCGCCCTCCAGAGCACGTCCTCTGGAGGCGCTGTGGGCCATGTGCGGGCCAGCGAAGGCAGTTGGACACCCTTCTTTGGTGCTGGTGCTGGTGCTGGTGCTGGTGCTGGTGCTGGTGCTGGTGCTGGTTTATGGATCCTCTGCCAGCGTTCGGTGCCAACCACGGAGGAGTGAGTCGGCGGTGGTTGACGAGGCTGCGGCTGTACCGGCGAAGGCGAGGAAGTGCTCGGCCTTGCGTTCGTAGCGGGTCGGAAGGCAGTGCTCCCGAAGTTTCGATGGGCCGCTACGAAATGACACGGTTGGGTCGCCGGTAAGTCGCTATAAATGGGGCGAACTCGTGTAGCGAGAGGAATGTCAGTGAATGTCCGCTGCGACACAAAGATTCCACTGATCAGTCGTATTCGCAGACGATGTGCCGGGGTGTGCTCCATGCTCCTCGGCGCGATCGCGCTCGTCCTTTTCCCTCAGGCCTCGTCCGCCTACGCTGCCCCGATCACCTCGCCGGGGCCGCTTACCTCGATCGACATCAGCAGCGACTTGAACTGCTCTGTCAGACACACCGGGGACCTTTTTCCCGAGTGGTTCGGCGGCACTGCTTGCGGCACCTTCATTGCGCTGAACAGCACGCTGTACGGACCAAGTGCGGTGCCGGCCGGCCAAAGCGCTGCACCGCGCACGGCGTACTCGCCAGTCAGCCAGTCGGCGGTCACCGGCTCGGGCACCGGGGCCGATCCGTACCAAGTGGTGACCGTGGTGAACGCCGGAACCGGCGTCACGCTCACCCAGACCGACCGCTATGTCGTCGGCCAAGACCTCTACGACACCAAAGTAGCCGTCCAGAACAATTCGGGGCAGCAGCGCGTCGGCAATATCTACACGGCAGGGGACTGCTACCTGCAGGACAGCGACTCCGGCTATGGGCGCGTCATCCGAACGGCTCCGGCCTGCAGCACCACCCCCGACGCCGGTGGTCGTATCGTGGGGCTTCTGCCACGCACGAGCGGAAACGCATACATCGAGGCCCACTTCGACCAAGTCTGGAGCCGGATCGGCACCCAGCAGCCTTTTCCGAACACCTGCCAGTGCAGTGAACTGCTCGACAACGGCATCGGTATCAGCTGGCCGGTGAATATCGCGGACGGTGGAAGCGCCACCTACCAGTGGTCGACGTCCTTCTCCCCCACGGGAGCGGTACCGCTCGTCACCGGAGCCGCCGCGGACGACCGCGTATCGGAGGCCGGGGCCGACAACGGGTACACCGTCACCCTCGAAAATCCCAATACCTCTGCTGCCACGGTCAACAGCATCTCGGTCGTTCTGCCTCAAGGATTCTCCTACCGGCCCGGGACGACGACGGGGATCACCACGCATGATCCGGCCATCGACGGACAGACCCTGACCTGGCAGGGCCCCTTCACACTGGCAGCGGAGGCCACCGCCACCGTCACATTCGGCGTCACGGTCGGCACCAGAGCCGGCACGTACACCATCGATGTGGACGCAACCTCACCCGATACCGCAGTGACACCCGCGATTGATGCGGCTCCGGTCATGGTCATCGTGCCGCCGGTCATCACCAGCCCTGCCGACGGGTCACGCATCAAGGGTTGCCGCGAGCCCGTGGACAACGCCGTCGAACAGAAGGGCTCGAGCTGTGTGCTGACGTTCGTCGGTACCGGTGAGGCCGGTGCCAGGATCTCGGTCACCGAAGATGACAACGAGATCTGCTCAGCCACCGTCAACGAGTCCGGTGAATGGACGTGCAGGGCGAACGCGGCGAGCGGGGTCGGCGAGCACACCTTCGTCGCCGTGGCGACGGACGGCAGTGGTAACGCCACCAAGGGTGAGCCGGTGACCGTGACCATCAAGCCTCGGCACCATCCGCACAAGGAGAAGCCCCACAAGCCCCACAAGCCCCACAGGCCGCACGGCAATGACGGGCACGGGAACACGCGAGTGGCCGCGTGAGTCGATGAGGCCGAGGCAAGGCACGCTTCTCCGCCGTTCTTGAGAACCGTCGTGGCGGCGACGTCCCCGTGGGTTCAAAGCCCACACGGCCTGGTGAGAAGGGGTGTCCGGAGGGTCCGGACACCCCTTTCCCTCACCCGGGCGCGGACAGAGCCGCGAAGTAGTGGGACAGGGCCGCCGCGGTGCCGGCGAGTGGGAAGCGGGCGCCGAGCTGCCCGTCAGGGCGGACAACGAAGCCGGTCGGGCCGTCGGGGCGATAGAGCCGGGCGAACTCCCCGGCGGTGTCACGGTATGCGGGGACGGCCAGGGTGTCGGGGACGGTCAGTGCGGTTCCGCGGGCGAGGACAGCGACGGTCTGCAGGCCGGATCCGGAGTGCGGGCGGTCGGGGGTGCCCGGGCTGCCGTCGGCCGTCAGCGGCACGCCGGCAGCCGCGGCGGCCTCGGTCAGGTCGGCAGTGTCGGCCGCGTACAGGAGCAGCACGTGCCCCGTGCGGCCGCGCAGGATGTCGAGCAGGCGCCAGGGGTAGGTGGCGACGGAGGTGGTCAGGCCGGCGCAGTCCGGGGCCCGGTCACCGGGCTGGGGTGCGTCGATCGGCCCGTAGGGGTCGCCGGCGAGCGGGCCGCCCCGGTAGCCGACGAGCAGTTGAGCCTCGCGGAGCATCAGGGACTGCGGGTCGTCAGGGTCGGCTTCGATGCCGTGGGTGGCGTGGCGGACGGTTCGGCCGACGACCTCTTCGCCGACCGGGCGGCGTTCGGCGTCGTAGCTGGCGAGCAGGGCGGAGTCCGCCTCCCCGCGGACGACGAGGGCCAGTTTCCAGGCCAGGTTGCAGGCGTCCTGGATGCCGGTGTTCATGCCTTGGGCGCCGGTGGGCGGGTGGATGTGGGCGGCGTCGCCCGCGATGAAGACCCGTCCGTCGGCGTAGCGGTCGACGATCCGATGGCTGATGCGGAAGACGGAGGACCAGCGCATCCGGGAGAGAACGGCCGGTCTGGGAGCGAGGCGATCCACGACGGCCTGGATGTGGGACAGCTTCGGGGTGCGGCCGCCCTCCAGGCCGTGCGCGACGCCGTCGCCCTGCGCGGGCCCCCGGCCGGTCGGTTGCGCGGAGAGTTCGGGCGGGACCAGCGTCGACATGCGGTAGCGGCCTGCGCCGGGCAACGGGATGCAGACCAGCACGTCGTCGGTGGAACCGTCGTCGGCACGGTGAATGGACCGCACGCCGTATCCGTGCGGCAGGTCCCAGTCGGCCTCGACGTCGGCGAGCATGTACTCCTCGGGGAAGGCCCCTCCCTCGAAGGCGAGACCGAGCTCCTTGCGGACGATGCTGTGCGCTCCGTCGCAGCCCATCAGATAGCGGGAACGGACCTCCTCCTCGGCGCCGGACGAGGTGCGCAGCCGGGCGGTGACCCCGTCCGGGTCCTGGACGAAGGACAGCAGTTCGGTGCTGCGTTCGATGACCGTACCCAGGCCGGCGAGGTACTCCTCGAGGAGTCGCTCGGTCTCGTACTGCGGCAGCGCGGCGAATCCGTAAGGCACTTCGGGTGGCAGCTCGAGGTCGATCCGCATCTGCTCCCGGCCGTTGGCGTAGATCAGCTGGCCGCGTAGCGGAACGGCGGCTTCCAGCATGGTGCGGGCCAGGCCCATCCGGTCCCAGATCTCCAGGGTGCGCGGCTGGATGCCGACGGCCTTGGCGTACGGAAGGCGGGCCGGCAGCCGGTCGACGAGACGGCAGCGCACTCCGTGGCGGCAGAGTTCGGCGGCTGCACTCAGTCCGACGGGACCGGCGCCCGCGATCAGTACATCGTTTGTATGTGTGCGCGCCACGGGTGCCTCCCAGTGCCTGGCCCCCGGACCGGTCCCGTTTCCCATAGTCGCCCGGCGGTGCGCAGGCGGCGAGCCGGGCACCGGGGTCCACGATGCGCGCCCCGGCCGGTCCCGAGCGGATGGCCGCGTGGCTCGCCGAGCACATCCGGGTGTATGCCGGCAACTGTCGGCCTCGGCCCTGATGATTCTCGCGACGCTGCTTGAGGTGGCGTCATGCAGCCGGTCGGCATGGCAGGACACGGCAGAGAGAGGCCGTGTACGAACCGCACCGCGCAGAGGCCCATCCTTGTGGCGGCGGGAGCGTATGCGGGAGAAGGCGGCACGGGACATACCGAGTTCGGGCCGCCCGGCGGCATGCCCGGGCGGGGCCGGGCCGACACGTCGAGCAGTCACCCTCAGTCTCAGCCGTCCCGGCGCCTGAGCCGTCCCGGCCGTCTCAGCCGGTGGGCCGGTCGTGAGACGGCCGAGGTGCGCAGGGCAGTGCCCTGTCGAGGCCGTGGGCGAGCATGCCGAAGGCCTCGTCGGCGTCGGCCACTGCTTCCGGGTACACGTCGTCGGCGCTGCGCCCCGAGGCGATCCGGAGCCAGTTGGCCCGGCCGAGTTCCTGACGCACCGTCACCAGGTGCAGCGAGGCCGTACGGGCAGCCAGCGGTGTGCAGGACTCTGCTTCCAGTACTGCGGCGAGCAGTTCGGCCTCGCGGGCGGTGTAGCGGACCAGTCTGCTCTCCAGGCTGGGGGTGGAGTACAGCAGCCGCTGGAAGGCCACGACATCGGACACGTCGCTGAGTCCCGTGATCGGATCGCGCTCGCGCAGCGCGGCAAGGAAGTGCTCGTGCAGGGCCCTGACGGGGCTGTGCCCCTCCGGGCGAGTGCGCACGAGGCGGGCGGCCTCGTCCTGGTGGTCGGCGAAGCGGTGCAGCAGCAGGTCTTCCTTGCTCGCGAAGTAGCGGAAGAGGGTCGGCTTGGAGACCTCTGCCGCGGCGGCGACATCGGCCACCGACACCTCGTCGAAGCCTCGCTCGAGGAACAGCGCCAGTGCGGCGTCCGCAAGATGACGGCGCGTGCGCAGTTTCTTGCTCTCCCGTAGTCCTGGCCCCTGCCCATGGTTCATGGCCGGAAGTCTAGCATCATTCACGCAACCTAGTTAATTTAGTTACCCGGTTGCATTTTCTTTGGATGGCGGCTTCACTGAGCGCTTCGACAGCCCGCATCCAGGGTTCTCCGACCGCTCCGCGTGGATCTGCGCAGCTCTGCGACGGCTCTGCGACGACTCGACCTCGGTGATCCGACGGTGTCCGACGGTGATCCGATGGCGAATCCGCGGGCGAATCCGACAGCGAACGACGACGAAAGGACTCGCGATGACCGATGTGCTGATCGTGGGCGCCGGCCCCACCGGACTCACTCTGGCCTGCGATCTCGCCCGCCGCGGCACAGCGGTGCGCATCATCGACCGACGCGCTGCTCCGCACCGGGAATCCCGGGGCAAGACCTTGCACCCCCGAAGCCTGGAGGTTTTCGAAGACCTGGGCGTGGCCGGACAGGTCCTCGCCGCCGGCACGGCCCACCTGGTGTTCCGCAAGTACTTCGACGGCGCCCACGCGAACGACACCGACCCGTTCGCGGGCGACGGGCCCCTCCCCGATTCCCCTTACGACAGTGCGGTGTTCATCGGGCAGTGGCAGATCGAGGACATCCTGCGCCGGCGGCTCGACGGGCTCGGCGTCGCGGTCGAGTACGGCGCGGGACTTGCGAGGTTCACTCAGAGCACGGAGCACGTGACCGCCGTCCTCGCCGACGGGCGCACCATCGAGGCCGCCTATCTGGCCGGTTGCGACGGCGGGCACAGCGACGTGCGCAAGATGCTCGGCATCCCTTTCGACGGGCACACCGGTCCCGACCGGTCGATGGTGTGCGGCGATGTGGCGGCGGCGGGGCTCAGCCGGGAGTACTGGCACCAGTGGTTCACCCGGGACGGTGACGCGGTCATGCTGTGCCCGATCCCGGGGACGGACGTCTTCCAGCTCCAGGCGTCCCCCGAACTCGATGACAGGGGGCAGCCGCTGCCGCCCTCCTTGGAGAGCTTCCAGCGCCTCTTCGACCGGCATGCCCGGATGCCCGGGATCCGGTTGCACGACCCGAGCTGGCTTTCGACATGGCGAGTCAATGTCCGTCTCGCCGAGCGGATGCGGGCCGGCAGGGTGTTCCTCGCCGGGGATGCCGCCCACGTCCACCCGATCGCCGGCGGCCTCGGCATGAACACCGGTATCCAGGACGCGTTCAACCTGGGCTGGAAGATCGCCCTCGCTCTGGCCGGGCGCGCCGGATCCGTCCTGCTGGACACCTACGAGGAGGAGCGGCTGCCCGTCGCCGCTCTGACCCTGGACGTCACCACCGACCGGCTCCGCCACGTCATGGATGTGATCAAGGAGCCCGGTAACGGCACCGAGACCACCCTGGCCGCCCCCATCGGCACCAGCTACCGATGGAGCTCCCTGGCCGGCGGCAGCGGGAGCGGGACCCTTCGGCCGGGAGACCGTGCCCCGGACGCGGCATGCGACGCGGACACGCTCGGCCGCCCCACTCGCCTCTTCGAGCTCCTGGCCGGACCGCGGTTCACGCTTTTCGGCTTCGGAGCCGGTACCGCGGCGGCACTGCGCGAGGCCGCAGCGACCCATGGTGACCTCGTCCGTACGCATGCCCTGCACACGGCGCCGTCGGAGACGAACGCCCCCGGTGCAACCGCCCGGCGCGTCTACGGCATCGAAGGCGACGCCCTGGTGCTCGTGCGGCCCGACAACCACATCGCACTGATCACCAGGGACAACGACCCCGGCCCGGTGCACGCCTGGCTCGCGGGACTTCGCTGAGACCTGCGGACGCCGTCGGGCACGACTCCCGCTCGGGCACGACTCCCGCTCGGCTCCGGCCGACCGGACCGTCCGGCGACCACCCCATAACCGTGTCGACCGGACCGACCGGCCGCTCACCTCGTCCGGCCGGCCTCCGGTGACGAGCGCTGTCGTCGATGAGGCCGGAGGGTTCACCGGCTGCCGACGCCGTGCACGACGCTCCACCCGGCTACCGCAGGGAACCCCTCCTGTGCTGCGTTGTCGGGAGTCGCCGCTGTCGGAGTCACCCCCGGCGGAGCCAGTGGGAGTGTCCCGACCGCCTTGCGATCCTTTCCCCTCGGCCCGGGTGGGCCCGGGAGTCCCCAGATGCACCCGACGTCGCGGGCTTCCCGCCCCATCCCGCCGCGGCGCTATCCGGTTCCGGGTCTCCGTGGCGGCTTCGCGATGCCGAGGCTGCCCCACGGGGCGCAGATCTCGCACATCTCCAGGCCCGGGAACTCCTCCAGCGCGACCTTGACGTGCTCGAGGTCGAGATATCCGAGCTGGGTCCTGAACAAGTGGCAGTTCCCGCGGTGCAGCACGGGGTCGGCGCCGTCGGCACGGCCGGGCTGCAGCTTCCACGACATCTCGATGCGGGCCACCTCGCGGCGGCGCCGGTCGTCCTCCTCCTCGCGCTCCAGCTCGCGGATGGTCCGCTCGGTCTGTCGCAGCTGGTAGATGAGCCAGTCGCGCACGGCGTGGTTCATCCGGATGCGGTCGGAGCGTGACAGGTCGGGCATCTGGGCGGCCTCCGCTACGCAGCCGCGGCGTCTGCCGGCGGGCCGTCCTCCGGATGCTTCTTCAGCGCCGTGCGTGCTCCCACCACCGCCGGGCCCTCGAGGGCTGCCCAGTACGGGTGGGTCGACACGGCGATGGACAACTCCATGACGAGCGCGCGCAGCCGGGCCTCCTCTGCCTTCTGCTCGTCGGTGTATCCGGGGCTGGCCGGGAAGTCGTGCCGGTAGCTGGAGTACTGCCCCTCGACACCCGTCCAGCCCTCGGCCGGCTCGACCGACCACGGCAGTGTCCGGCACAGAGCCCGGTACTGGGCCCGGGCCTGGTGCAGGCGCAGCTGGGCGTCGCGCAGATCGTCGGGGAAGTCGTATTCAGCCACAGCCAGAATGATACGCCTGTTCGAATATCTGGGAGGTGTACAGCGCTGCGCGGGTGACGATGACGGCGGGCGACGTCGGCCCCTGGGCCGTTCTGTGCAGTGCGGCGCGAATGGGGCCGAGCCCGTCGTGGGATGGGCTGCCCGGAGATGCCAGGGGTGGCGCCGCGCGTCGACGTCCTGTTGACCTCGGAGTGATGGGCGCTTCAGTGCTCACTCCCTTGTGCCGATGCTTGTGGCGTGGCAGTCCGGGTGGGGTGCGCGGCCGACAGTCCGCTCGGCATGCCGGCGACGGCTTGGACCGAAGCCGGGTGTCGCCCCGGTCGGCCCGACCGCTGCGTGATGTGCGACGCCCGATGTGCGACGCGCGACAGATGATGCGCGGCGTGCGGCTTGCGTGGAAGGGTGACGCAAAACCGCACGTCAGAGCGGTATCCCTGTGTGTGTGCGACTGGCTGGGGCGGGCGGCTGTTACGAAAGACGGGCCCTTTCGGTGCTCTGTTCCGCGCTGTGTGGGGTGGGCTCCGGGTCGGCTGGAAACCGCTTGTTGTTGATTGCTCAACGGGTCGATGTAACCGACAGCGAACCATTGGTAAGGGGTCGGCCGGTGTCGATGTCGGATACAGGGGAGAGTTACGGAGATGTCCGGTTTCTGTAATGTGAACGGTTTTGCTGGCGAATGGCCACGTGGCGCGTCCAGAGTGAGGGTCCTCGGCAGCAAGCCGGGGAACCCGATCGCCCAGCAGCAGCCCTGAACGGGGCTGTGCGGGCACGTCTTTGAGAGGGCATCACATGCCTGCTTCTCGCATTGCCCAGCGGATCGTCGCCACCGTCCTCGCCTCCGGCGCCGTCGTCGCCGTGACCGCCCTCCCCGCATCGGCGGACCACGACCGCCGTGACGACCGCCGCTCCTCGGTCATCATCGACAGGGTCCACCACGACAGCCGGGGCCGTGACGACCGCTCCAACCACGCCCTGAACGCCGAGTGGGTCGAAGTGACGAACGTCGGCCGGCGCACGGTGAACCTCCGGGGCTTCACCCTCACCGACCGGGACGGCAACCGCTACCGCTTCAACCACCTCCGCCTCGACGGGCACTCCAGCGTCAAGGTCCACACCGGGCGGGGCCGGGACACCGACCGCGACGTGTACCAGGACCGTCGTCGGCAGGTCTGGGACAAGCGCGACACCGCCACCCTCCGCGACGAGCGCGGCCGGGTCGTCGACTCCAAGTCCTGGGGCCGTGGCGGACACCACCACCGCTGATCCCGACCGGTAGCCCCCGGACCGGTACGGCGCCGGGGGCTTGTCGGACCGTCCGAGCGGTGTGCCGGACCGGTACCGGCACACCGCAACGCACCGCACCCACCGTGTGAGGCGCGGCCGGTGGGATCCCGACGGGACGCGGAATTCCGACGGAAACAAGGGAAGGGGCGCCCCCGCATCGCGGGGGCGCCCCTTCCTCATGTGTTCGTGTGCAGGCTGGGCACAGGTCCTGTCGTGCGCCAGGGGTCGTTCGGGGCGGCGCGGGAACGCGGCCGCAGGCGGGGCACGGGTCACTCGCGCTCCCGGGCGCTGAGTCGTGCCGCGGAGGCGATCGTCGCGCGTGCCTCGCGCTCGGCCAGCCCGGCGCCGACCGCCGCCTCGGTGAGGGCGTCCGCGAGCGCGTCGCCGATGCCGTTCTCGTATGCGCGGCAGGCCGCCCAGAACAGCCGGGTGTTGCGCTGGCCCTCGTGGGCGGCGCGTACGAAGTGAACAAGTCCCTCACCACGGGGCGTCCGTTCGGTCGTCGGCGATGAGTGACGGTGGTGGTGCGGACGGGGAGGGCGCCCGGGTGGTGCGATCAGGTGCAGCAGTGCACCGGGGCAGGGAGCCGGAGGCAGATCCGCCGTCCCCGGTGCGAGCCGGTAGGCCCCGTGTGCGGTCACGGAGCCAGGGCCCACGAGATAGCCGCCGCTGCCCCGGACGTCGATTCCGGGTGCGAGCCGGCTCGCCGAGTTCGGCACGACGACATCGGGTGGGCCGGACAGCCACAGATGGCGGCCGCCGCTGGGTGTGAGGACGGTGACCGTCTCCGGAACCGTGAAGAGGTACTGGAGGGCCAGCTGACGCAGGGCGGCCGCGGAGTCCGTGCCGCCCGCCGCGGCGGTCTTGGTGTCCAGGTCGATACCGATGAGGTGATGCGGCGGCCGGCCGCATGCGATGCCGTACCCCGTGGCCCACGGTGCGGCGGCGAAGAGCGCTCGCACGGCAGCGGGGTCGGTCGTGGCGTCGTGCACGCCGTGACCGGGAAGCCCGCACTCGCCGCGGCAGAGGGCAGGATCCGGATCGCGCCTGTGGGGCGAGGGCAGCGCGGGGAGTTTCGTGGGGGAAAGGGGGATCACGGGGAGCCCGTGCTCGGCGGCGGAGAGCGCATGGGCGAGGGCCAGGGTGGTGCGGTGCCGGTCGGTGATGGCCATGAATCTATGTTCGTACGAGTGTTCGAATAAGGGAAGAGTGGAAGTTTGGCCGAAAATGTGCCGGAACGCTTTTCCTCTTGCCGTGGGCAGGTTTCGCCGGGTCCGTGGGGCTTGGTCTGGGCAGTCGAGGGTGTGAAGGGGGTTTATCGACTTGTCCTCACGCTTGAGGAGGAATCGGGGTGGCGTGGGCGGTTCACGGGAGATTCGGTGGGCAACTCTGGACTCGCGACGTCGTGAACACGACCCGGGTGGCCGGCCAACCATCCTGGTTTCAGCCGTACTTCAGCACTTCAGTACTGCAGCACTTCCGTACTTCCGGTGCACTCACCGTGCACCTCCGGTTCCTGGAGGAAATGACATGGCAAGCATCCGTACCGCCCGTGCCCTCGCTGCCGTCGCCGCGCTGCCCCTTGCCGCTGCGCTCTTCACAGGTGTCGCCCACGCCGACAACGGGGCGTTCGCGGACGATGGATCGAACGCCGCCGTGGCCGAGATCGAAAGCAGCGGTGTCGGAGGGGACAACCACGGCAATTCGACGACCACCCAGCAAGTGGCCACCGGCGCCGGGGCGTCCAACCAGAACAACACCGCGAGCGTGAACGGCTCGGCCTTCACGGCCATCGACCAGTCGAACGAGAACATCGCGGTGACCTTCTTCCCGCTCTGGTGATCCGCGCCCAGGGTGGGGGTCCGGGCTGAGGGGGTGAACACGGCCTGCGCGACGGTGCTCCGGTGCCGTCGCGCAGGCCGTTCGCGTTCCGCCCCTCCGCCCCTCCGCCCCGCTCGCCCGTCTGCAACTCCGCGTCTCTGCGGCTTCGCATTTCCGGTGCCCGGGCTCATGACCTTGACAGTCAGGTCCGATCTGACGGACAGTCAGAAACCCGACCCCGCCCGCACTCCTGAGCCGGGAGGCCGCAGTCGTGCATCTCGCACCGACAGAGCGCCAGCAGCGGCTGCGCGCCGAACTCCGCTCGTACTTCCGTGGTCTGATGCCGGACGGACCTCCGGCTGCGCAGGACGCCACGGAGCATCGCCGACTGCTGCGGCGGATCGGTGCCGACGGAATGCTCGGGCTCGGCTGGCCCATCGAGTACGGGGGTCAAGGGCACGGCGCGGACGAGCAGTTCGTCTTCTTCGACGAGGCGTACCGCGCGGGCGCGCCGGTATCCATGGTCACGCTGAACACCGTCGGGCCGACCCTGATGAGATACGGGACCGAGCGGCAGAAGTCCTTCTTCCTGCCGCGGATCCTGAGCGGCGACGTCGTCTTCGCGATCGGGTACACCGAGCCCGAAGCCGGGACCGACCTCGCGTCGCTGCGGACGAGGGCCGTGCGCGACGACGACGGCTGGCTGGTCGACGGGCAGAAGATCTTCACCTCGAACGCCCAGAACGCCGACTGGATCTGGCTGGCCTGCCGCACGGACCCGGAAGCGCCCAGGCATCAGGGCATCTCGATCATCCTGGTGCCGACGGACACGCCGGGCTTCTCGTGGACGCCGATCGAGACGGTGGGCGGGCTGACCACGACAGCAACGTACTACGACGCGATACGGGTTCCCGCCACGAGCATCGTCGGTGAGGAGAACCGCGGCTGGGAGCTGATCACCAACCAGCTCAACCACGAACGGGTCGCGCTCGCCGCCCTCGGTATGCAGGCGGAGGACTTCGCAGCCGCGGCGCTTGAGCACGCCCGCACACCTGATCCGGTGACTGGGGTGCGCCCGGTTGACGAGCCGTGGGTGCGTTCCAGGATCGCCGAAGTGCATGCCCGGCTTGCGGCTACGCGCCTGCTCAGCTGGCGTTTGGTGGGAGATGTCGGGGCCGGCCGACTCGCCCCGGGCGATGCGAGCGGCGTGAAGTTCATGGGAACCGAATCGGCCGTCGAGGTGTATCGAATGTGTCAGGAAATAGCGGGGGATGCGGGGCTGCTGAGGGCCGGTTCGCCGGGGAGCTTCGGCGACGGGGAGCTGGAGCGGATGAACAGAGCGGCGCAGATCAACACCTTCGGGGGCGGGGTGAGCGAGGTGCAGCGGGAGATCGTCGCGACGATGCGGCTCGGTATGAGGAGGGGGAAGCGGTGAGTGCGGGAACGGGCGATCTGTATGCACGGCTGAGGGCGTACGAGGGGCGGTCCGCGGCCACTTCGGGTGTCGGGAAGGACCATGTCAACGAGCCCATGATCAGGCACTGGTGCGAGGCGGTGGGGGATGCGAACACGGCGTACACGGGACCGGACGCCATCGCGCCGCCGACGATGCTCCAGGCCTGGACGATGGGCGGTCTTTCGGGACACTCGGACCGCTCGGGGGCGCATGACGAGCTGTTCGGCCTGCTCGACGGGGCCGGATACACCTCGGTGGTGGCCACCGATTGCGAGCAGGACTATCTGCGGCCGCTGCGGCCCGGTGACGCGATCACCTTCGACGCGGTGATCGAGTCGGTTTCGCCCCTGAAGACGACCAGACTGGGAGCGGGCCACTTCGTCACGACGCGGATGGACATCCGGGCGGACGGGGAGCTCGCGGGCACGCACCGCTTCCGCATCCTCAAGTACGCGCCGGCTGCGGCAGGGAGGCAGGGCGGACAAGGCGGACACGGCGCACAGGGCGAACAACGCGGACACGGGGGGCAGGGCGAGCAGGGGGAACGAGCGCAGGGGGAACAGCGAACACAGGGTGAGCAGCGGGCAGGGAAGGCCGGGCGCCCCCGGCCGGTGATCAACCGGGACAACGCCGGATTCTGGGACGGTGTCGCCGCCCACAAGCTGCTGATCCAGCGGTGCGGGGCGTGCGGGAAGCTCCGTTTCCCCTGGCTGCCGGGCTGCGGTGCGTGCGGCTCGGCGGAGTGGGACACGGTCGAGTCCTCCGGCGAGGGCACCGTCTACTCGTACGTGGTGATGCACCACCCGTCCTTCCCCGCATTCACCCTGCCCGACCGGGCGACTGACGCACCGGGTCCCTATGCGGTGGGGCTGATCGAGCTGGCCGAGGGCGTCCGGATGGTCAGCAACGTGATCGGGGTTCCTTACGACGCGGTCCGTGTCGGCATGCCCGTCCGGCTCGAGTTCCTGCGTGTGGACGAGGAGCAGGAGCTGCCGGTGTTCCGGCCCCTGGAAGGCGGTGTCGGCTGACATGGACTTCACGCCCACGGAGGAGCAGGCGGCGGCTCACGAGCTGGCGGCGCGGATCTTCGGCGATCTCTCCACTCCCGACCATCTGGGCGCCATCGGCACCGGGACGGACGCAGAGCTGTGGAAGGCACTGTGCGCGGCCGGACTGAACGCGGCCGTGGAGGACATCGGGCTGCTCGGTCTTGTGCTGCTGCTGGAGGAGCAGGGACGCAGGACCGCGCAAGTGCCGTTTGCGGTGAACTGTGTCCACGGCGTGCTGGCGGTGAGCCGGCACGGTTCGGACGAACAGCGGTCCCGGCTGCTGCCGGCGTTGCGGGAGGGGACGGCGATCGCCACGGGAGCCTTCCCCGGGCGCGGCTCGATACGGGCCGACGGGGACGGGAGGCTGACCGGGACCGTCGCACTGGTGCCATGGCTGAGGGACGCCACGCATGTGCTGGTGCCCGATGCCGACCATGCCCTGTGGCTCGTACTGGCCCAGGACGCGGAAACCGCAGCGGTGGAGACCACGGCTCCCTGGGCGGCGGGTCGGCTCGTCCTCGACGGCACGCGGGCCGAACGGCTCGGTGCGGGCGAGGGCGGCGATGCCTACGCGGACGTGCTGGCCGCCGCCCGTATCGCCTTCGCCGGGCTCCAGGCAGGCGTGTGTGCGGGCTCGCTCGCCCTTGCCGTCGCCCACACATCGGTCCGGGAGCAGTTCGGCCGCCCCCTCGCGTCCAAGCAGGCCGTACAACTCCGCGCCGCCGATGCCTATATGGACACGGAGGCGATACGGGTGACGGCATACGAGGCGGCGTGGCGGTACGACGAGGGACTGCCCTGCGGCCCTCATGCGCTGACCGCGGGATGGTGGGCGTCCGAGGCGGGCAAACGAGTCGTTCACACGGGCCAGCATCTGCACGGCGGCCTCGGGGCGGACCTCGGCCATCCCGTCCACCGACACTTCCTGTGGGGCCGTCAGCTCGACTCCCATCTGGGCTGCGGCGCGCAACTCCTCGATGAACTCGGACTGCTGCTCGCCAAGGAGGACGCGGTATGAGGGCTGCACGGAGTGGGCGTCCGCGCGCGGGTGACGAGCTGTCCCCGCTCACCGTCCCCATCACGCGCACTCTGATCGTCGCGGGAGCCATCGCCTCCCGGGACTACCAGGATGTGCACCATGACGTGGAGCTCGCGAAGGAGAAGGGCTCCCCGGACATCTTCATGAACATCCTGACGACCAACGGTCTCGTCGGAAGGTTCATCACGGACCACTTCGGTCCGGAGGCGGTGCTCCGCAGAGTGTCGATACGGCTCGGTGCCCCCAACTACCCGGGCGACACGATGACGTTGACCGGTACGGTCACCGAAGTGGAGGGCGACACGGCACAGGTGACGGTCATCGGGGTGAACGGGATCGGCCACCACGTGACGGGCACGGTGACGGTGACCGTTCCAGGAGCAGGAGCAGGAGCAGGAGCAGGAGCAGGAGCAGGAGCAGGAGCAGGAGCAGGAGCAGAGGCAGGGGTGGGGGCGGGGGCATGAGCGTGCGCAGAGCCGACTCGCTCGGCGGACGGGCGGCCGTCGTCGGTATCGGAGCCACCGAGTTCTCCAAGAACTCGGGGCGCAGTGAGCTCAAGCTGGCCGTGGAAGCGGTGCGCGCGGCACTCGACGACGCCGGGCTTTCCCCCGCCGATGTCGACGGCATGGTCACCTTCACCATGGACACCAGCCCCGAGATCACCGTGGCCCAGGCGGCGGGCATCGGCGAGCTGTCGTTCTTCTCCCGCATTCACTACGGGGGCGGCGCGGCCTGCGCCACCGTCCAGCAGGCCGCTCTCGCCGTTGCCACGGGCATCGCCGAAGTCGTCGTCTGCTACCGGGCGTTCAACGAGCGGTCGGGCCGGAGGTTCGGCTCCGGTGTGCAGCAGCGGGAGCCATCGGCGGAAGGGGCGGCGCTCGGCTGGAACCTTCCGTTCGGACTGCTGACCCCCGCCTCCTGGGTGGCCATGACGGCCCAGCGCTATCTGCATACGTACGGGCTGACCCCGGAGGCGTTCGGCCACGTTGCCGTCACCGACCGTCGTCACGCCGCCCGCAACCCGGCGGCGTACTTCCACGGGAGGCCGATCACACTCGCGGATCATGCCGCCTCCCGATGGATCGCCGAGCCGCTTCGGCTGCTGGACTGCTGCCAGGAGACGGACGGCGGCCAGGCGGTCGTGGTGACCTCGGTCGAGCGCGCCAGGGATCTGCCGCATCCGCCTGCCGTGATCGTCGCGGCGGCGCAGGGTGCGGGCCGGGCGCAGGAGCAGATGACCAGCTACTACCGGGACGATCTCACCGGTCTGCCGGAGATGGGTGTGGTCGCGCGCCAGCTCTGGCGGACCTCCGGGCTCGGTCCCGCCGCCGTCGATGTGGGCATCCTCTACGACCACTTCACGCCGTTCGTGCTGATGCAGCTGGAGGAGTTCGGCTTCTGCAAGCCGGGCGAGGCGGCCGACTTTGTCGCCGCGGACGCCGTCCCGCTCAATACCCATGGAGGCCAACTCGGGGAGGCGTATCTGCATGGCATGAACGGCATCGCAGAAGCGGTCAGGCAGCTGCGCGGCACTTCGGTGAACCAGATACCCGGGGCCGCGACGACCCTGGTCACGGCTGGTACCGGAGTACCGACCTCCGGTCTCATCCTGGGGGCGGACGGCTGAGACTGCCCTGCTCAGCGCCGGTGCAGGCGGCGAGCTGGGGCGATTCGTCCCGTGCGCGGGTCATCCCGACCCCTACTCGCGGGTCGGCCACCCTCCACCTTGGGGAGGTCGGGCTTACTCGGCCCCTACAACCTGAGAGGGACCCCGTTTCGGGACCTGGGGGCGATCCCGCGGGGTAGGGGCCGCTCCTAGCGTTGAGCCATGACCACGCCAGTCTGCACGACCGCCTCCAGGGTCGCGTCGCCGCCGCCCTCCTACTCGTCGTACCCGTCGTTCTCGTCGTATGTACGGGCGCGGGGGCCCGTGCTGCTGCGTACCGCCCGCTCCCTCACGGCCAATCCGTGCGACGCCGAGGATCTGCTGCAGACCGCGCTCACCAAGACCTACGTCGCCTGGGAGCGCATAGAGGACCACCGGGCGCTGGATGGCTACGTCCGCCGCGCACTGCTCAACACGCGTACGTCGCAGTGGCGCAAGCGCAAGGTCGACGAGTTCGCCTGCGACGAGCTGCCCGAGCCGTCCGGGGCGCCCGAGCCGGACCCGGCCGAGCGGCAGGTGCTGCACGACGCGATGTGGCGTGCGGTCATGAAACTCCCCGACCGGCAGCGAGCCATGGTCGTCCTGCGGTACTACGAAGACCTCAGCGAGGCCCAGACCGCCGAGGTGCTCGGAGTCTCCGTCGGCACGGTCAAGAGCGCTGTTTCGCGCGCACTCGGCAAACTCCGTGAGGACCCGGAGCTCATTCCGGTGCGCTGAGCCGGTCCGCTGTCCCGCGGTCCGTGCACCGAACCGGTGCGCTGCCCCGCTGCCCCCGCTGTGCGGGGGCGTTCCCTCGACCTGGCCGACCGGGGCGATGCCCGATGCCGATGGGTGATGCCGTCCGGGTAAAGGCCGGCGCGGGGTGCGGCAGCAAGTTTCGTCCTCCTTTTCGTACCCGGGGGTAGTGACATACCGCGTGGTATGTGCGCAGAATCTCCACACCCTTACTGCCGGGGGGACGGCACGTCCCCTTGGCCGAGAGCTGCGCGCCCACCGGGAGGACGCCGTGCTGAGCACCATGCAGGACGTACCACTGACCGTGACCCGCATCCTGAAGCACGGGATGGCGATCCACGGCACCTCACAGGTCACGACGTGGACCGGGGAGGGCGAGCCGCAGCGCCGCAATTATCGCGAGCTCGGCGAGCGCGCCGCCCAATTGGCACACGCCCTGCACGACGAACTCGGGGTCGAAGGCGACGAGCGCATTGCCACGCTGATGTGGAACAACGCCGAGCACGTCGAGGCGTACTACGCGATCCCCTGCATGGGCGCCGTCCTGCACACCCTGAATCTGCGGCTGCCCGTCGAGCAGCTGGTGTTCATCGTCAACCACGCCGCCGACCGGGTCGTCGTGGTCAACGGTTCGCTGCTGCCGCTCCTCGCTCCGCTGCTGCCGCACCTGCCGACGGTCGAGCACGTCGTGGTCTCGGGCCCCGGTGACCGTTCGCTGCTCGACGGTGTCCAGGCCCAGGTGCACGAATACGAGGAGTTGATCGCCGGAAGGCCGACCTCCTACGACTGGCCGGAGCTGGACGAGAACTCCGCAGCGGCGATGTGCTACACCTCCGGCACCACCGGTGACCCCAAGGGCGTCGTCTACTCGCACCGATCCATCTATCTGCACTCGATGCAGGTCAACATGGCTCAGTCGATGGGTCTGACGGACTCCGACACCAGCCTTGTCGTGGTCCCGCAGTTCCATGTCAACGCCTGGGGCCTGCCGCACGCCGTGCTGATGAGCGGCGTGAACATGCTGATGCCGGACCGTTTCCTCCAGCCGGCCCCGCTCGCCGAGATGATCGAGACCGAGCGTCCGACCCATGCGGCGGCCGTTCCCACCATCTGGCAGGGCCTGCTCGCCGAGCTCACCGCCAAGCCGCGCGACGTCAGCTCCCTCACCCAGGTCACCATCGGCGGCTCCGCGTGTCCGCCCTCCCTGATGGAGGCGTTCGACGAGCTGGGCATGCGCGTCTGTCATGCCTGGGGCATGACGGAGACGTCCCCGCTGGGCACGATCGCACGACCGCCGGCCCACGCGGTCGGTACGGAGGACGAGCTCGGCTACCGGCTCACCCAGGGCCGCTTCCCCGCCGGTGTCGAGGCGCGACTGCGCGGTCCGGGCGGCGAGTTCCTGCCGTGGGACGGCGAGGCCGCGGGCGAATTGGAGGTGCGCGGCCCGTGGATCGCGGGGGCGTACTACGGCGGTGCGGCGGGCGAGCCGCTCCGGCCCGAGGACAAGTTCAGCGAGGACGGCTGGCTCAAGACCGGTGACGTCGGCGTCATCAGCTCCGAGGGCTTCCTCACCCTGACCGACCGAGCCAAGGACGTCATCAAGTCCGGCGGTGAGTGGATCTCCTCGGTCGAGCTGGAGAACGCGCTGATGTCGCATCCCGAGGTCGTCGAGGCGGCGGTCGTCGCCGTGCCCGACGAGAAGTGGGGCGAGCGCCCGCTGGCCGCGGTCGTTCTCAAGGACGGTTCCACGGCGGACTATGCGTCGCTGAAGGACTTCCTCGCCGGGAAGATCGCGAAGTGGCAGCTGCCGGAACGCTGGACGATCATCCCGTCGGTGCCCAAGACGAGCGTCGGGAAGTTCGACAAGAAGGTGATCCGCAGGCAGTACGCGGACGGCGAGCTGGACGTCTCCGAACTGCGGTAGTCGGTAGCTGGCAGTCGGCAGTCGGCAGTCGGCAGTCGGCAGTCGGCAGTCGGCCCCGGCCTGGCGCGCGACCTGCGCACCGGGCCGGGCGCCTGTCCGACCGGAACGCCCTGCTCTGTACCGGTTCGCCGCCGGGGATGTGACCGGATGGATTCACCGGCTCCCGGGCCCTGTGCGGGCGCCGTCGCCGTGTTGCCGGAGCCACCCGGCGTCGGAGCCGCCGGTCATTCGAGCCGCCGGAGTGCTTTCCCGGAGCCGGGCCCGGGAGGTTCCCCATCCGTACGAGGACGCTCTCCCCTGCCTCCGGTCGGTGGAGGCACCTGGGCGGAGCCGGAGGCCGGTCCCACCGCCCGGTGATCCTTCCCCTCGGCCCTGGCAGGCCCGCGAAGACCCGTGCACGGACGCCGCCGCCCTCCGCCTCAGCCTCCGCCGCGGACCTTCCCGGTCCGCGCCCAGGGCCTCTCGTTTGGATCTTGCCGGGCTCGCGTGCCCCGGGCACGCTGATCCAGCCTGATCCAGACGAAAGACCCTAAGTCCTGTCCGCACGGACAGGACTTAGTTGTGCTTTGTCGGGTCCGGGCCGTTGCGCGGGTGCCGCTGCCGGATGGTCCCGGGGGACGCCCGCGACCTGCGACGAACGGTGCGCGGATCGCGCCGACCGATCGTCGGGCCCGCTGCACGCCGCAGGTCGGCGGCATCCGACCAAAGCACTACTAGTTGGTGCCGATCTTCGCCAGCAGTTCCACGATGCGGCCTTGCACATCGGTGCTCGTGGAGCGCTCCGCCAGGAACAGGACCGTCTCGCCCGAGGACAGCTTGGGCAGTTCGGCGTGGTCGAGGCCCGCCGAGGTGTAGACGACGAGCGGGGTGCGGTTCAACTGCCCGTTGGCCCGCAGCCAGTCGATGATGCCGGCACGCCTGCGGCGAACCTGCATCAGGTCCATCACCACCAGGTTGGGCCGCATCTGCTGCGCCAGCGAAACCGCCTCCGAGTCGGCCCCGGCCCGTGCCACCTGCATCCCGCGCCGCTCCAGCGTCGCCGTCAGCGCGGCCGCGATGTCCTCGTGCTCCTCGATCAGCAGCACCCGCGACGGGTGCTGGTCGCTGTCACGCGGAGCCAGTGCCTTGAGCAGTACAGCCGGGTCGGCGCCGTACGCCGCCTCGCGCGTCGCCTGCCCCAGACCGGCTGCGAGAAGCACCGGTACCTCGGCCGCCACCGCCGCCTGGCGCAGCGACTGCAGCGCGGTGCGCGTGATCGGCCCGGTCAGCGGGTCGACGAAGAGCGCCGCGGGGAAAGCGGCGATCTGCGCGTCGACCTCCTCGCGCGAGTGCACGATCACCGGCCGGTAGCCGCGGTCGCTCAGCGCCTGCTGTGTGGCGACGTCGGGCGCGGGCCAGACCAGCAGTCGGCGTGGATTGTCGAGCGGCTCCGGGGGCAGCTCGTCGTCGACGGGGACGGGCGCGGGTCGGTTGGCGACCTCGACCGCTCCGCCGGGGCCGTCGAGGAGCTCCGGGCCCTCGGCGCCCTCGTCCGGTGCGCCGATCGCGTATGCCCGGCCCTCAACCGGCGCCACGAGCCTCTGGAGGGGCTGCTGGGGCTGGGACTGCGCGGGCTGCGGTTGCGGCTGGAGTGGCGCCGGGGCTTGCGGCTGCGGCGGGGCGGCCGACTCCGTCGACGTACCCGCGCCACGGTCCTCGCCGTCGGGCCGGCTGGCCAGCTTCCGGCGCCGCCCGGCGCCCAGCGTCTGGTTCTGCCCGAGGGACTGGTTCCTGCCGAGCGTCTGGTTCGGCCTCGGCGGCCGGCTCTGCGCAGCCTGTTGGGCGAAGGGCACGCCCTGCCCGATCGACTGGTTCTGTCCGGCCTGCTGGGCGAACGGAACACCCTGGCCAAGCGTGCGCACGCTGAACGATCTGCCCTGCGAAGCGTCGGCGGGCACCGGCGCTTCCGCGGGCAGCGGCTGTGCGACGCGCTGCGGCCCGACGGCGGGCGGCAGAGGTACGGAACCGGTGTCGGAGCCTTCGCCCTTCACGGGCTCAGCGGGCTCAGCCTTCATGGGGTCAGCGGTCGCAGCGGTCGCAGCGGTCTCAGCGGTTCGTGCCCTGCGCCGCCCCGTCGGCACGGGATGCGGCTGCGGCGGGGTGTGATCGGCACCGGGCTCGGTGCGTACGGCGTCGTGGCGGCCCTCGTCGTCCTGAGCGGCGGCCGACTGCGCGGGTACGCGATCGGATTCCGCGGGCGGCAGCGCGAACGCGTTGCGCGGCTCCCCGGTCTCACCGTTCGC
Organism: Streptomyces sp. NPDC043861; assembly: GCF_056435905.1. Classification (NCBI taxonomy): domain Bacteria; kingdom Bacillati; phylum Actinomycetota; class Actinomycetes; order Kitasatosporales; family Streptomycetaceae; genus Streptomyces; species Streptomyces sp. NPDC043861. The sequence goes on along the minus strand of NZ_JBWKDP010000003.1, from coordinate 152,307 downwards.
GGCCCGCTCCTGGGGCCCGGCGAGTGCCCGCCGCGCGCGCCGCCCGCCGGGCTGCGCAACTGCTCCGGCCGGCTCCAGCGCCGCTGCGCCGATACCGTGCGCGTCCGACCCGGGGGCGGCGGCAGGGGCGGCGGAGGCCGCGGTGAGCGGGTTCTGCCCGGGCACCGGCCAGGCATCGGGGCCGGCTGCGGGACCGGTCGTAGGCGGCGGAACCGGGGCACCGCCCTGCGGGGCGGCGGGCCAGACCCCTGAGCCGGTGTCCTGACCGGAGCCCGGCGCCGCGGTCGCCGCCGGGACCGGGGCGGGGCCGCCGGGCACACTCACAGCGCTGCCTGCCACCGGCGACGCCTCGGAACCGGGCGCGGCAGGGGTCGCCCCTGCCTCCGGGGTCCCCGGGGCGGCTTCCGGTGCGGGAGGCGCCGCGGGCACGGCCGCCGACGGGGCCGAGGGGCCCGACGGCAGAGCGGGCAGTGCCGCCTGGGACCGGCGGGCACGGCGGCCCGTGGGGTGGGGAGCCGCCGCCTCCGGGGCCATGCCCTGGGGCGGGACTGTCTGGCCGAGCGCCGGGCGGCCGCTGTCGGCCGCGCTTTCCGCGGCGGTGACCACGGCACCCTCGGCGGGGCTGGGGCGCCCGCGACGACGGCCGGTGCCGCCGCCCGCGACGACCACGGCGCCCGGGGTTCCGGGCGTGCCGCCGTCGGTGTCGGCTTCGCCCGCCCGGCGCCGTCCCGAGGGTCCGGCCGAGGGGTCCGGGGCCAGCGGGCTCTCCAGGAACGCGTCCGTGGACGCCCGACGGGCGCGTCGGCGCCCGCCGCCCGACGTCGACTGCGCCGGCACGACGGGTGCGGCGGACTGGGCGGGCGCCGGGGCCGGCGGGACCGTGCCCGCGCCCTCCCCCAGCGGTACCTCGAGGACGTACGCGCTGCCGCTCATCCCCGGCACCTCGTGCGTCTGCAGTACACCGCCGTGCGCGGTCACGATCCCGCGGACGATCGGCTCGTGCACCGGGTCGCCCCCGGGGTAGGGCCCGCGCACCTCGATCCGCACGACGTCGCCCCGCTGGGCGGCGGCGACGACGATCGTCGAGTCGACGTATCCGCCGCCCGCCACGACCCGGGCCTTGCCGGTCGAGTCGACCCCGGCGACATCGGCGACCAGATGGGCCAGGGCGGTCGCCAGCCGGGCCGCGTCCACCTCGGCCTCTATCGGCGGGGCGTGCACCGCGAACTGCGCCCGACCCGGACCGATCAGTTCGACCGCACCCTCGATGCCGGTCGCCACAACACCGTCGAGGAGCACCTTCGCCCGCTGCAGCTGCTCCGCGCCCGCGTCCAGGCGCTGGAAGCCGAGCACGTTGTCCACGAGCGTGGTCATCCGGGCGTAGCCGGCTGCGAGGTGGTGCAGCACCTGGTTGGCCTCCGGCCAGAGCTGTCCCGCCGGGTCGGCGGCCAGTGTGCCGAGCTCGCCGCGCAGTTCCTCCAGCGGTCCGCGCAGCGACTCGCCCAGCACCGCGGTCAGCTGGTCCAGCCGGGCGGCCAGCGAGGCAGCCCGCTCGTCGCGCTCCTCGGCCTCCGCCGTGTACCGCTCGGTCCTGTCGGCGAGCTCCGCCGTGTGCTTCTCGGTCAGCTCCTTCAGCTCGGCCGTGTGCTGCGCGTCGCGTTCGGCGATCTCCGCGGCGTGCTGCTCCGTCAGCTCTTCGTAGGGCCGCCGGTCGGTGAACGTCATCACCGCACCGACGAGCTGGTCCCCGTCCCGTACCGGGGCGGTCGTCAGGTCGACCGGTACCTTCTTGCCGTCCTTCGCATACAGCGTCTGCCCCCGCACGCGGTGCTTGCGGCCGGACCTGAGGGTGTCGGCGAGCGGCGACTCGTCGTACGGGAACGGCTCGCCGTCCGGACGGGAGTGCAGGATCAGCGGGTGCAGTTCCTTGCCGCCGAGGTCGCTGGCCCGGAAGCCGAGGATCTGGGCGGCGGCCGGGTTCACCAGCACGACCCGGCCGTCGGTGTCCGTGCCGACGACACCTTCGGAGGCGGCCCGCAGGATCATCTCGGTCTGCCGCTGGGAACGGGCCAGTTCGGCCTCGGTGTCGAGCGTGCCCGAGAGATCGCGTACGACCAGCATGAGCAGCTCGTCGCCGGTGTAGCTGACGCCGGCGCTGCTGTTCGAGGCGTATGCGTCCCGGCCGTCCTCCAGGCTCGCGCTGGTCACCTCGACGGGGAACTCCCCGCCGTCCGTGCGCCGCGCGATCATCCGGGTCGGCTTCGTACGGCCCCGCTCGTCGGCGGCGTCCGGCCGCCGCATCGAGCCCGGGATCAGCTTCGAGTCGAAGGAAGGCAGCAGATCGAGCAGCCCCCGCCCCACCAGCGCCGTACCCGGCGTCTCGAACATCTCCAGGGCGATGGTGTTGGCGTTGACCACCGTGCCATTGCAATTGACGAGCACGAGCCCGTCCGGGAGGGCGTCGAGTATGGCTGCGAGGCGAGCAGCGCCTCGGGATGGCCTGCTGCTCACGACGACGCTTCCTCCCTGACCTACAGCACTTGCGGACGGCCGGCCCCATCCTGCTCCTCGGGCCGCGGCCTGTCACTGGAGGGAGTCTAAAGGCAGGGGATGGGCATGCGGCGGTGGATGAGGGGGAGCTCTCACCAAGTTTCTGTGTACACCGAGCGCTCCCCGGCCGGTCGGAGTGCGCACCGACCCGGGCGCCGTCCGGCGCCGAGGCCTGCGCGCACTCTCCGGCTCCCGCTACACCCTGGCGGTCGGCAGGACGGGCTCCATCGCCCGCCACCGACCGATCTCGCAGCCGTTGCTCCGGTCGAATGAGGTGTCGACGGGGCGGCCGTGCCAGGTTCCGGTGATGCGAGCGGTGGCGGGGCCCCCGTACTGCTGTGTGCACATCCTGTCCTGGCCGATGGGTGCGAACGGGTCCTGGCCGCCCTCGCCGAGCTCGTCAAGCCGGTCGCAGGCCGACTCGGCCTCGGGGTGCGTGCCGCCGGCCGGGCCGCAGGTCAGTTGGTACGAACCGTCGGCCTTCGGGTTGCCGGTGTGCGAGGTCGTGACCGTGAGCCGGTCCTGGGGCTCCTCCTGCACCAGCGGCAGCGGAAGCGTTGCGAGCGCGGACGCGCCCGGCGCGGTGACGATGAGCGTGGCCACTGATGCCGTGGCGATGAGGACAAGGCGGCGCAGCATGGATGCTCCTGTGGACGACGGATGGGGGCGGTCGGCCGCCCCGGCATCTCTAACGCTCCGCACGCCCGTGCGTTGCGCAACCCGGACTCACCCGACCGTGCACGGCGAGATCGCCGCGCGCCCCGGCCGAGCGGCTCTTTGCCCCCGGGCCTGCGTGCCTAGTACCGTGGGGAGCGATTGGTGACACCCCACCCAACTGTGTCATCATCTGCACGCACCACTCGCGCCCGCGCGGGTGTGCTGGAGGCGTCGCCTAGTCCGGTCTATGGCGCCGCACTGCTAATGCGGTTTGGGTCTTAAAGCCCATCGAGGGTTCAAATCCCTCCGCCTCCGCCCCAACACCGAAGCCCCGGCCCGACGGCCGGGGCTTCGGTCGTTTCCGCTCGGGACCGGGACGCGCGGCGCCGCTGCCGTACGGGATGCGCGGGCACCACCGCCAGAGCCGGGCGCTCATACGGCTGTAGGGGTGTTTGCGCAGGTCAGGCATGGTGCGGGTAATGGATTTCGTCTGACGGCGCAGGTCATGTAATGTTGTTCCCGCAACGCCAACCGGGCCGAAAAGCCCGAGAGGTGAAGCCAACGGCAAGACCGTCGGCAAGCACTCGTAGCTTAACGGATAGAGCATCTGACTACGGATCAGAAGGTTGCAGGTTCGAATCCTGCCGAGTGCACAACAGTTCAGAGGCCCTGTGGAGTGATCCACAGGGCCTCTGGCTTTTTGTCTTGACGGCAGTGTTTGACGGCAACCGGGTTCGGGGGCGGATTGGACGCCTGCCGGGGCACCGGCCGCGCCGTCGTCATCGTCTGGGTCGTTGCCGTCACCCCTCAAGACATCCCCGACGCGATCGAACGCCGAGCGCTGCGAGTCGAGCAGCACGAAGGTGTAGCTGTCCATGGTCACGCGGATCGAGCTGTGGTCGAGTACCTCCATGATCATGCGTGCGTCGGCACCCTGTTCGTGGAGGAGCGACGCGCAGGTGTGCCGCGGGTCGTGACAGCGGACCTTGCGGACGCCGGCCCGAATGGACAGCGCCTCGAAGGCGCGGTTCAGGTTGCGCGGCTCGACGGGGGTTCCGTTCCAGGTTGAAGAGGAGGCCCTGCCCTGCCTCCTTCCGGCTGTTGCCCACTCCCTTCCGGTCGGCGATCTGCCGCGCGCGCCGAGCGCGGAGCGCGGTCACGCACTCGGACGGCAGGGCCACGCGACGGGCTGAACGCTGCGTCTTCGGCGCGACGATCAGCGGCTCGCCGCCGACCCGCTGCAGCGACTGCCGGACGGTAAGGACGCCCTCATGGAGGTCCACGTCCGACCAGCGCAGCCCGAGCAGCTCCCCGTGCCGCAGGCCGATGCGGACCACCAGCTCGTACCCGGCCCACAGAGCCGGGTTTCCTGGCCGCCGCCAGGAGCTGACGCCCTTCCTCGACCGTGAGCGGTTCGATCTCGCGCTTCGTTCCCACGCCCAGCTCCACGTTCCGGGCCACGTTGCGGGGCAGCTCGTCCTCACGCACGGCGTCCTGGAGAGCGGTACGCCTGATCACCAGCAGGAAGCGCACAGCCGTTGGCCGGTGAAACCGGCCGCAGCCGCCCTCCGCACCCGGATCCGTGTGCAGCAACCCCGGATCGACGAGACACGGCGCCCCTGCCGCCTCCTTGACCGGACCCTCCCGCGCCTCAGCGCCTCAGCGCCTCAGCGCCTCAGCGCCGCGGCGTAGACGGCCGTACCAGCCGTGCACAGCGCCGCCAGGCCATGGGCATGGCCCTGCCCGGCTGTGGTCACTGGGGATCCGGCGGCGCGTCGAGCAACCCCGACCGGGCGATGAGCACCCCGAGCTGCACGCGGTTGGCGCTGCCGAGCAGTTCGGCGAGGTGCGCGATGTGCTTGCGGCACGTCCGCACGCTGATTCCCAGACGCCGGGCCACGACCTCGTCCGCATGCCCCTCCGCCAGCAGCAGCGCGATCGCGAACTGGCGCTCCGAGACGCCCTCGGGTCCGGGCAGGGCGGGGGCCGAGGCCTCGAGCGGCAGGGCCTGGTGCCAGAAGCGTTCGAAAATGGAGATCAGGTAGTCAACCAGTGCGGGATGCCGCAGTTCGAGCGCAACGCGACGGTCGGGGCTCGCCGGCACGAAGGCGACCGTGCTGTCCATGATGAACATCCGCTGCGGTACATCCCCCACACTGCGCACCTCGAACGCATCTCCCAGCGCCGCCATGAAGCCGCGCAGCGCCGGGCTGTGCAACGACGCCCTGCCGTACAGGCTGCGGGTGTGCACCCCGCGTTCCCGCAGTCGCAGATGCCGTGGCAGCGCCCCCTCGAGGACGGACTCGCTGCGCATCCCGGGCTGGATGCACAGCAATTCCCGCTCACACGCGTTGGTTGCGCTCTCGACCGCCGCATTGATCCGGGCGAGTCCCTCCAACACCACGATCCCGCCCGCATCCACTGCCGGCGGCGTCACCCCGAGTGCCTGGAACTGCTCCAGCGACCGGGCGACCTTCGCCTCCCGCAATCGCTGCGTAAGGATCTCCGCCTCGATGTCCCTGAGCGCCACGTGCAGCGCGACAGCGGGATCCGTCGGCCGCAACCACTCCATCGCCTGCGGATCGGGGTGCAGCAGCCCCAGATCGATCAGACACGGCACCCCGGCCGCTTCCTCCCGTCGGACACGGCCCCGACGCAGCGCCGCTGCGTAGACCTCACCGCCCGCCTCGCACAACTCCTCCAGACCATGCGTGTGCTGAACCTGTGTCATTCCCACCCCGTCGGCACGACATCGCCGATCGGATGTCGGCGCGCCCAACACAAGATCCTACGAGGCTCGTTGGCGGGTGCGGCTGGACAGGACACAGTGACAGCCATGGCCGTACGAGGGGAGATCGGCCACAGCCCGCATCGAGGCCGGAGCCCATCCCGGTCCGACCCTGCGCCATCGCCTCTCTCGCGGCCGCGGCGCGGTCGCCATCGTCATGGTGTTGGACTGCATGTGGCGGAGCAGCGCGAAGGCGCCGACAACAATCAGCATGACGCGTGCTCCAGGGCTCTGTGACCGTCTGTGCGGACAGGTCAGTCACCGCGCGGACGCCAGGCGCGGGCCTGTCGGACAGCGACAAGGGCTGCCCACAGCCACATGAGGACGCTGACCACCAGGACGATCCCCGCCGCCGACCAGAGCAGCTCACGCGTGATGTAGGACTCTCCGTACGCGTTGACCGGGGCTGCAAGGCCGGCTGCGACAACGCTCCCGACAAGACCTGCCAGGGCAAGTGGGGTGAGGACGGACCACGCCGCGCTCGCACGGAAGACGCGCAGGCCGCCGGTGAGGACGGACAGGGGAGCGAGCGCACGTCCGTGGCGCAGGAATTCCGCCATGGCGCTGAGGCCGGCGGTCACGGCGAGCACGGTGATGCCGGTCACGCCGAGGAGGGCGCTCCAACGCCCCTGGTCCCGGTTGGGGATTCCGGCGGTCACCTGCTCCTCGCCCGGAGCGCGGACTTGTGCGCCGCGGGGGAACACCTCGTAGGACAGCTTCTTCACGGCTGCGGTGGAGAGGTCGTTTCCGTCGCGGTGCAGGATGACGAGGGGGAAGTCCGCTTCGGGGGACGCGGCGCGCTGTGCGATGTCATGGGTGTCGGTGCGGTGGATGTCCAGGATCAGTTCGCCGTGCGGGGTCCATCGGATCAGTTCTTGGAGCCGGGGGTCCTCGGGTGCTCCGGTGATGCGGTTTGTGCCGGCGGGGCAGGGAAGTCGCAGGGCGGCGAGGGCGGGGCAGCCGGCATACAGGGTCATGGGGCCGTCGGCGCCGTCGGCCGGTGGGACGAGCAGGACGGCTTCGGTGTCCGGCAGGCGGTCCAGGAAGGCGGTCATTTCCGCGGTGGTCACGTCTCCTCTGGCGCCGACAATGAGGGCGCTGCGGCCGATGCGGTCGAGGGTGTGCCGTGCCCCGGCGCTCTGTGAGCCGAACAGGCCCTGCCAGGCGACCGCCTGCATGAGGATGATGAGGGCCACCGTGACACCGGTGACCATCCGGGCGGTGGCACCGGGGTGGGTGTCGGTGCGGCGTCCTGCGACGAGGGTGCCGGGCAGCCCATGTGCTTGCCCCCGGCGGGTGAGGATGCGTCCGCCGGCTGCCGTGACGGTCGCGACGGCGGCGGGCAGGGTGAGGGTCGTGCCGGCGATTCCTGCCCATCCGATGAGGATGCGCAGAGCGGAACCCTGCCCGGCGAAGTCGGGGCCGTACAGCGCTATGAGGAACATGACGGGGAACAGCGCGGCGATGCGGGGCAGCCAGGCGGAGGGGGCCCGGCTGTGGGGACGCGTTGCGTGGGCGCCCCGGCGTGGTGCGAGGTCTGCGGTGACGACTGCCGCAAGGACGGTCAGGAGCGCGATGACGGGGGTCAGAGTGATCTGCCGGCCGTGTTCGATCAAGTACGCGGACGAGAGGATGTAGTCGGTGTAAGGGATGTGGGTGTCGTGCAGCAGGGTTGTGGTGACGGCTGCGGCGCCGAGGAGTGCGCCGGTGAGGACCGGGTGGCCTGCTTCGCCGAGGGCGATGAGGGCTCGGTCCCTGCGCTGTCCTCCGAGTGCGGAGACCAGGGCGGTCCTGCGGTCGCGGGCGTGGGCGCCGGTGCGTGCGGCGACGAGGAGGAGGACGAGGCCCGGCAGGAGGAGCATGCCGGCCACAGCAGCCTGGAACATCCATTCGGCTTTGTCGTCCTGTCGTCCCGAGCCGGGTTCGAGGCCGGGCATGATCCGGCCGTCGGCAGGGCCGAAGCCGGTGACGACCTCGTTCGGCAGCTCGGCACTGAGGCCGTCGCGCGGCCGGACGTAGGCGAGCCATTCGGTGGGCTCGTCCAGGCCGGATGCCTGGATGGTGCCCGCGAGCTTGCCGTACCGGTTGTCGATGTCCTCGCCCGCGCCGGCTTTCCTGAGGGCCGGTGACAAGACCGCCTCGCCGGGGGCGGGCCAGCGCTCCACTCCGGGCGGCAGCGGCGCGTCGCCCTGGTGCGGCGCCAGGTACACGACGCTGAAGCGCCGTTCGCCGTCGAGCGAGTCGGATCCCACAAGCCACACGGTGGAACCTAGGGGGCCTTCGCGTTCTGTGACGACGGGGGTTCTGGCGGTGCGGTGTTGTTCCTTGCCCGTGTACACGGCGTGGACCGCGACGAGGCTGCCCATGGCGAGGGTGAGGACCAAGGTGGCGAGGAGGAGGGCGACGAAACGGGTACCGCCGGCTTCTGCCTTCAGGCCGGCAGTGCGTCCGATGGTGAGGAGCTGACGCACCAGTCCTCTCGTGGTGGTGGCCATCAGCGTGCCTTTCGCGCGATGGCCGGTGCGAGGGTGCCGGCGGTGAGATGCAGGGTGCGGTCCGCGCGGGCGGCGATGCCCAGGTCGTGAGTGACCACGAGGAGTCCGCAGGAGTACTGACGCGGCAGGTCGAACAGCAACTGGGCGGTCCTGTCCCGGGTTTCGGTGTCCAGCGCGCCGGTCGGCTCGTCGGCCAGCAGGAGGGCAGGCTCATTGATCAGGGCGCGGGCCACCGCTGTCCGCTGCCGTTCTCCGCCGGAGAGTTCCTGGCTGGTCGCCGCTTGTGGCACGCCGAGGTCGTCGAGCAGGCGTTGCGCGCGGTCTCGCACGTCATGACGGCTGCGGCGGGCGAGGAGGGCGGCGAGGACGACGTTGTCCAGCGGGCTGAGTTCCGGGAGGAGTTCACCGAACTGGAAGACCATGCCGATCGACTGGGCGCGCAGTCGGGCAAGTTGGGATGTACGGAGGCGAGTGATCTCGCTGCCGGTGACGGTGACCGTTCCTTTGTCCGGGGCGATCAGGCCCAGCACGCAGGACAGGAGTGTGCTCTTCCCGGATCCGGACGGCCCGGTCACGGCGATCGATTCGCCCGCGCACAGGGACAGTTGGAGGCCGTCGAACAGCGTTCGTCCGCCGATCCGATGACCGAGCCCGGTGACCTCCAGTACCGCCCGCGTGTCTGCGGTGGCGTCATGTGCTGTCTGCATGGGGGGTCGTCCTCAATGTGTTGTCGGTGTCCGAGAACGCGAAAATGCGGTGGGGCGGTCCAGACCGCCCCACCGCATCACTGGGTCTTAGAAGTCGTCACCGGGGCGGTCGTCTGGGCCACAACTGTCCGGGCTGAGCTGGAGGTTGACACAGGCGGTCACCTTGCGGACGTAGTTGGTCTCGTCCATGCCGCTTCGGACGGTGTAGCCGTGACCCCTGGAGTTGTTGAGGCGCAGGCCGGTGTTGTATCGGCGGTCGTACAGGGTGTAGACGGAGTGGCTGTCTCCCACGGTGTCGCTGACGGCGACCTGGCCGTTGGTGCCGTGACTCCAGGCCTTCGAGCCGTAGACCTTCGAGTCCAGGTTCTCCCCGGCGCCCGCGAATGCCTGTCCGGCCCCGGACAGTGCGAGTACGGCTGCGCCGCCAACCAGGATCCTGGTTGCAGTTCTGCCGATGGACATGAGTTCTCCCCTGTTGGTCGATGCACTACTGAATACGCGGACGCGGTGACGACTCTTCGCTCACCGTCCCGGCGCCGTAGGTCCCCCCGCGCCGCGTCATCGACTCTCCCGCGGCCGCGGCGCAGCCACCACCGTCATGTTGTTGCACTGCACGAAGCTGAGCCGTGCAGAGGCACCCCTGCCCGGACGTCGCCCGGCAGGGACGCCTGGGCACGGCAGCGTGCCGCGGCCGCGCCGCTGGATGATGATGTCCTCGTGGATCACCTCCCCGTGGACGTACGTGCTGCGCTGCGCTTCTTCGCCTTCCACCTGGCGAACGGCACCCTCGACGTGGAGCTCCTGGACGGTGTCGACTACCGGCCTCGGCTCATGGCGTTCGGCTCTCCGCTGGAACAGGTCTTTGCGATCTTCGCCAACGTCCTGCAGGTGGACGAGAACGGGGAAGTGCTGAACGCCGGAGAGGCTCAGTACCGTGCTGCGCAATGGGTCCGCTCGTACTGCGATCCCGGCTACCGGGTCGAGCCACCGTTCGAGTGGTGGGAGACCGAGCTGCACGGGCCGTGACGGGACCAGGGGTTGCGGGCTCGAGTCCTGCCGACTGCACATCGGGCCGGTGGGCCCCGGACGGTGAGTCCGCGCGGGCCTCCGGCGTCGGCCTTGCTGCGGTGGAGGACGGCAGCCGGCGCGGCCCGGGCGTCCACCGGCCCGCGGATAGGGTGTCTGCGCACGTCGCACGCCGACCAGGGGGTCGAGGCAGCTGTGCGACGTCGTGAGGGGGCAATCGTGAAGACCTGGACGGGACCGGCGGGACTCGTCACCGTGGCACTGGCCGCACTGGTGGGATGCGGACCCGAGCCGGCGGCGGTTTCCGGGGACCCGGTGGAGCGGGCATCGTCGGCTCCCTCCTCCGCGGTGCAGTCGCCGACGCGAGAGCGTCTCCCTCCCGAGGTTCTGCAGAGCCGGTGGTGGACATGGGCGTCGTCGGAGCCGGAGCAAACGAATCCTGTTGCCGACCAGGACGGGAGCGAGTGCGGACGCAACCAGTCGCGGGACGTGTGGTTCCTGGCCGGCACCTTCGGCACTCGGGCCGAGCGCACTTGCAGCATGCCCGGCGGAGTGCCTGTCGCCTTCCCCCTCGTGAACTCGACCGGTAGCCCGGCGGACTGCGCGGATTTCATGGGGGCGGCCGAAGGATCCGCGGTCCTGGACGGCAAGAGGGTCGAGGCGGACGCCCATCGAGGAGAGGCGATCACGATGCGGGGAGTCGCCGACAATCCCGTCACCGGCAGAGCCGGCGGCCTCACGACCACCGGGTGTGGCCTCTGGGTCCAGCTGCCCCCGTTGGAACCCGGAAAGCACACGCTCGCGATCCGCGGCCGGTCCGGTGCCTTCTCGGTCGATGTGGACTACTTCCTCACCGTGGGCGCCGCGTCGGAGTAGGCGGGCAGGCAGGGTGCCGGGTGAGCCGACCCGTTCCTGCGCGTAGTTGGGGCAGGCTGGTGCCGATGATCCGGACTTGGCGTCGGTCGTGGGCACAGGTCTGCTTCATGCCCGACCCGCCCCCGAGACTGCGGGACCTCTCCCGGTGGCGGTGACTGCGGACGCGTTGACGGTGAAGCCGGACCTTCGGAGACTCCCGGGGGCGTGATCAGGAGGCGAAGCATGGGCGGCGGCGCGGGCCGGTGGCGGTTCCGGCGGATGGGCTGGGCGGGCGGCGCGGTGCCCGTGCTGCGCTGGGACCGGGGCGGCGAGATGCGGGAGAGCCGGCTCGCCTACGGGCGGGGCCTCGGGTTCCGGGCCGTCGGGGAGCGGGGTTGCCCCGGGGCGCGCGGGAACGTGTGCCCGGTGGGGGCCGTGGTGCCGGGACGCAGTACGGGCGGGTTGTGCCCGGAATGCGCACGGCTGGACCGGGCGCACTCGGTGGCCGCCGACACCATGGCCGACGACCCCCGCCCGTACCGGGTGTATCTGGCGTGGTTCGGGCCCGGGATGGTGAAGGTGGGGATCACTGCCGAGGAGCGCGGCGCGGCGCGCCTGCTGGAACAGGGTGCGGTGGTGTTCGCCTGGCTGGGCCGGGGGCCCCTGATGGCGGCGCGGCGCACGGAGGAACTGCTGCGCGCCGCGCTGCGGGTGCCGGACCGCATCCCGTACGCGCAGAAGCGTGCTGTGCGTGCGGTGCTGCCGGCCGGGGCGGATGAGCGGGCCGCGGAGGTCAAGGAGCTGTACGCGCGAGCGGTCGCCCTGGAGGGGTGGCCGGAGGCGCTGGAACGGGTCGGCGGCGAGGTGGCCGATCACATGGGGGTGTTCGGGCTCGAAGGACTCCCTGCGGCATCGGGAGTGGTGCGGGAGCTGGTGGACGGCGGGACCGTCGCCGGGAGGCTGGTCGCCGCGGCCGGTCCCGATCTGCATCTGCTCGGTGCCGACGGGCGGACGCTGGTCGTCGACACCCGGGTGATGACCGGCTGGGAGCTCGTCGGAGCCGATCCGCTCGGTGCGGTGACCGTGCCCGTGGACGAACTGCCGCAGGGCGTGCAGGACGGGCTCTTCTGATGGATGCACGGGACGGTGCGGAATCATGGCGTGATCGGCGTGATCGGCGTGATCGGCGTGATCGGCGTGATCGGCGTGATCGGCACGACCGGCCGACCGGCATGATCGGCATGATCGGCATATAGAGGTCGTTCAGGACGAAGGTGATGGTTCCGGCGCCCGGAGGGGCCCGGCAGTGGGGACGGTAAAGACTCGGATCCCTTTGGCCCGGTGGCCTGGACACCGTATCGGCGCACGTCGGAGGGTGTTCGTCATGAGCGATCACCTCGTGGCGGGCATCGAACCGCCCTATTACACCGTTGTGTTCACTTCCCTTCTGCGGCCGGATTCCAGCGGCTACGCCGAGACCGCGGTGCGCATGCGTGAGCTGGTCGAGCAGGTGCCCGGGTTCCTGGGGTACGAGTCGGCCCGTACGCCGGGCGGGCTCGGGATCACCGTCGGCTACTTTCGGGACGAGGAATCCATAGCCGCCTGGCGGCGGAGCCTGGAGCACCAGGAGGCCCAGCGGCGCGGCCGCGCGGAGTGGTACGACCGGTACAGCGTCCATATCGGCAAGGTCGAGCGGAGTTACAGCTTTGAGCGGGAATGAGTCCGAGCACGAGGCCGGGGCGGTACGGGCGTTCTGGGAGCGGCTCGGGCTGCCCGGGCTCGTCGATGTGCACACGCACTTCATGCCCGAGCGGGTGCTGGACAAGGTGTGGGCGTACTTCGACTCCGTGGGCCCGCTGACCGGCATGGAGTGGCCCATCACCTACCGGGAGGAGGAGGACCGGCGGGTCGCCCTGCTCCAGGAGTTCGGGGTGCGGGCCTTCACGTCGATGCTCTATCCGCACAAACCGGGGATGGCGGAGTGGCTCAACGGCTGGGCCGCCGACTTCGCGGCCCGTACGCCCGGCTGTCTGCACACGGCGACGCTCTACCCCGAGGAAGGCGTGGAGGGCTATGTCCGCCGGGCCGTGGACAACGGCGCCCGCGTCTTCAAGTCGCATCTGCAGGTAGGGGCGTACGACGCGAACGACCCGCTGCTCGATCCGGTGTGGGGGCTGCTCGCGGAGGCCCGGATCCCCGTGGTGATGCACTGCGGATCGGGCCCGGCGCCCGGTAAGTACACCGGGCCGGAGCCGGTCGCCCGGCTGCTGGCGCGCCACCCGCGGCTGCCGCTGATCGTGGCGCACATGGGGATGCCCGAGTACACGGACTTCCTGGGGCTGGCCGAGCGGTATCCGCAGGTGCGTCTCGACACCACCATGGCGTTCACGGACTTCAGCGAGCGGTTCAGCCCGTTCCCGGTGAGTGAGCGGGGACGGCTCGCGGATCTCGGGGACCGGGTGCTGCTCGGGACGGACTTCCCCAACATCCCGTATCCGTATCTGCACCAGCTCGAGGCGCTGGAGCGGCTGGAGCTGGGTGACGACTGGCTGCGGGCGGTCTGTCACGGGAACGGCGCCCGGCTCTTCCTCTGACTCCGGCGGGAGCCGCCCCGGTTCTCAGGGAATTCACAGGTGAGGGAAAGGCCGCTCTCACGGCAGGGTCCCAGAGTGTTGCACCATGACGACGACCTCTCCCCAGGTACGTACCGAACTGCGCCGGCCGGACGGCGGACCCGTCCGGGTGCTCGTCGTGGACGACGAGGCGTCCCTCGCCGAGCTGCTCTCCATGGCGCTGCGCTACGAGGGGTGGGAGGTGCGCAGTGCGGGGGACGGTGCGAGTGCGGTGCGTTCGGCGCGCGCCTTCCGGCCCGACGCCGTCGTCCTGGACGTGATGCTGCCCGACATGGACGGACTTGCCGTCCTCGGGCGGCTGCGACGTGAACTCCCCGACGTTCCGGTGCTGTTCCTGACCGCGCGGGATGCCGTCGAGGACCGGATCGCGGGCCTGACGGCGGGCGGTGACGACTATGTCACCAAGCCGTTCAGCCTGGAGGAGGTCGTGGCGCGACTGCGCGGACTGATCCGGCGCTCCGGCGCGGCGGCGGCAGCGCGCGGTGAGTCCCTGCTCGTCGTCGGGGACCTCACCCTCGACGAGGACAGCCATGAGGTGACCAGGGGCGGTGCGGGCATCCATCTGACGGCGACCGAGTTCGAGCTGCTGCGCTATCTGATGCGCAATCCGCGGCGCGTACTCAGCAAGGCGCAGATCCTCGACCGCGTGTGGTCCTACGACTTCGGGGGCCAGGCCAATGTCGTCGAGCTCTACATCTCCTATCTGCGACGGAAGATCGACTCCGGGCGGTCGCCGATGATCCACACCAGGCGTGGTGCGGGGTATCTGATCAAGCCGGGTGAATGACCGGATGCGGAAACGGTGGTCGTTGCGGACCCGGCTCGTCGTGTCCGCGGTCGCGCTGATCGCGGTCGTCGCGGCGGTGATCGGCACGGTCACGACGCTCGCGCTGCGCAGTTATCTCCACGCGCAGAAGGACGACCAGGTGAATGCCCTGGCCCGGCGGGCCGCGGGGCCTCCGCCGGACGCGCGGGACGTGGGGATGCCACCCCCCGTGGATCCGCTGCGGTTCGTGACCGGCGGCGGTGCGCCCGTCGGCACGATCGGCGTGGAGGTGGATGACGACGGCACACTCGGAGCCGGACTCGTCTCCACGCAGCAGGAGACCGACGGGCGCGGCCCCCTGGTCACGGACCGTGCACTGTCGAAGGCGGAACGGGCGGCCCTCGGGGATGTGCCGCACGACCGGGCGCGGCACACCGTGGAGCTACCGGGTCTCGGCGAGTACCGCGTCGCGTATGCGGAGGGCGGGAACGGCACCTTCCTGGTCGGTCTGCCGCTCGCCGAGGTGAAGAGCACCGTCGGCACGCTCGTCGTCGTCGAGGTGTGTGTGACCGGGGCCGGACTGCTTGCCGCCGGACTGGCGGGCGGGTCGCTCGTCGGGGTCGCGCTGAGGCCGCTGCGGCGGGTCGCCGCCACCGCGACCCGCGTCTCGGAACTCCCGCTGCACAGCGGCGAAGTGGCGCTGCACGAGCGCGTTCCGGACACGGAGGCCGATCCGCGCACGGAGGTCGGGCAGGTCGGCGCAGCGCTCAATCGGATGCTCGACCATGTCCATTCCGCGCTGCACGCGCGCCAGGAGAGCGAGATGCGGGTACGGCAGTTCGTCGCGGACGCCGGCCATGAGCTGCGCACGCCGCTCGCGTCCATCCGCGGATATGCGGAGCTGCCGCGCCGGAGCAAGGAGGTGCCGGGGCCGGACACCCGCCATGCGCTGGGGCGGATCGAGTCGGAAGCGTCGCGGATGACCGGGCTCGTGGAGGATCTGCTGCTGCTGGCGCGACTCGATGCGGGACGCCCGCTCGCGTACGAGAGCACCGATCTGTCGATGCTCGTGGTGGATGCGGTGAGCGACGCCCGTGCGGCGGGGCAGGACCACCTGTGGCGGCTGGCCCTGCCGGACGAGCCCGTGACGGTACCCGCCGATCCGGCGCGGCTCCACCAGGTGCTGGTCAATCTGCTCGCCAACGCCCGCTCGCACACCCCGCCCGGCACGACGGTGACCGCGCGGGTCCGGCTGCTCGACTCCGGGACGGCCGTGGCCCTGGAGGTCCGGGACGACGGGCCGGGCATCCCGCCCGCTCTGCTGCCGCACGTCTTCGAACGCTTCGCACGTGGTGACGCCTCGCGCTCGCGCCACGCCGGAAGCACCGGTCTGGGGCTGGCGATCGTTCAGGCCGTCGTCTTCGCGCACGGGGGGACGGTGGGTGTGGAGAGCGTGCCGGGCCGCACGGTCTTCTCGGTCCGGCTGCCGATGCCGGCCGGGCCGCCCGACCAGGGGAGCCGGGCCGGGGCGCGTGACTCACAGACAGCGCACAGCCTCACCACAAAGCCGTGACAGCTGCCCTGGCGAGAGTCAGGGTCATGCGAACCGACACAGCACCGGGCACCTTGCCGGTACGGGAGCATCTGCCCGCGACAGCGGCCGGGACCCCCGTACTCGACGTGGTGATCCCCGTGTACAACGAGGAGAAGGACCTGGAGCCGTGTGTACGGCGGCTCCACGATCATCTGGCGCGGACGTTTCCCTACGGCTTCAGGATCACCGTCGCCGACAACGCCAGCACCGACCGCACACCGGAGGTCGCAGCGGCGCTCGCGGCCTCGATCCCCGGGGTGCGGGCGTACCGGCTTGAGCAGAAGGGGCGCGGGCGGGCGCTGCGCACTGTCTGGGGCGCGTCCGACGCACCCGTACTGGCCTATATGGACGTCGATCTGTCCACCGACCTCAATGCGCTGCTGCCGCTGGTGGCCCCGCTGATCTCCGGGCACTCCGACCTGGCGATCGGCTCGCGGCTCTCGAGGGCGTCCCGCGTGGTGCGGGGGCCGAAGCGGGAGTTCGTCTCGCGGGCCTACAACCTGATCCTGCGGGGCTCGCTGGCGGCGCGCTTCTCGGACGCCCAGTGCGGGTTCAAGGCGATCAGGCGTGATGTGGCCCTGCACTTGCTGCCGATGGTCGAGGACACCGGGTGGTTCTTCGACACCGAGCTGCTGGTGCTCGCCGAGCGGGCAGGGCTGCGGATCCACGAGGTGCCCGTGGACTGGGTCGACGACCCCGACTCCACGGTGCACATCGTGAGTACGGCGGTCGACGACCTCAAGGGTGTGTGGCGGGTGGGGCGTGCGCTGGCGGTCGGCGCGTTGCCTCTGGACCGGCTGGCGCGGCCGTTCGGCGACGACCCGAGGGACCGGCAGCTCAGCGGCGTACCCGGCGGGCTCGCCCGGCAGTTGGTCGGATTCTGCGTGGTCGGGGCGCTGTCCACGCTGTTCTACCTGCTGTTGTACTCCGTGTTCAGGGCGGGCACCGGCCCGCAGACCGCGAACGCCGCGGCCCTGCTGGTCTCGGCGGTCGCGAACACCGCGGCCAACCGGAGACTCACCTTCGGAGTGCG
Source organism: Streptomyces sp. NPDC043861 (assembly GCF_056435905.1). Lineage (NCBI taxonomy): Bacteria > Bacillati > Actinomycetota > Actinomycetes > Kitasatosporales > Streptomycetaceae > Streptomyces > Streptomyces sp. NPDC043861. Next base: position 135,203 of record NZ_JBWKDP010000003.1, on the reverse strand, counting down.
GGGCCGTGAGCGTGTGATCCGCCACCAGGCCCAGGGCCTCGTGGTCTTCGCCATCGGTCTCACCCTGACCAGTGGCTCCCTCGCCGCCCTCGACGCGGCCACCTCCACACCGTCCCACGGCACGGAACTGGCGGTTCTGGTCGTGGCCAATCTCGCGGCGACGGTGCTCCGTTTCGTGCTCTTCCGCGCATGGGTCTTCCCGGACCGCCGCGAGGGCGCGCCTTCGACAGGCACCTCCGCCGCCCGCCCCGCGGGCCGGCCGACGCCCCCGGTCGCGGGCCCGTACGGCGACGCGACCATGCCGCTGCGCACCCCGTCCACCGGCGAAGAGCCGACCATGACGATGAACAGGACCCACGGATGACGACGACACGGCACCACCAGGATGACCGGCACGAGGGGGCGGCGCCCGCCGGTCTTCCGGATCCGGCACGACGCAGAACCTCCGGATCCACGGCCGGGTCCACGACCGGATTCCCGGCGTTTGACGGAGCCGGGCCGAACGCAGGTGACCCGAGTGGCCGTTCGGCACGGGCGTACGGGTACGCCTCGCCCGGCGGGACGGGGGCGGACGACGCTCCTCCCCCCGGGCGGCTCGCCCGCATCTGGCGGGGACGCCCTGAGGACGCCGCCTGGGTGCGGCCCGCCCTGCTCGCGCTGCTGCTGCTCACCGGGCTGCTGTACCTGTACGACCTCAGTGCCTCCGGCTACGCCAACTCCTTCTACTCCGCCGCCGTTCAGGCCGGCAGCGAGAGCTGGAAGGCGTTCTTCTTCGGGTCATCCGACGCCGCGAACTCGATCACCGTCGACAAGCCGCCCGCCGCGCTCTGGCCGATGGCGCTGTCCGTACGGCTCTTCGGGCTGGGATCGTGGCAGATCCTGGTGCCCGAGGTGCTGATGGGCGTGGCCACGGTCGGTGTCCTGTACGCGGCAGTACGGCGGCGCTTCAGTCCGGCCGCCGGCCTGATCGCGGGCGTGGTGCTGGCGCTCACCCCGGTCGCCGCGCTGATGTTCCGGTTCAACAACCCGGACGCGCTGCTGACGTTGCTCATGACCGTCGCCGTGTACTGCGTGCTCCGAGCCCTCGAAGGCGCACGGACGAAGTGGCTGGTGTGGGCCGGTGTCGCGATCGGGTTCGCGTTCCTCACCAAGACCCTCCAGGCGTTCCTGATCCTGCCGCCGCTGGCGCTGGTGTACGCGGTCTGCGCGCCCACGACCGTACGCCGCAGGCTTGGGCAACTGGCTCTTGCCGGCCTGGCGTTGATCGTCTCCGGCGGCTGGTGGGTGGCCATTGTCGAGCTGTGGCCGGCGTCCTCGCGCCCGTACATCGGAGGCTCGCAGTCCAACAGCTTCCTGGAGCTCACCTTCGGCTACAACGGCCTCGGGCGCATCAACGGCAATGAGACCGGAAGCGTCGGTGGCGGCGGTTGCGGCGGCACCAACGGTGGTGGCGGCGGGCCGGGCGGCGGCTGGGGAGAGACCGGCATCGGCCGGATGTTCAACGACAGCATCGGCGGTCAGATCTCCTGGCTGCTGCCGGCCGCCCTGATCCTGCTGGCCGCCGGGATCGTCATCACCTGGCGCGGCAAGCGGGCGGACACGGCCCGGGCCGCGTTCCTCGTGTGGGGCGGCTCCCTGCTGACCACCCTCGCGGTCTTCAGCTTCATGGCCGGGATCTTCCACGAGTACTACACGGTGGCTCTCGCCCCGTACATCGCCGCCCTGGTCGGCATGGGGGCGACGGCGCTGTGGGAGGAGCGGACGCAGTTCGCGGCACGTGCGGCGCTGGCGGGTACGACGGCGGTGACGGCGGTCTGGGCATACGTACTGCTGGACCGCGCCCAGGACTTCGTGCCCTGGCTGGGCACTGCGGTGCTGGTCGCCGGGCTCGTGGCCGCGGCCGGGTTGCTGTTCGCCGGGAGCGCCGGGCGGCGGCTCACGCTCGCTGCGGCGGGTCTCGGGCTGACGGCTGCGCTCGCCGGACCGGTGGCCTACACGGTGTCCACGCTGGACACCGGACACCGGGGCTCGATCGTGACGGCGGGGCCGGCCTCGATGAGGGGCGGCCCCGGTGGAGGGGGTCCCGGTGGCCAGGGTGGTCCCGGCGGACGCATGCTGCCGCCCGGGACGGCGGGTGGCCAGGGCGGCCAGTTGGGCCAGGGCGGTCAGACGGGTCAAGGCCCGCAGGGCGGCGGGATGACCGGGGGCGGCATGGGACAGGCCCCGACGGGCGGCCAGGGGCAGGGTCCCGGCATGGGACAGAGTCAGGGGCAGGGCCAGGGGCAGGGTCCCGGCATGGGACAGAGTCAGGGGCAGGGCCAGGGGCAGGGTCCCGGCATGGGGCAGGGTCAGGGCCAGGGGCCAGGCACGGGCCAGGGTCAGGGCGACCGACGTGGCGGCGGCATGGGCGGGCTTCTCAACGGCACGGACGTCAGCGCCGCCACCGAGGCCGAGTTGACGCGGGACGCCTCCGACTACACCTGGGTCGCCGCCGCCATCGGTTCGCAGAACGCGGCTGGTTACCAGCTCGCCACCGAGAAGCCGGTCATGGCGATCGGCGGCTTCAACGGCAGCGATCCGTCCCCGACTCCTGCCCAGTTCAAGCAGTACGTCGCTGCCGGAAAGATCCACTACTTCATCGCCGGAGACAGCGCAATGCCCGGCAGGAGCGGCGGCACGAGCGAGGAGATCTCCGCCTGGGTCGAGAAGAACTTCTCGCAGGTCACGGTCGGCGGAGCCACCCTCTACGACCTCACCGACAGGAAATAGCGCTATACGGCGTATGGGGAGTCCTTGTACGGTGTACGAGACCTAGTCCCGTACACCGTACAAGGAGTGTGGAAATGACGGCCACGGCCGCCGAGTCCCCATCCACCGCCTCCCCTGGCGGCCACCCGCAACGGTGGCTGATCCTCGGCGTCATCTGCCTCGCCCAGCTCACCGTGCTGCTCGACAACACCGTTCTGAGCGTCGCGATCCCCTCCCTCACCACGGAACTCGACGCCTCGACCGCCGACATCCAGTGGATGATCAACGCCTACTCACTGGTCCAGTCGGGTCTGCTGCTCACGGCGGGCAATGCCGCCGACCGCTACGGACGCAAGAAGATGCTCACCACGGGCCTCGCGCTCTTCGGGATCGGTTCACTGGCCGCGGGCCTCGCGCAGGACGCCGGCCAGCTGATCGCCGCCCGCGCGGGTATGGGCATCGGCGGAGCCCTGCTGATGACCACGACCCTCGCCGTGGTCATGCAGATCTTCGACGAGAAGGACCGGGTCAAGGCGATCGCGCTCTGGGCCACCGTCGGTTCGCTGGGATTCGCCGCCGGCCCGCTCATCGGCGGCGTCATCCTGAACCACTACTGGTGGGGCATGATCTTCCTGATCAACCTGCCGGTGGCACTGCTCGGGCTGATCGCGGTCGTGAAACTCGTTCCCGAGTCGAAGAACCCTCAGGGCGACCGGCCCGACCTCCTCGGCGCGCTGCTCTCCACGATCGGTATGTCGGGGGTGGTGTACGCGATCATCACCGGGCCCGTGCACGGCTGGGCGTCGGGCCAGGTACTGGTGTCCGCCTCGATCGGTGTACTCGTCCTCGGTGCGTTCGTGCTCTGGGAGCTGCGCGTCCCGCACCCGATGCTGGACATGCACTTCTTCCGCAACCAGCGGTTCGTCGGCGCGGTCTCGGGCGCGCTGCTCGTCGTCTTCGGCATGGGCGGATCGATCTTCCTGCTCACCCAGCATCTGCAGTTCGTGCTCGGGTACGAGCCGTTGGAGGCCGGTCTGCGCATGGCGCCGTTCGCGCTCACCATCGTCGTGCTGAACCTCTCCGGCCTCGGGCCCAGGGTCGTGGTGAAGCTCGGCACGCCGCTCACGATGCTGATCGGCATGGCGATGGTGTCGGGTGGACTCGCGGCCATCGCCGTGCTCGGCGGCGGGACCGACGGTGGCTATGGCGGGATGCTGCTCGGCCTGGTTCTGATGGGCGCCGGTGTCGCCGTCGCACAACCCGCCATGGCCACCGCCATCATGAGTGCAATTCCCGTCGAGAAGGCGGGCGTCGGAGCCGGAATCAACGGCACGCTGGCCGAATTCGGGAACGGCCTCGGTGTGGCCGTGCTGGGTGCCGTGCTGAACTCCCGTTTCGCCTCGCTCGTCGCCGTCTCCGCGGCCTCCCTCCCGGCGGCGCTCGCCGCGGCGGAAGGCCCTGCGGAGAAGGCGCGCATCGCCGATGCCTTCGCCTCCAGCCTTCAGACGAGCCAGCTGGTCGGCGCGGTGGCGGTGCTGGCGGGAGGCGTGCTGGCCGCGGTGCTGCTGCGACGGGCCGAGCGGGCCGACTCCCGGCAACAGGACATGACCCGGCAGCAGGACTCCCCGCAGTCGGACTCCCCGCAGCAGGACTCCTCGCGGCAGGTGGCCTCCTGAGAACGGCCGGACTGGTCGGGCCGCGGTGCTGGTGGGGCCGTGGTGCTGGCCGGGTCGCCGGGCTGGTCGGGCCGCCGGACTCCTCACGGCGGGCGTACTGCGTCTGACCGGCGGCATAGCATCGTGACCGGGTGGACCGTGCGGACCGGTGAATTCCGGTCCGTACGTCCGGCGCGATGATCCGGCGCGATGAGGAGGAACACCATGGTGTCGGCAGCCGACCGCACGAAGCATCCGGTGCGGAAGAGCGTGTGGCTGGAGGGCAAGACTCCGCGAAGCCGGAAGGCCGAGCAGCCCTCCGGCCTCGACCGGGACAAGATCACTGCGGTGACCGTGCGGCTCCTCGACACGGAGGGGCTGGCCAAGTTCTCCATGCGCCGGCTCGCCGCGGAGATCGGCGTGACCGCGATGTCCGTCTACTGGTACGTCGACACCAAGGACGATCTGCTCGAGCTCGCCCTCGACGCGGTGTTCGGCGAGATCCGGTTGCCCGACCCCGCTCAGGAGGGCGCGGACTGGCGCGACCAGCTGTGCGAGCTCGCCACCGGCTACCGGCGGCTACTGGTCGCGCATCCGTGGGTGTCCCCGCTCGTCGGCAGCTTCCTGAACATCGGCCCGCACGCGATCCGCTTCTCGCACTCCGCGCAGCAGATCGTCCGCAACACCGGCCTTTCGCTGGAGTGGCGGACGGCTGCACTGAACACGGTCTTCCAGTTCGTCTACGGCTCGGGCACGGTCGAGGGGCACCTCAAGAAGCGCTGCGCGGCCGCCGGGGTGACCCTGGACGCGTTCTACGAGGAGGCCCTGGGTGCGGCCAGGGAACTCCCTGCGCTCGCCGAGATGATCGAGGATGCGGAGGAGATCATGAAGGCGCGCGGGGGCACGGTCGAGGAGATGCTCGACCGGGACTTCACCTTTGCGCTGGAGCTGGTCATCGCGGGGATCGAGGCGATGGTGGCCCGCAATCCCGGGGCCTGAGCCACCGCCCCTTCGCCTCCCGGCGGCGGCAGTTCGGATCCGCCGCTACGGGCCAGCACCACCGTGCCGACGTCGGCCCAGCCGCTCGCGGTGACGAGGGCGGTCGATTCGTGCGGGCCGTAACCGACGGCCGTCACGATCGCCGTGTACGGGCCGGGCGGCAGCGCCGACGCCGTGTGCACGGCTCCGTCCGTGTCCGCCTCGGCCCGCAGCACCTGGGTGCCGGTCGCGTCGGTCAGGGTCACGACCGCGTGCTGGACCGCCCAGCCGTCCCGGGTCCTGACGTGTGCGTTCAGTCCCCTCGCGTGTCCCGTTCTCTCTGTGCGAATGCCGGGGCGGCAGGCCGTCCCTGCCCGCCGCCCCGGCCCCGGGCGGCGCCTCCGCTCGGAGCGTCGCCCGGGGGTCGGATCACTCGCCGGGGTGGGCGAGTTCGATGTCGTGGCCGTCGATCCCGCGGCCGGCGACGGTGAGGGACCCCGCCACCGGCGGATAGCCGGCCGCGATGACCGTGTACGCGCCGGTGTCCAGGTCGGCGAAGGCGTACGCCCCGTCATCTCCGGTCGTCGCGGTGGCGACCACGTTCCCCGCGGCGTCGAGGAGCGTCACCCGTGCGTCGGCGAGCGGCCTCCTGGTCCCCTGGTCGCCGGCTGCCCGAACGACGCCCTGGACCAGGGCACCGGTCTGCAGGGCCACCTCGATCCGGGTCACGCCCTGGCCGCCGATCTCCACGGGCAGGGCCTGCGGCCGGAAGCCGGTCGCGTTCACGGCGACGGTCACGGAACCCGGGACCAGTTCGGTGAACGAGAATCCGCCGTCGGCAGCGCATTCCCCGGTGGCCAGGACATCGCCGCGCACATCGGTGACGATCACCATGGCGCCGGCCACCGGGTCACCGCCCAGGGCCGCGACCACGGCACCCGTCAGGCCACTGGTCCCGACGAGCACGATGTCGTGGGCGAGCGGTTCGTCACCGACGACCACCGTGGAGGCCTGCGGCTGGAAGCCGTCGGCGGAGGCGATCAGGACGTACGAGCCGGACCCCGGAGCGTCGAGTGCGTACGAGCCGTCGGGCTGGGCCATCGCCCGGCCCAACTGCCGCCCGCCCAGTGAGATCAGGGTGACGGCGGCCCGCTCGACGGGGGCACCTTCCGCGCCCCGCACGACTCCGCGCACCGGGGTGCCGGTGCCCGTGCCGGCGCTTGCGGTGGCCCCGGTCACGTCCTCGGCACCTGCCACGGCCATGGCGGCCGGAACCGGATCCTGAGCCGGAGCCTCCGGCCCGGACTCCTCGGCGGCAGCCTCGGGCAGCGAACTGCTCTTCAGCGCCACCTCCTTGATGAACAGCGTCACCAGGAACGCGAGCACCGCGAACGGTGCCGACCACAGGAAGACGTCCGCGACACCGTGCCCGTACGCGCTCTCCATGACCGTGCGGATCGGGGCCGGGAGTGTGTCCAGGTCGGGGATGCTCCCGCCGCCCGTGCCGTTGTGGCTCAGTGCCGCACCCTTCGGGCCGAGGGCGGTGAGCCCGTCCTCGACGTAGTGCGTGACCCGGTTGGCGAGCACCGCACCGAGCGCCGAGACACCGATCGCACCGCCCAGCGAGCGGAAGAACGTGACCACCGACGAGGCCGCGCCCAGGTCCTTCGGAGCCACCTGGTTCTGGGTGGCGAGCACCAGGTTCTGCATCATCATGCCGAGGCCGAGGCCCATGACGGCCATGAAGACCGCGATACGCCAGTAGTCGGTGTCGTAGCGGATCTGGCCCAGCAGTCCGAGCCCGCCGCTCACCAGGACACCACCGCTGACCAGCCATGCCTTCCACCGGCCGGTCTTGGTGATGATCATTCCGCTGACCGTCGACGAGAGGAAGAGTCCGGCGATCATAGGGATGGTCATGACGCCGGACATGGTCGGCGACTCGTTCCGTGCCAGCTGGAAGTACTGGCTGAAGAAGACCGTGCCCGCGAACATCGCGACACCGACGAAGAGCGAGGCCAGCGAGGCCAGCGTGATGGTGCGGTTGCGGAACAGCCGCAACGGGATGATCGGCTCGCTCGCCCTGGACTCGATGAGCAGGAAGAGCCCACCGAGGACGACGGCGCCACCGGTCATGGCGTACGTCTGCCAGGACAGCCAGTCGTACTTGTCGCCGGCGAAGGTCACCCAGATCAGCAGCAGGGACACCGCGGCGCTGATGAAGAGTGCGCCCGACCAGTCCACCTTCACCTGTCGCTTCACGACCGGGAGCTTCAGGGTCTTCTGGAGCACGACGAGTGCGATGAGCGCGAACGGCACACCGACGTAGAAGCACCAGCGCCATCCCAGCCATTCGGTGTCGGTGATGACACCGCCGAGCAGGGGTCCGCCGACCGTTGCGACGGCGAACGTCGCCCCGAGGTAGCCGCTGTAGCGGCCGCGCTCCCGCGGCGCGATCATCGCGGCCATGATGACCTGTGCGAGGGCGGTCAGACCGCCGACGCCGATGCCCTGGACGACCCGGCAGGCGATCAGCATGCCCGTGTTCTGGGAGAGTCCGGCGACGACCGAGCCCGCCACATAGATGAGCAGGGCTATCTGGACCAGCAGCTTCTTGGAGAAGAGGTCGGCCAGCTTGCCCCACAGGGGCGTGGTGGCGGTCATCGACAGCAGGGCCGCGGTGACCACCCAGGTGTAGGCGGACTGGCCGCCACCGAGGTCGGTGATGATTTCCGGCAGGGCGTTGGAGACGATCGTCGAGGACAGGATGGCGACGAACATGCCGAGCAGCAGCCCGGACAACGCCTCCATGATCTGCCGGTGCGTCATCGGCGAGCCAGTGTCCCGGGTCTTGGCGTGGCCGCCCCGCACACCGGTCGGTGTGGTCGTAGCCATGAACTTCCTTGTCTTTCTCGGTCTTTCTCGTCTTTTAGGTGTGCTGTGCGGTGACAGGTGCGGGTGTGCGGCCGGGGTGGGCCCTGCAGTCCCCGAAGGAGTCGCGGAGACGGGCCAGCAGCGCGTTGAGCTGTCCGACGTCTTCGTCGGTCCAGTCGCCGAGGTGGTGGGCGAACAGGTCGGTGGTCCGCCGGCCCAGGTCGTCGAGCATGTCCCGCCCCGCGGGCGTGAGCCGCAGGATGCGGGAACGGCCGTCGTCCGGATCGGGCGAGCGCTCGATCCAGCCGCGCTCGGCGACATGGGCGACATGCCGGCTGGTCACCGACATGTCCACGGCGAGCAGCTCGGCGAGCCGGCTGGCCCGCATCTCGCCGTACCGGTCGAGGAGGGCCAGTACGGCCGCGGACCCGGATGGGCACTCGGCGGGCAGCAGCCGGGAGAGACCGCGTTTGACGGCACCCACGGCGCTGATCTGCCGGGCCAGTTCCTCGTACTGGCTCCGTTCGGCCATGGGAAGGCACCCCCAGATCTTGTTGCTTAGGGCAACCATAGAAGCGGATGGTTGCTGCAGGCAAACGAAAATGGGCTCCTCGGAGTAAAGGAAGGCAAAAGGATTTGCATGTGCGAGGTCATGGTGCGGACATGCTGGGGGTATGTCGCGATGGCGCCGGGCCGGGGGTTGGGCGGGTCAACCGGGTTCGCTAGTGTCCTGGCCCATGGCACACAACCCCCAAGCCCCCCAGGGTCCCGAGGGCAGCTACGACCCCGCGGGCAGTACGCAGATGTTCCGCGCCTTCGTCGACGAGGGTGCGCCACGGCAAGGCGGCGGACGGTCGGCCGGAGCCGCGAAGCAGTCCGGCCCCCGGATCGGCCTGGTCATCGGCCTGGTGGCGGTCGTCGCGATCCTCGGTGCGGTGGCCTGGCTGGCGCTCGCGTAGCACCTGACCGGCGGGGAGCGGTGCACCCTGCCGCGCATCCTCGGACCCGGGGCACGCCCAAGGGCGTGCCCCCGAGCTCCCACCGGTCCGCGGTACCCGCCGCACCCGCTCGCTGCGCCGTCGGGCTGCCCGTCGGACGCACGACGCTACTGCGCGGACGCGTCCCGGTACTCGGCGTGCACGTCCTGTGTCTCGATGTGCATGCCGAGCGGAACGCGCCAGGCGTCGACGCACACCGTGTACGTACGGGTCCTCGCCGTGCCGGCAGCGATCGGCGTGGGCAGCGGCTGTGCCGATTCCACGGTCGCCCAGTCGATCCCGAGCGCGCCGATGATGTGCGTCCCGAACCGCACGCTGCCCGACCGTACTGCCGAGCCGCCGGTGTTCCGGAACTCCAGCGTCACCGTCTCGCACCATCGTTTCTCCGTGCTGCCCCGCACGGGGGCCCCGACGGTCAGCACAGCAGGACCCGGCGGCGGGGCGGGCGCGGTCGTGCCGGGCGGGGGCGTCGGCGAGGGGCCGGACGATCCGCCGGCGCCTCCGGCCGGGGGGCGCGAGGGTGACACCGTACGGCCGGGTGCGCTCGGTGTTCCGGCGGCCGTGCCTGCGCCCGCTCCCGTCCCCGTTGCTGCTTCCGTGCCCGCACCGGCGCTCGGAGGTCTGCTCGGTCCGGGACTGTCGGCGGTCATGGGCGGCGTACCCGAGGCACCGCCCGAGCCGGGCGGGCGTGGCGTCGATCCGTCGAGGGGGACCAACTCGACCTCCCCGGACGGCCGCACCGCAGCCTTCGGCCCGGTGTCGGGGCCTGTGCCCGCGGCCCCGATGGCCACATAGCCGTCGCCGGGCCCCCCGCCGCCGCAGGCGGCGAGCACCCCACCGAGGCAGAGCGCGACCCCTGCGAGCCCATAGCCGAGCCGTCGCCGTCGCATCGCGCCAGTGTGTCTGACGATCCGTCAATGAGGAACCCCGCGACGGGAAAGTGGGGTGGGACGCATGCTCCTGGACGGGAAACGCGGGGTGGGGCGCATGCTCCCGGGCGCCGGAGAGCACTGTGCGGGCCGGCGAGGTAATCGCCCGCCGCCCTGTTGCGGCTGCGGGGGCGGTGCGCCCATCGCACTGCCCCGGCAGACCCGCCCGGTGGGGATGTGGGGACCGCGCCGGCCCCCACTGACGACCGTCAGTCCCCGATGAGGCCTTCCCGCAGCTGGGCCAGCGTGCGGGTCAGCAGCCGCGAGACATGCATCTGCGAGATGCCGACCTCCTCGCCGATCTGGGACTGCGTCATGTTCGCGAAGAAGCGCAGCATGATGATCTGGCGTTCCCGCGGGGGGAGTTTGGCGAGCAGGGGCTTGAGGGACTCGCGGTACTCGACGCCCTCCAGCGCGCTGTCCTCGTAGCCCAGACGGTCCGCCAGCGAGCCCTCGCCACCGTCGTCCTCGGGGGACGGGGAGTCGAGCGACGAGGCGGTGTAGGCGTTGCCGACGGCGAGACCGTCGACCACGTCCTCCTCCGAGACGCCGAGCGCCGCGGCGAGCTCGGGCACCGTCGGGGACCGGTCCAGCCTCTGGGCCAGCTCGTCGCTCGCCTTGGTCAGCGCGAGCCGCAGCTCCTGCAGCCGGCGCGGCACACGCACCGACCAACTGGTGTCACGGAAGAAGCGCTTGATCTCGCCGACCACGGTCGGCATGGCGAAGGTGGGGAACTCCACGCCCCGTTCGCAGTCGAACCGGTCGATCGCCTTGATCAGGCCGATCGTGCCGACCTGGACGATGTCCTCCATCGGCTCGTTGCGGCTGCGGAAGCGTGCTGCCGCGTACCGCACCAGCGGCAGATTGAGCTCGATGAGGGTGTCGCGCACATACGTACGCTCCGGGCTGTCCTCCTCCAGTGCGGCCAGCCGCAGGAAGAGGGAGCGGGAGAGCGTACGGGTGTCGAGTGCCTGCGGGGCCGCCTGCGCCTGCGGGGTTTCCGGAGCTTCCGGGGGCGACGGCACCGGCGCGGGTGCCTGCACCGGAAGCACGTCGGGCGAGGGAGCGCCGAGTTCGCGCGTGAGCACCTTCGAGCTGCCCTGTTCTGCGGACATGCCACCCCCTGGAGGTCGCGGACGGTCGCCTGGGCCGCGACCATCGGAGGAACGCAGCCTCCACCTGAATACCGGAGGCGGGGCCGCGGCAAACGCGGTTTCCGCAGAATGTCACATGTCGGCAACGCGCTGTAGTGACATGTCGACAACGAGGCGTCAAATCAGTGCAGGAAAAAGGGGTTCTGAGGCTTTTGTGCGGCTCGAAGTGGGCTGAAAGGTGTCTACCCGTTTCGGTTACGCTTCGATCCTGTTTGCGGATCTCAGTCGTGCGAAGCTCCGGGCGAGGAGCCTTGACACATGCATCTGGGACACCCCCAGCTCCGCGCTGATCTGCGACTGCGTCAGATTGCTGTAGTACCTGAGCAGAAGGATCCGTTGCTCCCGCTCGGGCAGCTGTACGAGCAGATGGCGTACGAGGTCCCGGTGCTCGACTCCGGCGAGGGCGGGGTCCTCGTATCCGAGCCGGTCCAGCAGTCCGGGCAGCCCGTCTCCCTCCTGCGCGGCTTCCAGCGAGGTCGCGTGATAGGAGCGCCCCGCCTCGATGCAGGCGAGGACCTCGTCCTCGCCGATCTTCAGCCGTTCGGCGATCTCCGCGGTAGTCGGGGACCGTCCGTGAGCCGTCGTCAGGTCCTCGGTCGCGCCGTTGACCTGTACCCACAGTTCATGCAGCCGGCGCGGCACGTGGACGGTCCGTACGTTGTCGCGGAAGTAGCGCTTGATCTCGCCGACCACGGTCGGCATGGCGAAGGTGGGGAACTGCACCCCCCGGTCGGGGTCGAACCGGTCGATCGCATTGATCAGGCCGATCGTGCCGACCTGGACCACGTCCTCCATCGGCTCGTTGCGGCTGCGGAAGCGTGCTGCCGCGTACCGCACCAGCGGCAGATTGGCCTCGATCAGGGCGGCGCGCACCCGTGAGTGCTCGGGGCTGCCCGGCTCCAGCTCCTTGAGCTGTGCGAACAGGACCTGGGTGAGCGCCCTGGTGTCCGCGCCTCGGCTCTGGGGTCTGGCGGGCCGGTCCTCGGTCTCGTTCTGGGGCGGCACTTGGGGCGCAGTACTGGCCGGCACGGTCTCGCCACCCCTTCGCGGTTCGAACAGCGGATCGGTATCGGTGAACTCATCCGTCAAAAGCGGTCATAGCATCACAAGACATGTCCACTGTGTGCAAGCACCCCATAACTCCGTGTTGAGGGCGGGTTCCCGCGCAAGTAATAAAAAGCCCCCACCGTTGCGGTGGGGGCTCGGGGATGCCGGGGTGCCAGGGGGGTCAGAACTCGTAGTCGGCGATCACCCACGTGGCGAACTCGCGCCACTGTCCGGCGGCCGCCTGATGATCGGGGTGCTCGATGTAGCGCTGCAGGGCTTCCTTGTCGGCGACCGCCGAGTTGATCGCGAAGTCATGGGCGATCGGCCGGTCGGTGATGTTCCAGGCGCACTCCCAGAACTCGAGCTCGGGAATGATGCCGCCGAGTTCCTGGAAGGCCTTCACGCCGGCGACAACCCGGGGCTCGTCACGCTCGACGCCCTCGTTGAGCTTGAACAGGACCAGATGGCGGATCAAGGGGACGCTCCTCGTGTCGACCTAGTTGACGAGCTCGGTCATGAACTCTCCGACGCCTTGAGCGGCGCTCGAAATGCCCTCGAACCCTACCTGGACCAGGTCGGCGGCGCGGTCCGGAGAGTTGATGATCGTGTACAGCACGAAGACGACGACTATGTAGAGGGCGATCTTCTTCGTTTGCACCATCGGTCCTGTCTCCCCTGCGTCCCCTGACAAGTCGCGTGAGTCTAACCGAGCCGTTTAGGGACCAAGGTCCCGGCGATAAGGGCCCTTGGTCGGGCCCGCCGAGGGTGCCCGCGGGCGCACCATGGGAGTCGAGCCCGGAGGAACCGGCAGGGATCCGACGGGTGAGGAACCGGCCCCCACTGCGGGGATCCGTGCCGTGAGCTTCCCCCCGAGAGCGGCCCGGGTCCGGCGGACCGGTTCTTATCGGGGGGAGCGGCTTGTCCCCCGAGAGGCCGCTCCCCCGGCCTCCTCTCCACCTCCCTCCCCGGAAGCGCAGAGGCGGGCGAACGGCAACTGCATGACAAAGGGCCCCGGTGGAGTACACCGGGGCCCTTCCGTGCATGCCGGCCGGTCCGGCGCTGGTGCGGTCCGGGCGTGCGGCGGGCGCTCCGCCGCTCCCACGGCGTGCTGACCGGCCGTCAGGGCGCACCAGCGGGAGATCGCGAAAGGGCGGCCCCAACGGGACCGCCCTTTCGTTCGACAGCGGTAGCGGAGGGATTTGAACCCTCGGTGACTTGCGCCACACTCGCTTTCGAGGCGAGCTCCTTCGGCCGCTCGGACACGCTACCGGGAGAGAGCTTAGCCCAAGGTGGGCCGTGCTCTGAAATCGATATCGATCAGCGGTCTCCGGCACCGTTCCCGGGGCCGTCCCGGAAGAACGCCGACAGCTGTTGCGAGCACTCCTTCTCCAGCACGCCGAGGACGACTTCCGGGCGGTGGTTGAGCCGCCGGTCCCGTACGAGATCCCACAGCGAGCCGGCCGCACCCGCCTTCTCGTCCCGTGCGCCGTAGACCACCCGGTCCACCCGGGACAGCACGAGCGCGCCCGCGCACATCGTGCACGGTTCCAGCGTGACGACGAGCGTGCAGCCGGTCAGCCGCCACTCCCCGCGCTCCGCCGCGGCCCGGCGGAGCGCGAGCACCTCGGCGTGCGCCGTGGGGTCGCCGCTCAGTTCGCGCTCGTTGTGGCCCACGGCGAGGACCGCCCCGTCCGGCCCCAGCACGACGGCGCCGACCGGCACGTCACCGGTCTGCGCCGCCCGTGCCGCCTCGGCCAGGGCCAGGCGCATGGACGCCTCCCACGGGGCGCGTACGGGATCGGGCGCGGTCCCCGCTCCCGGCACGTCCGGCACCACGGGATCGGGCACGGCTCCGGTCACTAGCGCACGGTCTCCAGCATCTCGGCCGCGCCGAGCGCGTCCGCGATCTCGGCCAGTGCGTCCGTGTCGAGGGACAGCAGCTCCTTCGTGGACATCCCGAGGTCCGCGAGGATCTCGCGGTCTCCGGCCGGTCCTGCCGGAACGGCTTCGGCCGAGGCCGAAGCCTCGTCCTCCCCCTCCTCCTCGGCCGTGAGAGGCTCGCCGTCCTCCGTGCCGTCGAGGTCGAGCGAGTCCAGGTCGGCGTCGTCGTCGTCCTGGTCCCCGCCCAGCAGTTCCTTGGTGAGGATCTCCCCGTACGAGGAACGGGCGGCAGCGGCGGCGTCCGACACGTAGATGCGAGGGTCCTCCTCGCCCTCCACGCGGACGACGCCGAACCATGCGTCCTCCTGCTCGATGAAGACGAGGACGGTGTCCTCGTCCCTCGAGGCGTCGCGGGCCAAGTCGGTCAGATCCGACAGGGTCTCCACATCGTCGAGCTCTGTGTCGCTCGCTTCCCACCCGTCTTCGGTGCGCGCGAGCAGTGCGGCGAAGTACACCGTGACTCTCCCACTGATCAGAGTTGTGACGACCGGCGGTGCGCTTGGTGGCCCCGCCCTTCGGAATCGTGACAGAAACAGCGGCTTCGCGAGAGGTCTTCCGGCGTTGCGTCGTGCACGCGTTCAGTCGAAGAGCCCGCCCGGGGGCGTACTCGGACTCACCAGCGGAAGGTGCGCATCCGCATGGCCTGGCGCATCCGGGCCGCGCGAGCACGGCGCGGCTGGACGCGCTCGCGCAGCGCCTTGGCCTCGTTCAGTTCGCGGAGGAACTGGGCGCGCCGCCGCCGGCGCTGCGCCTCGTCCCCCAGCCCAGGCTGTTCCTGTTGCTCCTTGTCCTGCTGTTCCCGGTCCGGCATCGGCCACACCACCTCAACGCTGGAAGGGGTACGTCCCACCTTCCCTCCGAAGTACCCGTTGATGCCAGGGGCTGTCCGGTCCCGGCTACTGTTGGGCACATGCGGATCCACGTTGTCGACCACCCCCTGGTGGCGCACAAACTCACCACCCTGCGCGACCGGCGCACCGATTCCCCGACCTTCCGGCGGCTCGCCGACGAGCTGGTGACCCTGCTCGCCTACGAGGCCACCCGGGACGTGCGCACCGAGCAGATCGACATCGAGACCCCGGTGTCACGGACCACGGGCGTCAAGCTCTCGCGTCCGCGCCCGCTGGTGGTGCCGATCCTGCGGGCAGGCCTGGGCATGCTGGACGGCATGGTGCGGCTGCTGCCGACCGCGGAGGTGGGCTTCCTCGGGATGATCCGCAACGAGGAGACCCTGGAGGCGTCGACGTACGCGACGCGCATGCCGGAGGACCTCTCGGGCCGCCAGGTCTACGTCCTCGATCCGATGCTGGCCACCGGCGGCACACTGGTCGCGGCGATCCAGGAGCTGATCAGGCGTGGCGCCGACGATGTGACCGCGGTCGTGCTGCTGGCGGCGCCCGAAGGGGTGGCCGTCATGGAGCGCGACCTGGCCGGCACGCCGGTGACGGTCGTCACCGCCTCGGTGGACGAGCGCCTCAACGAGCACGGCTACATCGTTCCGGGCCTCGGGGACGCGGGCGACCGGATGTACGGAGCGGCGGAGTAGCCAGGAACGTCCGGGGTCCGGTCGTGGCTCCGAAGAGGCCCTGAGAGCTTCTCCGCACCGCCCCGCACCGCCGTGACGGTACCGGGGCTTCGGCGACGGCGGTGGGCCCGGGCCCACCGCCCGGTCCTCACCCCGTCGCCCTGAGGTGTCCGCTCAGCACTTCGCCGCAGGCTTCGGCGGCGCGGTCAGCGCCGCCAGGGCCTTGTCCGCCGCCGGTTTGGCCGTGAGCGACTTGAAGGCCGTGCCCAGGATCAGATCGACGTCCGCGGTCTTGCGGGCGTCGACCCTGAGCTGGGCGCCTGACAGTTGCGTGGCCAGCACCCGGAGCGGTCCTTCGTGCGCGGTGGCCGCGCCGAGCAGCATGGCGGCGCCGGGGACCTTCTTGTCGTACGCCGCGGGGGCGTTGCCGACCTTGCCGATGGCGAAGCCACGTTTCTTCAGTTCGTCGGCGGTGGCCTTCGCCAGGCCGCCACGCGGGGTCGCGTTGTAGACGTTCACCGTGATCCCGGCGGGATTCGGCGGTGCGGGTGCGGCCGAGGGAGACGCCTGCGGCTCACAGGTCGCAGCCACATTGCCCTTGGCCGTTGCCTTCTTGCCATCGCCCGAGAAGACGTCGATGAGCTGCAGCGTTCCCCAGCCGCCAAGGCCCAGGACGGCAACGGCGGCGACAACTGCGATCACGATCCTGCCGCGACGGGGGCGGGGGCGCATACGCGGATACGCGTTGCCCGTAATGCGGTACTTTCCGCCCATGCCTGGGGGAGTGAGCATGCTCATGGGCGCAGCGTAGTGCGGTCCCGGGACATGGGCTACTAAACGATCATCCGACGGCGTCCGTATGGTCCCAAACTGCGCCCGTACGGGTCGGACGACAGCCCAGGACCTGGGTCCCGAAAGGGTCGATCAGGGGTCGCCGGAGACCGGCCGGGGAAGCGGGCGGCCGGTACCGGAAGAGCCTCGAAAATCAGTCCAGCTCCAGCACACGGGCGTGCAGCACCTGCCGCTGCTGGAGCGCCGCACGCACGGCACGGTGCAGCCCGTCCTCGAGATACAGATCGCCCTGCCACTTCACGACATGGGCGAAGAGGTCGCCGTAGAACGTGGAGTCCTCGGCGAGCAGGGTTTCGAGATCGAGTTGGCCCTTGGTCGTCACGAGCTGATCGAGGCGGACCGGGCGCGGCGCGACATCCGCCCACTGTCGGGTGCTTTCCCGGCCGTGGTCGGGATACGGCCGCCCGTTGCCGATGCGCTTGAAGATCACACGGAAAGCCTACCGGGCAAGCGGCGGTCGGCGCAGCCACGCGACGCCGGTGCGATGCTGGTCAAAACCTCGCAAACCCGGAATAGGGGCCCTGATATGAGTGAGCCCGAGCAGCAACCGCCCCCCGGCCCGGGCGCGTCGGGGACGCTGCCGCCCGGGGCCGGCTCGTCGCCGGCGCTCCCGCCCGAGGCGGAGGCGATCGCCGCCGGATACGCGTTCGCCGGCCCCGTGCTCGATCTGGGCGCCCTGCTCTGGGAGGGCCGGTGCCACCCGGAGGCGCAGATCCGGGTTCCGCTCGGCATGCTGGGCCGCCACGGTCTGGTCGCCGGGGCCACCGGGACGGGCAAGACCAAGACCCTGCAGCTGATCGCCGAGCAGCTGTCGGCGAACGGCGTTCCCGTCTTCCTGGCCGACATCAAGGGCGATGTCTCGGGCATCTCCGCACCCGGCGAAGGCGGGGAGAGGACCACTGCCCGTGCCGGGCAGGTGGGGCAGGAGTGGCAGGCAGCCGGGTTCCCCTGCGAGTTCTACTCCCTGGGCGGTATCGGCCCCGGCATCCCGGTGCGGGCCACCGTCACCGCGTTCGGGCCCGTCCTGCTGTCGAAGGTGCTGCAGCTCAACCGGACCCAGGAGCAGTCGCTCGGGCTGATCTTCCACTACGCCGATGCCAAGGGGCTCGAGCTGGTGGACCTGAAGGACCTGCGGGCCGTGGTCGCCTTCCTGGTGTCGGACACGGGAAAGCAGGAACTCAAGAACATCGGCGGGCTCTCGACCGTCACAGCCGGGGTGATCCTGCGGGCGCTCACGGCCTTCGAGCAGCAGGGCGCGGGCGACTTCTTCGGGGAGCCGGAGTTCGACACGGCCGAGCTGCTGCGGACGGCGCAGGACGGACGAGGGATCGTCTCCGTACTGGAACTGGCTGCGGTGCAGGACAGGCCGCAGCTCTTCTCGACGTTCCTGATGTGGCTCCTCGCCGATCTCTTCGGCGGTCTGCCGGAGGCCGGGGACCTGGAAAGGCCGAAGCTGGTCTTCTTCCTCGACGAGGCGCACCTGCTCTTCGACGGGGCGTCGAAGGCGTTCCTGGAGGCAATCACACGGACCGTGCGGCTGATTCGCTCGAAAGGGATCGGGGTCTTCTTCGTGACCCAGACCCCGAAGGACGTCCCGGGGGACGTACTGGCGCAGCTGGGCAACCGGGTGCAGCACGCGGTGCGCGCCTTCACACCGGACGACGCGAAGGCGCTGCGGGCCACGGTGCGCACGTTCCCGGACTCGGCGTACGACCTGGAGGAGGTGCTCACCTCCCTCGGCACCGGCGAGGCCGTCGTCACCGTCCTGAGCGACACGGGCGCCCCGACTCCGGTGGCCGCCACCCGGATGCGTGCGCCTCGGTCGCTGATGGGGCCGGTGGAAGCGGCCGCACTGGACCGGGCGGTGCGGTCCTCGGCGTTGCACCCGCGCTATGCACAGGCTGTGGACCGCGAGTCGGCGTTCGAGAAGCTGACCGCCGAACAGCAGGCGGCGGAGGCGGCGGCGTTGCGGGCGGCGCGTGAGGCGGACGCCGAGAAGGAGGCGGCGAGGGCGGAGAAGGAGGCGGCGAGGGCGGAGAAGGCCGCCGCTCGCACTCCGCGACGTCGGGAGGACGAGTCCCTCGTCGGGCAGGTCATGGGCAGCGGGCTCTTCACGTCCCTGGCCCGCTCGGTCGGTACACAGCTGGGCCGTGAGATCTCGCGCTCGCTGTTCGGCACGGCGCGTCGGCGCCGGTGAAAGCGGTGCACGGGGCCCGGCGCCGGGCCTCATGGGGTCCGGTTCCGGCGGCAGAGCGGACCGGGGGCGACCTGCTCCGGCTGTCGTTCCGCGGGTTCCGGGCGGGCTGGGTGCCGAATTCACCGACAGATGGCCCGGGCGTCCGTCCTCGGGCTCCCCGGGCACCGTCCGCGCGAGCCCGACGGGCCGATGAACGGGTGCGCCGGGTGGGCCTGAGTCCGGCCCACCCGGCGCGTGGAGCCGGAGCCCCGTGGTGTTCCTACTCGGTCACGTCGTGGCCGTCGTGCAGGCCGCCACCGCTGCCCGTGCCGCCTTCCGTCGGGACGGAGGTGACCGGCTTGCGCAGCGAGCTCAGGTCACGGGCGTAGGTGCCGACCGCGTTGGCGATGACGTCGATGTTGGCGTCGAACGCCGTCATGTTGACGTTCTTGATGTCGTCGCACTTGGCGTGGTAGCAGGAGTCGTACGCGACACCGGCCGTCCCGCCGAACTTCGCGGCCTGCGCCTCGGTCTTGAGGCCCTCGGCGCCGGTGAAGGTGCCGCCGGACGCGATGCCCGCTTCGACGAACGGGCCGTAGTCGGAGCGCCCGGTGAAGTCCGTGCCCTCGTGCGGCCTGCCCTGCTTGTCCATGAACTCGTTGATGTCGCGCTCGAGCTGTGCGGAGCCCGCCGGGCCGGCCGGTGCGCCCACGCCGTCCGAGTCGTCGCCGTCGTAGACGAACAGACCGTAGTTCGGCGAGGCGATCATGTCGAAGTTCAGGTAGAGCTTGATTTCCTTCTTGCCCAGGTTGCTGAGGTTCGCGACATAGTGCTCCGAGCCCAGCAGGCCGTTCTCCTCGGCCGACCACCAGGCGAAGCGCACCTTGTTGGCGGGCTTCTTCTCGGCCTTGGCGAGCTCCAGGGCGACCTCGAGCAGACCGGCCGAGCCGGAGCCGTTGTCGTTGATGCCGGGGCCGGCGGTCACACTGTCGAGGTGTGAGCCGAGCATCACCGTGTTGGCGGCGTTTCCGTGCCTGGTCTCGGCGATGACATTGTTGGTGGAACGCTTCTGCTGAAGCTGGCGGACCTCGAACTTGATGCCGACCGGGCCCTTGGCCAGGTCCGCGGCGAGCTTCTCGCCCTCGGCCAGGGTGATGCCGCCGGTCGGGATCTTGCCGAACTCCGGGCCGCCGAGGGTGCCCGAGAGCGTGCCCTCGGTGTTGTTGTAGATCACGGCACCGACCGCGCCCGCGGCCGCCGCGTTCTCCTGCTTGGCGGCGAAGGTGCAGCCGCCGCGCTTGATCAGGGCGACCTTGCCGGTGAAGGTCCCGGACGCGAAGTCGCCGGGCTCACAGCCGGTCGTGCCGTCGGCGTCGACGGGCACGGCGACCAGATCCGCCTTGATGCCGCCGACCGGCGTCGACTTGGTGTACGTCATCGCCGAGATCGCGACGTCGCGCGGCTCGGGCGAGACCACCGACAGCTTCTCGGCCTGGGTCTCGGTGTAGATGAACTCGAAGGCCTGGTACGAGACGTCGTATCCGGCCTTCTTCAGCTGTTGGTAGACATACGCTGCCGACGCGTCGTGGCCCAGCGTGCCCGCGGCACGGTTGCCGGCGGCGCTGTCGGCTATCTGCTGGAACTTCTGCAGGTGCTTGAAGGCGTCCTTGGCGGACGATTCGCGGACCAGCTTCTTGGAGAGCTTGGCCGCTTCCTTTGCCGCTTCCTTGGCAGGGTCATGCCGGTAGGCGGAGGCGGGGGAGGCGGATGCCAGCAGGAGCGGGGTCGCGAGTGCGGCTGCGGCCATGGTGGCCACTGCTCTGCGATGGGTTGCGTTCACAGAGGTCCTTCCCGGTGCGAACGAGGTTGAGGGGAAGTTAGCGATCTCTGAGTGTCCTGTGAACAGTTGTGCCGCAACTCACGCGATATTTAGCAGCATTGACATCATGTTGTACGTCTTCGGGCGTACCTGCAGGGCTATTTGGCCTCCTTCGCCGCGCGCTTCATCTCCTGCTTGTGGGCGCGTACCTTGGCCAGTGACTCGGGGCCCGTGATGTCCGCCGCCGACCGGTACGCCCCCGCTTCTCCGTACGGTCCCGCCGCCTCCCGCCAGCCCGTGGGTGTGATGCCGAACTGCTTGCCCAGCAGCGCCAGGAAGATCTGAGCCTTCTGCTTGCCGAAGCCGGGCAGCGCGTTCAGCCGGGCGAGCAGCTCCTTGCCCGTGGAGACGTCCCGCCACAGGGCCGTCGGGTCGCCGCCGTACTCGTCCACGAGGTATTGGCACAGCTGCTGGACCCGCTTCGCCATGGAACCGGGGTAGCGGTGCACCGCGGGCTTCTCGGACAGCAGCGCGGCGAAGCCCTCCGGGTCGCGGGCCGCGATCTCGTGCGCGTCCAGATCGTCGGCGCCGAGGCGCTGGGCGATGGTGTACGGGCCGGAGAAGGCCCATTCCATGGGGACCTGCTGGTCGAGCAGCATGCCGATCAGAGCGGCGAGCGGGCTGCGCCCGAGGAGCTCGTCCGCCTCGGCCTGCTGGGCCAGATGAATCGTGGGGCTCATCTCCCGATGATCCCTCCGGCGCGGGACCGGCGCACCCCCGGCGGCACCCGTCGGACGAGTGCCGCCCGGACCGTCATGCCAGCTTGCGGGCCTCGATCAGGAAGCGGGTCGTGTGTGCCACGAACGGGCCCTCGGCCTCGATGTGGTCGTGGAGCTCGCGCAGGCGGTCGCGATACTGCGCCACCGTGAACCCCGGGACCATCCAGACGACCTTCCGCAGGAAGTAGATCACCGCTCCGATGTCGAAGAACTCGGTGCGCAGCGACTCCGAGCGCAGATCGGTGATCTCCAGGCCGGCTGCCTCGGCGGCCGTCCGGGCGTCGTCGGGGTGACGGGCGCGGCGCACCTGATCGGGCTGTGGGCCGAGGAAGTACTCGACCAGCTCGAAGACGCTGGCGGGGCCGACCTGCTGGGAGAAGTACGTGCCGCCCGGACGGAGTACGCGGGCGATCTCGTCCCACCACACGGCCACGGGGTGCCGGCTGACGACGAGATCGAAGGCCTCGTCCCCGAAGGGCAGCGGTGGCTCGTCCGTGTCGGCGACGACGACCGCGCCGAGGGGGTGGAGAAGCCGCGTGGCCTTCTCGATGTTCGGAGGCCAGGCCTCGGTGGCGACCATCAGCCGCGGCAGCTCGGGGGCCCCGGCGAGGACCTCCCCGCCACCCGTCTGGATGTCCAGAGCCGCGGAGGCCCTGGCGAGACGTTCGCTCATCATGCCCTGGTATCCCCAGGTGGGACGCTGCTCCGTGGCGCGGCCGTCGAGCCACGAGAAGTCCCAGCCGGCGACGGATACGGCCTCGGCCTCGGCGACGAGGTGGTCGAATGTGCGTGTCATGATCCGATCGTCCTGCCGTACCGGAGCGCCTGCCAACCGTTTTCCCGTCGCGTCAGACCGCCGTCAGGTCCCTGATCAGGGTCGCCAGTCGGGCCCGTGCCACGGGGTCGTAGGCCTGCTCCTCGGCCCTGACCTCGTCGAAGCGGTCGAAGTACTTCGCCGTCATCCGCTCCAGCGCAGGGTCCGCGATCAGCCGCAGCGTCGGCCGTACGCCCTCGTCCGGCGGGACCGCCGGGACGAAGCCGCTCCGACGCACCATCCCCGTGTCCATGAGGTGCGCCGGATGGAGGGCGTTGACCGTGATCCCGGTGCCGGCGAGCTCCTCCGCGAGGTCCATGGTCGCCATGATCAGCGCGAGCTTGCTGCGGCAGTAGGCGTGGATGCCCTCGTAGCCGTGCTCCAGCATGACGTCGTCGAAGTCGACGGGGGCCTGTCCCTTCGAGGCCACGTTCACGACGCGGGCGGGTGCCGACGCCGCCAGCAGCGGGAGCAGAGCGCGGGTCAGGACGTACGGGGCGAGGACGTTCACGGCCAGCCTCAGCTCATGGCCCTGGCGGCTCACCTCGCGCCGTGTGGTGTCGGGCCCGCCGCCGACGGCCGCGTTGTTGACGAGCACATCGAGCCGGGGCTCGTTCTCGCTCACCCGGGCCGCCAGCTCGCGGACCCGGTCCAGGTCCGCGAGGTCGGCCACCTGGGTGCGAACCGTGACGCCGGGGGCGGCGGCCCGGACTTCGTCGGCCGTTGCCGCGAGCCGGTCCTCGTTCCGGCCGTGGAGCACCGGCGTGGCACCGGCCGCAGCGAGCGCCAGGGCGAGCTCGTGGCCCATTCCCGACGTGGCGCCGGTGAGCAGAACCGTCTTCCCGTCGAGCCGGTACGACGTGTCAGCGGTCATGACCTCAGGCTATGCGGGCGCGTCGCCTGCCGTCCGGGCCCGTCGGGGGCATCCGCGGCAGAACCACCGATGAGGACCGGGCCGGTAGCGGGTGGCCTCCCGCCCGGGACCCCCGGACGGGAGGCGTCCTGTGCCGGGCCGCTCGGCGTCGGGGCCGTGACCATCGGGCCGCCGGGATCCGGGGTTCCCTCCGCCCCGACCGGTGGTGAGGCGGCGCCTGCCGTGAACCACCTGCCGTCTGCACGCGGGCGGGACGGTCAGCGGCCGGCCGGGGTGCCGGTCCAGGACCATCGGGCCGCCGGGATCCGGGGTTCCCTCCGCCCCGACCGGTGGTGAGGCGGCGCCTGCCGTGAACCACCTGCCGTCTGCACGCGGGCGGGACGG